>JAOABA010000051.1 GCA_026418625.1 Candidatus Kapaibacterium sp.
AATGCTACCAAAGAACATTTTAGGTAGGAAAATAATTAAGAAATTGAAAGTTTACTCAGGCTCTGAACATCCACATACAGCCCAGAAGCCTGAAATTTTAAATTTAAATTAATTTATTAGAGTATTAATAATTATTAAGGAATTTAGATGAAAGTTTCACTTGCAACGGGTAGAAGAAAAACCTCTGTAGCACAAGTGAGAATAATACCGGGAAACGGTAATATTATAGTAAACAAAACAGACTTTTTCGATTATTTCCCATTGGAAGTAAATCGCAAAGATGCCCTAAAACCTTTGGAAGTAACTCAGATGGTTGGTAAATTTGATATCATTGCAAAAGTTCACGGAGGTGGCAAAACTGGTCAAACAGGTGCTATGCAACTTGCACTTTCTCGTGCTTTGGTCAATTTCAATGAAGATCTTAAAAGTTCTTTGCGTGGGGCTGGATTGCTCACAAGAGATCCAAGAATGGTCGAAAGAAAGAAATACGGTCTTAAAAAAGCAAGAAAAAGATTTCAATTTTCAAAAAGATAAATTTTTTACAAGCATGTTTCGGGATTGGTTGTGTGTGGCGTTTTGCTGAGCAATCAAAATGAACGAAACAGAAGAATAACACAATTTAAGGAGTTTTTATGCCATATTCTGTAACAATCGAACAGCTACTCGAATCCGGTGCCCATTTCGGGCATTTAACACGCCGATGGAATCCCAAAATGTCAAAATACATTTTCGGCGAAAAAAATGGGATTCATATAATTGACTTAAGAAAAACACAAATTCTTATTGACATTGCGAAAAATGCAATCAATAAAATTGCTGCCGAGGGAAAAATTATATTATTGATTGGAACTAAACTTCAAGCTAAACAGCATATTGAAGAACAAGCCAAAAGATGCTCTATGAATTACGTTTCAGAAAGATGGCTTGGAGGAATGTTAACGAACTTTTCTACTATCAGAAAGAGTATCAAAAGGCTTGCTGCTATTGACAAAATGGAAGTTGACGGAACTTTTGACAAAATCACAAAAAAAGAAAGACTACTTCTTACTCGCGAAAGAGACAGATTGAGAAAAGTTTTCGGTGGTATCGAAGATATGACCCAACTCCCCGGTGCATTATTCATAGTAGATATTAAAAAAGAACATATTGCCGTTAAAGAAGCTAAAATTTTGGGCATACCGGTTATAGCTATTGTTGATACTAATTGTGACCCTGATGATATCGACTATCCTATTCCGGCAAATGACGATTCATCTAAAACCATTGAATTAATCACTAAAATAATGGCAGATGCGATTATCGAGGGAACTGAAGTTGCCCGTCAGCGAAGAGCCGAACTCGAAGCATCGTCAGAAAGAGCTTCAAAAGAAACAGAAGAAGTTGTCGAAGAAGTTCCTCAAATCAAGAGAAAAATGAGAGAACGTAAAATCAAAAAACCCGATGCAGGTAAAGGACGTGGGGGCAACAGAAAATCCTTAGTAGAAGCTGAAACACAAGAAACTCCTTCTTCAACTTCGTCAACTGAAGAATAAAAATTGAAAATTATCATTAATTTAAAAAGGTAGGTTATGGCACAGATAACAGCTCAATTAGTTCAAGAGTTAAGAACTAAAACCGGAGCAGGAATGGGCGACTGCAAACAGGCACTTGTCGAAGCTAATGGTGATATGCAGTCCGCCATAGAAATTTTGCGAAAAAAAGGTATTGATACTGCCGCTAAACGCTCTGATAGAGCTTCAAACGAGGGTATTATTTCTATTAAAGCCACTGATGATGGGAAAACTATCTCAATGGTGGAAGTAAATTGCGAGACTGATTTTGTTGCAAGAAATCAGGAATTTGTTAATTTTTCTAACCTTTTGGTTGATGTTATTTTGCAAAATCAACCCAAAACAAGCGATGAATTAATGAAAATAAAAGTCAATAATGACACTGTTGAAGGACTTTTTAACGAGATTTTAGCAAAATTTAACGAAAAAATCCAGATTAAAAGATTTGAAACACTTAAAACTGATGGTTATTTCTCAAATTATGTCCACGCAGGAAGTAAACTGGCAGTCTTGCTCGAAATTAATATCTCTAATCCAGATGATGAAACCAAAGTCAAAATTAGAGACATAGCAATGCAAATCGCTGCTATGAACCCTCTTTTCATTGATAGAAAAGATGTGAGTGAAGATATTATAAATAAAGAAAAAGAAATCTACCGTGAAGTTCTATTAAAAGAAGGAAAAAATCCTAATTTTCTTGATAGAATTATTGAGGGCAAACTTGAGAAATTTTATCAGGAAAAGTGTTTAGTTGAACAGGTCTTCGTTAAAGATTCTACGAAAACAATTTCAGATGTTCTCAATGATATTTCAAAGTATATCGGGAAAGAAGTTAAAGTTTTGATGTTCAAACGCTATACATTAGGAGACTAATTTTTTAAATGAGCGATAAGCCTATTTATAATAGAGTGCTTCTAAAATTAAGTGGTGAAGCCTTAATGGGTGAGCTTGAATTTGGAATCGACCCTAATGTTCTTTATTCATTCGCCGAAGAAATCCAATCAGTTCACTCTCTTGGAGTGCAGATTGGTATCGTAATTGGCGGAGGGAATATTTTTAGGGGCATAAAATCAGCAGCTCACGGAATTCATCAGGTTTCGGGCGATAATATGGGTATGTTGGCAACCGTAATCAATTGTATTGCTTTTCAAAATGCTCTTGAGCATATTGGCATTCATACAAGACTTCAAACTGCTATTAAAATGGAACAAATTGCTGAGCCATTTATTAGACGACGAGCCATACGACATTTAGAAAAAGGGCGGGTGGTCCTTTTTGGTGCTGGAACCGGAAGCCCATATTTTACTACAGACACAGCGGCAGTTCTCAGAGCTATTGAAATTGAAGCCGATATCATACTCAAGGGAACCAAAGTTGATGGTGTTTATGACAGTGATCCAGTCCTAAACGAAAACGCCAAAATGTTTACCGAAATTACCTATTTAGATGTTATTCAAAAAAATCTAAGGGTGATGGATCAAACTGCTATAACTTTGAGTAAAGAACACAAATTGCCGATGAAAGTATTCAATATAAATAAAAAAGGTAATCTCAAAAAAATAGTTACCGGCGAATATCTTGGAACCTTAGTTAGCTCTTAATTTTATTGAGGAGGTAAAGATGGAACTAAATGAGACTTTAAACAAAACTAAAGAAATGATGTCGAAATCTCTTGATTTCACTAAACAACAATTAACCAAAATCAGAACTGGAAGGGCTTCGGCTAATCTTGTTGATAATGTTAAAGTTGATTACTATGGCACAATGACGCCCATATCTCAAGTAGCTAATGTTTCAGCTCCTGATGCTAGAACCATAATAATTCAACCTTGGGATAGAAGCACTTTACAAGCTATCGAAAAAGCTATTCAACAAGCAGACCTTGGCTTCAATCCAATGAACGATGGTAATGTAATC
Source organism: Candidatus Kapaibacterium sp. (assembly GCA_026418625.1). Lineage (GTDB taxonomy): Bacteria > Bacteroidota > Ignavibacteria > Kapaibacteriales > UBA2268 > CALHRB01. The sequence continues at coordinate 3,468 of JAOABA010000051.1, forward strand.
AGAATTCCAGTTCCACCGTTAACCGAAGAGAGAAGAAAAGAATTCGTTAAACTTGCAAAAAAATATGCTGAAGAAGGTAAAATCGCAATAAGAAATATCCGTAGAGATCAAATTGAAGTGATCCGAAAATCAGAAAAAGATAAAAAAATAACTGAAGATGAAAAAATTAAGGGCGAAGAAGAAATCCAAAAAATTACTGATGATTTCATAAAAAAAATTGATGCTTTAGCTTCGCAAAAAGAGAAAGAATTAATGGATATTTAGTTTGTTCTTTGAAATTCTGTTAAAGATTGTTAATTTTGTATTTTAAATTTTAAGGGTCCTTAGCTCAGCTGGTCCAGAGCGCTTCCTTGACGCGGAAGAGGTCACAGATTCGAATTCTGTAGGACCCACATCCTTTCTAATCTTTTTTTTCACCTTTTTTTCTTGATTCAAAAATTAATTTTTAAATTGAATTAATTGCTTAAAATTTTATTTATTAATTTTTTAAAGATTTAAAAAATTTATGTGATTTAAAACGTTAATACATAAATAATTTGAATTAATACAAAGTCTCAGGAACGGTTTGATTTATGAATGTTTCAGAAAATTTAATCACTGAAGATATCAAGGATAGGACCAAGTTAATGGAATCTCAGGTTGAGGCTTTTGTTAATGAATGTAAAATTAAATTTAAAAAAATTGATGAAAAATTACTAAGAAAAGCCTTCCTTTGGTGCTTCGAATCACATCAAAATAAAATTTTAAGCTCTGGCAAGCCTTTCTGCTCTTATCCTTTAGAAGTAGCAAAGATATTGCTAAATGAAATACCTTTAGATTTCACTTCAATTATATGTGCCTTACTCCACGAAATTCCCAACTCAGGTGAAAAATACACATTAAAAGATATAAGATCAGAATTTGGAAATACTATCGCTGAAATCGTTAATGGAATAAATAAAATTCAAGTTGCTGAAAATCTGAGCATAGATCAATTTGAAAATTATAGGAAACTTCTTCTTTCCCTATTCAAAGACGTTAGAATAATGCTCATAAAACTTGCAGCAAGACTCTATCTGATGAGAAATCTTGAATATTATGAAACTGAGGAACAAAAAAGGATATCAAGCGAAACTCTTGAAATTTACTCACCTTTTGCTCATAGATTTGGATTAGGAAAAATTAAGTGGGAGTTAGAAGACCTTGCTTTTAAATTTCTTCACCCTGATAAATATTATGAGATTGAAAAAATGCTTCAACTCAAATATCAGGAAAGAGTAAAATTTCTCGAAAAATTTATCGAACCAATTGAAGAAAATTTAAAAAAAAGTGAATTACTTCAAAAAAATAATGTCAAATTTGAAATTCATAAACGTGTAAAACATATATATTCTATTTATAATAAAACTTTAATCCGTCAGAAGCCTGTTGAAGAGCTTAACGATATTTATGCAATTAGAATTATCCTCGATACGGACGATGAAGATCTCTGCTTTTATGTCTATGGAATCATCAGCAAATTATATGAACAAGTTCCCGAAACTTTCAAAAATTATATTTCTTACCCCAAAAAAAATGGCTATAAATCGCTTCATATTGCATTTAAAGGCGATGAGACAAAGAATGTAGAAGTTCAAATAAGAACTAAAAAAATGCATATAATTGCTGAAAAAGGGGTTGCTGCACACTTTGTTTATAAACGTGGTCTTATTCCTGCTCAAAGCATTCTTGAAGATGAAGACTTAGCTAATTGGATGGACGAAGTAAAAGAACTTTTTGAACAGGAATATGCTGACTCACGAGAAGTATTGCTTGAGTCAATTAAGAAAAACTTGGCTCTCGAAGAAATATATGTTTTCACTCCAACCAATGAATTTAAAATTCTCCCAAAAGATTCCACGCCCGTCGATTTTGCTTATTATATCCATACTGAAGTAGGAAATCATTGCATTGGAGCCAAAGTAAATGGAAAAATTGTCCCATTAAACCATAAATTAAGCAGTGGAGACATAGTAGAAATTTTAACCTCAGAAACTCAAGTGCCTGAAAAAGAATGGCTATCATTTGTTGCATCCTATAGAGCAAGAGCTGGAATTAACAAGTTTCTCAAAGAAGAATCGAAAAGAATTACTGAAATTGGCAAAAAAATGTTTAACGATTTTCTGTCTTTATCTAAAATCAGTTTCACAAAGGAAGAACTCAACAAGTTTGCTGAATATTTAGGACTAAAAAATATTGACTCAATTTATGAAAATTATGCTTTGAATAAAATTGACAATAAAACCATACTCAATTATTACTCCGGGATGGATAATATCTATCGAAAAATCAAAAAGAAATTTAGTTGGAAATCTGATTCTTACGACTTATCACAAGATGTTATTGAAACCGATAAAAAGAATATAAAAATTCCAAACTTACCGATAATCATTGCTAAATGCTGTAATCCTATACGTGGTGACTCTATTATTGGGATTGTTGTAGAGGGAACAAATATTACAGTTCATCGCTCTTTCTGTCAACAGGCAAGGGAAGAACTTACTGACCATTCGAAAAATTTAATCAATATTGAATGGGATAATATTAATGAACAATTTTTTTATACGGAGTTGGTAATTCATGGTAATGATAATCCAGATTATATTCAAAACATAACAAATATAATTTTACAATCCAAAAATACTAAATTAATAGGCTTTAAATTTGACAATACCGATGAAAATTTCAAATCAATTTTAAAAATTAAGGTAACTCATCTTGATGATTTGCAGGAGCTTACTGAAAAAATTCTACATCTTGAAGGTATAAAAAAAGCTGAAAGAATTTGATAAGATTTAATTATTCCCCATATTTCTTTAATTTTGAGTTCTTTTTGTTTTAAATTTATTATTTTTGAAAGGCAGCATAATTTCAACAAGCGAGTTTACTTATGAGAATGAAAATAATTTCTACTATAATTATATTATTTATTGCAGTTTCTAACCTTTGGTCTTCTTTGTATATAACTGAAAGGGATTTTTCCAACTATCCAAATGTGTCAATAAAGCTTTTTCCTTTTAATGCTCAGGATTTGCTGATTAATAATTTAACAAAAGCTGATTTTAAAATTCTCAGCAATAATAAAGAACAAACACCATTAGATTATTCTTGTCCTAATCAAAATCCAATTGATAATATTTCTTTGGTTTTGATGATGGATTTATCAATTTCAAGCTATGACAGTCTGAAAAAAAATTTTTTGACCTCAAAAAAAATTGCTAACCAGATAATCGAAAGAATAAAAACTACTTCAGAAATTGCAATATCGAGTTTTAATGCTGTCAGTTATCTAAATAGAGAGTTCACGAACAATAAAACTATTTTAACAAATACTATCAATTCTCTGAACAACACAAGTGGTGCTATTTATGATGCCGGTTTTCTTTCCGAGCCTACAGGATCAATCTCAATAGCCAAGACAGGAAAGAATAAAAAAATAATTTTACTAATAACTGATGGGGCAGGGTCAGCAAGCGTTTCTCAAATTGTTAATGCTGCCAATGTTAGTGATATTTCGATATATTCAATATGCATCGGTGGTCATCTTTCCAATGACATTAAAGCAATTACCAAACAAACAGGAGGATACTGGTTCGAGGGTGTTAGCGACTCAATTTCAATTAAAAATGTTATTAATACATTTATTTATTTGTCATATAACTTCAAACCTTGCACTCTTAGCTGGATTAATGAGCTTAATTGTGATGATATTAATAATGTTGAAATAATTAACAAAAGAGATAGTAGTAACGTCAAATTTTCTGAAAAAATAAAAGACCAATTTAAAATTACACTCGAAATTACCCCTCCTTTTCTTAGATTTGGAGCAGTTCCTCCGGGACTTAGTAAAAGTATAAATGTGAGCTTTACAGCCAGAAATGGCGATATTAATATCAGCTCACTTAATATTAACAATCCAAGATTTGTTATAGATTCAGGTAATATCACTTCACCTGAATTATTAAGGAACGGAACTTCTCACACAATTAGAATAAAATTTACTCCAACTGATTCTGCAATTGTCTTTGACAGTCTAAGGATAAACAGCGATGCCTGCAAAGGTAAGATACTTTATATGACTGGAGGCTATCCTAATACTCCACCAAAAGAAAGAACATTAACATTACTCGCTCCAAATTGTGGTGAGAAACTTTTAGTAGGTGACACATTCACAGTAAAATGGACTGGATTACTCCCTGCTGATGTTATCCAGCTTGAATATTCAACTGATAATGGGCGAACTTGGGATACTTTAGCCAAAGATATGGTTGGTCTTGAATATCGCTGGATTGTTCCCGATAAACCCAGTGATTCCTGCCTTGTTCGTGTAGTTCAGCTCTGGCCCAATAATATTGGTCAAACTATTGACTTGCACCATTATTCAAGTGTCAATTCAGCTAATTTCAACAAAGAAGGCGATTTGATAATAACAGCAAGTAAAGACAGTTTGGCGAGAATCTGGAATTCAAATAATGGTGTTGAAATATTCAAATTAAGAGGGCATACAGGTTTTGTCAATTCCGCTGTAATTGACCAATTTGATGTATTTGCCGTTACTGCAAGTGATGATTCTACTGCTATAATCTGGAATGTCCGAACTGGTGATTCACTTAGAACATTAAGAGGTCATAAACATACAGTCAGGTCAGCCAATTTTAGCCCAGACGGTTCAAAAATTATAACTGCCTCATCGGACAGGAGTTTTATCATTTGGGATTCTAATACCGGTTCACCGCTTGACACTGTTTGTTGTAATGATGCGGAATTATGGTTTGCTAATTATAGTCCTGATGGGAGCGTTATTTTTACTACTAATAATACAGGCTTAGTTAATTTCTACGATAGTAACACTCTTGAACTCATAAAAACTTTTAACACAAGGAATGGTGTTATACCCTATGCAAGTTTCTCTGCTGATATGAAGTTGTTTGTAACAGCAAGTTGGTTTGGCAAAGCATTGATATGGGATTATGAAAAAGGGGATACATTATATTCAATTGCTCACGACACTTCAATAGTTCCTTTGAATTCAGCTAATTTTGACTATAGCGGAGAATATCTTCTCACCGCAGGAAATGACTTTGTTGCTAATATGTGGAATGCTAAAAATGGAAGTTTCATTGCTAAACTTCTTGAACACACAAGTGCTGTTCAATCCGCTACCTTTAATTTCGACCGAAGTAGAGTTCTAACTTCAAGTTGGGACAGCACAGCTAAAGTTTGGAATTTAAAGAAAAGAGACCTTCAGACGGACTCATCTGATTGTGTCTTTTCTATTATCAGACCTGATGTAGAAGCGAAAGATATTGATTTTGGTCCTTTAGCATTCGGTTCAGTTAAAGACTCACTTATAACAACATTCATTAAAAATCGATTACCTATTGAGTTAGAAATCAAGGATATTGATATTTCTGGAACTAACGACAAAGATTTCACTCTTCTTGATGGTTTTGCTCCATTAAAATTAGCTCCGGGGGATTCACATTCAATCAAACTTAGATTCCTTCCGACAGACATTGGAGATAGATTAGCAAATATCAATATTTCGCTTCCCGGTAGGACTATAACAAAAATATTGAAGGGAAATTCCTATGATCCCGGTCTTTACGTTGTAACCCCTGTGATTGATTTTCAGAAAGTAGAGTTAGGAGATTTCAAAGACACCCTCATTACAGCTGTAGTCAAAAACAGGACACCTTTTGATATACAAATATCAAAAATATCCAAGCTTGGTCCGGATACTAATCAATTTGCCATAATTGAAGGGAATTTACCTGTTGTTTTGAAGCAAAATCAAGAACATAAAATGAAACTTCGTTTCTCTCCAATAGAGATTGGTAGAACAATGGGTTCCATTGAGTTTGAGCATAACGCAAAAGGCTCTCCTTCGAAAATTTTGTTGTTTGGTGAAGGTGTTAAACCTATTACTGATACAGTAACAATTATTATTGGTGATATAACGGGTGCCCCGGAACAAATAATTGAAATCCCTGTCTATTTAAGAAATGTTACTAAAACTTATAACCCATCGAATATTAGTTATTATGAATTTGATTTGACCTTTAATTCAACGCTTCTCGAACCGCTTGAAAATACTCTCAGTGACAATATTTCAACTGACCAGAGAACTGTCAGGTTAAGAATACCTCCAGTTATTCTATCTGATTCAACATTGACAAAGTTAAAATTCAAAGTTGGGCTCGGTAATGACACTCTTTCTATACTAAAACCATCAAATGTTTCAGTTGTTGGCAAATCAAAGATTGTAATATATGAAAAAGCCGGTATTTTCAAGCTCGAGGGGTTCTGCGAAGAAGGCGGTCTTAGACTTTTCGAGCCTGACTCAAGATTATATTTAAGTCAGAATAAACCAAATCCATTTGAAACTCAAACCGAAATCTTTTTTGAGGTTTTCGAGAAAGGATTTACTCAACTAACTATTTATGACATATTTGGAAGAAATATTAAGACTGTTCTCGAAGATTATCTTGAACCCGGTAAATATTCAGTTATGGTAGATTCTGAGAATATGTCTTCAGGTATTTATTTATATGTGTTATCCACACCAACGCAGAAATTGAATAAATTAATGCAGGTTAAAAAATAATTTTGAAATTAATAACAATTTTTATTAAATTATAAATTGAAATTAATATATTTTAATAGAAATTGTTCGCTAAAATTAAATATTATTTTGTTCTTGTTTTACTCATCTATCCGCTTTTAGCCCATAGCAGAGAAAACAATGACTACACAATAACTAAACTCGATTTCATCAAAAAAGATGTCATTCTTGATAATCTTGATGATATCAATTTTGGTCTTGTGCTTTCGGGTGACTCTGTTATCAGAACTATATGGCTCACGAACAACAGTATTGAAGATGTCGAAATTGACAAGCTTTTTGTTCTTGGATTAAGCGGAAATGCCTTTTCAGTTAATTCCTCGCCTTTAATTCCCGTAATATTAAAAAAAGGCGAAAAACTTAAAATTAACATCAAATTTGCTCCAAAGATAATAAAAGACTTTTCTGACAGCTTAATTATTAATTTTATTTATCCTTTCCCATTTAAACATACTATTCACCTTTCTGGGTCAAGTCAGGTGAAGCACTTAATTTGGATTAGCGATACCTCAGCTGTGTTGGGCAAGCAATTAATTAAATTACCTGTAAAAATAAAATTCCTTGACGAATTCGAAATTTATAATAAATACAATTACACCCTGAAAGTAAGTTTTGATGCCTCAGTTTTTTATCCTACATCCGTTACAAGAGGTAATATTGTATCAAATGAAATTATAAATGGAAGAAGGATTTTGGTAATTCAGGACGGTGGTATTAGCTTATACAATTACCCGAGCGTTCTTACAGAAATAATTGGTGAGGTACTTCTTGGTGAAAATTCATTTACCACAGTTGAAATTCTGAATTTTTATTGGAATGAACCTTGGATTGTTCCTATACCTTCAAATTCAAGGCTAAGCGTTAGCCAACCTTGTCAGTCTTCTTTGAATCTTGTTCAATTATTTGAAAATCAGACCATAAAAATTTATCCCAATCCAAGCATAGAATCAACCAACATTGAAGTTATGTTCCCCGAAACGGGTATATATAATATTCAAGTTTTTAGCTTAAATGGAAAATTGATAAAATTGGAATCTATTGATAACTCAATCCAAAACAAAATATCCAAACTTAATATACCAATAGATTTAACCGACTTCTCCTCAGGAGCTTATTATATTATTATCAACACGCCAACACAACAATTTAAAACATATTTTAGCGTTTTCAAGTAAAGTTTTTAGAAAGATTTTTTGGATTTTAGATGATTCAATCAGTAAGGGGAACGAAGGATATACTTCCCGATGATATTCATTTATGGAATTTTGTAGAAGGTGTTTTCAAAAAAATATCATCAAGCTATGGTTATTCAGAGTTAAGAACGCCAATTTTCGAAAAAACCGAAGTCTTTGTCAGGAGTATCGGAGAAGAAACAGACATTGTCAACAAAGAGATGTATTCTTTCCTTGATAGAAGCAATGAATCAATTACATTAAGACCTGAAGGAACTGCACCACTCGTTAGAGCTGTTATACAAAACTCATTAATACAGCAGTCAAATTTATTAAGGCTTTGGTATTACGGACCTTTTTTCAGATATGAACGACCACAAAAAGGAAGGCAAAGACAGTTTCATCAATACGGGGCTGAATGTATAGGCTCTGAGTTCCCAGAAAGTGATGCAGAAATAATTAGTTTAGCTTGTGATATTTTGAAAGGCATCGGCATAAAAAATTTCAAAGTTCTAATCAATTCTCTTGGTAATAATGACTCAAGGGATAAATATAGAGAAGAACTTATTGCTTATCTTTCAAATCATTTATCAGAATTATCCGAAGACAGCCGAAGAAGATTCGAAAAAAATCCTTTAAGAGTCCTTGATTCAAAAGATGAAAAAGATATAGAAATAACAAATTCGGCACCCTCGATACTCGACTTTTTAGATAAAGAAAGTATAGAACATTTTGAAGGTGTAAAAAAGATATTAACAAAACTTGACATTGATTTTACTATTCACCCGAAACTTGTTAGAGGGCTTGACTACTATAATCATACTGTTTTCGAATTCCAAAGCTCTGAACTTGGTGCTCAGGATTCAATTGGTGGAGGTGGCAGGTATAATCAATTATTCACAGAGTTTGGGGCTAAACAAACCCCCGCAGTTGGCTTTGCTTTTGGTGTTGAAAGGCTTATCATTATCTTGGAAAAGATAATCGAAAAAGATAAATTAGTACAAAAGCCTGATATTTTTATTGTTTCTGGCTTAAATCCTGATGATGACTATTATATAAGCTTGGTAAAAAAGCTAAGAAATATGAATCTTAAAGTTATTACAGATTTGAACAGACGCTCTTTCAAAGCTCAAATGAAGGAATCGAATAGAGTGGGTGCAAAGTTTGCTTTGTTATTGGGCGATGATGAAAAAAATTCTAATAATATTACTCTAAAGAGATTAGAGGACGGTTTTCAGCAAACCATTGCTTTTGATTCAATAGAAAATTTTAATTTCGATAATCAATAGTGGCAAAAACATCAAATAAATCAGTCAGACTATTCTGGTTGCCTTTTACAAAATGGCAAATCAAACTGATTTTAATGCTTGTTGCTTTGTTGATTGTTTTTGCTGTTGTCATCTATACAAGAATCATTGTTGATGAACTCATCCAGAGAGAGCAACAAAGCATAAAATTATATACAGATATTTTCAAAAGAACTACCGACCCTGATGCTAATCTCGAGGATCTTTATGTTTTGATTGAGAAAATATCACCTACTCTCTCTTTTCCAATCATAACAACTGATGAAAATAATGTCCCTATATATCCTTATGAGCAATGGACATTGAACATCAATATAGACACTTCAAAAACTATTCAGGAACAAAAGAATTTCCTGCTGAATTATATTAACAAGATGAAATCGGATTACGAGCCAATTGTAGTAACGGACTCAGAAGGAAAAATTCTATTAAAGTTCTTTTATACTCATTCTGAGTTGATAGACAATTTGGAAATGTTCCCTATTATTGAGTTTTTCATAATTGCCTTGTTTATTATAATTGGATATATAGCATTCAGTAATATCAGAAAATCGGAGGAATCGAAAGTCTGGGTTGGAATGGCAAAAGAAGCTGCACATCAGCTTGGAACGCCTATTTCGAGCCTTCTCGCTTGGATTGAAATCATTAAATATAACAGGGATCAACCTGAAAAGCTGAATGAAACACTCGATGAGATGCAAAAAGATGTAGAGCGGCTCAATATGATTGCAACAAGATTTTCTAAGATTGGCTCTCTTCCCGAAAGAAAAAGGGTCAATATCTCAGAAATTTTGGATAATGTTTGTAACTACTTCGAAAAAAGAATGCCCCATCTTGGTAAAAAAATAAAAATCGAAAGAAACTTTCAAAAAAACCTTTATTCAGATTTAAATGCAGAGCTTTTTCAATGGGTTATTGAGAATTTACTCAAAAATTCGGCTGAAGCTATCGAATCAAAAAACGGCAGAGTTTCAATTGAACTGGCAGAGCTTTCCAGAAACAAGATTGTTATAACTGTGTCTGACAATGGAAAAGGTATGACCCTCAAGCAAAAAAGACAGATTTTCTATCCCGGATTTACAACAAAAAAACGTGGCTGGGGACTTGGTCTAACGCTCAGTAAAAGAATCATCGAGGATTATCATAATGGAAGAATTTTTGTGAAGGAAAGTTCGATTGGAAAAGGCACTACTTTCCAGATTGAACTCGATAAATCTCCTTAATAATTTGACTCATCTCGCCAAATACTTATTTTCCATTCATCATCTACTGAATTCCGCTTTATTCTCAAATTCACTCTTCCCTGCAATCTAACTACATCCGATGGAGAAAAAACAATATTAAGAATAAATCCTCTCGATATGTCTTTTATCAATGAATCACCAATCGAGAGAACAACTTCATTCCAAATCAAATCTAAATTTTGAGCTGCCTGAAACAAACCCGCAGTGGAACGCATATCTTCCTCTCTACCCCAAGTCCGATTTGTCCCTTGATCATAATTCCAGTATACAAATGTAAAATCATCGGCTAACAAGTTACCATAAACCAAAGTATCTTTGAAAACATAGGCATATCGAAAATTTTTGAATAGTCCTTCAACTGTTTTTTGGTCTCCAATTATGTCAGAAGTGTTATTTGAATCATCGAGGGTTGGTGCAAAAGGATTAATGCAGGATTGCAAAATTGCAAAGGTAAAAATTATAAATAGTATATAAAGAGTTTTCTTCAATTTCTATTGAAAATAAATATTAATTTATATCAGTTTTGCTAATTTTTTATAATTTTCAATCATTATAATTACGTTTGATTTCCAAGAAAAGTTTGACAAAGAGAACTTTCGGGCATTTTCACCTAAATCTTTTATCATATTCAAATTTTTAGATAACTGCAAAATATTTTCGGAAAACTCATTCGCATCGTTACATATAATCAGTCCATTTTCTGCTTTTGCATTTATTCCTTCAGCTGCTATCGAAGTCGCTAAAACAGGTAATTTCATTGCCATAGCTTCTATAATTTTAATCCTTATTCCAGAGCCAACAAATAATGGAACTATATATATTCCAGCTTTATTTAAATATGGTCGCACGTCATCCACATATCCAATGACATTCACTCCTTCACTTTCATAATTTCGGAGAAAATCGGGAATATCTTTACCAATTAAGGATAGTTTTATGTTAGGATTTTGCTTTCTTACTATAGGAAGAACATTTTTTTTGAACCACAAAAGACCATCAAGGTTATGTTTCCACGAGAAAACAGTTGCAATGATTAATTCATTGGGATTTCTTTCCACAGTTTCGTCTGGCACCCAAAATGTATCGTCAATTCCGGGTCCGGAAACAACTTGTTTAGAATCAGGTGATAGTTCTAAAGCTAATTTTTTGTCAACTTCGGTTATTGGAAAGCAAACATCGAACTCTGAATAAATCCTGCTTTCAAATCTTTTTAACAATTCTGCTTGATGTTGGATGTATATTCTTTTTGGATGATTTTTTGGTAATATTTCAGCATATCTCTTCCAAATCATAAATTCAATATTATGTAACCTTATACCGATTGGCTTATGAGTCATTTTTTTAAGATACAAAGCAATTGGTGCCATTGCAGTATGATCTGTATGAATTACATCAAAATCATTTTTTTCAATGATCTCATCAAAATATCTCAGAACTTTTCTTTCAGAATGTTTTTGAATATAGATTGATTTATTTGTAAATATTGATTTAATTATTCTTGGGATTGTATTCTTGGTTGAATGCTCTAACAGAAGTGGGTTTGAATACTTTTTCAATTCTTCAACTGAGTTTCCTGAAACTTCTTCATTTATAAAAGTAAAGAAAGAAACCTCACATCCTTGGCGAAAGAATTCAATAAGTATATTACCGATTCCAATCTTGCCGCCATCATCCATCGGGAAAGGGAATCTGGGAGAAAGCTGCAAAATTTTCAATTTTCTACTCATTGTTGTTTTGTTTAAACATTTTCTTCAATTTGTTCAGAATAACCTGTTTGAAAAATCTCATTTGATTATGTGAAACACTCACCCCGAGTGTTATATCATTAATTTTTTCTGGTGGGACAACGTTCCTTTCATTTCGGTAAGTATAAAACATTATTGACAGCATACCAAAGAAACCCTCAAAGATGGCTGAGAGAGGGATTTTCGTAAAAATCGCAAGAAGAATCTGAAAAAAAATTATCTGTGCGGAACGCCACAAAGCTTGCCCAAATGGAAAATACCGCCAATTATATCGAATATACTGTTTGGAAGCCATTACCCAGCGATTTGCATTGTTTCGGTCAAGCGGCGAAGCAAAATGTAGCGTCCTAATATTAGGAAAATATCTAACATTAAAACCAGCAATTATTGCCCTTGTGCAAAAATCCAATTCCTCAAAACCAAATTCCCAGAAACCACCAATTTTATCAAATACCTTTCTTTTAATCGCAGCGCCTGTCCCCGGAAAAAAGTTTGCTTTGTAACCATTTTCAGGAACATTAGTCTTATCAATCGGCAAAGGATACCAGTCCCAAGGCTGATTTCCTTTTCTTACTTCAATATCTTCAGTGGCAATAATATCAATATCAGGGTGTTTCGAAAAAATTTCTGCGACCCTTTCAAAAGTATCCGGTGACTCAGGATAGGAATCACTGTCCGTTCGCCAGATAATATCACCCGAGGACATTTCAACACCCAAATTGATTGTTCTAATGTCAAAATTATCCGGGAGCCAAAGGTATTTGATTTCTGGATAGTCCTTTTTCATCATCTCCCTTGTTCCATCGTTCGAAGCATTATCTATTACAATAATTTCCTTGTTTTCGTAAGTTTGAGCAAGGTATCCTTCGATGGAGCGTTTTACATCTTCTTTTCTGTTTCTTGTTACAATAACAACGCTAAACTTCATTATCCAAATCAAAATTTCTGAAAAAACAAATATATTAATTTTTTAGCTTAGCTCTTGATTTTGGCTTGATTTTTACATTAATTTTGTTGTTGATTATTTTGAAATTCTCCGTTATGGGACTCAAGAAAAAAATATATCACGATATTAAACCGATGTTGAAGAAGCCTTTTCTTCCGGCTGTTGTTTTAATAACTACAACAATAGTCGGAACAATTGGCTATTATATCCTTTGGATAGATGAGTATGATGCAACCCTTTTTGATGCATTTTATATGACTTTTATAACAATCGCAACAATAGGTTATGCTGAAATTTTTCCTTTGGATATATTTGGCAGAATTTTTACAGTAATAATTGCTCTTGTTGGCATATCAAGTCTGTTTTTTTATGTTTACCATTGTTATGGAAAACCTCTTTATTCTTCAAATCAATAATTATGGGAGAAAGAAAAAAATGTTGAAAACTGTTGAAAATTTGAAAAATCATACCATTTTAATTGGATATGGCAGAGTAGGACAATTAGCAGCTTTAGAATTACTAAAAAATAATGAGCAATTTGTTGTAATTGATGATGATTTCAAAGAAGAAGATATAATAAATCAAAGGGAATCATTATTAAAAATCAAAGGTGATGCTACTCACGACGAAGTTCTGATTAAAGCCGGTGTAGAAAGGGCTAAAGGTCTTATAATTGCAACAGGTAATGCAGCGACGAATGTGTTTGTTGTTTTAAGTGCAAAAGTTCTTAATCCAAATCTTACAATTGTTGCTCGTTGTGATGAACACGAAAGCATAGAAAAGCTCAAAAGAGCTGGAGCAAATCAAATTGTTAATCCTTTCTCGATTGGTGGGCAAAGGCTCGCACATCATATTATTAACCCCAATGTTATTGATTTTGTTGAAACAAATTTCGGAACCGGCGAAGAAAAATTTAATATCGAAAATATTAAAATTCCAGAAAATTCAGTTTGGAAAAATCAAACATTAAAAGAGATGAGAATCAGAGAACAAACTGGTGTTACAATTTTAGCAATAAAAAGAAATGACAAAACAATACTCAATCCACCGAGTGATTTCAAAGTCAATGATGGTGATGAATTTCTTGCTTTTGGAACTTTGAGGGATTTGCAAAAAGTAGAAAGAATGTTATTAAAAATTAGCTGATTTTAGTGTCAATTTCATTGACTTTCTGAACTATATCAGACCAATTTTCGCAGACCGCATCTGCCATAGTGTGATTGCTCTTACTTACAAAAACACCGGTTTTATCCCCAATAAATTTTATTGCCTTCATACCTAACTTTTTCGCACCAACTATATCAGTTTCTTCAATATCTCCAATGTGAAGACTTTCCTGCGGTTCAATTTCGAATTTATCAAGAATTGCAAGAAATGACTCTTTGGAAGGCTTTGAAAATCCGGTTTCGTCACTAAAGCTAAATTCAGAAAAATAATCATAAATACCTGCATCATATAAAACTTTTCTGAGTGTCTTCCCCGGAGAAAAGCCTGTATCAGAAACAATTCCCAATGGGTAATCGCTACTTAATTTTTCTAAAGCTTCTTTCACTCCGGGCAATAGATTTGGAGGATGATAAATGATACAGTCTCCAAAAGCTTCGGCAACATTCTCAATGATTTCTGGCTTTTTTGGTAATTTTAGAAAATCAAACAGAAATTCGACTGTGCTTACTGTTGAGGGTGTTCTATGTTCATTTCGCCAGATATTATGAAAGTAACCCCAAGAAGCTTCAATAGCTGGATTGAACTTCTCTTCAGTTATCTTATACCCCAAATGTTCAATTTCCGATTTTAGCGAATTCAACCTATATTGGTTTCTCGCAAAACCATTCTCAGAATCAAAAAGGGTATTCCAGAAATCTATCGTTATTAGTTTGATTTTCACAAAAAAAAGATAAATAAATATTAAAAATCTATTTGAAAAACGATTTTATCAAACTAATATTTATTTGAATTTTCCGTGAAAAACTTATGCCGAAACCTTTTTTTCCTGATTGTATTTTGCTCTCAATGATGAAAGCAATTCAGATACCTGCGTGGGTTTAACATTGCCATAAACAGCATCATTTATCATCAGAACAGGAGCAAGAGCACAAACCCCAATACATCTTGCACCTTCAATAGAGAACACACCATCTGAAGTGGTTTCGCCAATTTCAATACCCAGTTCATTCTGAAAAGCCTTTAATACTAAATCCGCCCCTTTCACGAAACAGGCTGTTCCAAGGCATATAGAGATATGAAAATAACCTCTTGGTTTTAACCTGAAATAATGATAAAATGTTGCGACACCACTAACAAATGAAGTAGGCACTCTTAGCTTTTGAGCAACTTCATACATATTTTCCTGAGATAGATAACCATATTTCTCCTGAATTTTATGAAGAATGGCTATCAGATAGCTCTCAGGATGTTCTTGCTCTTTGCACCAATCAATATAATCAGTAATTTCTTTATCTAAATTATAATCTTCTTCGAACATATTAAATTCCTTTCGGTAATCTTGGATGATAATGTGTATGAAGTAATTTATAAGCTAACTCTCCACCGGGTTTTCCCAAGTATTCTTCATATAATTTTTCAATATATGGATTTTCGTGAGCCCGTCGGATTGATTTATTCTCATCAATATCATATAAAGCTTTAGCTCTTAATTTTATCATATTTTTATCAAGCGGATAAATAAATTCACCTACATCAGGTATTGGTTGACCACCTCCAGCGACACATCCTCCCAAACAAGCCATAATTTCAACAATATGATATTCTTTTTCTTTGTTCTTAACCCTGTTAAGAATAGTTTTTGCATTGTTCAAACCATTTGCTATAGCAATATTTAAAACTTTGTCACCAATTTTTATAGATGCCTCCCTCAACCCCTCTACATTTCTTACATCAAAATATTCCAGTTCCTGATTTTGGATGCCAGTAAGCTTTGCCTGACAAGTTCTTAAAGTAGCTTCCATAACGCCACCGGTAGATCCAAAAATATCTCCGGCTCCTGTTGAGAAACCTAAAGGCAAATCAAAATTTCCTTTGGGCAAATGATTGAAATCTATACCATAAGCTTTAATCATCCAAATAAGTTCCCGTGTTGTAATAACAGCATCTGTATAAGGATAACCACCTTCAACGTTATAATGTTCAGGTCTTCTTGACTCAAATTTCTTTGCTGTGCAGGGCATAACTCCCACAACAAATATCTTCTTTGGGTCAAGATTGTTCTTTTCAGCATAGTAAGTTTTTAGCAATGTTGAAACCATTTGCATTGGTGATTTACAGGTTGAAGCATTTGGAATCAATTCAGGGAAGAAATGTTCGAGAAATTTTATCCAGCCGGGTGAACAGGATGTAATCATTGGTAATTTTTCGCCTGACTCCAAACGTTTCAAAAATTCAACTGATTCCTCGACAATTGTAAGGTCTGCCCCAAAGTTTGTGTCGAAGACAGCATCAAAACCAAGCCTTCGAAGTGCTGTTATCATCTGTCCCGTTCCATTTACCCCCGGAGGATGTCCAAAACCTTCGGCGATTGCAGCTCTAATCGAGGGAGCAGTTTGGGCTATTACAAATATATCAGGGTCATTTAGTGCTGCCCAGATTTTTTCGGTGTAATCTTTTTCAGTAAAAGCAGCCGTTGGACAAACATTGATACATTGTCCGCACTTTACACAAACTGAATTTTCCATCGAGGATAAAAAGGCTGGTGTAACAATAGTATTAACCCCGCGATGGTGTTGACTTAAATTATATACACCTTGAACATTAGCACATACACGAATACACTGACCACACAATATACATTTTTCAGCATTTCTCACCACTGAATCGCTCGAGAGATCAAGCTCATAGGATTTTCTAACTCCTTCGAAAAGCCTTTCCCTTACTCCTAATTTGTATGAAAGTGCTTGTAATTCACAATTTCCGTTTCGAACACACAATTGGCAGTCCATAGGATGATTATCAAGCATAAGCTCTACAAGATCCCTTCGAGCCTGTCTGATTTCAGGAGAGTTGGTCTTTATCTTCATCCCATCGAAAACATAAGTTGAACAGGATGGCAAATAATTATATATTCCATCAACCTCAACTATACAGATTCTACAAGCTCCCTCATTTGACAGAATTGGGTGGTAACATAACCTTGGAATATGAATACCAACCTTATCACAAGCTTCCATTATTGTTGAATTTTCGGGAACTTCGAGATTTATATCATCTATTTGAATATTTACTTTGTTCATTTTACCCCCTGTATTATCTTTTTATTATTGCATCAAATTTACAGGCATTAAAACACTCTCCACACTTAATGCAAAATTCCTGAATAATTGTGTGAGGTTTCTTAGGCAACCCATTAATGCAGGAAACCGGACATCTCCTTTGACATAATAAACACCCTGTGCATAGTTCAGGAACAATAGTATAAGTAATTAGTTGCTGACATCTCTGGGTCGGACAACGCTTTTCTTTGATATGAATTTCAAATTCTTCTCGAAAGTTGTGGAGTGTGCTTAATATTGGATTTGGAGCAGATTGCCCTAATCCACAAAGAGAAGTTCTTTTGACAAGATTCGAAAGTCTTTCGAGTTTGTCAAGATCTTCCATCACTGCAGTTCCATTTGTAATTCTCTCAAGTATCTCAAGCATACGGTAGGTCCCTTCTCGGCAGGGAAGACATTTTCCGCAGGATTCATCTTTTGTGAACTCAAGGAAAAATTTTGCAGTGGACACAATACAATCAGCCTCATCAAGTATAATCATTCCACCCGAACCCATCATTGAGCCGGCTGCTTTCAAAGTCTCATAATCAACAATAGTATCAATTTTATCAAAAGGAATACAACCGCCCGATGGACCACCCGTCTGAACAGCTTTCAATGACTTATTATCAGGGATGCCGCCACCAATATCGTAGATAATTTCTCTTAAAGTAGTTCCCATCGGAACTTCCACTAACCCAGTATTTTTAACTTTACCAGCTAAAGCAAAAACCTTTGTTCCTTTGCTACCTTCAGTTCCAATTCTCGAGAACCAATCAGCACCATATAAAATTATAGCTGGGACATTAGCCCACGTCTCAACATTGTTTATGCAGGTAGGATGTCCCCAAAGCCCAACTTTTGAAGGATAGGGAGGTCTCATTCTTGGCTGCCCCCTTTTTCCTTCTATTGAGTGAATTAAGGCTGTTTCTTCGCCACAAACAAACGCACCTGCACCTAAACGAATTTCGATATCGAAAGAAAAATCAGAACCAAGAATATTTTTACCAAGTAAATTCTTTTCTCTTGCTTTATTAATAGCATTTTCAATCCTTTTGATTGCTAATGGATATTCAGCCCTTATATAAACGAAGCCTTTGGTTGCTCTAATTGCATAAGCACCGATTGTCATTCCCTCAACTATACTAAATGGATCACCTTCGAGGGCACTTCTGTCCATAAAGGCACCCGGATCCCCTTCGTCAGCATTACAAATTACATATTTTATTGGATCAGGATTTTCAGTTACAGTCTGCTTCCATTTCAAACCAGTTGGATATCCTCCACCACCTCTACCTCTCAAACCAGATTTAGAAATAGTATCAATAATATTATCAGGCTGACCTTCATCAAGACAGTTAGAGAGGGCTTCAAAACCTTTTGCGTGAATGTAATCTCCTAAATCTTCGGGGTCAATAATTCCGCAGTTCCTTAATGTAATTCTTGTCTGCTTGTTAAAAAAAGAAACATCACCGTAAAACCTGATAAATTGCTCTGTTAGGTGCTGAGTATGTCTTATATGATCTTCATCAATTTTCTTTTTAATAAAGTGTAAATCAAAAATTTGCTCAAGCTCTTCAACTGTTTTAAAAGAATAAATTACATTTTCAGGGAAAACCATCATAACACCATTATTGTCTCTTTCCTCTGCTGAGCATAAACCTATGCAACCACCCTGTAAAATTCTTATTTCATCATCTGAAAGATTATATTCTTTCATCTTTTTCGAGAAGACTTCAGTGAATTTTTCATTTATCTTGCAATTCGATGATGAGCAGAATGTTACTACGTGTGAATAAAGTTTATCGGTTGTTTTATCAAGCATAAGGCTTGTTACAGGCTTTTTACCTAAGATATGCTCCTGAAAAATCTGAGGAACTTTGTCAACATAAACCTGTTTATATTTAACAGGTATATTATCCGGCATAAATACACCAACTATCGGCTCTTGTGAACAACGACCTGTGCATCCAGTTTGCTTGATGATTATGTCAGACCTCCCTGAGGCATTAATCAACTTTTCAAATTCAGCCCTTACGGCATCAGAACCAGCAGCCTTTTCGCAGGTAGCAGAACCAATCTGAATAATGATTTTTTCTTGCTTCTGTGCATCTGTTGATGCTGGATCAAGCTCATTTCTTAATTTATTGAAATTATCTAAAATTTTACCCATAACTTTTTTGATTTTATAAATAAATCAAATTCAAGTTATTAAATTAAAATCGATTTAAAAGATTTGTCACTTAGGCTGTAATCAAGGTGTTGGTAAAAAAATACATTTAAGCTATTTATGAAATAAAATTAACTTTATTTTCACTATCTCTTTAAAAAAAAAGGGATTGAAAAACTCAATCCCTAAAATTAAAAATACCTAAATGAAATCTACTTTAGACTTGGACCTAACATTTTTTCAGGTCTGACAACTTCATCAAATTTTTCAGCTGTTAGCAAACCAAGCTCTATTGCAGCTTCTTTAAGTGTAAGATTATTCTTATGAGCGTGCTTGGCTATTTTTGCAGCATTATCATAGCCTATATGTGGGTTAAGTGCTGTTACCAACATAAGTGAATTATTCAAATAGAAGTTTATCTTTTCTTTATTAGGCTGAATACCTACGGCACAATGCTCATTAAACATTTTTGCAGTATCAGTCAGTAATCGAACACTTTGAGTAAAGTTATAAATAATCAATGGTTTGAATACATTTAACTCAAAATTCCCGGAAGCACCACCAAAGTTAATAGCTACATCATTACCAAAAACCTGAGCTGCAACCATTGTCATAGCTTCCGATTGGGTTGGATTAACCTTGCCGGGCATAATTGAAGAGCCGGGCTCATTTTCGGGAATTGTAATTTCACCCAGCCCACAACGTGGTCCAGAAGCCATCCAACGAATGTCATTAGCTATTTTCATAAATGATGCAGCTATTGTTTTCAAAGCTCCATGAGCAAAAACAAGTGCATCGTGTGCAGCTAAAGATTCAAACTTATTTGGTGCACTCACAAAAGGCAATCCGGTTAATTCAGCAATCTTGGCTGCGACTTTCGTAGCAAATTCAGGATGTGCATTTAACCCTGTCCCAACTGCAGTCCCACCAAGAGCTAATTCATATAACCCCGGCAAAACTAAATGAAGCCTTTCAATTGCATTATCCAATTGCTGAACATATCCAGAAAATTCTTGCCCAAGAGTTAATGGAACTGCATCCATAAGGTGGGTTCTGCCGATTTTTATGATATTTTTAAATTCTTCGGACTTTTGATAAAGAGTCTGTCTTAGAGTTGCGAGAGCAGGTAATAAATTGTGATTAATCATTTCAGCGGCGGCAATATGCATTGCAGCTGGAAAAGTATCATTAGAGCTTTGGGATTTATTTACATCATCATTTGGATGTATGGGTTTTTTCGAACCCATCTCACCGCCCGCCATTTCAATTGCCCGATTTGAAATAACTTCATTCGCATTCATATTTGATTGAGTGCCTGAGCCAGTCTGCCAAATTGATAAGGGAAAATGAGCATCTAATTTACCATCAATAACTTCATCTGCGGCTTTTGCAATCAGTTCTGCTTTGTCCTTTGGTAGAACTCCAAGTTCAGCATTGGTTAAAGCAGCTGCTTTTTTTAAAATTCCCATTGCACGTATGACACTTCTGGGCATTTTTTCAACACCGATAGCAAAGTGGATTAGCGATCTTGCTGTTTGCGCACCCCAGTAAACATCGGAAGGAACTTCAATTTCCCCCATTGAATCCTTTTCAATTCGTGTTTTCATTTATTTATCCATATAAGTGAAACAATAAAAGCAATTTGTAATTTTTGAAATTACAAATTTTGCTTTAATTATAAAAAATTAGTTTATTAAAACACTATGATAAGGCTTCAACTATTATTTTATCTTGTTCTTGTTGATGAACCTTAGGCGAGCCTGTAGCAGTAGCTGGACTTGATGGTCTCCCAATATAATTTAATTTTATTTTTTGGGGTAGGACCTCGAATATTTTATCTTTAATGAAGTAATATGCACCCATATTTTCCGGCTCTTCCTGAACCCAGCAAATATCTTTAGCTTTTTTGTATTTCTTTAAAATTTCTGCCATTAAATCTTTATGAAATGGATAAATTTGCTCAACTCGAATAACAGCAATATCTTCAATTCCTTTCTTTATTATCTCGCTCATTAATTCAAAATAAATTTTGCCGGAACATATTAGAACTTTTCTTATATTTTCTGGTTTTTTTGTTCTATTGTCATCCAAAATAGGATTGAATTTTCCTGAATAAAACTCAGCTAAAGAAGAAACTGCTAAAGGATGCCTCAAAGCTCCTTTAGGGGTCATTATTATTAAAGGCTTTTTATGCACCATCAGAACTTGCCTTCTCAATATGTGAAAATATTGGGATGGTTGTGTCAAATTAGCAACTATTATGTTGTTCATTGAGGAAAGTTGTAAAAACCTTTCAAGACGCGCACTTGAATGCTCTGGTCCTTGTCCATCATAACCGTGTGGTAAAAGTAAAACAATATTAGAAGTTTGTCCCCACTTCGATTCTGCACAAACAATAAATTGGTCGATGATTGGTTGAGCCATATTGGCAAAATCACCGAATTGTGCTTCCCAAAGCACTAAAATATTATTAGATGCTACACTATATCCATATTCAAATCCAAGAACAGCTAATTCAGACAAAGGACTATCATAAATTCTTAGTAATTCCTGATTTTTCCTGATATTATTCAGAGGAACATAAGTTTCCTCAGTTCTTACATCTGTTAATACGGCGTGCCTTTGGCTAAAAGTTCCTCTTCGTGAATCCTGCCCAGAAAATCTGATACCAAAACCATCTAATAATATTGAACCAAATGCTAAAGCCTCTGCCATAGAATAATCTATCATTGCTTTGTCGGAGTCTACCATTTCTTTTCTTTTCTTGAGAAGATTTACAATTTTCGGATTTGGCTGAAAATTTTCAGGGAAAAAAGTCAGAGCATTAGTAATTTCTTTTAATTTAGCTAAATCATATGATGTATCAATTTCTTCGAATAAATTATGTTCAGTAAATTGAAAACTGGATTTTTTTCCTGATATTAATTCTTTCCTCGAAGAATAAGCGTTATAAAATTTCTCTTGGATTTGTCTTAAATATTTTGTGGAGTCCTCTTCAGTTAAAATTCCCTCTTTTTGTAATTCTTCAAAGTAGATTTTAGTAACCGGCTCCATTTGCTTAATTTTTTTATAAAGCAAAGGTTGGGTATATGTTGGTTCGTCTCCCTCATTATGTCCGTATTTTCTATAACAAAGCATATCAATAATGATATCTGAATTGAATTTGTTGCGATATTCGAAAGCAAACTGAGCTACACCGGCACAAGCTTCTGGATCATTACCATTAACATGAATTATTGGAACTTGAATCATCTTGGCTATGTCAGTCGCATAAATTGTAGAGCGAGCATCCTGAATGCTTGTGGTAAATCCAATTTGATTATTGATTATGACGTGAATAGTTCCACCAGTTTTATAGCCTTCAAGTTGAGATAAATTAAGTGTTTCTGCAACGATACCTTGTCCAGCAAAAGCTGCATCGCCATGAATTAAAACGGGTAAAGTTTTTGTGTAATTTTTATCCCCGATTTGATCATCATAAGCCCTAGCCATCCCTTCAATCACAGGATCGACAAGCTCAAGATGGCTTGGATTAGGAGCAATGATAACTTTAACTGATTTACCATTTTTAGATTGATAAATACCTTTGCTACCAAGATGATATTTGACATCTCCAGAACCATGATATGAATCAGGATCTATCTCCCCTTCGAACTCATTAAATACTTTCTGTAATGGTTTTCCTATTAGATTCACCAAAGTGTTTAATCTTCCTCGATGAGCCATACCAAGAGTTACAGCATACAATCCCTTTTCAGCAGCTTTATTAAAAATCCTGTCAATAATTATCATCACAGATTCGCTACCTTCAAGTGAAAATCTTTTATGCCCAACAAATTTGGTGTGTAGAAAATTCTCGAACTCTTCGGCATCAACGAGTTTTTTAAACATTTCGACTTTTTCTTCTGACGTAAATTTCCAAACACCACGAGTTTTCTCTAATGTTGATTTAATCCAGTTCTTTTTGTCTGGATCCTGAATATGCATAAATTCAATTCCGAAGCTACCACAGTATGTCTCTCTCATTATTTCAATTATATCCCTGAGAGGAAGATTATTTTTATCCCAATTGTCGTCTGCGTGGAACACTCTGTCTAAGTCCCAAATTGTGAAGCCATAATGGGAAGGATCGAGTTCAGGATAATAATAAGATGAAAAACCGAGTGGATTAACAGATGCTAAAAGATGTCCTCTAACTCTATATGAATTAATCATTAATACTACGTGGGCACTTTTTTCAATAGCTTCCTTTTCATCAAATCTTCCAAATTGATTAACGGGCATCGCATCGGTTGTCCATCTCACTGGTTCAAAAGGTATTTTTAAAATAGCAAAAATCTGATCATAAAATTGCTCTTCGCCAAGCAGTAATTTGTTGATATATGCCAAAAATTCTGCAGATTCCGCCCCTTGAATTATTCTATGGTCGTAAGTGCTTGTAATCGTGATGACCTTTGAAATTGCAAGATTTGTTAATATCTCGGGCCTAACTGCTTGAAATTCAACAGGGTAATCAATAGCTCCGGTGGCTATAATAAGACCCTGTCCTTTCATTAATCGGGGATTCGAAGCAGTTGTTCCAATCATTCCCGGATTTGTAAGGCTAACGGTAGTATCAACCAAATCGTCAACGTTTAATTTATTGTTTCTTGTATTTTCAATTAATTTGTCAAATGCTGTAATAAACTCACTGAAATTCAAATCTTGAGCATTTTTAATATTTGGAACGAGCAAAAGCCTTGTTCCGTCATTTCTTGTAATATCTGTGGCAAAACCTATGTTAATGGATTTTCTTTTTACTCTGTAATATTTTCCATCCTTCTCAGTAATTGTGTCATTAAGTTGTGGAAATTTGATTAATGCCTTAACAATTGCCCAGCCCAAAATATGAGTAAAACTAACTTTAGGGCGTTTTAATTTAGTTAAATATTTATTTATGATTCGCCTGTTTTCATCAAGTGCCTTAACCGGAATAGTTCTTACTGATGTTGCAGTCGGAACATAGAGACTTTGTTCCATATTTTCTGCAATTTTTGCTTGAATTGAATTCAATGGTTGGTAAGAACCATTCATTTCTTTTGGGGTTGTTATTTCATTAAAGTTGTTTTCAGATTTTTCTTCTTTTACTCTTAAAAAATCAATATTGGTGCTTTTTGGAGTGTAACCCTTTTTAAAAAATTCCCGCCATTCTTCTGAGACTGAGTCAGGATCTTTTAGGTAGTTAAAAAACAATTCATCAATAAAAGCTATATTGGGATCTATCATCTTTTTGCTGAAATTTCTAATACAATGAAAAACGAAAGCAATGACGTTATTTTATGTTAATTATTAAATTTTTATTAAGATTATTTGTTCTTTCTTTTTGAAAAATCAAGTAAATGGAACAATTCATCAATACTTTTTGATTTCTGAACTTTAAAACGATTAAAATCATCTTGAAAAAAGCGGGCTACTTTGCTAATTAGTGACAAATGGATTGCTGGGTTTTCGTTTGGACTAAGAATCATCACAACTATACTGACAGGTATGTTATCAAAAGATCCATAATCAATTGGTTTGGCAAGAGTTACCAAAGCGGCTGTTGCTTTGGTAACCCCTTGAGATTTTGAATGTGGTAAGGCTATGCCCTTGCCTAAACCAGTTGTCATAATGTTTTCTCTATGTATCACGGATCCTTTAACTAACTCGTAATCTCTGATATTTCCACTTAGAGAAGCTAATAATAACAATTCATCAAATAAATCAATCTTGGATGCAACGGTAATATTTAATTTGACTGATTTCTTCGAAAGAATGTCAACTAATTGCATTTCAACCTTCTTCTTCCCATTGAGAAACAAGAGTAGCATATTTTTTGGCTAAGCTTATAGCAGTATCATATTGTTTGCTCTCAGCTATGACAGAAAATGCTCCTTTTTCTTTATCGGGTAAAAATAAGACAGCATTATCGTCTTTAAAAATTTTAACCCCTTCAACCAATTGCCTGTCAAATTTTTCAGAAAATTCCATCGCTTTTCTCATAACAGTCCCTTTTGATTCCCAAGGACAATTAACATTTATTACATATTGGTATCTTCGTGGCAAATTTTCATCCAAATCTGAAATTTTGAGATTAGTTTCCGCTAACATTTCGAGTATCTTGCCAATAGAAAACATTCCATCAGCAGCAAATAGAAATTCAGTGAATATATAACCACCCCAAACACCTCCAACAAATTTTATAGCTTCATCTCGTGTGGCTTCCATCATAGCAGAATGAGAGTTCTTAATTCTGACAACTTCAACATTATAATCCTTTGCAATCTCATCAATTTCATTTGTTGCAACTATTGAAATTCCGATTTTATAAGGTTCTTTATCTCGATTGGTTTCTAAAAATAACTTAGTGATAATTGATAAAAGCCTTTGAGTGGATATCAATACTCCTCTATCATCAATTAACAAAATCTTTTCAGCACCGGGTTCGATAACAAAACCAAGTTCGTATCTTAAAGATCGCATAATTTTTGCTACTTCGTCACCACCTGCTGTATCCATTGTTGGGTCAGGTTTATATCTTGAGGCATCAACATAATCGTGTAAAGACAAAGTTTCTATATTTAAACTTCCTAATATATATGGAAATATCGTAGAAGCTAAACCATAAGAATAATCCATTAACAGTTTAAATTTCCTTGATTTTATAAGATCCTTCTTCAATGTTTGAAGATAACGATTTATATAAATTTCATTTGTTCGTTCAGGATAGTAAATATGGCCAATCTCGTCGTGATGAACACGTTTAATATCCTCACCAAAGAAATATCTTTCGATTGATTTTGTTCTTGAAATTGGTATATCCCTACCTTCTTTGTTAAATATTATTATGTCTGTCATATTAGAGGCTCTTGGTGAGCGTCTAACGTGAAAACCACCGGCATATTTACCAATTCTTAATTCCTGCCTTGTTTGAGGTATAGACGTTGTTTGCAAATCATTTATATTAACTCCCACGGACGAAATTCCAGCAGTTATTGATCTTTTCATTATTCTTGAGACTCTATCGGGATCTCTACTTGCAAGAAGGGTTACATTCTGTCCGAAAGCCATACCTATAGCCGCCCCAAGCTTAGCACCAAATTCAGGATTAATCTCTATATTTGATAATCCTGTTATTCTTGCGTCTGTGAATAACTCCCTTAACCATTTTTCTTCCTGAACTAATGAGCTTGAAAGAGTCGCTCCTTCTTCTATGTGTTTCAGGGGCCATAATTTGATGTTTGGATTAAGTTTAGCTTTGTTTCCTATTGAGCAGCCAACGGATATGAAAACATTTTCACCAATCGTAACTGATGCTCCAATAACGCAGTCATTACAAATCACATCATCATTAAGTTCTGAGAAATTCCCAACTACCACATTATTCCAAATTGTAGTTCCTGTCATTACCACACCAATCCCGATAGACACATTGTCTCCAATAACGCAGTTTGTTATTTCGCAATGCTCGCCAATTGATGTATTATTTCCTATTACAACATTTCCCTTGAATTTGACTGTTGGCGCTATTTTTGTATTTTTTCCAATAACAACATTATTCTTCTTAATTCCTTGAACATTTAGCTTTATGTCTCCTCTGAGTGCGTCCTGCTGACCAAGTTGATACTCCGATAAATTTCCAACATCCTTCCAATATCCTTCGGCAATATATCCATATAGAGGTAATTTCTGGCTTAACATATACGGAAATAAATCTTTACTAAAATCAAATTCCTGTTGATATGGTATAAAATCTAATACTTCCGGTTCAAGAATATATATTCCTGTATTTATAGTATCCGAAAAAACCTCACCCCAACTTGGCTTTTCTAAAAAACGGGTAATTAAACCATTTTGGTCAGTCATTACGATACCATATTGCAAAGGCTTTGTTACCCTTGTTAAAAGGATAGTAGCCAATGCTTTCTTTGATTCATGGAATTCGATTGCTTTGGTAATATCAAAATCTGTTAGAACATCACCACTAATTATGATAAATCTTGAATCAAGGTATTCATAAGCATTCTTGACTGCCCCGGCTGTTCCATAATCAGCTTGAGCCAGAACATATTTCATCTCGACACCAAATTTGGAACCATCTTCAAAATGAGATGTAATAATTTCAGGTTGAAAATATAGCACTGAGACAATATCATTAATATTGTGAGTTTTTAATAAATTTACAATGTGTTCCATCATTGGAATATTCAATATTGGGACCATTGGCTTAGGAATTGTCATTGTTAGCGGCCTAAGCCTTGTTCCAAAACCACCTGCCATAATTACTGCTTTATTCATTTTTCCCTCTATTTTTGAGTTTATTACAATTTACAATATATTCAAATTAATATCTAAAACAAATATACTCATAAAATTTATTTTCTGTTAATTTAGTCAAAAACTAAAAATCTGAATACTCTGACTCTTTCTCTGTTCTTAATATAGATAAAATAAATTCCCGAATTAAGTTGATTTGCATTTAGATAACACAATTTTGAATTTTCAATTATTTTTGGCAATACATACTCATTGCCTAATAAATCATAAACCTGTAAATTACATTCAATCAAATTAAGGTTTTCAATCCTGATAAATTTATCATTGTTATTTATGAAATTTGGATAAACTTTAATTTTTTCAATCTCTGGCATAGATTCAGTTGAATTAATATTTTGGTAAAATTTTATTTTTATATTTTTCAAATACCAACCATCAAAGTTTTTACTCAAATCGCTAAGAAGACCAAATCTTAGTAAAATATCTTTCCCGTAATAATCTTTAAGGCTTACTGATTGCGTAACCCAATAATGAAAAGTTCCATGCAAACCATATAGACCGGTAACAAATTTTGACCTCGAAGCTCCATCACCTTCAATCATTCTTTGAGTTTTTAGATAAATCCAAGTGCTTCCATTATCAGTTGAAATCTGGACAACACAAGCATCTCGATTAGATTCTGTGCTCCATTTTGTAGTAAACTCAAGTATAGTATTTTCTGAAACTATTCTTACTGGTGTCATTAGCTGTAAGTAATTCTCAGTTGAATTTTTATAATACCCTTTTGGACTATCACTTAGAACAAATTCTTTGAATTCCTCAATAAATTCCAAGCCCCATTCTCCCATATTCCAATTACCCTCAAGCTTTCCGTTTTCAAATATATTTAAAGAATCATATCTTCCTATGAAAAGTTTTACCGTATCTTCCAAGACATAATTTTCGTTGAAAATTGACAATTTAAAAGTTTTTAGTATTTGGCTATCGTATTTATTTATCAAAATTTTGAAATTTTCTATCTGAAACTCTGCAGGATTAAGTTTCTTGGAATATCTTATAGGATTAATAACCATTAGATTATCATCCAAAGATTCCAACTTTATAATGCAATCATTGACAATTGTCCTCAAACCAATATTTTGAAATTTAAACTCCAGATTAATTTCGTTTGATTGAAAATCAATAAAATTCTTTATTTCTATTGGAACCAAATTTGAATAGGAAATACCAAGAAAATCATAATAAAGAGAAAGACTTTTTTGACAGTATGGAATAATCTTTGATTTAGGAGCCCAGAATAAATCTGCTGGGTTCCCTATTTCTGCAGTAAAAGCCATAATTTTGTTTTTATCAGGTAAATCAAGATACATCCAATCATCAGACGTTCCACGGGAAGTATAACCAACCGTTTCCAAATCCCTGCCAAAAGTAAACAAATTTTTTTCGGTTATATACTTCGAAATACCTCTAAACAAAGCAGAATCTTTGGTTTCACTCGATAATGCAGAATTTGGATAAAGCAACATATTACCAAAAGAATGAAGATTTAAGGCTGCTACGAATTTGTTTTGCTCACATAAAGCTTTGATGGCTTGAATTTCAGGTTCTGAAAAAGGTGCTTTTCCCCTGTAGGTTTCAATCGTCGAATCTGTTGAAGAACCAAAATTTGTCGAGTTCCAATATTCATAAGGACCATAATTTCTGTTTAAATCAACCCCAAAAGTCGAATCGTTAAATTTCCTGCGATTTTTTCTCCAAAGACCGCCTCCCTGAGGATATCTCATCTGATTAAACATATACCCGTCAGGATTAACCACAGGAATTATGTAGATTAAATTTTTATCAAGGATACTTTGAGCTTTGTTATTGTTAGATTCATAATTTTTCAAAATATCCTGAACAAAATAAGCAAGTGTCATCAAACATAATGGCTCTCTTGAATGATGAAGTGCCGTAATCAAAATTTTTGGATTGTCTGGATTATTTAAATTTCCAAGTTTATAACAATAAATAGGTCGGTTTTCGATGCTGCTACCGATTTCAAATCTCTCAGAGAATAAATCTGGATATTTACTTGATAAAAAATCAAAAAAATCATAAATCTCACCTAAAGTGAAATAACCACTCATTGAACCAAATTTAAAATCAGTTGAATCCTGAAGGAAATAGTCAGTCTTTGCTGATTCATTTAAATTCTTTTCAATGTAGGTTTCTAAATCATTAATTATAATTTCATAGGGAATTTTCTTGTTTTCTAAAATGTTTAAAAATTTCTGGTCTAAAATGGCTTCAATATAACTTTTTTCAATTGATATTATGTCTTCATAATTTATTTCTAAGTTATTTATTTTTAAATAATTTTCAATTTCTCCTTCAAAATGAATTTTTACCAAACTGTAGCGTATATTTTCAGCTTGTAATTGTAAAGAAAATAAGACAAGTATAAATGTAATCTTGAATATTTGATGAATTTTTTTATTATTCAAATTTATCATATAAATTTTAAAATTTTTGTAACAAAAGTAATTAAAATTTGTTATATACAATATAAAATTAATGAATAATTTAGAATAAAGGATACAGTTTGTAAAATTTTAGTATAAAACAACTTATATTTTAGAGTTGTTAAAATTTTTATATTAATTTTTTTTAATTTTTTTTTGAAATATTTTAAAAATCTATTGTTTATTTGAATATTTTTTTGTAATATTACTTTGATAAATAAGACAGAAAATCAAGAAAAATTACTTTTTTAAATTAAAGGAGTTAAAATGATAAAATCTTCTACTAGTCGTTTCAAGGTGATTAGTATATTGCTATTCGCCTTATTATTCAGCGGTCTGCAATCATTTGCTCAACCGCTAATACAAGAAGAAATTACTGAAGGAAGAGAATATTGGTTCGGATTACCCTATTGCGCCCGTGAAGATGGCGAAGCAATCCGAGGTCAATATCCTATTCTTATTTGGATTTCT
This sequence comes from Candidatus Kapaibacterium sp., assembly GCA_026418625.1. Lineage (GTDB taxonomy): Bacteria > Bacteroidota > Ignavibacteria > Kapaibacteriales > UBA2268 > CALHRB01. The sequence continues at coordinate 34,230 of JAOABA010000051.1, forward strand.
TCTAAAGTTGACACTCGTGCAACTGTTTCTGATGCAGAAACTGGCACTAAAACTAATTATGTTATTAGAGCCAATCAGATCACACAGGTTCCTTATGGTGATGCTGTTATGAACAGACCGCCTTTTGTTGAAGAACCTAAAAACTTTGGTATTAATATAACTGCTGATGACCCAATCTCAGTTGTTATTTATATGTCCTATCGTTGGTCTGGTGAAGCTTTAAGGGTTACCCCTGTAGAATGGCTTGGCAAAAAGTATGTTACACTTTGCCTTTATTTAGACAAAACAGATAAATACAAACCGGGTCAAATTCTGATAACTGCAACTGATGACAATACAAAAGTTGATTATATCCCAACTGCACCCACCGAAAAGTATGAAAGAGGACAAAAGGCATCGGTTACATTAATGAAAGGACAAACTTACCTTATCCTTGGCAGAATTAAAGGTTTAGAGGGCTTAGTTCACGATATCTCAACTGATTTGACAGGAACATATATTACATCCAACAAACCAATACAAGTAATATCTGGACATTCAAAAGGAGCTTTCCCCAGATATCAAGCTACTATGTTAGGTCGTCCCGGTAACTTTATGAGAAATATGATGACCGATGCTATGTGGCCTATTGAGTTACTTGGAACTGATTATATTTCTGCCCCACTTCAATATAACCCTGAAAGAATCAGAGGACAAATCCAAGATGATAAAGGTGACCTAATTAGATTCGTTGCCTCTGAAGATAAAACAAAAATTATGCAAATGAGACAAGACGGCACAGGATTTATGACCATTAGCCGTGAATTAAAGAGGGGCGAATACCACGATATTATCAATCAGGAAAAAGCAGCATATTATAGAGCTACAAAACCAGTATTAGCTGGTCAATACGGAAAAACTTGGTGGAATTATGCTGTTACACCCGGAACTGATAAAAATGGTGATGACATCCAAAATCCATCAAGGAATGGTCAGGGTATGCTTGTAACCTTAACTCCAATTGAAAGATACACAAGCTATGCAACATTCAGAGCTCCCGAAAGCATTGATAACTTTGTTTATCTAACCTTCAAAGCAGAATATATGAACAAATTAAAATATGACGGTGTTCCATTTAGTGCAAAATTTGGAAATGCTATTAAATACCTCGAAGGAACTGAATACGCATATATTACCCAATCCATCAGTGCTGGTGACCACTGGATTGAAGGAGATTATCTTGACGAAACCAAAAAAGCAAAAGCTGTTTTCACTGGCTATGCTTATGGTAACTGGGATCGTTCAAAAGACGGCTTCGCTTATGGTTACCCAATTGGTATGAATTACAACACACCTTGTGAAGATTCTTTAACTGTTCAAGATGCTATGGAATGCGGCACAGTTACTGGTGTTGCTACTGCCCTTCCTCCTACTGCAGAATGCGCTGGCATTTATAGTATAATCTTCCGCGAAAAAGAATCAGAAAATTATAACTTTTGGATTGATCCAAAATTTGTTTCTGGCGACAAAAAAGCTAATTTCAAATTAGAGGTTATTGACCCAAGAAAACCTGCTAAGGGAGTTATAAAAATACAGACTCGTTCAGGAAAAACAATGTATAAAACTTATGAATACACACCTGAACAAATTGCTGTTCAACCTCTGGCAATTGATTTCGGAAGATTGAAAGAAGGCGAAAAAGTTTGCAAAACCTTCACATTCAGTAATCCCGGCACTGTCCCTGTGACTGTTAAAGACATAAAGCTAAAATTTGGTAAGTCTGAATTTGTTTTAGATAAATCAAGCATTCCTTTCACTCTCCAACCCGGAGAAACAAAAGATATTGAAGTTTGTGCCACAGCACTTGTGATGTCTTCAGTTCCTGTAAGAGACACTGTCATTGCTGTTTTGAGCTGCTACGAGGAGAAAAATCCTGCTCTCGAACTTAGAACTGGCGAACCCATTGTTTGGATTGGTGATGCTGATTGGGGTGAAATCCCAATTAACGTTGAAATGCCAAAAATGGTTCAAATCATAAATCAAAGCGATTTCCCGGTTGAATTGTATTCAATCGAATGGAATGATAAATTACACTTCACAAGAACTGATTTACCATTCCCAAATAAGATTGTCATTGAACCCAGAAAAGATTATTGGTTTACTGTTTGGTATAAAGCTGATGTTCCGGGTGTAAAACATACCGATCGAGCTATTTTCAAAGGCAATACCGAAAAAGTTAAATTGTATTCTGATTGGGTTGGTGCTGGTCTGGATGCTGGTCCCTTCATTCAAGGCTATGACTGGCAAAGAAAGAGAGTCATTGACCAATGGGCTGGCGTTACTCACTATACCGGAACAATGACTATTGATAATGTTGGTGGAAATGCTCCATTACAAAACGTAAGGATCGTAAAAGAAGATGATCCTGATGATGTCTTCTACTTTAATCCGAATGATGTCCCCGGAACATTACAACCGAACAATCCAATAACAGTTCCAGCTACTTTTGCTCCAAAAGAAGAAAAAGTCTATAAATCAAAAGTTACTTTGATAGCTACCTTCAATGGAGAAGAAAAGAAAGCTTCTGGTTGGTTAGAAGGTATTGGTATTCTTCCTCACATTAAAGTAACAGGTCACGAATTCCAACCACCAATTCTTGTTGGAAAATCTCTTGATAACTTTGGTAGAGTTGAGCACGTTAATTTGAAACCCGGACACGAAATGCCATTGACAATTTTCGATCTAAAGATTGAAGGACCTGATAAAGACGCTTTTGAAATTGACCAAGATTGGTATAACAATACAATTAAGGGCAAGAACCTTGTTATCAATATAAGTGATGGCATTGATGTTCCAATTAAATTCACAGCAAAACATCCCGGCAAACATACTGCTGAATTAGTAGCAGAAAGTGATGCACCTGATTATGCAAGAGATTATCTCTATGGGTATGGTTATCTTGAAGGATTACTGACAACTGATTGGGATCACGGCAAGATATTCAAGACACTCTCGAATTTAGGAGTTGTATACCTTGTCAATTTAGGGGATAAACCCATTACTATCGCACAAGATATTACAGCAAGTATTCAGGGTGACTTCAATAATTTCTATATCCAAGGATTAAAGAGAGCTTCCGATGGAGAAACAAATCTAAAGGCTCCATTTACTCTTGCTTCAAATGATACTTTGTTTGTAACCGTTAAATTCACACCTGACGCTGTTAGGACATTCAACGCGCAGATAGAATATAAACTTTCTGATGGTAAAGTTGCATATTCAAAAGTTGTTGGCGAAGGTATGATTCTCAAGACAATTGCAAGAATACCTAAAGACAAATATCGTGTAAATCCCGGTGAACCTGTTAATTATATTGAGTTCTTGATTGATCAACATCCTGACGAACAAAAAGCACTTGAGCAAGCAAACATAACAGACTTCAAAGCAATTATTCATTTCAAATCTGAAGGACGTTTTGGAATTCAGGATGTATTCCCAGATGTTAAATCTTGCACAGATCTTATTACTGCAGGAACTATGACTGAAGGATGGACTTGCGAATATGCCGAAATTCTTAACAACCAAACTTTGATGGTTCATATGAGCAACAATCAACCCTTGAAATTCAGTGGCAGTAGTGGAACATTATTCAAATTCAGGATGCTCACTTTCTTGAGTGATCTTGATTTGATCCCATTACCCTGTGAATTCCAAGTTCTTGGTGTGCCCTCAGGTTACGTTGAGGTTGAAGAGAAACCCGGTGATATTAAGATTAACCCTGTCTGTGTTAACACAGCACGTTTAATCGAAATAAGTGGCTTCAGATATTCATTATCTCAAAGCAATCCAAATCCCGCTTCAAACACAACCTCTATTGATTATGAAGTAGGATTAGAGAGCCATACAACAATATCTTTGTATAATAGTGCTGGAGAAAAAGTTACTACACTGATAAATCAAACATTAAAACCCGGTCAATATACATTAACAATTGACCTCAATGCTCTTGGTTTATCATCCGGAGTTTATCATTACAAGATAGAGTCCGGTCCATTCTCCGATTCAAAAGCTATGATTATTGTAAAATAATCATTATGACTTAATGAAAACAAAGCCCGATAAAAAATATCGGGCTTTTTTGTTTTTGTAATTTTTTTATTGTAACTTTATCCTGAAAAAAATGTTAATACTAAAATATATGTCATTTTAAGTTTTTACCGTAAGGAGGTAGAATGAAAAAACTATTTACTCTTTTTCTGTTTTTAACATTCCCTATTTTCTCTCTTATTGCTCAAGAAATGAAATCTGGTGAAATAACTGACGGTAGAGAATATTGGTTTGGTCTTCCATACTGCAAAATTTCAACACAAAATCCTGAGCCAATCAGGGGTGAGTTCCCAATAGCAGTCTGGATATCATCAAAGGTCAAAACCACAGCCACAATAAGTGAAGTTGAAACAGGGTGGACTAAAACTGTCAGCATTGAACCACACAAAGTAACTCAAGTGCCAATGCCGGACGCACTAATGAATCACGAATCCGAAGTTGTTAAAAACTATGGGATTCACGTTGTTTCTGAGGATCCAATTACAGTTGCTGTCTATCTTTCCTATCGTTGGTCTGGTGAAGCATTTCGTGTCATTCCTGTTGAGTGGCTTGGCAAAAGGTATTTTTCTCTTAATCTTTATCAAGACGAAACAGATGAAATAAAGCCACCACAAATATTAATTATTGCAACACAGAACAATACAAGCGTAACTTACTTTCCTACTACCTCAACCGAAAAAGTAGAGAGAGGTGCCTCAAGAAGAGTTACACTCAATAAAGGACAAACCTATTTAATCCTTGGTAAGCCAAAACCGGGATTATCTCAGGACTGGTCAACTGATTTAACAGGAACTGAAATTATTGCTAACAAACCAATTGCTGTTATATCAGGTCACACAAAAGGAGCTTTTCCAAGATATTTCATAGGTATGCGATCTGGTTGGCAGGAACCTTGGGCTAATTTTTCAAGAAATATGCTTTGCGAAATGCTTTGGCCCGTTGAGCTTTGGGGTAACACTTATATTTCTGCACCTATTAAGTATGTCAATAGGCCACGTGGAAAAACAATTGTTCAGGATGATTTCGGAGATTTGATTAGAATTGTTGCAAGTCAAGACGGAACTGAATTGCTCCAGATGAGGCAGGACGGCTCAGGCTTTATGCGTATTGGCAAAACTCTTAAAAAAGGTGAGCGACACGATATCATTAATATGGAAGTCCCAGCCTTATTTAAGTCTAATAATCCTGTCATTATTGGACAATATGGAAAAACTTGGTGGGATGACAATGGAATGATGGGTTCAATAGATAAGGGTGGCGATGAACCACAGAACCCTTGGAAGAGTGGACAGGGTATGATGTTAATTCTTGCCCCATTAGAAAGATGGTGCTCTTACGCAGCATTTAAATCTCCCGAAGCTATTGATAATTTTATTTACATTACTTTCGAAGAAAAATATCGAGATAAAATTTTCTTCGATGGCAAGTCAATTACTTCTATTTGGGGAACAAAAATTCAAAAAATTCAAGGCACCGATTATGTTTATATCACTGAAATGGTTCCTGCTGGGGATCATTATTTTGAAGCAATTGACAGTGCTAAATTCGCAGCTTATGCCTATGGTAATTGGGACAGAACTAAAGACGGTTTCGCCTATGGATACCCCGTTGGTATAAATTATTCAACACCTTGCGAAGATTCTCTATATGTAGTGGATAAAATGTTCTGTGGCGATGTTGAAGGTAAAGGTTTTGCTATCCCTGATACTGCTGAATGTGCCGGTATATTTTCTGTTGTTTTCCGAGCATCTGAATCAGAAAATTATGAATTTATTAAAGATCCTAACTTTATATCAGGAGATAAAACTGTTTCTTATCAGTTAAAAGTAGTTGATATTACTAAACCCGCAAAGGGAGTTGTTTTAGTATTAACTCGCTCTGGAAAATCTATTACAAAAGTTTATGAATATGAACCAGAACAAATCGCAGCCGATCCTACTTACATTAATTTTGGTATGTTAAAGCTGAACCAAAAAGTGTGTAAAACCTTCAAAATCTCTAATCCCGGAAAAGTTCCTATGACTGTCAACGAGCTTAAACTTAAATCCGGCGTAAAAGATTTTGAAATTGATACAAAAGATATTCCCTTGACATTGCAACCCGGTGAGTCAAAGGAAATAACAGTATGTGCTACTGCTCTGAATATGTATAATAGACCAGTTAAAGACTCAATCATTGCTGTTTTGACCTGTTTCCCAAAAACTATTGTTGGACTTGAATTCACTACTGGTGAACCAATTGTATGGATTGACGATGCTCGATGGGCACCAACCCCAGTTGGAAAAGAAGTTCCCAAATTAGTTCAAATAATCAGTAAAGGCTCAACCAGAGTCGAACTCACAGAAATCACTTGGGATGACAAACTTCACTTCACAAAAGTCGAAAACCTCGACTTTCCATTAGTTTTGGAACCCGGTCAAGTTCATTATTTCACTGTTTATTATAAACCTGATAAACCCGGTGTTACAGACTCTACAAGAGCTTTCTTCAAAGGAAACACCGAAATTGAAAAATTATATTCAGATTGGGTAGGAACTGGTATTGAAGCAGGTCCTCTTATCGTTGGCTATGATTGGCAAAGAAGAAGAATTATTGATCAATACGCTGGAGTTACTGAATATCCGTGGCACATAACTGTTGATAACTCAGGAAATACAAATTTGAGAGTAAAAGATATTATTATCGAAGATGATCCCGACAATGTTTTTAGAATTAACCCCGCTCAAATTCCCGGAACTCTCAGCCCAAATACTCCGGTTCAGATAGATGCTTTCTTTGCTCCCAAAGAAGAAAAAGCTTATTTTGCAAAGGTCAAAATTATAGCTGATTTCGAAGGAACTGAAAAAACTGCTTTCGATTATCTCAAAGGTATCGGAATTCTTCCACATATCAAGGTTATTGGAAAAGAATTTCTGCCCCCAATAAAAATTGGTGAATCTCTTGACGATAAAGGAGAAGTCCAACATATAACCATTAATCCTGAAACTGCAATGGATTTGACTCTATTTGATCTAAAAATAGAAGGTCCAGATAAGGATGCTTTTGAAATTGATCCAAACTTCTATGAAAACAATATCAAAGGCAAAAATACTATTATTAAAATTAATGGATTTTTGGATGTTCCTATTAAATTTACAGCGAAAAAACCCGGAAAACATACAGCTGAATTAGTTGCATTCAGCGATGCCCCAGATTATGCAAGGGACTTTCTCTATGGCTATGGATTCAATCAAGGAATTTTAGCATCCGATTATGATTATGGCACTATATTTATTACTTTATCTAAAGATGGAAAAGTATTTCTGACAAACACTGGCTCTGTCGAAACAAAGATTACAAGAGACATTCCCGCAAGCCTTACGGGGGATTTAGCTAATTTCAGTATAAATTCTTGGTATACTGCCAAATCAGGTTTAATGAACCCTTCGGCTCCATTTACTTTGGCTGCTGGTGACACACTTTGGGTTGACGTGAAATTCACTCCAACTGAAGTAAAACAATATAATCTGCAAATTAATTATCAAACCGATTTTGGAGATGCAGTTTCCAACTTAATTGGCAGAGGAATGATTATCAAAACAATCGTAAAAATTCCCAAAGGTGTTTATAAAGTTGAACCCGGATTTCCAAAAATCATCGAAGTAATAATTGATAAGCATCCTGATGAAACTAAACTCCTTGAAACAGCAAATATCAATTCCATTACTGTTGAAGTTACTTTCAAATCACAAGGCAGAAAAAATGTCCAAGATGTTTACCCGAATGTAAAGGGATGTATTGATATTGATACAAAAGGCACTATGCTCGAAGGCTGGACCTGCCAAGATGTAAAAATTCTTGATGGTCTCATTCTGAGTGTTACGTTCAGCGGTAATACACCTTTGACATTGGGAAATAGTAACTCAAGAGTCCTATTCAGATTTTTGATGAACACGTTCCTCAGCGATTTGGATATAATTCCACTGCCTGTGAAAATGACTGTATTCAACAAACCTTATGTTATTATCGAGGAATATCCGGGTGATATCGAGATTCTTCCAGTATGTGTTAACACAATTAGACTAATTGAAATTGCTGGTGCAAGATATTCACTTACTCAAAATCAGCCCAATCCAGTCGTTGATAACACAACTTTTGAATACTCGATTGCACTTGAAGGAATGACTAACATCTCACTCTTTAATTCTCTTGGCGAAAAAGTTGCCACTTTGGTTAACGAATACCAAAAACCCGGACATTACGAAGTGAAACTCAATATATCAGCATTAGGTTTGCCTTCTGGTGTTTATCATTATAAGCTTACTTCAGGTCCTTTTGTTCAAACAAAAGAAATGGTAATTACCAAATAATTCATTTAAGTCATCTCCAATTAAAGCCCGGACAGTTTCCGGGCTTTTTTTTGTTTACTTTTTTCACCAAATTTTATGAAAAAGAGAATAGTATAATTGATTAATAATCATTCTGAAAATCGATGCTTGGAAGAAATCAATATTTTTTAAGTGCTTCCTTAGATTGAGTCTGTATAAAAAGTGGTTATTCTGAGCTAAGGCGAAGAATCCATATTACATAAGTCATTTATATTTAATGGTCTCTTCACTTCGTTAAGAGTGGCTTATTTTTATTTTTTATACTTTTACACAACCTCGATTTTAGCTATGAATTCTAAGAAAGATTTTTATAACCTATTGAGTTGATAAAACTTTTTCTATAAAATTTATGTTTCATCGGGTAATTTCGGTTCGACCATAATCACTTCTTCACGCATCAGGACAACCGAGCCGGGATTTGCACCTTTGGGCTTTTTGATATATTTTCTGTGAGTATAAGCAACAGGAACGTATTTAGCGTTTTTCATTCCTGAATAATATGCAGCAATTGATGCAGCTTTTTGCAAAATTTGTTTTGATGGTTTTTGATTTTTCTCCAATGGCAAAACAGCGTGAGCACCGCTCGAGCCTCTTGCGTGGAACCACAAATCATTCTGTTTGGCAAATTTAAATGTAAGCTCGTCATTATTTGCAGCACTTTTTCCAACGTAGAGTGTATAACCTTCTCCTAAATCGAATTGACGGTATTTTGAAGATGGGTCATTTTTATTTTCAGACTCAATCTTAAATCCTGTATTTCGGATATCCTCTACCAATTTTTCCAAATCTTTCATATTTGATATGCTATTAAGACTTTCCAAAAAGGAAGTAATTTTGTTTAATTTCTCATTAATTTCAGGAAGAAACTTTTTCCTGTTTTCTATGTTTAACCTTGTTTTTCTGGACTTTTGGAAATAAAGTTGAGCATTTTCGATTAAATTCAATTTGTCATCGAGCGGTATAACTATCTCGTTACCATTAAAATCAATCAATGTAATGCTTTTCAATCCTTTTTTCTTTATATCAGGTTGCGAAGATAGAAGAACAGCCCAAGAGCGATATTGTTCTTCAAGATATAAATTACTCTCAGCGAGCTTTATGTCCTGTAGCTTTTTCTCCATTTTTTTTAATTCTTTAGAAAGAAAATCTTGAATTCCCTTTATTCTTTCTTCAAGGACATCAGTGATTTTCAGGCTTTTATATTTTTGATAAATGCAATGGCTGATAGAATTAGATTTAAAAATAATATCAGGATAGTTCTTTAGCGGAATCATAGAAACTATCAGCTCATTTTTTTCATTTTTCAGTAAAAAATATTCATTTTGCTTTTCAAGAATATCAATGAATTCGATTGCTTTTTGCTCAATATTTATCAATTCTGCTTGTGTAAATTCTGAAATTTTTTTCTCGGCTGGAATTTTTTCAAGAAGACAGAATTCCGCAGCTAATTCCTTGCTTAATAAAAATTTTGATTTGACCAATGCCTGCTGAATGCTCGATTCAGGTTGAAATTCAGATAATTTTTTTAGTCTTTGTTCTTTTAGTTCGAATTTTGTTTCGATGATATCATCATTTTTTTTGAATGAATCAAGAATTATATCCTGATGATTCAAAATCAAACAATTCGATTTTGCCCCACCAAAAAGGAAAAAAATAATATTTGTATGAATACATTTAATATCAATAATTCTCTCGTTCTCGAGCAAACCTATATCCTGAATTATTTCCCCAACTACATCAGGAAATAAATCAACAGAATTTGCTTTTGCACGGTGGAATTGATTTTTGAGATAAATGCAGCTTAAATCAGTGGTAGCGTCAAAAATAATATGCCTGAATGTTTCCCCATCATAAAGGCTAAAGACCAAAATATCTTTTTCCTGAGAAAAAACCTCAATTACTTTAAAGCCGATTAATTGCTTAAACTCTTTAACTGTATGTTTAAGGGTATGATAATTTCTTATCATTATTCAATATTTTGAAGTTGCTCTCTGATTCGCTCCAGTTCTTCTTTGAAGGAAACTACTAATTGTGAAATATCTGCATCATCAGCTTTTGAACCAATTGTATTAATCTCTCTATTCATTTCCTGAAGAAGAAAGGTAAGCTTTTGACCAACCTGTTGATTGTTTTTCAGGTTTTCTTTGAAGAACTTAATATGAGACCTTAATCTGACGCACTCTTCTGAAATATCGAGCCTGTTTGCTAAAAATGCGATTTCCATTTGAATTCTGTTTTCATCAATCTCGTCACTTTCGAAGAGAAGTGCCACTTTGCGTCTTAGTTTTTCTCTCTCTTCGGGTATTCTATTCAGTGATAAAGACTCTATTTTATCAAGCATAGAAGTAATATTTTTCAAACGATTATTGAAATCTTTAAGAATTTGGTTGCCTTCCTTTGACCTCATTTTATCAAGCTCTTTTAGTGCATTGCTAAGACACTTTTCCAAAAGTTTGAACTCCTGCTGCCCATCTGAATCATTATCTTTTTGAGTAAAGAAAGAAGAAAATTGAAGCAGGTTGTTCAATTCAACTTCGCCTTTCATTTTCAGCTTCTTTCGAAGTGCGACTAATGATTTATAAACAGTCTCGGCATTTTTTTCATTAACGAAGAAGGGTTGAGCCGCTCCATCGTATTCAATATTTACAAAAACTGATATTGAACCTCTTGAAATATATTTTTTAATAATGTCTTTTATTTCCAACTCTTTATGAGAAATAGTCCTTGGCAAACGTGTGTTAATCTCCAAAAAGCGATTGTTAATACTTCTAAGCTCAACAGATAATTTAATTCCATTTTCAGTAATTTCAGCTTTGCTGAAACCGGTCATACTTTTCAACATTTATCAACCCATAAAATTTAAATAAACACAAAATTACTTGATTTTACGCTTGAAAAAAAATTATTACTAACGACTAAGTTTTTATTAATTTAATTTTTTTGAAAAAATAATATTGTTTTATGAACACTGAAGAATTCAGAAATAACGGTTATAAAATAGTTGACTGGCTTTGCGATTATTTCGAAAACATAGAGAAATTTCCTGTTAAATCTCAGGTAGAACCCGGAGAAATTTTCAACAGAATCCCTGACAATCCACCTGAAAATGGAGAAAATTTCAATGATATCTTAAATGATTTTGATGAAAAAATCATTGATGGAATTACTCATTGGCAAAGCCCCAATTTTTTTGCTTATTTTCCTGCAAATAACAGCTATCCTTCGATTCTTGCCGAGTTTTTAACTACCGGTCTTGGATTGCAATGTATGATGTGGCTCACTTCACCTGCTGCGACAGAACTCGAAGAAAAGATGATGAACTGGCTAAGAGATTCCATCGGTTTGCCATCATCTTTTAGTGGAGTGATTCAGGACACAGCCTCCACTGCTACATTGGTATCACTTTTAACAGCAAGAGAGAAATATTCAGATTTTGAAATAAATAAGTATGGATTCAATGATAAATATAAATACAGAGTATATTGTTCAACAGAAGCTCATTCCTCAATAGAAAAGGCTGTTAAAATCACAGGAATTGGGAGTCAAAATTTAGTGAAAATCGAAGTTGATGATAAGTTTGCAATGAAATCAGAAATCCTAAGAAAAGCTATTATAAATGATATTGCTCAAGGTTTCACACCTTTGTGCGTTGTAGCAGCTCTTGGAACAACTGGTAGCACTGCTGTTGACCCAATTTCTGTTATTGGAAATATTTGCAAGGAATTCAATATTTGGTTTCATATTGATGCTGCTTATGCCGGTTCAACATTGATTTTGGACGAATATAAGCATTTAAGAAAGGACATAGACCTATGTGATACATTTGTATTTAACCCACACAAATGGCTTTTAACCAATTTTGATTGCTCAGCTTATTTCGTAAAAGACAAGGAAGCTTTAATACGGACTTTTGAAATTTTACCTGAGTATTTAAAAACCACAGAAGTAAAGTATGTAAATAATTATAGGGACTGGGGAATTCAACTTGGCAGACGTTTCAGAGCCTTGAAACTTTGGTTTGTTCTCCGCCATTATGGTTTGGAGGGACTTAGGTCAAAATTAAGGCAGGATATCGAATTAACTAAGTATTTGAAAGAAAAAATTGATAGTGATAAAGAATTTGAAATTCTCGCTCCGGTTGATTTTAATGTAATTTGCTTTAGATTTAAGCCAAATGAAATAGAGGATATAGATACCCTAAATAAAATCAATGAGGAATTGATGAATTTGGTAAACTCAACTGGTAAAGCTTTTTTCACTCACACAAAATTGAATGGTTCTTTCGTTATTAGGTTTGTGATTGGTCAAACAAACGTTACAAAAGAAAATGTTGATAAAGCGTGGGAATTGATTAAATCGAAAGTTAATGAATTGAAAATTATAAAAGGATATAAATGAAAAAGCTTGGTGTTTATCTTCTAACTTTTACTTTCTTGTTCATCAATGTAATTAATGTTACGACTCAGGAAAGTGATTCCGGATTGATTAATGCTCTAAAAACCAACAAGGGCATATTGCTCATCTACAACAAAGATAAAAATAATTTTAAATTCGAAATTGAATGCAAAGATGCTTTCCCTTTTGACCCTGAAAGTATGGCTTTCCTGATTGATAAAAGATTCTTTCAATTAGTAATTGTGCCAATTAATGAAGTTATTCGTAAACCAATAGCAAATATGACTGACATCGAAATTTTGACTGCACATAAAAATTTTGAGATGGATTATATTTATGAAGTTTCCGGAATGAATTTCACCACAAAAATTGATACTATCATCAACAATCAGAATCGAAAATTTCTCTATTGGGAATTAAATATTCCATTAACCCCCCAAGATACTGCTTCAGACATAATCAAAACGAAGCTATATATGAATACATTATTAGATGACGAAATTCTCTCTCTGTCTATGGCAGTTACTGTGAATGACAATTCAGATGAAGCAAGAAAGCTTCTTAAATCTATTTCTCAGAATTTTGAACACACAATAACGAGTTACAACGTAGAACAAATAGCTGATTCATTGAAGGCAATAAAGTAAATCTCAAAAACTATAGAATTTTTGTAAAAAAAGTTTTATATCAAGCTTCTGATAGCTACTTCTAATTCTTTATAACTGAAATTAAAACCACTATCCATTAGCTTACGTGGTATGGCATTTTGTCCCTTTGTTACTATCATTGCTTGTTCTCCAAGGACTGTGTTAAGCAAGAATTCAGGAACTTTCATTAAAATCGGCCTTTTTGTAACCCTACTAATAACTTTTGCGAACTCACTCATTGTAACAGGATTGTTACTCACGAGATTTATTGGACCGGAAAGTTTTTCATTTTGAATTATCCAATGATAAGACATAACTAAGTCATCGATGTGGATCCATGGCATCCATTGTTTTCCGCTACCGAGAATAGCACCAGTGAAGAATTTGAATGGCATCATTAGTTTTGGAAATGCACCTTCTTTTTTATCCAAAATTACACCCATTCTTGCATTGACTTGCCTGATATTTGGGTTATCAATCAAAGAAGCTTTTTCCCACTCAACACACACTTTTGATAAAAAATCTACCCCCGGAGGTGAGGACTCATCAGTTAACTCTACCGTATTTCCGTATATTCCAATTCCCGAAGCAGTAATAACTAATTTAGGAGGATTTTCAAGAGTTTGAATAATTTCAGCAATTATTCTTGCTGGCTTAGTTCTGCTTTCTAAAATTATTTTTTTGTACTTTTCAGTCCATCTCTTATCAGCTAATGAAGCACCTGATAGGTTAATTAGAGTTTCTGTTGAATTAAGAATCCTTTTTAAATCGGAAGTTTCCCACGTAGCAAAATCATCAGCATAAGGAACCTCCGAGACAGCCTTTCGACTGTCCCGTGAGATTATTCCAATTTTCAGTCCCTTATCTTTAAAACTTTTAGCTAATTTTTTACCAATAAAGCCTGTGCCGCCAGCAATTGTTATCATATTATTTTGATTTTAGCAAATCTCTGATTTCAGTTAATAATTGTTCCTCTTTCGTTGGTTCAGGTGGTGCAGGAGGAACAGGTTCTTCAGCTTTTTGTCTTTGTAACTTATTTATTCCTTTAACAACCATAAAAATGACAAAAGCTATAATCAAGAAGTCAATTACTGTATTGATAAAAATCCCATAACTTAGAAATACGGGCTCAACTCCTTCGCTTCCTTCCTTGATTAAAATCTTTAAATTCGAAAAATCAACACCCCCAAGTAGATATCCAATCGGTGGCATAATAACGTGATTAACAAGTGAACTTACTATCTTTCCAAATGCTCCTCCAATGATAACACCTATTGCAAGGTCAATAACATTGCCTCGCATTGCAAATTCTTTAAACTCTTTCATTAAAGACATAACTCCTCCCTACAAATAGTGTAACTTAAAATAAATTACAAAAAATTAATAATTGTGATAAATTTTTTTATATCACACCTCTAATTTACAAAAAACTTTCTGAAATAATTTTTCATATTGCTATAAAGTTATAAAAATAGTATTTTTGTTTAACGTTTTTTTTATTTTTTAAGGTTAAACTATGAAAAGAACTCTTCTACTGTCCATTCTTATGGTCGTTTTTATTATTTTAACTTCAGTAGCACAAATTCCTCAATCTATTAGTTGGCAGGGTATTTTACAGGATGCCCAAGGTAATAATTTAAACGGTGTTCATACTGTTCATTTTAGTTTTTATGACGTAGCTAATGGTGGAACTCCATTATGGCAAGAAGTTCAAAGCGTTGCAATTAACAATGGATTAGCATCTGTAATTCTTGGGGATTCCTTCCCTATCAATCTTCCATTCAATAAACAATATTGGATAGAAATAAAAGTTGGAGAGAATACTCTACCAAGAATCAAACTTACTTCAGTCCCCTATGCAATTTCAGCTCAAAATAGCAACAGCTTAGGAAATGTTATACAGAACGACTCATTAGTTCTAAAAGATGCAAATGGAGTAAATCGAATAATTATCAATCCAAATACCAGCACGTTCAAAATGATGAATAATGATACTGTTTGGTATAGCATTAGTGTCAATTCTCCTCCTTCTACGACATTCTTGAATAAGGATGGAAGTAAAGTAGTCTTTTCTGGGGGTGGTAAAGAAGTAAAAGTCTACTATCCAAATGGAAATATTTTTGAAGAATCATATAGTGATATAAAGGATAATGTAGAAAATTTTGTCCGAACTACTTATGACAAGGATGGTAACAAGGTAATGAATGAATCATATGTCTATAATATGAAAGATTATATTCGAAAAGGAACAATTGAAAAATATCAGAACGGTAAATTGCAATCCAGAGAAGAAGAAGTGATTGAGCCAGAACCGACGAGTATTCCATCAGCTTTTATTAATTTTTTTGTAAGTAAAAGAACAAAAAAAATTTTTAATGAAAATGGTGAAGTAATTCGTGAAATTAACGAAGGGGAAGATCAAAAAGATTTTATTAGAACTGAAGAACTAAAAATAAGCAATCCAGAACAAAAATTTTTGCAATACTATAAAACTAACGAGAAAACGGGTGTAAAGTGGAGTAATGATTACTCAATTAATCAAAGAACAACTACTGATCAAAAGGGGTGGATTTATGA
This sequence comes from Candidatus Kapaibacterium sp., assembly GCA_026418625.1. GTDB lineage: Bacteria > Bacteroidota > Ignavibacteria > Kapaibacteriales > UBA2268 > CALHRB01. The sequence continues at coordinate 50,302 of JAOABA010000051.1, forward strand.
ACTTATAACTCCACATCAAAATAATCCTTATCTCATTTTTTCTAATGATGGAAAAGGTAGTAAAGCTTTCTTAGGTGCTGAATCTATATTTTTGGGTTCAATGCAATTATCCTGTTACAAAGATTTTGAAGTTGGTAATAATCTCACAGTTAAAAAAGATATTAAAGCTGAGGGCGTTAAGAATTTCCGTATCGAACATCCTATTGACAAATCCAAATATATTCAACACGCTTCAATTGAATCTAATGAAGTCTTAAATGTCTATTCTGGAAATGTTACAACTAATAATCTGGGCTTAGCCACTGTTCATCTTCCAGATTATTTCTCACTAATTAACATTGATTATCGTTACCAACTGACTGTCATTGGTGAATTCGCTCAAGCTATTATTTTTAAGGAGATTGAAAATAATTCATTTGTCATTAAAACCGATAAACCAAATATTAAAGTAAGTTGGCAAGTAAGTGCTAAACGAAATGATGAATATATTCAAAACAATAATTTCCACGATCTTATTGATAAATAATCAAATAGGCAAATTATGAAAAGAATATATTTATTAATATTGATCTTATTATTTAGTTTAGCAATGGCAAATGCTCAGGAAGTTAAACTAAAATCTTATGTCTTTGGTTCCGCTTATTCAACTCAAAATAGTTATAATCGAGTTTTAAGCACTTTTGGACAGCCTATTACAGGTGAAATAACAAATCAATCTAACAAAGTTGAATCTGGTTTTTGGCATATTTACAATCATCTTCAAAAACCAACAGAAGTAATTGATAATTTTAAAATTAGCGATTTTAATTTTTCAAGGAATAAGACTTTTAGCTTTTTTATTAATCCAAACCCAATTGATAAAGAACTTTCTCTAACAATAAATTCTTCAAAACAGTCGGAATTTATTCTGCAAATAATTGATTTAATTGGTTCAGTTATTTTTGAAGACAAATTTTATGTTAGTAATTTTAATTATCAAAGAAAGTTAGATCTTCAATATTTGCCAATCGGAACTTATTTTATTTATCTAAAAACAAATCTTGATTTTGCATTCTTTAAAATACAGAAAAAATAATTCATTCTAAAGATTTAATAATTCATTCCAATAATATTAAGTATTGTGTTACTTGTAAAAAAAGTAGCACAATACTTTTCTTAAAAACCATTGCGAAACTTTGCTAAAATATTATTGTTCGAAAAATATTGAAAAACTTAGAATTTCAACCAATCTGTTCCTCATCCGAAAGCACAATTATTTTGTCGCCTTCAGAAAAGAATAATTGATTTGATTTTACTGGATTCACCATCACACCGTGGGAAAGAACACCACCTTCGTATCTTGGTTTGGCTTTATGTAGTTTATACCCAATCGCTATCTGATTTTGTTGTCTGGCTGATTCCATTACGGTATAGAAATTCACGGGTCTTCCAAGCTCAACATAATATTCAGCAGGTTTGATATAAATTGCTGGACCGCCAGCACTGAAAAGTAATTCAAAGACGGTCTTAAGCTCTTTATTCTCTGAAATTTGAGAAAGCATTAAACTATCAATTTTGACGCTGACAATAAAATCATCTGTGTGTGTTATTTCAGCAAGTTCTCTATTTCTATCATCCAACATTTCTGAAACAATTGAGAAAGTGTGTTTCTTTTTTGTAGCTATATCTCTTAAATGCAGCAATGTGCTAAGTGTTCTTGCATCTGTTGCCTGAACATCTTGCAAATCGGTTTGACTTAATACTATAATATGGTCAAAATTTTCGATATTGAGTTCATCAAGTATTTTTCTGTTTGTTGTATCTCCAAGCCAGAATGTAACAGTTTGATGTTTTAAACCGGCACATTTTTCGGATAGCTCTTGCTCGACTGTTTTATTATCAGCCACAATCATAATCTTTGAACCGGGCCAAACATAATTATCAAGCTCATTAATAATCAAGGGTGCGCGTCGATTCCAACCTAAAATCAAAGTGGATTCTGGTTTTGCTGGAACTATCTTGGGTGCTTTTCTAATGGCACCGGGATCAATATTATACTCCGTAAGACCTGAAAGTATTATTGTATCGTCATCTTCTGAGATTGCAATAATTTTATCCCCAGCTTCAATCCTCGTATTCATAGGTGGTTTTAATAAAATTTTCCCGTCCTTTTTCCTAATTCCTATGATGGAAGATGTTTCGAATGCAAAAAGAGCTTCAACGAATGTTTTACCAATCACCTTCGGTTCTTCCTGAAAATAAATCTCATCACCACTAAAATCAAGTAATTCAGTAAAAACAACTGATAAACCCGGTTGACGGCAAGTTTGTGCTGTAATTCTCGATATCAAATAGTCAAAAACAACAAGTTGAACCTCGTCACCACCAGCAATTTCAGCGATTGGAACATTCCTTGGATGCCTTATTTCTGCAACTATATGATATTTTTCAGGTAAAGGTTTCCTGTGCGGGTTATTGGTTATTGCTAAAATTGTCTTAATTACATTTGAATCTGGCTCAGGTGTATCAGGAGCTATAACAATTATTGACTTTGCTTCGTGCAAATTGATTATTTCAAGATCTCTTAAATCTATTGGATTGCCCGTTCTGCAAATTATCTTGGTATTTTTTGTGTTTCCGACTTTCACTCTAATTTCATCTTCCATTTCAACTTTGTCTTTTTCTGCAAGTATTGCAATACAAGCATTGGATTGGTTTTCATTTGCTATAACAAGTTCAGAAATAATTTGGAAGACCTGAAATGACCAACCAAGTATCACTGTGTGATTACTTTCAACTACAAAAGATTTCCCTTTTCTTAAATTAGTAATTTTTGTTAAAACGCCTGTGCTTATTATACCGATTAATAAGCTAAGAACAAAAATACCTCCAACAGTAGAAATAAACATAAAAAATAAAAAGCCAAATTCAACAGGGTCATCCGCTATCACTCCACCATCTAATGTTCTGAGAATTGTAACCCACATTATATCTATGAAGTTATAATTCTTGTTATCTCTTAATCCTTGAATATGTTGATTTGAATCTACTGGTAAGGAATTTGTTAAATATATTGCTAATGAAATAATAAACACTGTTATTAGCGATAATATAAAGACCAATACTATTGGAGCAAAAGAACCTTTTGACATCAAATTGTCAAAATGATACTTAATTCTTTGAGAAAACTTAACTTTTTTCATTTTTTAGAAATAAAATACATTTATATAAACATATTTCTGCAAATATAAAACTAATTTAACAAGTTTAAAAAACATTTAGCTTATTTGTTCCCTTTTAATAGATTTTAAATCTTTAAGCTATTTTTTCTAATACTCCACAGAATTCTTTCGCCTTATTCATTTCCTTATTTAATCTGAAATATTTACTTATTTTTAACGACTTTTTAAATTTTTTGACATGATGAATCTTTACTTCTATATAATATTAATAACCATAATAATCGGATTTATTCTTGATTTAATTGCCGATTACCTTAACTTAAAGAAACTTGGCGAGCCACTACCCGATGAGTTCAAAGATGTTTATTCACCCGAAAGATATCAAAAATCTCAGGAATACACAAAAGTCAGAACAAAATTTGGATTCCTGACTTCAACACTTTCTTTATTTGTGATGCTATTATTCTGGTTTTCTGGTGGGTTTAACTATGTTGATTTATTAATCAGCCAATATTCCGACAATTTAATTATTAGAGGCTTACTTTATATCGGAGTTTTGGCTTTTGCAGTATCTATTCTGTCACTTCCTTTTTCAATTTATTCAACCTTTGTCATTGAAGAAAAATTCGGTTTTAATAAAACCACGCCCAAAACATTTATTCTCGATTTAGTCAAATCATTTCTGTTGACTCTTGTTCTTGGAGCCCCTCTATTGGCACTTATCCTCTATATCATTGATTCAGCCGGTCAATATGCTTGGCTTTATGGTTGGGGAGCGATAACATTATTTTCGCTTATTATTCAATATATAGCTCCGACTTATATTATGCCTATATTCAATAAATTCAAACCTTTGGAAGAAGGTGAGTTACGCAATGCTATTTTGGAATATGCCGAAAAAGTAAAATTTCCCCTGACTAATGTTTTTGTCATAGACGGCTCAAGAAGAAGCACAAAAGCTAATGCTTTTTTCACCGGTTTCGGCAAAAACAAAAGAATTGCTCTTTACGACACTCTAATGGAAAAGCATTCAATTCCAGAAATTGTTTCAATCATAGCTCACGAAGTCGGACATTTCAAAAAAAGGCATATCCTCGTGGGAACTCTGATTGGATTTTTCCATAGCGGCATACTTTTCTTTTTATTATCATTATTTTTAGGTCAAAAGGAATTATATGATGCTTTCTTTATGCAAAACCAACCCATTTACGCAGGTTTGATATTCTTTGGTATGCTTTATTCACCGGTGGAATCTCTGCTCTCTTTAGCCTTGAATTTGCTTTCCCGTAAAAATGAATACGAGGCAGATGAATTTGCTGTTAAGACAACACAAGACAAGGATTCTATAATCAAAACGTTGAAGAACCTATCAGAGACAAATCTTTCGAACCTTACTCCCCATCCCTTTTATGTTTTTCTGAATTATTCCCACCCGACCGTCCTCCAAAGAATTGAAAGGATTAGAAAAATTAGCCTGAATGGCTCATAGCTAAATTATTTCGATAGCGTTCTTGTCTATCCAGCCCACGTCGCCACGGGGTATTCTGATTTTTGTCCATTCCCCGACAGAATCAAGTAGCTCAACTTTGGTTCCCTCGTGAAGTATAAAAAGAACAGTGCTTTTATCATCCGGAGAACTACGAACATCAACTCTTGGACTAAAGATAATGGCAGATTGCTGATATTTTTCATTTTTTTGCTTTTGAATTGCAAAGAATCCACTTGTTAAAGACAATATCAATGACCCTAAAGCAATAAAGAAAAGCAACCTTTTAATCAATATATTCCAAGAAATCATAAAACCAATTAAAGATAAAAAGGTAATCCATATCAAAGCTATTAGAATTTTAGCCCAACCTTCAGATGAATACATATCACGAATGCTTTCAATCCACTCGGTAATAAAAAATTTTGGAACAACTTCGAATTTATCAACTATACGAAGGTTAGCAATTTTCAGATTGAAGTTAATATCTTCATCTTCAGGAGCTATTTTTCTTGCTCTTTCATAATAAAGAATAGATTCGGGGATTTTTTTTAGCTTGTAATATGAATTTGCTATATTAAAATAAATTTCAGCTGATTCATAACCATCTTTTATAATACTCTTGTAATTCTCAATAGCCTCTGAATAATTTCCTTTGGCATATAATTCATTAGCTTTATTAAAAATTTGATTATAATCCTTTGCATTAGTAATGTTGAATAAAAAAATCAAAACAAACGAGATAACGGATAATTTCTTCATCTCAGCTTTCCTTCGAGTTCAACAATGGATTCCTCAGCATTTTTATATACATCAGCAAGTGATATTTTTTCGTTTGACGGTGCAAAGCGTGCAAATTCGCAATATTCAATAGTGTTTAGAATTTTATCAATTGCTTCCTGCTCCACATTTCTTTCATTCAATATTTTAGCAGCAGAGTCTTTTGTTAAGTCAGCAATTGGAATAGAAAGCCTATCGCTCAAATATCCCCATAAAGCCCTTGATATCTCCTCGAAAAACTGCTCTTCCATATTTTTGGTTAGTAATTTTTTAGCAAGGGAAAGTCTTTTCTTAGCAAGTGAGACAGCCTTCCTTGTTTTTAATAATGCAAGATTACCTTGTAGCTTTTCATTTCTTCTTTGAATAAAAATAAAGGCAAAAAACAACACCAACGGAGCCGCTGCTAAGCCATAAAAAGCGGCAGAACCAAAGAAATTATCATCTTTTTTCCTCAAATTGAAATCTTTTAGTTTGATATGCCTTATGTCCTGCCCCAAATATTTAACATCTTCTTTATTTACTCCGCTTATCATTGGGACTGTTCCAGTTTCACTACCCTTTTCGGCTCGAAGAACCAATGGCTCAGACCTTAAAGTAACATAAGCTTTTTTGCTTAAATCGAAATAAGCAAATTCAATTGGGTCAATTCTGAATTCACCCTGATGTCGAGGCACTAAATAATATTCAAATGTTTTGTTACCTGACATCCCTGCAGCTGAAACACTAACATTATCAACTGTTTTAGGGTCATAAACATCAAGGTCATTTGGCAAATTAAGATTGAAAGGCTCAAGCAATTTAAGGTTTCCTGTGCCGGATATCTGAACTTTCAAGGTAGTTGACTCATTTGCTCTGACAGTCGTCTTATCAAGCCAAGCTTTCATCTGCATTTGTCCAACTCCGCCACGAAACTCAACAGGTTGATTTGGTGGCAATGGCTTCACACTGACAGTCCCCGAACTTGAACTGGCTTTGAAGTTAAAATCCTGATAGCTCTGCCTGAAAAAAGGGTCATCGAAAATATCAAAGGGGTCTCTGCTTCTTTTCTTCCCTTGAACTGCAAGACGAACCACAAAATCAACGCTCATTGCATCAACATTCAATGAACCCGTTTGTTGAGGAATAAGTAATGTTTTCTTTAGCTCAGCTGTTTGATATGCAACTCCATCTACTACTTCTCTCGAATACTGTAAATTCTTTAATTCAATCAAGTCCTGTGTCCAAAAACCTCCCAAATTTGGATATGAGATATTAGAGATATTGAACTGCCCAGCTAATGTTGGTGTTACATACAATTTATAAGTTGCTACTAAAGACTCACCTTGATAAACGCTTTGTTTGCTTAAAGATAACTTAATAAATAAATTCTTACGGATTAGTTCGTTAGCTTGTGCTTCTAATGATCCTGCTTCGCTGCTTTTTTGTTTTTCGCTCTCAGATCCCTTAACAACTGTTATTGTAATGCTGTTGGAATTAATTCTTTTCCCGTCAACAGTTATGGAAGCTGGCTCAATTGTGAACTTTCCTTCCATATCAGCCCTCAAAATATAAGAATAGGTAACAGTTCGGCTGGAGCCACCTGTCCCCCACTGAAAACTCTGAGATGTATTTGGACCTGAAAGCACTGAAAAGCCTTTGAAACTTGGTGCCTTGAATTCCTTCCCTTCAGCATTGGATAATGAAAAACTGACCTGAAATGTTTCCCCAACAGTCAATTGGTTTCTCTCGACTGAAGCGGTAAAATTTTGCGAATATAAATTTGAAGAAAATAATAAAAGCAAAAACAAATATTTTACTATTTTGTTATTCATCTTGTCAAAATATCTGTTAAAAATACAATGTTTTTTAACGGTTTATAAGCTCATTTGTTTTTATCATAATAATTTAGATTTACTTCAAACACATAAAATCATCAATCAAGGATATTTAAAACTTTTTAAGATTAATAAATTCACCTAAATGAAATAATTTTAAATCTTTTTTTTGACAGAAAAGATTATGGAAAACCAGAGTGCTCAGCTATTAATCATATATTTAAAACATTATATTATTAACTAAGAAAATGCAATGGGAGATTAATAATTATTCCTGATACTTATGACAACTGTAATTCTGACAAACGAAGCTGTATATAAAGTATAAAAAGTAGTTGTTTGTTACTCTGAACGAAGCGAAGAGTCTATTATATTTCAATGACTTATGTAATATGGATTCTTAGTCTACGCCTCAGAATGACTGCTTTTTACATAGTCTCAAACAAAGTGAGTAAGAATCCAGTTCAGCTTAAATAGAAGCTTCACTTCGTTCAGCTTGACATTGAAATGTTTTTTATTTCTCTAAAGCATAATTAGGAATATAAAGTGTTTATAAAATTTTAATCATAAATTAACGTATTAAATTTGGTTAATAATTATTATACAAACTTAGTCTTGTTTATTTATGCCGGATTTAGTGAAAATTGCTCTTATTGGCTTTGGTTCTATGGGCAAGGAAATTAAACGATTGGCGGACAACTCACCCGAACAATTTAATGTTACTGAAATTTTTGAAATTGATAAGAAAATTTCTTCAGATGGTAAATATGATTTTGATGTTGCAATTGACTTCACCCATCCTAATCAAGTAATTGAAAATTTGAAAACTCTTGCTGCTTTAGGTAAAAACTGCGTCATTGGAACAACCGGCTGGTATGATAGCTTAAATGATGCTAAAGAAATTGTAGAAAAAGCTAATATCGGTGTTGTTTATGGTTCTAATTTTTCTATCGGTGTTCAACTTTTTCTTAAAATAATTGAACTTAGCTCAAAGTCTCTTAATCAATTCGAAGAATATGATATTTTCGTTCACGAAATCCACCACAAGAATAAAATAGACAGTCCAAGCGGAACAGCTCTATCAATCGGAAAAGTCATAATTGATAACCTTGAAAGAAAAAAAGAAATTTTTACTGAAACTTCACATACAAAAATTTCTCCAGAACAGCTTCATATAAGCTCAACACGGGGAGGTGAAGTTCCCGGAAAGCATACTGTTTATATAGATTCATTAGCTGATACTATCGAGATTTCACATTCTGCCAGAAACCGAAGCGGTTTTGCTTTTGGTGCCTTGAAAGCTGCAAGTTGGATTAAAGGAAAAAAAGGATTTTTTGATTTTTCTAATGTTTTTAATTCATTGTTGGAAATTTGATATGCAAAGGTTAGTTTTTATAATTTTGACTTTAGTATTATTTTACTTAATAACTGATAAAACCACATTTGCAAATGACATAAATCAAGAATCAACTCCTCCAATAATTGATATAAAACCAGACTCATTCTTTGTGAGCATTTCCGAAGGAAAATTTATAACAAGAAATATAAAAGTTCTCAATCGAGGCGGTGAACCGCTATATATTAAATCAATAACCTCATCTTGCCAATGCGGCTCATCCCGTATATTAGCCGGAAAAGTTGAGCCTCTCGGTATCGGCAAAATTCAACTATCTGTTAATACCGAAGGTCTCTATGATGGCAACAATATAGTTGAATTCATTGTAAACAGCACTGCAAGAAATTCACCTACTCAAATTAAATTCGTGATTGATACTACAGCTGTTGATACTAATAAAACCGTAATCGAAAAATGACTCAAGAAAACAAAATAGCAGCTATTGATATAGGTAATTCATATATCAAAGCTATCATTGAAAGCGAAAAAATTTCTTGCGATTATTCAAATGAATGGTCAGATAAAATTTCCTTTTTTTTGGATAAAAATCTTCCAAAAAACAGCATAGTTGGAATTTCATCTGTTCAACCTGAAAGATTTAATCAACTCGTTGATAAAATTAAATATAATTATAAAATAGTGGCAGCGGAAGAACTGCTTAAAAATCAGAATCTCATCAATTTTGATGAAATAGAAGGAATCGGCAACGACCGTCTTCTTGGTTTGATAGGTGCTTTAAAAAAATTTTCTCCACCTTTAATCACTATTGACTGTGGCACTGCCATCACAATTAATGTTCTTGATGAACAAAGAAAATGCCTTGGTGGAACAATTTCGGCAGGTATTGAAACCCAACTCGAAGCTCTATCAGAGAAAACAGCTCAACTTAAAAAAGTAGATTTATTTCTTGAAAACAACATCATTGGGAAAAATACCGAGTCAGCCCTTCGGAATGGTATAATTAAGGGTGCAGTTGGCTCTATTCTTTATATTATCGAAAATATAATCAGTCAATATGATTTTAAAGATGACATCGATCTAATCCTTACAGGTGGCACTTCAAAATTAATTCTTCCATTACTCGAAAAATCTCATCTTAATATCCATTTCGATGAAAATCTTGTTCTTAATGGTTTAACTAATTTAATCCATTCAATTTATCATTAATAAAACCATAATCTATCTATCTTCTCTGCGAACTCTGCGTCCTCTCTTTGCGTCCTCTGCGAGAAATAAATTAAAAACCCTATTTTTTATAAAAAAGATACGAACGGCTGATTAAATTTTATTTATTGGTCATTCTGACAAATAAAATTTGGAAGAATCCAGTATTTTTTTATGAATTTTTCTTCTTCGCACTGAATTAACTGTTTCACGCAGAGCTCGCAGAGAATAATTTCTTGAATATAAAAGGAAATTGATCATTCGCAAAGCTCGCAGAGGTTTTTGAATTCGGTTAAGAATTTAATAATCATTTTCTGAAAAATAATTTAAATTCCTTGAAAAAACTCTGCGATCTCTGCGTCCTCTCTTTGCGTCCTCTGCGAGAAATTTATTATAAACCCCAATTATTAAAAAAAAAGATATATACGGGTGATATTATTCTTTTTATTGATCACTCTGACAAATAAAATTTGGAAGAATCCAGTATGTTTTTATAGATTTCTCTGCTTAGCTCAGAATCAATTGTTTCACGCAGAGCTCGCAGAGAATAATTTCTATCGAATATAAAAGAAATTGATCATTCGCAAAGCTCGCAGAGGTTTTTAAATTCAGTTAAAAATTTAATTATCATCTTTCTGAAAATAATTTAAATACCTTGAAAAAACTCTGCGATCTCTGCGTCCTTTATTTGCGTCCTCTGCGAGAAATTTATTATAAACCCTATTTTTATAAAAAAGATACGATCGGGTGATAAAATTTTATTTATTGGTCATTCTGACAAATAAAATTTGGAAGAATCCAGTATGTTTTTATAGATTTCTCTGCTTAGCTCAGAATCAATTATTTCACGCAGAGCTCGCAGAGAATAATTTCTATCGAATATAAAAGAAATTGATCATTCGCAAAGCTCGCAGAGCTTTTTGAATTCAGTTAAAAATTTAATTATCTTCTTACCGAAAATAATTCAAGTACCTTGAAAAAACTCTGCTATCTCTGCGTCCTCTGCGAGAAACCAAAATTCATTTTAAACATATTTTTTAATAAGCATTGGAACAAATTTTGCTAAATTTTAAGTGGATTTTTACGATATTTTTTCATTGTATTAAGGAATCTTAAACCAAAAAAAATGAGAAAAATTTTATTCAATATACTAATCTTATTAATTACATCTTTGCTTATCTCCTGCTCAGCAAGATATATAACAATCAATTCACTGAATCATAATATTGAGGCTTTCAAGGGAGATACGGTTCAACTTAATTGGAATATCAGCAATGCCGATTATGTAAAAATCAATGGCTTTGATAAAAGATTTAGCACTAATGATTATATCAATATCGTTGCTGACACAACAACAAATTTTATCCTTACAGCCTATAGTGGCAAAAAAGATTCAGTTGTAAGAAGCATTAATTTAAACGTCAAGCAAACTGAAGCAATTTCTGGTATTGACTACTCGGACACTCCTGACTTCATTCTGAAAGAATCTAAAGAAGTTAATGACTTTTTCACCGGAATTAAGAATTTTTCTAAAGAGATTTCAATTTCAAAAGTAAAAATAACAAGTATTTACAAAGAATCAGAGAATTCCCCTGAATTTGCTATTAGATTTATTTTGCTCGACGATTTCGGCAATTTCCTTGATAAAATTGATTTGAATGAAAACGAACTCCAACTTTCATTAGCCCAAACCTATGGCGACGAGAAATATACTCATATTTATAGCAAAATTAAAAAATGCGAAAATAAACCTTCAGATATATCAATTTTACTTGATAATTCTCTAAGCTCCTCGAATCAGGATGAGATTTTATCTGAAATTGACGATTTCATCGGAAGACTGCCTTCTGAATCAAATGTTATGCTTTCCACATATAATCATAAATATGAAAATTTAATTCAATTAACCCCCAAAAAAATTACAAGAAAATTACTTAAAAATATTAAACTAAAACCAAATGGCTTGAATTCTTTTTTTGAATCAATTTATCAAGCACTCTTGGATTTATCTAAAAGCAACAATAATAATAAGATTTTGATTGTCTTACTGAATAATTCCGATAATTCATCCTTAACAAAAGATTATACTGACTGCCTTGAATTATCGAAGAAATTGAAGATTCCTGTTTATTTCGTAATAATGAATGATTTCATTTCTACTTATCCGATGAAATTAATTTCTTCAAATAGTGGTGGTTACGTTTTCTATAAAAGTGATTTTAGCAATAATTTCAACTTGAGTTCACTGCTTTCGGAAACTGAATTATCAAGCAGATTTTATTACGAAATAAAAGCACCATTTTTTCATTCTTCAGAGAAAAGCAAAATCATTGGTATTAATCTTAATTTAGTCCAGAATGAAGAGAAAATTTCTGATAAAACTTTATTTTATTCATCCAAAATAAAAACACCAAATGAAAGAAAAATCATAGCAACTTTTGATGAAGATCAACACAGACTTAAAGAAGAATATGCCGATAAAATTTTCACCTTTGCAGAAATGTTAATTAAAAACCCAGAAAAAAGCATTCGGCTTTTTGGTCATTCTTCTAAAAACGAAGATATTTCCTCGTCTGAATCAATTTCCCTAAAAAGAGCTAATGAAATAAAAGAAAAGCTTATTAATCTTGGTGTAAAGGCAGAACAAATCGAAGTCAGAGATTTGGGAAGTTCTAAACCAGTATATTCATTTGAGCAGGATGAATGGCAAAGAGAAATGAATCGCCGAGTTGAATTTAAATGGATTGAGCCTTCTGCTCTGCCCTATGAAATCATTGCTCAAACTACTAATTCAGAATACTCTGCAATTAAATTAACCGAAGAATGGGAAAAACAAGGTTTCCGCTCATATTTCGAAAGAACGGAGTCAATGAATGAACCAATTTATAAAATTAAACTCTGGGGCTTCCCCTCCAAGGAAGAAGCCGAAAAAGTCATCAAAAAACTAAACCAAAAATTTAGTCTTGTCTTTGATATTGAGTAAAATTATTTTTTATATTTTATTATAACTGTTTTTTCTCTTAAAAGTTTTTTAGCTACTGGGCTCAAGATATAGAGCAAACATCAATGTTTGTTTTTGAAATCAAATAATTTTTATCTTTCCAATTGTAAAATATTAAATCAAATTTATTAAATTTGACTTGCCAATTTTTCAATTTACGAGCAAGAAAAAAAGTATGACTGACATCAAACCAAAACAAACGGTTTATCAAAGAAAACTGGATTTCTACTGGCGGTTTTTATCAATTTATACAATTTCTTTGCTTGTTTATTCCATATTGAAAGGTTCGATGGAAAATTGGACAATCTCAATAGTTCTTAGAGATCCGCTTGTGATTCTTCTGATTATTTTCATCCTTATTACCCTCGGAGGATTAATCTATAATTTTTACAAAAAAGCAGAAATAATAATTGGAAAAGACTATATTATCTTTAAAACCCGCTTCAGAGAGAAAAAATATTCCTTTAATGAAATCAATAAAATTATTCTTGGCAAGGACAGAGCTATCAGAATTAAGAGTTCAACCCCTATAATCAAATTTTTTGTTACCGGACGGCGAACTTCCATTAGAATCAGACCTTCATCATATCAGAATGAAAAAAATCTGATACACGACATTCAGGCTTTTAAGAAATCATTCAACAGGTAGAATAATTGGCTAATTCCGTCATTAATAAACATTTATTTTTATTAATTCTTTTCTTTGCTGTTTTCTATCAAGTATCATCTGCATTAAGAACTAATATCGATATATTTGATTCACTTTCAAAAAGAATTACTGAAGAATTTATTAAATCGAGTGCTTTCAGTGAATTTGACACAGTTAATCTCATTTTCAAAGGCAAAGATGATTTCCTCGTTAAAAAACACATCCTCAATCATTTCAATAATTTAAATATAGTAACATTTGAAAATGAGCAAAGCGGGTCACAAAATCAATTAGAAATAGTAATAGAAGAGTTAAAAACTACCATCAAAAACACTGATGATAAAGATAACTTCATTAGAGAAATATTTCTTAAATATACTTTTTTTCAAAAAGTAAATGGGGTTATCAAAAATCCTCTTGAATTTACCGAAAACTATCAAGATACAATAAGAAAAACAGATATCAATCAAATTAATAGCGAAAATCACTCTTTTGCCAAAGCTGAATTACCTCAAGAAAAACCTACGGTCTTTGAACAAATAATAGAGCCTTTGATAATCGTATCAGCAGCAGTATTAACAGTTATTTTGTTATTTACTATAAGGTCAAACTAATCAGGTTGAATATAATGGCAACCACGGCTCACTCTTGCTTCAATGGTGGCAGCATTGACAGCAATTGCTGTTTGAACGCCATTTCTTAATTCAATTATATCTCTTGTCATCTTAGCTTTTTGATAAAATTGCTCAATTTCTGATTGAAGGTGGCGTAATGTTGTTCTTGCTCTGAGAAGCCTTTGTCTGGTTCTGATTAATCCAACATAATTCCACATAGTATTCTTTATTGTCGTCCAATCCTGAACTATTAGTGCAGGGTCAATAACCTCATTTTCCTCTTTCCAAGGAAAGATTTCAGGAAAGTAGTAATCTTCTTCGTGAAAATCAGCTGCATCATTCCCGGCTAAGTAACCCCATACAACTGCTTCAAGTAATGAAGTCGAGGCAAGTCTGTTGGCTCCATGAACCCCTGTGCAGGAAACCTCTCCAACAGCATAAAGCCTTCTTAATGATGTTCTTCCCCTCAAACTTACACCGACTCCACCGCAAGAATAGTGAGCAGCAGGAACAACCGGAATTGGTTCAGTAGTTATGTCCACTCCGTTGTTTTTACAATGCTCATAAATCGTGGGGAATCTGTCTTTAATCCACCCCGCTTCCTTGAATGATATATCGAGATAAACGCAGGGATGGCTTGTTTCGAGCATAACCTGATGAATACTTCTTGAAACAACATCTCTCGGAGCAAGTTCTGCAAGCTCGTGGAATCTTTCCATAAACCTTCTTCCTTTTTTGTCAAGAAGGATACCTCCCTCACCTCTAACGGATTCAGAAATAAGGAAGCTATCACCAGCCCCGTAAAATGTAGTTGGGTGAAATTGTATATATTCCAAATTGAAACATCTTGCTCCAGCCCTCCAAGCAAGAGCAATTCCATCGCCAGTTGCTTCCGGTGGATTTGTAGTATGAGCATAAATCTGTCCAAGCCCTCCAGTTGCTAATATTGTCTTACAAGCATATATTGGAAATACTTTCCCCTTTTTATTATTAAGAACTAAAGCTCCAAAGCAGGCAGGTTTTTCATATATATCAAGCGAATTTGTAGAATGATGTGAAAGAGTCAGCAAATCCACAACAGTATGGTCAGTCATTATGTCAATATTGGAATAGTTATCCAGTGCTTTTATCAATGTTTTATGAATTGATTCTCCAGTTCGGTCCTTTGAATGAATGATTCTTGGAACTGAATGAGCCCCTTCGGCAGTTAAATCGAGTTCATTATTTACATCTCTATCGAAATCTACCGAAAATTTATCAAGCAATATATCTTTCACAAGTCTGGGTCCTAAATCGCATAATAAATTAACTGCATATTCCCAACAATGACCGTCGCCGGCTTCCATTATGTCCCTTTTCAATTCTTCGCTTGAGTCATTTATTCCTTTGTAAATAATTCCACCCTGTGCATAGGGTGTGTTACCACTTAAAAGGGACTCGGTTTTTGATAATAATGTAACGTGTTTTCCTCGTTCAGCGGCAGTAATTGCTGAAATAACACCTGCCAAACCCGAACCTATAACTAAGATATCTGTTTTAACCATAACTATTTTCGATTGATTTAACCAATTATTAATTAACGATATATTTCAAATATAATTAAGTTAATCAGAAAATTTTAATCTTTTTAAAGTGAAAACTTTCAAAATAACGTTTTATAATCTATGCAGTCATTAAAAAATAATATTAACATAATTGATTTTATCAAAGCAAAGCTGAATAGTGAACTGCCGGGTAGAGAAGCACAAATCAAGATGGCTCCTTCGATTAACGGGCAATTAATTAGGGGCTTTGATGCACCGAAAAATGCTAAGCAGAGTAGTGTTTTGCTACTTCTTTATCCGTCAAAAGATGAATCTGATTTAAACATTTTATTTACTCTTAGAAGTAATAATCTCAACAGCCACAGTGGGCAAATAAGCTTTCCGGGTGGACGAAAAGAAAAGAACGAAACACTTGTCGAAACTGCATTAAGGGAAACAAGAGAAGAAATTGGAATTTCAACAGATGATATTCAAATTCTTGGAAAGCTTTCAACTCTTTACGTCCCTCCTTCAAATGCCATTATTTATCCATTTGTAGGTTTTTTGCCTTATCCACCCGAAACTAAACCTAACCAAAGTGAAGTTTTTGAGGTGTTTTCAGTTTCCCTTAAATATTTTTTAGAGAACAAATTTGAAAAACAGGTTTGGAATTATAATGGGCATTTAATGGACGTTCCTCTTTGGAATGTGCATAACTCAACACCGCTATGGGGTGCAACTGCAATGATTTTAATGGAATTTTTAACTTTATTCGAAAGATAATAATTTTCAGGCTTCTTCAAGCTCGGCTTGTTTCTTGGAATTTATTATCTCTAAATACTTATTTTCGAACATTTTTTTCACTTTTTCACGCGTCAGCCAGAATTCAAAAGCCAGCCCGTAAGCGTTCAAAGCAATACTTTCGAAAGAAACAGAATCTTTTGATTTATTATTAGAGCCGATTTGATTATCAGTAGAAAGAACCGTCATAAAATGAATAGCGAAATTGTCAATGATTTTCATATCTTCTTCAAGATTCTTTAAAATTTTATTTATCTTGTCTACTTCAGAACTCATTTTCTTCCCTTAATTAAACTTGCTCATTTTTATTTATCGGCTAAACCGAAATAAAGTTAAATTTTTGCAAATTTTTTAAACTTTAAGTGTTCCTTTTCGTCTGTTATAATGCAAAATGATTAATAATTAAACTATGATAGAAGTTCAAAACTGGGGATTAATAGATTACGAAGAAGCTTGGGCAAGGCAGAAAGAAATCGTTGAAGACATTCAAAAAAACCGAAACAGAAATGTCTTGGTTCTTTGTCAGCATCCTTCTGTTATTACTATTGGGCGTGCCGGCAGTTCAAATAATGTGATTGCCGATGAAAAGTTCTTAGCAAGTCTCGGGATAAAAGTAATTTATAATGATAGAGGTGGGGATGCAACTCTTCATAATCCCGGACAATTAGTTGGTTACCCCATCTTTAATTTAAGCTCTTATAAAGAAGACCTTCATTGGTTCTTGCGAGAAGTCGAGGAGTGCATTATTGAATTAATATCTTATTATGGTATCAAAGGTGAAAGAATAAAAGGTCTTACGGGCGTTTGGGTTAGTGGTAACAGAAAAATTTGTGCTATGGGAATTCATTGTTCCCGATGGGTTACTTCACACGGTTTTGCATTGAATGTAGCCAATAACTTAAATGAATTCAATTTTATTATACCTTGTGGCATTAAAGATAAAGATGTTACGTCTATTAGTAGGGAAGTTGGCACAGATATTGATATTAACGAGGTAGTTATTAAATGTATAGATGTTTTCAAACATCACTTTTAATAACAAGTTATTTGAAAAAAAATTTGGAATTAACTGAAAAAGATTATAATTTTGATGTTACCCAAAAACCATAAGCGGGAATAGCTCAGTTGGTAGAGCGCAACCTTGCCAAGGTTGATGTCGCGAGTTCGAGTCTCGTTTCCCGCTCGACGATGCAAATCGTCACTTCCTCGTTATGCTGCATGCCTTGCCGTCATTCCCCCCGATGGCGAGGCATTATTTTTTTATTGCTTATGTTAATTGAATTAATCATATATGTCTCTATTTTTTTTCAGTCATTAATAGTTATTACTGTGACTATTAATGCCATTTTTGGTCCTTTCTTAAAAAAAGGTATCAAGAAACAGGATGAATTAAAATCAAAAAAAACAAAAGTATCCATTCTTGTCCCTGCCCGGAATGAGGAAAAAAATATTGAAAATTGCCTTAATAGCATTACCTCCTTTGATTATCCCGATTATGAAATTATTGTTCTTGATGATGGCTCAACTGATAATACTTACAAAATTCTCGAAACATATCAGTCAAAACATCCGAATTTAAAGATACTGAAAGGAAAACAAACACCCTATGACTGGTTGGGCAAAAATTGGGCTTGTTATCAGCTTGCTCAAGAGGCAAAAGGTGATATCCTGATTTTTACCGATGCTGATAATTGGCATCGCTCTGATGCTCTTACTGAAACAATCGAATATATGAATCGCTATCGGCTTGATTTTCTAAGTGCCTTCCCTCAGCAAATTACTAAATCATTATCAGAAAAAATCTTTGTTCCGGTAGTTGATTTGATCATTTATTCATTTCTTATTCTCTGGTCAACTTTGCTTATGAAAAGCAGTATTTTCGCCGCTGCAAACGGTCAGTGGATTGCAATAAGAAGGGAAGCTTATTTTAAAATTGGAGGACACTCTGCTGTTAAATCAAGTATTGTAGAGGATATCCAATTAAGCCGTGTATTTAAGAAAAATAGTTTCAGAACTTTGACTACCGCAGGAACAGACATCGTCTTCGGGCGAATGTATCATAATTTTTCAGAGATTTGGAACGGTTTCTCAAAAAATATGTATTTCATCTTTGGCGGTAACTTCTTTATTTTATTCGGGATTATATTTTTGCTTTTACTAACAGGAATATTCCCTTATATTTCTTTGTTCTTTACTACCAGTTTTCTTTTCCCAATAATCTCAATTTCTCTTATCATCTTATGGAGAGCAATATTATCTTTGAGATTTAAAAGCAATTTATTTCTTAATGTTATATTTCACCCGATATCAATTTTATTTTTAATTTTAATTGCATTGAATTCGTTCATAAAAATCAAAACCGGAAAAATTGAATGGAAAGGCAGAAAAATAAAAGTCAGATGACAAAAGAAAGAAAAATATATCTAACAAAAGTAATCTTGCTTTACTTCATTCTTATTATGGGTGGGGTTTGGTATCATCTTGGTCTTTTCAGCGAAATCAGTCAGATAATTGCGGGTTACTTAATTATATTTATTGGCATTTTATCAGTTTATGAAGTGTATCATAGCGTTAGTATAAACAAAAAATTTAGTTATTTGTCAGTTATTGCGTTTATTATCATTTTTAGCTGGATAATTGAACTTATTGGAGTTAAGACCGGAGTTATTTTTGGAAATTATCAATATGGAAACATTTTGCAACCTCAATTGTTTGGAACGCCCATTCCTATTGGATTTGCGTGGATTTCCACCCTTTTGAGCAGTTATGCTATTGCCGAATTAATCCAGAAAAATCAAAATAAGAGAATTATTCTATTGCTTTTTGTTGCTATTTTGATGACTTTCTTTGATTTTCTGATGGAACCCGCAGCAATAAAATTAGGATATTGGTCTTGGCAGGATTCTTTAGTCCCAATACAAAATTATGTAGCTTGGTTCGTTTTGGGTTTCCTTTTTGCTCTGCTATTTTCAACTCAAAAAATCACCTTAACAAAAACAAAACTACTCAAACATATCTACATCTCACAATTAATCTATTTTTTAATTATTTATTTTAAATAAAACCCCAAAGAAATTAAACAGCTTTGAATGTTCTGAGTTATTCTTGCCAGTTAAAAAATGACAATGAAGTTAAAGTGTTTTTCCGGCATCACTTCTTCGAAGAAGACTATGTAAAAAGCAGTCATTCTGAGGCGTAGACGAAGAATCTATATCACATAAGTCATTGAATTATAATGGACTCTTCACTTCGTTCAGAGTAACCAAAAACAATTTTTATACTTTTTAAACATAATCGGTGGCAGGTATCGAAAATCAAATTCTCAAAATTCTTAGCGAATGTGTTCTATCCACCCCGGCACTTCCTGCCATCCCTCAAGAGGGGAATTTTAAAAATTGATTTTTCAAGTTTGCCATTAGGGCTTTTTTTTTGTCAGTCTTGGTGAGTAGGTGGGAGGCTTTGTTTAGATTAATTAATAATTAAGAACTAACAATTAAATTTATTTAAATAATAAGGCATTTAATTCAGTAATTCCGACTTTTAATCTTTTACTACATAACCATCTGATTAATGTTTAAAGTAAAATATCTTTTATTTAAATTTGTCTAATTATAATAATTACTATTTAGGAGTTTATAATGCAAAATGTTCAATATATAATAAATGAAACAGGGGAAAAGATAAATGTAATTATTCCTTTTGACGAATATATTGAATTATTAGAAGAAATAGAAGATTTAAAAATCATTGCTGAAAGAAAGAATGAAGATTTGATAGATCATACCAAAGTAAAAAGTTTGATTAACACCAATGAATGAATATAGAATACTGTGGAAAAAGTCAGCAGTTAAAGAACTAAGTAAATTACCTAAAAAAATTGGAGAAAAAATTTACAGCTTGATATCAAAGCTATCTCTTGAGCCCAGACCAGAAAATTGTAAAAAGCTAGTTTCCCTTGAAAATTATTATCGAATTAAAATTGGTGATTATAGAGTTGTATATTTTATTGAAGATAAAAATTTAATCATTGAAATAATTCGAATTGCTCACAGAAAAGAAGTTTATAAATAAATAATTACCATAGTAGAATTAATTCTAAAGATTTTATTATTTCCATTTAACTTAGTTTTGATTATAAAATCTCCTTACATCTTTACATAGGTGGGATATAGAAAATAATCAAATTTATAATATTATTTTAAGAATTTTCTATCCACCCCGGCACTTCCTGCCACCCCTCAAGAGAGCTTTGTTAAAATTGAATAGCCACTACTTTCAAGTAGTGGGCAAAAAGATCAACCAGCCTAATAATATTTCCCAATGGATCAGACGCCCACGTCTATTCCTATTATTCCAGCGAAAAAGGTTGTGTATATAGCAGTCATTCTGAGGCGTAGACTAAGAATCCATATCATTTAAGTCATTGATAAATAATAGACTCTTCACTTCGTTCAGAGTGACAAACAACTAATTTTTATACTTTTTCAATAAAATCGGTGTCAGGTCTCGAAAATCAAATTCTCAAAATTCTTGGCGAATGTGTTTTTTCTGTAGAGACAAAGAATGCTTTGTCTCTACAAAGGATTGATGTTTCTACCCTGCCATCCTGCTTTTATTTTGTCCGTCTAGGCAATTGGGTGGGGAGCTTTGTTAGAATTGAATAGCCACTACTTTCAAGTAGTGGGAAAAAAATAAACCAACCTATTAGTATTTCCCAATGGAACAGACGCCCTCGTCTATTCCTGTTATTCCAGTGAAAAAGGTTGTGTAAAAAGCAATTATTCTGAGCTGAAGAGGGTGCTTGTGCTATTTTAGATTACACAAGCACGCCTTATCAGAAACTTTTGTGAATTCTATCTAATAATTAGCATTTTATTATACTCAGCCTTTTCTGATGTCAGCTTTAATATGTATATTCCGGCAGCTAATTCACTGACATCAATCTTTTCGTCATCGAGACTATATCTGCTCAAAACGAGTTGCCCTAATAAATCGAAAATTTCTAAAGTAATTATCTTATCATAATTACCAAGCTTAATTTCTATAATATTAGTAGCAGGATTTGGGTAAATTTTTAGTTCATTATTTTCATTTTGATCTTCAACAGAAGAAATTTCACCGATTTGATATACCCAAGTTTGATTCATAGGAATAAGATTGCTCCAAGAGCCTGACATCCCACCAAAAAAGATGACCTTCATATAGTTATAGTCATTTGGTTGACTAATTTTAGGATGAGCCACTCTTTTTAATTGATTAATTTTAGCACACGCAACTTTATTTATGGGCATAGGCATAGTCTTTGTTTGTTGAGTGAGTTTTCCAGTAGCGGTATTGTATTCATAAACTTTATCGGAAAAGTTGTTTTGCATATCAAGCCCACCAAAAATAAAAATAATCTTTTGTCCTTGTTCATTCTCACCTAACACCGATCCCGAGCCTCCCATTAATGGAGGAGCTTCCAGCCCTGAGGTCCAACTGTTAGTAATTAAATTGTATTTAAAACCTTGACCATTGGTAAAAATATATAAATCATCATCAACAATTTCCGAAATATGACTTTCTGCAGCAACAGGGATATTTGTTTTATATTGTGTCCATTGATTTGTAATATAGTCATATAACCAAATATCATTGAGAACTTTTGAACCATCGAAGCCACCAGAAATAATTGCCTTCCCATCATTGGTTACATTTGCTTTATGATAGTATCTTGCCGAGGGTGACGGATTGGTTTGGGGTTTTTGTGTCCATTCTCTCGTTGTAGGGTCATAATTCCACAAGTCTAACAAAGCCATACGATTTTTATCTTCTCCCCCATGGACATATAATTTACCATCAAGATACCATGTACAATGATTTGCCCGCTCTGATGGAAGTCTGTTTGAGATATATAAGAGTTGCCATATCTCTAAGGGTGGATTATATGAGTGAAGGTCGTTATACATTTTTTGAGCACTTTCTTGACCAGCAAATAATAGTAGTTCACCTTTTGGAAGAGGTGTAATACTATGCCCAAATCTTGCCGAAGGCGAATTGGTAGGATTTAAAATTTTCCAATCTCCTTGAGCATAAGAATTTGTTGATAAAGTTATGGTTACAAAAGCAATTATCAAAATTATAAAACTAAAGCTGAAGCATTTTAAGCTATTCCAATTTTCAATTTTTCTTAACATTTTTACCGAAAATTTTTAGACATAAAAAAATGAAATTCAAAATATTTTAAATTCAGAAAAAAATCAACAATGTAATCCTAAGCCTTATTTTTTAAGAAAGGCGTGAGCAAATCAATTGGAATTGGGAAAATTGTTGTTGAATTTTTTTCTGTAGCAATATCAGTCAAAGTTTGTAAATACCTCAATTGAAGAGCAATAGGAGTTTCCTGAATTGTGAGAGCAGCTTCTTTAAGTTTTTGGGCGGCTTGATATTCACCGTCAGCGTGAATAATTTTCGAGCGTCTTTCTCTTTCGGCTTCAGCTTGTTTTGCCATTGCTCTTTGCATTTCGATGGGCAAATCAACCTGCTTAACTTCGACTGAAGAGACTTTAATTCCCCAAGGTTCAGTATGATCATCAATAATTTCCTGAAGTCTCTTATTGATGGCTTCTCTTTCTGACAAAAGTTCGTCGAGGTCTGATTGACCTAAAATACTTCTGAGAGTGGTTTGTGATATTTGGCTTGTAGCAAAAAGATAATTTTCTACTTCGACAATTGCCTTTTGAGGTTCCACAACTCTGAAATATATGACTGCACTAACTTTTATTGATACGTTGTCTTTGGTGATGACATCCTGAGGAGGAACGTCCATAGCAATGATTCTAAGGCTTACTCTGACCATTCTATCAATAAATGGAATTAAGATTATTAAGCCGGGACCTTTAAATCCGATAAGACGCCCAAGACGAAAAACAACAGCACGTTCATATTCGTTCATAATTTTTATAGCTGAAGCTAATATGAGGAATACAAATGCAATAACAACAATGAGTTCCATAGGAATCATAATACCTCCGATTATTTTGGTTTAACAAAAAGGGTTAGGGATTCGACTTTTTCAATTATTACTTCATAGCCGGAATTGATTTCAGCATCTGACACAGCTCTCCAAATTTCACCTCTGACTTTGACTTTTCCGGGTTTTCCGGGTTTTATATCTGAAATTACTATAGCTGTCTGGTCAATTAAAGCAGAACTACCAAGAGAAGCTTTTCTATATTGGGCTTTAATACCTAAACTAATAATTACCAAGAAAAATAAAGTAGTTAGAATAACTACAGTGATTATCAAACTCATAGAAACATTTACATATTCTGTTGGGTCGTCAAAAAGCATTATGGAACCAAGGAAAAGCGAGATAACTCCTCCTATTGAAAGCAATCCGTGGCTAACAATTTTAATTTCTAACAGGAACATAACAACAGCGAGCAGTATAAGAGCTATTCCAGCCCAATTAACCGGTAGCATCTGGAAGGAATAAGCTGCTAATATTAGTGATATACCACCAAGAACACCGGGAAAAATGGCTCCGGGATTATATATTTCAAAAAAAATGCCATAAATTCCAGCCATTAGCAACAAATAAGCCACATTTGGATTACTGATAATTTTAAGAAGCTCATCTTTCCAATTAGATTCTAACTCAATAATTTGGATATCAGTTGTATTAATGATTTTTTCACCTGTTGAAGTGGTAGTTTTGAAGTTATTTATTGCTTTGAGAAGCGAATCTAAGTTTGGAGCTATAAAATCAATCACGTTACTATCGAGAGCTTCTTTTTCAGTCGAGGAGATGCTTTCTCTTACGGACTTTTCAGCCCAAGATGCATTACGGTTTCTTCTTTGGGCAATAGATCTAACAAATGCGGCAGCATCGTTGGTTACTTTATCAAACATAACACTGCTATCGGCTTCTCCCTGCATTCCGACAGGATGTGCGGCTCCAATATTCGTTCCGGGAGCCATCACAGCAATATTTGCAGCAAGGGTTATAAAGACTCCTGCTGAGCCTGCTCTTGCTCCTTGAGGTGCAACATATACTACAACAGGTATTGGTGATTCAAGTATATTTTGAACAATTTCTCTTGTTGATTCAAGTAAGCCTCCGGGTGTGTTCAGCATTATTATGACAGCTTCAGCATCGATTTTTTGTGATTTTTCAATTCCTCGTGCAATGAATGAGGATGTCGCAGGAGTAATGGCTCCATCAACCCTTATTTTTAATATTTTGGGGGTAGAATATAAACTATGAGAAACAAGTAATAATAGTATTGAAATAATTAAAATTTTCTTCATTTTTGTCATATCATATTAATGTAGTTTAAATTTACAAATAAATAATGAAATAACATTAAACATCAATGCTTAAAAATTTATCAATTTGAAAAATTTTATTAAAAAAATCGAACAGAAAAATTAACAATTAATATTAGAGGCTCGTTCTGATAAATAAAGATGGAAAGAATCCATTCTATATTTTAAATGGATGCAGGGCATTCGATCAAGGAAAAGATTTAAAAAATTCAGTTGTAAAATTCTGAATTAGATAACTCAAAATAGATCTAAATAAGACAAGTCTGCTGTTCACAAAATTTAAAAGCAAAACTTGTCAACTATTAAATCAAAATAAAAATCTAATTTTATCTCGGTCCGAAATTCCTTAGATTATAAGTAAATGTCAATAATCCGTAGCGCTGAAGAACTGCTGTTTTTATATCCTCAATATATGAATCGGTAACATTTCTCTGAACTGAGTTATTGGTATTGAAAGCATCAATTAGAGATAGTTTGATTTCTGCTTGATTTCTATCGAGGAATTTATATCCAAGACTGACATTCATCAGGAAGAAGTCAACATTATAGCCCTGAGACATTCCCGAATAAAGCTGATGGTTGGCATCTAATTGCAATACGAAGTTGTCGAAAAATATGAAATTAACTTTTGCTTGAGTGAACTGATTGAGATATTTCGTGTTTAAGTCTTTTTGAATTGCATTCTCTGCCCAATTCAAGCTTGTTCGGGACATAATAGTAAAATCAATTTTTTCACTGATATTGCTTGTCAAAATGACACTTAAGGCAAAAGTGGATGACTTAGTAGTGTTTTCCAATCCGTTAATAATTCCGGGTATATTTGAATATTCACCAAACGCGTTCAAATTAAGTTTGGAAAGCATAAAACTTAGCGGGAAACCGTAATTTATAAATGACCGCACAGACCAGTAATTGCTTAGGTTAATAGGTGTAGTAAACTTAGTTCCAATTGGTAAGAATAGATTTCTTTCAATGACGGTATCCCTTGAAGCAATTATTGAGTTGTTTCCAATGTAATCATTAGTGAATTGCCCACCTAACATACCAAAAAATACAGTGGAGTTATCAGTTTCAGTTTGCATATACCTCAAAGAGAAACTATGAGTGTAAGATTGCTTTAGGTCTGGGTTTCCACTTGATAGCTGCAAAGGATTTGAATTATTTATAACATCCTGTAACTGGTCAACAGAAGGTGGTGAAGTATAAGTATAGTAATTAAATCTTAAATTGCTTGTCTTTGAAAAATTATATCTAAGGGATGCCGTAGGTAAAATATTAAAAAATGATTTTTCAATATTGCCAATTATTGGAAAAGAACGGTCTCCAGTTAATTTTGACCAACTTGCATTTGATTGAGCAGTAATTTCGAATATTTCATCACTATATCTATAAGCTAACCCAGCTTGTTGGGTGAAATAATTGCTTTTATACACATTGGTTAATGCAGTATCAACGTTTCTGTATGATTGTTGAGCTAAATCATAATTATAAGTTTTCTTATCAGAGCTGCTGCTTTGATTGGAAATTCTATAACTAAACTGAATTATATCCTTATCAAATAATGGCTCAGTGTAATTAACATTGGCTGAGTGATTCCAACCGTTTGATAGATAGTTAGAGAATTGATTAAGTGAGTCAATAATTGGATTATTTATGAAAAAGCTGTTTTCTGAGAGAAGATAGCTTTCACCTTGACGGTCATTGTAAGAATTATCAATCCCTATTGAAAATGTTCTACCTTTTTTTGCAAACCTAAGACGATAAAGAAATTCATTTGCAAAATTCAAACCTTTTTGGTCGGAATTATAATTATTGTCAGTTGAATTGACAAGGTCATTACCAAAATAAGTTGAACCATTAGTAGAACTGGAGGAATTATTGGGTTGATATGAAAATCTTGGGCGCAACAAAATCGAATTAGAAGAATCAATAGTATAATCAATTCGTAGATTTAGCCTGTGATTTGTATTTTTTGTTAATGAATTGCTTTCTTCATTATATAATTGACCTTTGCTCGAAGATAATATGAATTCCCTGCTGGTCAGGCTTTGAGCAGTATTTGAGGTATAATTAAAAAAGTAACTACCGTTAACATCAATATTATCGAACCACTTATCAGTGTAGTTCACACCTAATGAGTGAGTTGTAGAAATACCATTTTGAGGCATAACAAGAAAATTATTAAAAAAGCCGCCACCGGGAGGACCTCCACCGCTACGTCTTAACATTTGTGGGTTGAAGCCCGAACCTGCCATCATCCTGAAGAAACGACCACCTCCGGAAGAACCGCCACCCATAACACCAAGAATATCTTCAGGAGAGAAATTCTGATTGCTTATATTATTACTCATACCCAGTATTGTAATCCTTCTGTCATTATCAAATATATTGAGGGAACCGCCAACCTGATATCTGTTATCTAAACCATAGCCACCATAAATTTTCCCGAATTGCCCGTTTCGCATAAATTGTTTTGTGATAATATTCATTGTCTTACTTGTCTGACCATCATCAACACCTGTGAAAGCAGCTTGTTCGCTTCTCTGGTCGAAAATCTGGACTTTGTCAATTATTTCCGAAGGTAAATTTCGGAGTGCTGCAAGTGGGTCTTCTCCAAAAAATTGACGCCCATCAACCAAAACTTTTTTAACATCTTCGCCTTGAGCTTTGACTTGCCCACTTTCCACACTCACTCCGGGGAGTTTTTGAGCCAAATCTTCAGCAGTAGCGTCTGGATTGGTTTTGAAAGCCCCAGCATTAAATTGAACAGTATCGCCGATTTGTTCAGCTGTGGGCATAAGTGCAGTAACTTCTATCTCATCAAGTTCGCTGCCGGTTTCGCTCATTCGGATTTCACCAAGTTCTAAATTCTTGTCTGATATAGTAACCCTCCTACTGAAAGGCTTATATCCAACGTAAGTTATTCTCAATGTGTATCTGCCTTGTGATAGACTTTGGAAGTTAAACATTCCTCGCCTGTTTGATGTAACTCCAACTTTGACTGAATCTGGTAATTTAATCATTAAAACTGAAGCTCCGGGAAGTGGGTTCCCTGAACTACTGTCAACAACGACTCCACGAACAGAAAATTCCTGAGAATATGCAAAACCTAAAATATTTATGAATATGATAAATAATATAATTCCTCTTTTCACTCAACACCAATCAATATACTGAAAAAAACTTTTAGACTTTATGTCTCTTAAAAAGGTTTATTGACGTATAAAATAACATTCGATTTGCTTTAATGAATTGTGATAATCTTGAAATAATTATAATCTTAATCAAAGATTTTTTTTATTAATAGATAAATTATTAAATTAAATATTTCTTAATATAGAATTTTCACGTTGATATTAAATGGATAGTCAAAAGGCAAAGGATATTCTGAACCTTTCAATTAAGATTGTAATACTTTGTGGTCTTGTAATATTTATTACCATTGTTGCTTGGAAACTTGCTATCTCTGATTTATACTTCGACTTTACGAATTTTACTCCAAACGATATATTATTAATTATCGTATCGGTTTTCTTTTTTACTGCTTTCTGGCTAATTCTATCCAAGGTTTTATATTTAATTGAAAAAAAATCTGAACCCACTCCGGTTAATGAGGCAATAATTGAAAAATTGCTATCAGTAATTACTGAACAATTAAATAAAAGCCAAACAGTTCAAAGAATTGCAGATATAAAAGATGAAAAAGATAATTTAAATGAAAAGATTAATGATATTTACAAAAAATTGAACGAAATTGCTGAATTAATAAGAAATATTAATACTCAACCTCAAAAAGAAGTTCTTAAAAATGACTTAATAAATCTAAATAAGGGTCATAATAATAATACACCCGAACATATTAATTCCTTATTGAAAAAAATAATTTCTGAGCATTTCGAGGTATCCACACTGAAATTGTTACCAATTGAAATATTTGAGTTTAGAATTAAAAAAATTATCAATGAGTTAGATTTGAATAGTATTAACGATTTAATTCATTATGAGATTATTGACAGCAAAAAACAATTAACCGATAAAGGAAAAGCCAAACTAATCGAACTGACAAATTCTTTTTAAACCAATTTTTTTAAAACTAATAGAAATGAGCATATAAAATATGTTATTTGACTGTCATTCTGACAAACAAAGTTTGGAAGCATCCGTTATGATTTGAGATGGATGTTTAACCTTCGGTTCAGCATGACTTTTTTATTTTTTTTCATTGAGTAATTTAGGTTTAAATTACCTGAATAGTAAGGAAGAATCTCCGTAACTTAAAAATCTATAGTCATTTTCTAATGCTTCATTGTATATTTTGTGAAAGTTTTCTTTTCCCACAAATGCAGCAACAAGTAGGATTAGAGTTGAACCGGGCAGATGAAAATTAGTAATTAATGTATCAACTATTTTAAATTCATAGCCGGGAACAATAAATAATTCAGTTCTTCCATAAAGTTTATTTGTTTTAAGTTCATTTTCTAAATAATCTATAAGCGACTTAATAGATTGAGACGGACTTGGCAAATCTTCTGTTTTCTGGAAAAAATAAGGCTCGTATTGATTCAAGACTAAGTCATTAAAATCATTTTTAAATTTTCTTCCTTTACCAATTTTGATTCCCATCCAGTAAAGTGTTTCCAAAGTTCTTAGAGATGTTGTTCCTACGGCGACTAATCTTTTATTTCCTTTATTAATCAAAAAATTATACAATGATTTTAAAGTTTCTAAGTTAACACTGAAAATTTCGCTGTGCATATTATGTTCAGCAATATTCTCTGTTTCAATGGGACTAAAAGTCCCAAGACCAATATGAAGGGTTAATTTATCAATTTTGACCTTTTTCGCTGCTAATTCATCAAAAATTGACTCAGTGAAGTGAAGGCCGGCTGTGGGAGAAGCAACCGAACCATCAGAATTTGCATAAACTGTCTGATATGTTTTGTAATCGTTTTCTTCTGAATTTCTGTTTATGTAAGGAGGCAGTGGGATATTTCCAATTTTGTTAATGATGTTGATAAATTTTTCTCTTTCGTTTTTCCAACTAAATTCAACGACCAATTCTTTTCCTTCTTTGTTTAAAACAACAGCATTGACTGTTGTAGATAAATCATCTGTTTTTAATTCAAAAGAGGTTCCTTCTTTGACCTTTCTTCCCGAATAGAGGCATTTCCAAATAGTTTTATTTTCAGATTGAAGTGCAATTAGAGGGTCAGTTGAAGGAAAAATTGGTTCAAGACAAAAAATTTCAACCAATCCTCCTGTAGCTTTTTTGAACAATAACCTTGCGGGAATAACCTTGGTATCATTAATAAAAATGATTGAATTTTCGGGAATTAAATCTGGCAAATCCTTGAAATTCTTATGAAAGATTAGGAAGTCTGAATCTTTAAAATTTTCTTCTCGCTTTAGTGATAAACTTGTGAAGAGAGTTTTATTTCCGGCAACAAGGAGTTTGCTGGAACTCCTTTCAGGCAAAGGGTAAAGAGCTATCCTTTCTTTGGGTAGCTCATAATTATAATCTTCAAGGAAAATATTTGGAAAAAATTCTTTCACAAAGTTAAATTAACAAATTCTGTTAAAATAACTTTGATTATTCTTCCACTTTGTAACCCACACCTCTGATGTTTTTGATAAACTTGGCGGCATTGCCGAGTTTTTCTCTTAAATTTTTGATATGAACATCTACAGTGCGGTCAAGAACTCCTTTTTCCTGAACACCAAGATAGTCAAGGATTCTGTCCCTTGGATAAACCCAACCTTTGCGTTCGCATAGAAGTTTGAGAATTCTAAACTCAGTTGAAGTCAAATCCACCCTGTTTCCTTCAACATAAGTCTCGTATTTTTGAAGGTCAATCTCAAGGATATCACCAATTTTGAGTTTTTGGGTTTTAAGGACCTTTTCATCACGACGGAGAACAGCCTTAACTCTCGCAATTAGTTCTCTTGGTGAAAAAGGTTTAGTGATATAATCATCGGCTCCAAGTTCAAGACCCAAAATTTTATCCATTTCATCAACTCTGGCTGTCAGAATGATGATTGGAATATGCGAATACTTATCTTCCCGCCTTAAATACTTACAAATTTCAAAACCGTCTGAATCAGGCAACATAAGGTCAAGAATTATTAAATCGGGCAAATCATCCTTCAAGGATTTCAGAAAGGTATCGCCATCGAGGTATTCTTTGACTTTGAAACCGTTCTTTTTTAAATTTGAAGATAAAAGTTCAACAATATCCGGCTCATCGTCAATGACTGCAATAGTTTTTGGAATTCCCTGCTGAAGCAGATTTTTTGAATCTTCGTGTTTCGCTTTTTTTGATTCCATAAAAAATTCTGGATTTTTGTAAAAAAATTTAAATTTAAAATTTTTACAAAACAAAATTAACTCATTTTTTTCAAAACTGAGCAAGCAATCTAAATATTAACACAAAATTAACTCTTTATAAACAAAAGAATTATGGAAACAGTTGTTTTCTATTTCACCGAAAAAATTCTTTTGTTTGCAACAAAAAGAAAAGAGCTATTTAACTTTATTTACCAAATATAGCAATTAGAACACCTGCAGCAATAGCTGTTCCAATTACACCGGCTACATTTGGTCCCATAGCGTGCATTAATAAATAATTATTGGGATTTGTTTCCTGTGCAACATTATGTGAAACTCGAGCTGCCATTGGGACTGCGGATACACCTGCTGAGCCTATTAGAGGATTTACCTTACCTTTTGTTAAAATATACATCAATTTACCAAGAAGTAAACCACCAATGGTGGAAAATCCAAAAGCTATGACACCCAATCCAATAATTTTTATAGTTTCAATTTGTAAAAATTTTTCTGCTGTCATTGTCAAACCAACACATACCCCAAGAAAGAAAGTTACGATATTAATTAATTCATTTTGAGCCATATTAGTAAGTCGTTCAACAACTCTGCTTTCCCTTAAAAGATTGCCTCCCATTAACATAGCCAAAAGTGGAGCTGCAGGTGGAACAATAAGTATCCCTAGAAAAATAATCACTATTGGAAAGATTATCTTCACTTTTTTTGATACTTTTTTTGGAGTTTCCATAATTACTGAACGCTCTTTTTCCGTTGTTAAAAGTTTCATTAAGGGTGGTTGTATTAACGGAACCAGAGCCATATAAGAATAAGCAGCAACTGCAATTGGACCCAGAAGATGAGGAGCAAGTTTAAGCGTTAAGAATATTGCAGTTGGACCGTCAGCACCACCAATAATACCGATAGCAGCTGCCTCGTTAAGATTAAAACCAAGTAAGACCGCAAAAAAGAGTGCAGTGAATACTCCAAACTGTGCTGCAGCTCCAAGTAAAAATGTTTTGGGATTGGACAACAACGGAGTAAAATCAGTCATTGCTCCAATACCTAAAAATATTAACGGAGGAAAAATTTCAAGCTCAATACCTTTTGAAATGTAATAGAATAATCCTCCTGCGGTCTCTCCAACGGGTGGAAGTAGAAGCCCATTTCCCGGTAAATTTGTTAAAAAGGCTCCTAAACCTATTGGAAGCAAAAGAAGTGGTTCAAACCCTTTTTTTATAGCTAAAAACATTAACAATAGGGATATACTGAGCATAATAACCTGTCCCCAGTTCAATGACCAGAATCCCATACCGGAAATAAATTTCTCTAAAAATTCTAACATATCTTCGTCTTAGAATTATTCAAAAGTCATAAGAAGTTGTCCGGCTTCAATATTATCACCAACCTTGACATTTATTGATTTTATAACAGCACTTACAGGTGATGAAATATTAGTTTTCATTTTCATAGCTTCAAGCACAAAAAGAACATCATTTTCTTTAACTTTTTGACCAACCGAAAAAGGTATTTCAATTACTTTTCCGTTAATAGGCGATGATAGTTTTTTCTGGTCAATAGTTAAAGTTTTGGACTGTCTTGAAATTGGAGTCCTCATCAAGGTATTAAGATGACTACTGCTTAAATGTTCAGTTGGTTTAGTGCCGACAGGTATTATGCCCTGCGAAGGCTGATAAGGCAATTCATCATCTTCGATGACTTCAACTTCTACTTCGAATCTAATTCCATTGACAGTAACAAGTAATTTTTTCATAATTTATCCTTAAATTTTTGTTCGAGATACTTTAATAGCGTGTGATCCCATAATATTTTGACGTCCCAAAGCTATCCAAGAGCCGGATTTTTCATCTTTCAAGAATTTGATTTTTCTAATATGAATTGGTTTATTAATAGCTTCGAAAACAGCTGCAGAAATAACCGCTACTAATTCTGGAGTTAATAAATTTTCTATATCAAGAATTTCACCTGATTTTAATTTTTTCTTGACTCTTAGCTCGTTAATACTTTCATCAATTTTTTTTAGAGCAAATATCAATATATAAAAGAAAAAAATTGCAACAAAAACAGCTGAAATTCCAAAAACAAGAACAAACAAAGCTTCTTCAATAGCATTCATAATTCTCACCTATAAAGGAATTAAACCGTGTTTTTTAGCAGGTCTCAATTCACGTTTATTTTTGAGTGATTCAAGAGCTATCGAGATATATTGTCTTGTGTATTTAGGCTCAATAACAGAATCAATCATTCCTATAGAAGCGGCAGAATAAGGATTAGCGTGTTCTTGATTATATCTCATTATTAATTCTTTTCTTTTCGCTAAAGGGTCAGTGGCTGTTTTTATTTCATCCTTATAAAGCACGCTTATTGCTCCTTCAGCACCCATAACTGCAATTTCAGCTGTGGGCCAAGCAGCTACACGGTCAGCTCCCAAGCTTTTTGCACTCATAGCGAGATAAGCACCTCCGTAAGCTTTTCGAACGATTATTGAAATTTTTGGAACAGTCGCTGCTGAAAAAGAAAATAGCATTTTTGCCCCGTGTCTTATTATTCCGCCAAATTCCTGTTCGATTCCCGGCAGAAATCCCGGAACATCAACAAAAGATATAAGTGGAATATTAAAAGCATTGCAAAATCTAATGAACCTTGATGCTTTATCGGATGCATCTATGTCGATAGCTCCATATTTCTCAATAGGCTGATTTGCAATAACTCCTACAACTCTACCATTAACTCGAGCGAAACAAATTATGATGTTCTTTGCGAAATGGCTCTGAATTTCCATTATTGAACCGGGATCAAAAATTCTTGTCAAAACTTCGAACATATCATAAGGGTCTCTTGGATCATCAGGAATGATTGTATTAAGCGTTTCGTCCTCGATAAGCACAATTTCACCATTTCCTGCTACTGGCGGATCTTCCATATTATTTGAGGGAAGATATGTAAGCAAATTTTGGACAATTTCGATGGCGTCTGCATCATCACGTGCGATAAAATGCACATTACCGCTAAATGTTGCCTGACTTAATGCTCCACCAAGTTCTTCAGCAGAAATTTCTTCTCCGGTTGCTTCCTTAATAACTTGCGGACCTGCAATGAAAAGCTGCCCAATTCCTTCCACCATTATTATGAAATCCATTAGTGCAGGTGAATATGCAGCTCCACCAGCGCAAGGACCAGCTATTATTGCTATTTGAGGAACAACTCCGGATAGAAGTGTATTATGATAAAAAATTCTACCATAACCTCTAAGAGAATAAATACCTTCCTGAATTCTTGCACCACCGCTATCATTGATTGAGATAAATGGCGCTCCATTTTTCAGGGACATATCCATCATTTCGCATATTTTCCAAGAATGCATCTCGCCAACACTTCCACCCATAACAGTGAAATCCTGAGAAGTTGCATAGGCAAGTCTTCCATTAATGGCTCCTATCCCAGTTATTACTCCATCACCGGGCAAAGACCCTGCTGAAATGTTATGTGAATGGATATTGCTAACGTGCTTATAGATTTCATCATAGAAACCACCATCGAATAGAAGGTGTAATCTTTCTCTGGCGGTCATCTTTCCGGACTGGTGCTGTTTGTTAATTTTATCAATTCCCCCACTCTCGAGTAATTTTCGCTCACGATTTCGGAGGTCTTCGATTTTTTTTTGGACCGATTCCATATTATTTAATTTTAAAAACAAGTCAGTTACAAAACTAAACAGAATTTATTTCAAGAAAAATTAATTATTATTCAAAGAATTTTCATTTTACACTTAATTTTTAAATCCAAATTTATCATAAAAATGAATTGAATAGTAATAATATTTTCAACGGTCGCTTTGTGGTTAGCTTTATCAAAATTGAATAGCCACTACTTTCAAGTAGTGGAGAAAAAAATCATTTCTAATAGTATCTTCCGGTAGAACAGATTCCTCTGTTAGTGCAAAGAGAGATGTCCCACACCTCTAAGGTGTAGGACATCAAAAAAAATTTATTGTCACTCTTAACGAAGTGAAGAGTCTATTATGATTCAATGAATTATGTATTATGGATTCTTCGCCTTCGGCTCCTAATGACTGTTTTTTACACAGCCTCAAAAGATGGTAGAACAAACATCCTTGCTCGATTATTTGTAGAAGAAAGATTCTGCTTTTTTGGGTAGTGGATTTACCTTGATGAATTATTTGAATTATAAGGATTATTCAATTCGTTAAATAAATTTAAAATTTCATCCATTGTTTTGCTACCAATATTTCCCTTTGTATGTTCACGGACAGATAGAGTATTAGTATCAACTTCTTTTTGACCGATTATCAATGCAAAAGGAATTTTTTTCTGCTCAGATTCAGCAATTTTTCTGTTTATTTTTTCGCTTCTTAAATCAATTTCTACTCTAAAGCCTGCATTATCAAGAATAGAATAAATTTCATTTGCATATGAATGCTGATTTTCTCCAATAGGTAATATATTTGCTTGAACAGGTGCAAGCCAGAATGGAAAATTACCAGCAAAATGCTCTATCAAAATTGAAAGAAATCTTTCCAAAGAGCCGAAAGGAGCCCTGTGGATTATGACAGGTCTATGCTTTTGATTATCTTCACCGGTATATTCGAGTTGGAAACGTTCAGGCATAACATAATCAACTTGAACAGTTCCTAATTGCCAAGACCGTCCAAGAGCATCTTTAACATTAAAATCAATTTTAGGTCCATAAAAAGAGGCTTCGCCTTTACCAATAAAATAGTCAAGACCCATCTCGTCGGCTACTTCCTGAATAACTTTTTCTGCATGATTCCAGCTTTCTTCAGAACCAACATATTTAGATGAATCTTCGTCACGGAAAGATAATCTGATTTTGACGGTCATTCCAAATGTATTGAATACTAACTGTGTTAGTTCGACTGTTTGTTTAATTTCGTCTTTTAATTGTTCCTCAGTGCAATACATATGAGCGTCATCTTGAGTAAATCCTCTGACTCTTGTTAATCCGTTTAACTCTCCAGATTGCTCGTAACGATAAACGGTTCCGAATTCAGCTAAACGTAATGGCAAGTCCCTATAACTTCGTGGTTTTGAAGCATAAATCTGATGGTGATGAGGACAATTCATAGGTTTTAGTAAATATTCTTCCTCTTCAATTTTTATTGGTGCAAACATTGAATCTGAATAATACGGATAATGACCCGATGTTTTGTATAGATTAATGTTTCCAATATGAGGAGTGATAACCTCAACATAACCTCTTTTCTTTAATTCGGCTGAGATGAAAGCTTCGAGTTTTCTTCTTATAATTGTTCCTTTTGGCAACCAAATAGGCAGACCACCACCGACATTTGGAGAGATCATAAATAGTTCTAATTCCCTGCCAAGCTTGCGATGATCTCTTTTTTTTGCTTCTTCGAGCATAAAAAGATAATCATCCAGCATTTTTTTCTTTGGAAATGTTATTCCATAAACCCGTGTCATCATATTTCTGCTCGAATCACCACGCCAATAAGCTCCAGCTACCGTAAGCAGCTTAACATATTTTATATGGTTGGTGTTTGGAATATGTGTTCCACGGCAGAGATCAATGAAATTTCCTTGTTTGTAAAATGTGATTTCACCGTCATTTAGCCCATCAATAAGTTCAAGTTTATATTGATCCCCAATCTTAGAGAAATGTTCAATAGCTTCTTGTTTTGAAATTTCAATTCTTTCGTATTCAGCATTTCTTTTAGCTAATTCAAGCATTTTAGCTTCGATTTCCGGAAGATCTTCGGCAGAGAGCTTTTTCCCATCAGGGAGATCAACGTCATAATAAAAACCGTTTTCAATTGCTGGACCAATACCGAATTTGACACCCGGATATAATTCTTGAATTGCTTCAGCCATAAGGTGCGCTGAAGAGTGCCAATATATTTCTTTACCTCGTGGGTCATCAAAAGTAACTATTTCGACTGAAGCATCCTGATTTATTTTTCTTGATAAATCATATTTTTCACCATTTACAAATATTCCGAGAGCTTCATTTGCTAATCTTTCTGAAATAGAGCGTGCAATTTCGAAACCAGTTGTTCCCTCGGGATATTCTCTGACGTTACCATCCGGAAATGTAATCTTCATTAAAATGATAGAATTAGTTTTACAAACATAACAAAAGCAAAACGAAATGTTAGTTTTATTATTTGATAGCTATTCACCTATTTTATTAATTTCATACCCATCTTTAGTGTCTTTTATGACATAACCTGAATCAAAAATCTCTTTTCTAATCTTATCAGCCAAGTCAAATTTTTTTTCCTTTTTAAGCTGAAATCTCTCTTCTGCTAACTTAAGTATATTATTAGGTATCAGGATTTTTTCCTCTGGTTTTTTATCTAATTGCCAAACATCAAAGATTTTGTTTAGTTCAAGAAAGAAAGCTTTTAATTTTTTCTTAGATGAAAGTTTTATTGATTTTGGATCTGTATTGTTAATAAAAGTGAAAATATGGGCAAGTGCTTTTGGTGTATGCAAATCATTAGCGAGTTCAGAGAAAACATTATGCTTTAATTTATCCTCATCAACTTTGTCAGAACCGTCAATATCTTCATCAAATAAAGAATAAATAAAATCCTGAATTCTTAATCTTGCTTTTCGTGCTGCAGCAATCCCATTAAAAGTAAAGTTATAAACAGAGCCATAATGAGCAGAAAGCATAGCGAAACGAATATCTAAAGGGTCAATACCTTTTTTTTCAAGATCCCTAAGCGTAAAAAAGTTACCTAAAGATTTACTCATTTTCTGTCCCTCAACTTCAAGAAATTCATTATGGCACCATATTGCAGTGGGATCAATGCCGAATGCGGCTTTGCTTTGGGCTATCTCGTCTTCGTGATGAGGGAATTTTAAATCAATACCACCAGTGTGAATATCAAAAGGAAGTCCAAGAATTTCCTTTTCCATAACAGAGCATTCTATATGCCATCCGGGTCTGCCATCACAACGTTGACCTTCTATTTCAAATTCCCAATATGGTTCACCGGGCTTTTTAGCTTTCCAGAGAGCAAAATCAGCTGCTTGTTCTTTTTCATATTGGTCAGAATCAACTCTATCGCCAGCCCTAAAATTTTCGAAATCTATTTTGAATAATTTGCCATAAATATCAATTTTTCTCCATTCAGCAACGTTAAAATAAATTGAACCAGCTGAATAATAAGCTAAACCTCTATTATAAATCTTTTTAATAGTGTCCTGAATTTGTAGAATATAATCTGTTGCCTTCGGAATTTTGTAGAAGTGTTTAAGGTTAATTTTTAGTTTTGTTATATCATCAAAAAATTCTTTTTCATAAAAAGATGTAAATTTGAGGAGGTTATCCAAGGGATCGTTGCTTTGTTCGCCCATCTCTTTTCTCCATTCTTTACTTCCAATAGCAGAGTCCCTTATTGTTTTGTCATCAATATTTGTTATGTTCATAACCCAATGAACTTTAAAACCCCCAACAACTCTTAATACTCTTTGAAGTAAGTCGGCAAAAAGAAATGATCGCATATTTCCTATATGGGCATAATTATAAACTGTTGGACCACAAGAATACATTCTTATGGTGCTGCCATCAAGTGGAACTACGTGTGATAATTTTCCGTTTAAAGAATTATGTAAATAAATTTCCATAAGATATTTTAAATTTTAATTTTATCTGCAAATTTTATTTAGTAACAATCGTAAATTAATTATTGCGATTATATGATAAAAATCTTTTATTTTTAGATGGTTAAATACTTATTATTTCTATGATGAAAAATTTAGATGCTGAATTTATAATTGGAGCAACGAAAGTTTCACAATTTCCTCAATTAAATAAGCCGGAAGTAGCATTTACGGGCAGGTCAAATGTCGGAAAATCATCGTTACTTAATAGTATCGTCTTGAGAAAAAATTTAGCTAAAACGAGTGCTACTCCGGGAAAAACCCAGCAAATAAATTTTTATGACATTGAAAATAAGTGGATCTTTACTGATTTACCCGGTTTTGGTTATGCGGAGGTTCCAAAAACACTTAAAGAGAGTTGGATTAAGTTGGTATTTGAGTATTTTCAAATTCGGGAAAATTTAAGGCTTGTCTGCCTTCTTGTTGATAGTAGGCACGATCCGACAAAAATTGATATATCGTTAATGGAATGGTTTGAAAACAACAATAAAAAATTTTTAGTGATTTTAACAAAATGCGATAAAATCAGTCAAAAACTTATTGAGGAACGAAAAAAACAAGTAGAGCATTTACTTCAATTTTGTAAGAATAATATTGAAGTTCTTCCTTATTCATCCAAAACAAATATGGGAAGAAATGAGTTACTGGCAATTATCAAAAAGATTACTGTTTAATTAGGGGGATTAATGAAAAATTTTGAATTAAAAATTAAGGACTCGATAACTTCAAGTATTGAAACCAAACAATCACTTTTAAAAGAATGTTCAGATGCAATATTAGAAACAGGATTATTATTATCGGAATGCATAAAGCAGGGTGGTAAAATCCTCTTTTGCGGTAATGGAGGTAGTGCCGCTGATAGCCAACATCTTGCTGCTGAGCTGGTTATTCGATATAGAAGTAGTTTCAATAGACCTGCTATCCCGGGAATTGCTTTGACTGTTGATCCGTCAATTATGACAGCCGGTGGAAATGATATCGGGTTCGAAAACGTTTTTGCAAGGGGGGTAGAAGCATACGGAAAGACAGGAGATGCACTTGTTGCAATATCAACAAGCGGTAATTCCGAAAATGTATTGAGGGCTTCAAAAAAAGCAAAAGAATTGGGTTTGAAAGTTATAGGGCTACTTGGTTGTGGTGGAGGTAAAATACTTGAAATTTGTGACTCTGCAGTAGTTGTTCCATCGGATGTTACAGCAAGAATACAGGAATCTCATATATTGATAGGGCATATCTGGTGTGAAATTATAGAGGAATATAATTTTAGTTAATTTTTTTAGAAAAAGAATTTTCTTTATTTAAAAAAAATCATTAATTTTGTAATCTTATTTTTTGCCACTTTAGCTCAGCTGGTAGAGCAGCTGATTTGTAATCAGCAGGTCGTTGGTTCGAGTCCGACAAGTGGCTCAAAAAAGTTAAAAAGAGACGATCTTTATTCATCAAAAAACTTTTATGAATGTTAAACCGCAAAGTTATTAATTCATTTTATCAAATTTGAATTACTTTTTATTTCCAATTCATTATATTTTACATTAAAACTATCAAAGCTTTAAAGAAAAATGGAAATATTTCACCAACAAATTCAAAAAATCAAAGATAAGTCAAAGAATCAAAATCATCTAAAATACTCAGATAAAATAAATCTCGGTGCTTTTTATACACCTAAAGAATATGTAAATATTGTCTGGAGTTTTATTAAGCCTTTTTTAAATGATGATAGTGTTGTTTTAGATAGTTCTTGTGGTTACGGTAACTTTTTTGATACCGAGGTGAATTGCAAAAAAATTGGAAATGATATTGACGTAATAGCAATTTCTCAAGCCAAAAAAAATTTTCAGGAATTGATAACTTTCAACAAAAATGCTTTATTTAATGTAAATCGTGATATGTTCAACATATCAAAGAATGATAAACTAATAATCATAGGAAATCCTCCTTATAATGATATAACATCAATCATTAGAAACCAAATAAAAACTAATAATTTTAGTATAGATGCGGACATAAAAACAAGAGATTATGGTTTATCATTTTTGTTATCTTATACTAAACTTGAACCTGAAATAATATGTGTTTTACATCCATTATCTTACTTAGTAAAAAAAACCAACTTTGATTTACTAAGAAAATTTACATATATGTATAAACTTATTGACGGAATAATTTTTGATAGTGCAACTTTTAAAGAAACTTCAAAGGGCATTTCTTTTCCAATAATTATTGCCTTGTATAAAAGAGAAAGTTTGGGTATGCAATTTAATTATATATATAATTATAGATTCAAAACAATTGAGAATAAAACTTTTTCATTAAGAGAATTCGATTTTATTACCAACTATATTAATAAATACCCATCAAAAGGTGTTAATCCAAAAGATAATGATATATTCTTTTGGACTATGCGAGATATAAATGCTTTAAAAAGAAATAAAACATTTGTTAATGATTTTAATGATAATACTATAATTATTGACAAAAGGAGGCTGGATTATTATATATATATTGATGTATTTAAACAATTTAGCCATTATGTCCCATATTATTTTGGTAATCTTGATGTTTTTATTAACGATGAATCATTTCAAGCAAATAAGGATTATTTTATTTTTGAATGTTTAACAAGACATTCTTTTCTAAATGACTATATAAAACACAACAAGAGTTCAACTTTAAAAGAAGCAAATGAGAAAATTACTAATTATTTTAAGACTTTATTAGGAGAGCATTTTGTCCATCCAACTGATAAATGAGAATAGTAAAACCATAAAAGTGAAAATTCCTTTAACAACATCAACTGGGAAAATACGAATTAAACAAAGGGATAATATCTATGGTTATGGCCAACCTTTTCCAAGCAAATCTATGAATTTTAATCAAAAAAACTATGTAGAATGGCAAATTAGCTATGATATTGAAGAAAATAATGAAAAAATTAATTTTTCTGTTTTAAAACAGTATAAATTTATAGCTCACAATGGGAAAAATAAATTATTATTTGAATTAAGTGAATATCTTTATCACTTAATAAACTTTGGATTAATATCTCTCTTACAAATAAAAAAATTAAAAAATTTTATTAATAATTTAACTGAAAATGAATTGTTATCAAACCATCCACATTGTGAGATTAAAAGAACTCACCCTAAGATTCAAAAAATTAATGATTTAAATTTTGAAATACTTAAAGTTGAATATCCACAATTAATATACAGATTTAAAAACTATTAAGTCATCGCAGAAATAATTATTAAGGAAAAGCAAAAAGCGGTTGGGGTACAACCTATGCTTTTTTTCTGTTTCCCAATAACCGAATTAATTGCAGATGTACCACTATTGGGTAGAACAGCTAAAACAAATGAATATTCGTATTTCGAGATAAACAATAACAACTCATTTGTCTTCTTTGAAATTACAAAAATTTTTGGGATGTTAAGCCCAAACCACAGGTTTGATATTTTGGAGATATTAAATTTACTCTTACAAATCTTCGAAAATAAAACTTAAAAAATATAATATTAGTTCATAATTTTTATATTTCTCTGATTTTTAAGCCCGGGATAGGATTTCCACTTAGAAATTCCTCCACAAAAACATCTATATGTTTATCGGAAACCATAAGAACGTCCACGTTTCTGACAGCTCCCATTAATTTACCAATATCAACTAAAAGCTCATAAATCATTTCAGTCGGTATTTTTCTGATTCTTGCAATCACATTATCATCATTTATTGTTACAGAAAAGTTTTTCGCTTCAAGGATTTTAGCTATTGCCTGAGCTCTTCTTGATTTTCTTGTTATGTTGGATGCACCACCTCGGAAGTTAAAGTTAATGTAGTTACTATTTGTCTCACTCGATGCAAAAGCATCTAATCTTGAAAAATGATAGCCTAATCGTGAGAAAAAATTA
Organism: Candidatus Kapaibacterium sp.; assembly: GCA_026418625.1. Taxonomy (GTDB): domain Bacteria; phylum Bacteroidota; class Ignavibacteria; order Kapaibacteriales; family UBA2268; genus CALHRB01. The sequence continues at coordinate 92,919 of JAOABA010000051.1, forward strand.
ATGTAATTTTCGGAGATTAAAGCGTAACTTCTTGAACCGAGACTAACATCAGACCTATCTGGATCAACAATATTTCCAAGAATGATTCCTGCAAAACCACGAGTGTCAATTGGAAGATGACCTGACCATTTGAGTCCGGGGGTTGTCATTCCCTTGATTAAATATTGCATTGGTTTGGAAGTAATATCATTTGGCGTAATTTTATTACCCTTAATATCATTTTTCAAACCGCCACCTAAATCTATAACTAAAATATCCAAAGGAACATCGAAAATCAGTTTATAGGTTTTCCCAGAATCAATGTTTGTATTGTCATAAATCGAAAAAATAGTTCTCATTGCAAGTTCGTGAATGAATCTTATTATATCGTGAATTGTCTCGCAATGAGCTGGACTGAATTTTTCTGATGATGGGTCATATAAATTAAGCTTAAAGATGTTTCGGGTTAAATTATGCCATATCTTGTAAATAGGACTATTTAAATAAGGATTTTCATTGATTTTGTTATTATTTTTTTCTTCAACTAATTCAGGTATTATTCCTTCGTAAACTCTTGTTTCATCGGCAAAAACAGTTACTTCAACTCCATTAGTTAAAATTCTGCTTGAATTGATTGTATTAGTTATTACAGGAATATTCAATTCTCTCGCTATGATTGCTAAATGGCCTGTGGTGCTGCCAAAATCAGAAATCAATGCTGACATTTTATGAATAGCTGTTATAAATTCAGGCAGATTTTTCTTTGCAACAACAACTGACCCATAAGGAATTTGGGCAACTTCTTTGGGGGTATTTACAATAAAAATTTTACCGTATCCAATCCCGTGACTTGCACAATCTCCTGAATTAATCAGAACTTTATACTTCTTATCAAATTCTGATATAGAGATTTGTTTCTTAGTGTTTAATTTTATTCTCTCTCTAATCTTTAGATTTCTGGATTGTAAAATAAAAATTTCACCATTGGTATCAATTGCCCATTCAATATCCTGCGGATGTTGATAACGGGTTTCAATTATTCTTGCGTAATTAATCAGCTTTTTTATTTCATCATTTGATAAGTTCGGGTCCGTTAAATTAACATTGTTCAAGAAAGTCTTATTACTATCAGAGCTTTTGTTCAATGCTGTTCTCAACAGATTTTGATTTCCGGGATTGAAATCAATTTTTAATTCTCCATTATTGTTAATAATAATATATTGTTGAGGTTGAACTTTGCCTTCAACAACTAAAGAACCAAGTCCCCAAACTGATTGAATGATAATTCCATCCTTTAAATCATTTGGATCTCTGGTGAAAAGCACCCCTGCACATTTAGCATTTACCATTTTTATACAACCAGCAGCCATTGGCATATCTTCATCCCTTAAACCTGATAAATAACGATAAATTACAGATTGAGGGGAATATTTTGAAATTAAAACATCTATAACAGCATCAAAAACATTGTCGCGAGTGATATTTAGAAAACTTTGATGCAAACCAGCAAATGAATGCTTTTCTGAGTCTTCTCCTATGGCACTTGAACGAACGGCAACTAAAGTATTTTTATCATTAAATGTCTCGTCGTATGCCTCCAAGATAATTTTCTCAAGATAATCGGGCAACTGTGTTGTTATGATTAAAGCCTGTGCTTGACGGGAAGCATATTGAACTTGGGAAATGTCATTAAAATCAGTATCAAAGAAAACTTCATTCTTTTTATTTCTTAGGTTTTCTATTCTCATTATATCTTCAAAAAAACGGACTGAAATGCAAAAACCATCAGGGACTGGGAGTTTTAATCTATTTTTGATTTCACCCAATCGAGCCATTTTATGCCCGACTTCGAGAAAATTTTCTTCTCTGATAGATTTAAGATTATAGGTGTAAGGTATTTTTGTAAACAAATCATCAATTCTTGTGCAATATTGACAGTCCAAATCAGGGCAAACAAGTTCTTCTGGACAGGTAATTCTGGGTGTTAAGGCTTTATAACATTTATCTGTGATGACTCTCAATTTTTCAAGTAATAATCTATATTTCCCACCAGTTAAGAAAATTAGATTATGACTCATTCTTTTAGTTGTTTCCAGAAGAATATTTAATCTTTTCTGAGCATATCCACGGGAAAAAGGATTTCCGAGGACAATCATATCTGCCAGTTCCGACATCGCTTTATGTGCTTCATCGTTATCAGCAAGTATCTCCTGAAATTTTCTAAATTTTTCTTGAAAACTAACATTGTTTTCTTTTTTGTTTCGAACAATATTTTTAAAAAACTTAATCATAATAAAAATGGCTGTCAATATATTAAATGACTAAAGAAATATCATTTTTATTTGACAGCCAGTGTTATAAAATACAAAATTAACTATGCATCTTTTTTTCTTTATAGGCAGCTGAAATTAGTTTAATGGTAATTATTACACACATTAAAGTAGCTGAGCCCATAATCACAATACCTGAGGCTAATTTCAATTCAGGAATATTAAATTGAACTTGAACTTGTTTCAAAATAACTGATATTCCCGCAAAAAGAATCATTAAAGCAAAAAGGAGTCTAATACCATAGCCACGAATGTATTTTACTGCTGTAACTCCAATTTGAGCTCCAATTGCTGCACCTACAAGCATTAAAATCGCTGCTATTAAATCTGTTCTTCCTTTGAGAGAATAAGTAAAACAACCATAGGCACCATCAAGCATAACGATAAATAAATCTGTTCCAACAGCAACAGCAGTTGGTAAACCGAACATATAAATTAGGGTGGGCATTCTTATAAAACCACCGCCAACACCAAGAAAGCCAGATATGAAACCTGCGAGGAAAAAAACAAAAACTATTGTCCAAATAGAAATTGAAGCAATATTTGATCTTGGGAAATTAACCATTGGTGGAATTTTTATATCTCTTATTTTTTCAACTAAAGATTTTTTGTTTGATACTATCCCTTCTTTTGCAGCTTCTTCTCTTTTTTTGCGGATTACAGCATAATCATATATCATAAAAATGCCTAATCCAATAAGCATAAAAATATAAACCCATCTAACAATTGATTCAACTAAACCAATCCTTTCCAGAAACATAATAACTTGAGCGCCGACTTCCACACCGGGTATTGTGCCTATCATCGTGAAAAAGCCAAGTTTCCAATCAACATTACCCATTTTATTATGTTTCTTGGTTGATACTATCGATTTTCCAAAGATATGAGCAAAATCGGTCCCAATTGCATAAGGCATAGGAAATCCAAAAATATTAAGAGCAGGCGTAACAATCCAAGCACCACCAACTCCAAAAAAACCACCCAAAACACCAACACAGAATCCAATTGTAACTAATAAAAGCAGATTGAAATTTTGCTGAGCTATCGGTAAATATATGTTAAATATATCCATTATATTCCTCCTTATTCGTGATGAGCAATTTTTGAAACATCAAGTCCAAATATTTTGAGAACTAAGTCAGTTAGAACTCCGATTAAATATCCTACGATTCCCATTGTTGCAGTAACCAAGAGAGCAAATAACAATTTGTCATCATTATATAGTTGAGCTAACCAAAGAGAAATACCAGATAAATTATCTAACGGAACTTGATTGGGAATCGGTTCTCCTTCGCCACCACCACCGGCAAATGCTAAATAAGTAGGAAAGAAAATGAAAACTAAATACAAAGACGAGTAAAGCAATTTTCGAATAAACTTCATCTTTTACTCCAAAAAAATTAAAAATAATTAATAAACTTTGAATTAAGATTAACGTAAATTAGAACATTAAAAAAGCTATAACAAGGATTAATATGATATTGTAACCAAATTGTTTATTTATTTGATTATTTTTTATAAGGAAGTTTAATAGTAAAAATTGTTCCTTTGCCAAGCTCACTTTTGACATCTATCGAACCACCTAAATTTTTTACTATTGAATAACTTACTGATAGTCCAAGTCCGGTTCCTTTACCAACAGGCTTGGTTGTGTAAAAGGGTAGAAATATTTTAGATAATTGTTCATCCGTCATTCCACAGCCGTTATCTTCAACCTCGATAATAATTGATTCATCATCATAGTCTGTTTTTATTATTATTTCTCCTTCGGATTTTATAGCGTCGTGTGCATTATTTATGAGATTAATTATTACTTGCCTCAATTGATTGCTCGAAGTAATAATACTCGGAATGTCTGTATTAAATTTTCTTGTAATTTTTATATTATCAATATTTAATTCTCTTTCAAAAAATCCACTGATTAAATCATCAATCAATTCATTCACATTAACTACAGTCTCAGACTCATCTCTTTGCCTAACAAAAGTCAGTAATTTTTTATTAATATCTTTAATCCTATAAATTGCAGTATTAATTTTTTTAAAATGTGGTTCAAGTTCTTCTATTTTTAAATTGTATCCAAATTTAGGATCAATATAATCCTGCATCAGGCCAATCTCGTTAGCAATAATATTCAAAGGATTACCAATTTCGTGAGCTATTCCTGAGGCTAATTCACCAACAGTTGCTAATTTTGATGCTTGTTCAAGCTGCAGCCTAACTAATATTCTTTCTTTTTCAATTTCAACAATATTTTTTGATCTAAAAAAAATAATTAACACAAGTAGAATAATAATTGCTAAAGAGGCAATAATTAGCGTTACTTGTTGATTGAAAAATGATTGCATTGACTCTTCTTTTTCAATAGTAATAACTGCCCAATTTACTTCATTGAGGCGGGAAAATGCAAACTTTCTTTTATTTTTTTCCAAATTGTAATGTGAAATCCCCAAATTTTCGTTTTGTGGAACTTGAAAAGGTGATGCTTTCATTGGTTCAGAAATATGTTTTGGAGCAAGCTGAATCAAACCACTTTGATTTATGATTAAAATATTTACATCTTTTGCTTTTTCAGTTGATGTCATATAACTATAAATTTTTTGAGGATCTAAAGATACTCGAAAAACATAATGTTTTCCATTAATTACTTTTTTAACTCCTATTGTAAAATGTGGTGCTTTTCTGAATCCAAGATAGATATCAGTTATGATAAATTTTTTCTCAGAACTAATTAAGTTTTGAAACCAAACCTCATTTTTATAGTCCTTGTTTATAAGTTGAGGAAGTGGTCCAGAGTATAGCTTTTGAATTGAAGTTGTGTCGAAATAACCTATATCAGTAAATGCATCATTGTTCTTCTTTAAATTGACAAAAATTTTATGGATTGACATTGAATCAAGTGGGTATTTAAGCTCAGGGTTTTCAATAGCATTAACTACATTATTCACTCTTTCGATGAGATATATATCTAATAATCTTGACTTGCTTTCTGCTATTGATTGTAGGTGTAATTCCCTGCTTTTGCTCATTAAATCATTATACTGATAAAAAAAATAAGATATTAGCAGAAAAAGAGGCAGGACATAAATTAAAATCAATCGAATAAAATAATTTCTTCGCATTGTGGAGAACATCTTTTTAGTATGTGGGTTATCAATAAGCTCACTTACTAAAGTTTTAAGATATTCTGACTGTTCTCCAGTTTTCATATTATAATTTTAAAAAACTTAGCATCGCTATCAAATATCAGATTCACCAAACATATCATTAATTGAACCAGATTTTTGATTTTTTTTGCTCGCTTTAACTGCTAAATTTATCACTGAAATTAGTTTATCAATTTCAATGGGTTTAGTAATATAAGAAAACGCTCCTAATTCTAAAGTTTTCGATGCTACTTCTTCCGAACCGTGAGCAGAATAAATAATTATTTCTGTGTTTTTCTTGTTTTTCTTGATTTTTTCTAAAACTTCCAACCCATCAATTCCGGGCATTTTAAGATCAAGCACAACAACATCGAAATCACTTTTTTCTAATAAATCTAAAGCTTTATAGCCATCAGGGGCTTTGGAAACTTCAAAGCCCCTGAGTTCCATTCTCTTTGTTATTGTATCAAGAAAATCTAATTCATCATCAACTATTAACAATTTAATCATTTGTTAAATTAAGAGATATTTTCCTATTAAATTAAATTGCATATCCTAAAATTTTAAAAATGATGGGCCAATAAAATTCCATCAATATTACCATCAAGGCACACAAAATTAATGTTTTAGGTATGGCAACTTTAATAAAATCCATTTGACTAAAATACCCAGTGCTATAAGATATTATTGATGGTGGACATCCTATAACCAACATAACAAATGACGTAGTTACTGGCAAACTCAAAGCTGTAAATACTCTATTTAATCCAATGTCTATAGCTAAGGGATCCAGTATAGGTAAGCATAAAGCTGTCGCAGCAGAATTACTCATAAAACTAGTAATAATAGAGGCAAAAATTGCAATGCTGTAATAGGTTACAAAGTGACCTTGTCCTTTGATTAAAGGGAAGAATTGTTCGGCTAACCACTTACCAGCACCAGTATCGAGCATTGCTATTCCAAGAGAAACACCTGCACCAAAAACTAACCAAGCTTCCCAAGAAAACTTTTGAATAACAGTTTTAATTGTAACAAATTTAAAACTAAATATTGCTATCAAAGCTATTGCAGCTACAACGCTAACGTGGAGCTTTGTTAAATCTGATAGAGTCCAGAAAATAATCGCCAAAACAAATATAATACTGACACCTTTTTCATTTCTTGTCATAGGAGGCATTTTTTCTGCTTTGATTTCAGCTGGGAATTCTTTTACTCTCGGTGGCATCATTAACCAGCAAACTGCCCAAGTTGCAAGTGATGAAACAATTACCATCGGCATCATCATAATTATCCAATCAAGGAAGCCAATATGAACCCCAATATGCTTCTCAATAAATTCCAAAGCAATAGGATTTCTTCCACCACCAAGGATAGTTCCAAAACCACCTGCTGAGGCTGTTAGTGGAATCATAATTGTAAAAAACTTGGCAAAATTATTTGTTTTATCAACAGTGATACCCATTTTAAAGAAAACTGGTATAACAGCAAATAAGAAGATGATTGTTATGGTTGCATCATGAAAAACAGCTGATGTTATTGATGAAGTCAAAGCAACAACTAAACTGAATTTTAATACATTAGTTCCGGCAATTTTTATTGAATAATAGAGAATTCTTTTAGCTATTCCTACTTCGTTCAAAATCACACCGAACATTATGATCATCATAACAAACATAACAGCTGGATTGGCAAAAGGTTCCCAAGCTTGAGCAGGTTTCTGTATTCCTAAAAGGACTAAGCCACCTCCAGCTATGAAAGCTGTTGCCCCGATAGGAACTGCTTCGGTAACCCAAAGCAAAACCACAGTGGTTAAAAGAGCAAGAAATATTTGGGCTCTCTCAGAAATACCACCTAAAGGCAAGAGATAAACAATAACACCAGCGAGGACAGAAATAGAAAATAGTAGTAGTGTTTTTTTCCAGGTTGTTTCCTTAGTTACTTCCTCATGCTCAGATATTAATAGTTTCGCTTTAGCTCTTGCATCGTCAATAATTTTAATGAGCTTATCAATTTCAGCTGGTTTCTGCAGATAGGTGAAAGCATCAAGCTTTGCCATTTCAACTGCTGATTCAGTTGAACCATGCCCTGTGAGGATTATAACTTGAATATTTGGTTTTTGAGATTTTATTCTTTTAAGGACTTCTTCACCGGGAATATCCGGCATTTTCAGGTCCAAAATTACAACATCAATATCTTTCTCTTGCTTTATTAATTGTTCAATATCTTTCCCAGAGTCCTTGGAGATGACTTTATAATTTCTCATTTCGAGTCGTTTAGTAATGGACTCAAGAAAATCTTTTTCATCATCAATGATTAACAGTTTTGGCATTAGGTCCCTTTCTTATTTTTGTTACATGAGTGAATTATATAATGTTCAATTGAGTCATATATATCAGAAAGTCGGATTATTCCAACAATTTCTTCACCCTTAGAGACAAGAATGGATAAGGTCTGCCACATTATAAGTTTATGAATGGCTTGTGCAATTGTTTCATTTTCTTCGATTCTTTGTTCAATTGGATTCATTATTTCTTTGCATTTCGTGTTTGAGGCTATGGTGCAAAGATCAAGCGGATCATCCATCCATAAATTATAGCTTTCAATCATAGAGTCAATAAACCCTTCACTCAGGCTTAATCTTGAAAGCTTTTCAGTATCGAAAAACTTTTGATATTTTGGTTCAAGAGCTTTTAAAAAGGAAATATAACCTATTTTACCAACAATTTTTCCTTCGTCGTCCTTTACCAAAACTGCTCGATAGTTTTGCTGGTTTTCTGGAATATTTTCGTTCGCTTTATTTAGAGCAACTAAGGCATCATACATTGTGCTGTCCTGATGAACGGTTGGGTATTGTGCAACAGGGATCATTAATTCTTTGACAAGCTTTCTATACATTTCTACCTCGTATTTATTTAAAATAGATTATTTTTTCTAATCAGTAAAAATTATTGATAAAAAAATACTTTATTACATATTAGTTGCAATTTATAATTGCTTTAACTCGATAACAATTCAGTATTTAAGATTGTAATCGGTGTGTTGTATTTGATTTATCACTTTTAAAATTTATCTCTCATCGAAAGAAACGATTTTTCTCAAATTGAAATTTTTTCTATACATTTAAGTTTTTGTAACTAAACACAATGATATTTTTTTTAGCTTTTTGTTTGAATAACACAATCAAGTTGAGATTGTTCTCATAATTTTTTTGTGATTGTTGCTCAATGATTTAATTTTGTCTGATTATTAGTAATATATTTTTATTGAAAATGCGAAATAAAGCTGTTTACTTTGGTTCTTTGCTTGTTATTGTTTTGTTGTATATATATGCTTCGAATTATAAGCTAACACCACCAATTTATAAAATCCAAAAATATGATTTTAAAAATGAGCAAGAGTCATTATTAAAACCAAATTTTGAAGATATAGATAAATTTGAGAATATTTTATATTCCAGAAATTTAAATAGAGATAGCTTAAGTTATCTTATACTTGACAGCATAGTAAACGCCAGAATTACTGACAGAGACAGGTATTTAGCCGATCTTGATCTAAAAAATTATGTGTTAGAATCAAAGAAAGACAGTTTAATCATTGTTAGTAAACCCAAAGAAATTGAATTTGTCAAGGATATTATTAATGCTAAGTATTTTGAAAATTTACCAGAAAAATATAATCCTTTTATAAAAAAGAATGATTATAACGATGTTATTTTATTTATGAAAAACGAAGATATTGCCTTAGATCTTGCCTCTTTAAACTGGAATAAAAGCAAAAACTATTATTTTATAACAAATGAAAATTATAATAATGGTTTGTTGGTCCGTAAATTAGATGAACTTTATTCCACAGATGAATTATTGGATAAAAATGTTTCTATTTCCTTCTCTGATGCCATTCCTGAAGAAATATTATATCCCTACTCAACAAAAAAATATTGGCTTATTCCAATTTTTATAATTGCAGCACTTTTTCCGGTATTTTTGTCAATAAAAAATAAGCTTTTCTCAAAACAAAAAAAAGAATATTACAACCCTCAAAGAACAGTTGCAATAGTCTGGATGATATTAGCTTTTCTATTTTTATTAGTTGTTCTATCTGTAATAGTATTGGAGATAGATATCAATGAGGGTGGTGGGGCAATGATTTTTCTTGGGCTTTTTTTGTTCGTTGTAAGTATTATAGTGTTCTTAATATATTTAACAAGAGCAATTCAATTCGATAGAATATATAAAGCTTTAGATCCAGCGAATGACGATAGTGAAGATGAATTAATACTCGCTAAATGGACTTATGATAAAGCATTTTGGGATGAATTTATTAATGTTGATATGAGAGAGAAATTATCTACAAATAAATCTTTATTTATCATAACAACTATTTTGATTGTTATTATATTCGGTTATTTTATGATTGAAGACACAGAAACAGCACCATATATAGGATTAGCTGGTTTAGCTTTTATTATTTTTCTTTTTTTAATTTCAAGATTAACTCCTGTTTTGTCAGCAAGAAGACTAAAAAACTCTAATCCGGAATGTATAATAACAAGAACAGGATTAATTCTTGGCAAACAATTTCATAACTGGAGTTCTATGGGAACACGACTTGAGTCAGTAAGGTTTACGCAGGACGAACAAGCAATGTTAGAAATAATTTATTCTTATCCGGGAAAGGTTACAAGGTCAAATTATACAATATTAGTTCCTGTGCCACCTGATCAATTAAAAAAAGCAAAGGAAATAGTAGAAATATTAGAGAATGAAATAAAATTTCTAAACAACTCAAAGAGCAGCTTTAAATATTTTAGTAAATAGACAAAAAAACTAAAATTATTTCTCAAATTAATAAAAATCAACTGAAAAATTTATTTTTTTTGCCGATTAAAATTGTGTAACAATTAAGTTTGTGCAATAAAGTATTGAAAAAAGCTAATAAACATACTTTTTCTTATATTTGTAATTTGTAATTTTTTGATAATAAAGAAAAATAAATAGCTATGAAAACTAAATTAGTAATTATAACCTTCTTAACCCTATTTAGCATAAATGAATTGTTCTCTCAAATTGGTGTTTACCCACCAATTCTGTTCATCAATCCTTTAAGTAGGGGTGGAATGGTAACTCTAACCAATACTGGTTATTCGGATAAGGAAGTCGAAGTAATATTTCGCTTTGGTTATGTTGGAAATGATGAGAATGGCAATCATAAATTAATTTACAATGATACTCTTTTAGAAGAGCAATATTCTCTTGTTCCTTATATAAAAGCATTTCCCAAAAAAATTATCATTAAACCCCAGAAACAACAAGTCGTTCGATTTTTAGTAAGAAATATTAGTGATAAACCCGATGGAACATACTGGACGAGAATGGGAATAAGATTTAGAGACCCAGCAAAGCCAGTTACAAAAGCAGAAGACACATCGAAGATTACCGCTGCAATAGAATTGGTAGCTGAAGTTAACACTCTTATAATGTTTCAAAAAGGCGCAGTTAATGCAGGAGTTGATATACCATTTATTAATACATTAGCAGTTGGGGACACTTTTAATTTATATGTAAATTATGAAAGATTGGGAAATAGTCCATTTATGGGAAATGTTACGCTTGGTATTTACGATAGCAAGGGTGATCCAGTTGAAACTTATAGCGAAAAATTAGGTGTTTTCAAAACTTTATTAAGGCGTTACTCATTTGAAAAGGATTACTTTCCACCGGGCAATTATACTGTTGAATTTACTATAACAAACGAGCGAGATGATGTCCCAGAAAAAAACACACTAAAATTCAATGTTTTAACTAAGAAATTTACATTTGAAGTGAAATAAATATTGTGTTGGATTTTATTGTTGTTAATGGTGGAAAATTATTAAGACTAAGTCAAATATTGTTAGAAAACTATTTCATATTTTATTTGTTTTCTTTATTATTATTTTAGCTTCAAAACCCCTTCAATCACAAAATGAAGATGAAATCAAAATTGAAGGAATGATAGAAGGCGTTTATTTGTTCAATTATCCTGCTGCCTCCGGTTATATTATAGCTTTATACGATGGTGACTCAGTCTATATTCCACTTTCAAATTTTTTATCCCGTTTAAAAATTTATTATGATTACATTCCAGAAAGAAAATTATTTAAAGGCTTTTTAATTCATCCCGATTCTACATTCGAAATAAATTTTTCGACAAATACTGCGAAATTCAAATCAAGAACTTATCCTTTAAACAGGAATCATTGGGTTGCTTCTGAATTGGAATATTACGTTCAACCCGCCTTATTATCAGAGATTTTCCCCTTCAAGTTTATTGTCGATCAAGGGGAGCTTGTAATATTACTCAGATCTAATTATACTTTGCCTTGTCTTGAAGAATATTACAGAAAGAAAAGATATGCTGCAAAAGTACCAACCGAGGAAGAAGAATTTTTTGCACCAATGCGTTATGATAGACAAAGAAAGTGGCTCAATGGCGGTCTTTTTTCTTATTCTTTGTTCGGTGCAAATAATTATAATAGGCAATTAAACCTTAATGAAAGAAATTATACCTTTACGGGTGCATTAGGATTAGAAGCTCTTGGGGGAGATGTTGAACTCAGATCTTTTAATAGCTATTTTGAGTCACAAAATAAACTTAATACTAACTTAAATTTCTTTTGGAGATATTATTTCCTGAATAATCCTTATTTGACTTTTGTTAAACTTGGTAATCTAAGCACTTACACTAATAGATCAACATCTTTGCCGGTTAATGCCTTCGATGGAATACAGGTTTCTAATGAATTAGTTCAAATGCCAAATTTGTTCAAGCATTTTGAAATCGAAGACAAAACTAATCCGAACTGGCAGGTAGAAGTCTATGTTGATAACGTCCTTTTTCAACAGGTAACTACAGATTCAACTGGAATTTATAAATTTAAAATACCTGTGAAATATGGAGGGACATCGGTAACCTATAAATTTTATGGAACCAGAGGTGAGATAGATGAAAAAAGTGAATATATTCAGGCTCCAATTTATTTTTTAAGGGAAAATGACTTTAGATATTTATTAAGTGCAGGACGAAGAACAGCAGATAGAATTAATATGCTCGATTTCCGTATTGCTTATGGTGTAACAGATTGGATTACCTTGGAAGCGTCCGGAGAAAAATTCGAAGGAACAGCAAAACCAAATTTTTATGGAACTCTTTCCGCTCGTTTAATGCCAGAGCTGATTACAAGAATGAATTACTTTACAGATAAACTATACGGTTTGGATTTTACTTATGCAGATAGAACTCTTGGTAATTTATATGGAGGATTTACTAATTATTTAGGACGTTCAGTATTTAACCCAAGTGGTGATAAATATGCATTTTCTGCATCAATAGGTTTTCCGGGTTTATTTAGTAATACAACTTATTTAAATTTTAATGGACGCAGAATTGTAGGTGAAGATAGAAACTCTACATTTTTAAACGCAAGGTTAATGTTTAGACTAAGGAACTTTTTTTTCAATGCTAATTATTCATCTAATTTTACAACATACACAGATGAAAGAAGAAATCCTGTCTCGTTCCAAAACATTTTTTTTGCAGCAAATTATAATATAATGTCAAGAAGCAGGTCGAGAATTTATAATTCAACGCAAATTAGGTTCAATACATCTTATAATATCAATAATAAAAAATTTGGAAATTTAGTTCTTAGTATAAATCAGTTGATGTTTAAATTTTTCAGAATGTCTTTTAGCGTTACCGCAAGTCCAGATTTTAAGAATTTATCTTATGGATTAGGCTTATCTCTCAGCTTGAAAGAAATAAAAACAGGAACTTCATTCAGGGCTTCTAATAATGGTGATTACTATATCTCTCAATCTGCTGAGGGGATTGTTAATTATGATTCTTATGATAATAATTGGTTCTTCACTTCTGAACAAACAGGTGTTGGCTCTGGTGGAACTGGAGTCAGATTCTTTATTGATGAAAATGATAATGATATTTTTGACGAAAACGAAATAAATGTTACCAATTATGGGATTCAGATGCCTTTTGGCAATACTGTTCACGATATTGATAATAAAGTATATTATACTTTTGGTCTGCCAATGTATTATCGTGTTAATATGAAAGTTCTATCAGAAACATTCGAAAATCCAACTGTTTTCCCGAAATTCAGTGAATTCTCATTTATTGTTGACCCTAATGTTTATAAACCACTTAATATACCTTGTTATGTCGCTGGAATACTCGAAGGAAATGTTTACAGAATGGTTGGTAACACCAAAAAGACACAAAAAGGTTTAAATTTGCATTTATTCAACTCAGATAGCTCATATTTTGTAACAATACCTGTTTTGACTGATGGCTCTTTCTACCAAATGGGTGTTCCTCCCGGGAATTATAAATTGACCGTTGACCCAAAGCAACTCGAAATTCTCGGTTTGCAACAAAGTCCGGAAACTTTAGAAATTACTGTTAAAAAGACTTTAGATGGTGATTTTATAGATAATTTGAATATTGAATTAGTCCGTGCTACTTCCAAACCCGTTGATAAAGAAACACCAAAGGAAGAGACAATCGAAACACCGAAAGTTGAAGAGGAGGTTATTACACCAGAAACTCCAAAAGATACCACTATTGTAAAAGAGCCTCCTAAGGTAAAAATTGAACCAAATGAAACCGTTATATTTAACTATGCTTCTTCGACCGCTACTGCAATTCCAACAGAAATGTATCCCTATTTAGATGCTCTTGTTGATTATTTTATGAAGAAACCGGGAGTTAGAATCTCCGTTGCCGGTCATACTGAAACTATGCCAACAATTCAACAAGCACGAGACATTTCGGAAAGAAGAGCACAGGAAATTTCAAGATACCTCGAAAGCAAAGGAATACCCTCCAGATCTATTTATGCAAGAGGTTTGGGTGCATTATATCCTCTTGAAAGTAACCTAACTCCTGAAGGTCAGGCAAAGAACCGCAGAGTTGAGATTATGGTTATTGAATAGAATTAACAGCCATTATAAATTTGAAAATGATAGAGACACAAGTCGAATAACATTCTGAATTGTATTTTAGAAACTATTAACGAAACTCATTAGATAATTCCTAACGATGCTCGTAAAATTACTGCCAAAAACAAATGTTTGACATACAGTTCAATTTCTAACTACAATTAGCGTTTTGTTTAGATTTTATTCAGAATAAAAATATTTCTTTAATTCACTTTCTGGAATGTATTTAGAAGCTTGTCTAATTATTGCTTTGATAGTTCCTTTGTCTAATTCATTATGATTCGGTATTGTTAGGATTTGCTCAATAGAATTAATTTTTCTAAAAATCTTAACATGGCTGCCTTTTTGTGATTTAATATTAAATCCAAAAATTGAAAAAATTCTAAGTAATTCAATGCCTGATAGAACCTTTAGTTTAGGCATATTCGAATTCACCTAAATCAATGTTCACAGATATTGCAGGATTCGGTAAAATATCATATGCTTCTAAATCCTCGCCTTCAATATGTAAGTTCAAAGCTTCTCTTATATTTTCAACAGTTTCATCGAGAGTTAATCCTTGTGTTACGATTGGCAGATCTAAACATTCTGCGACATAATACCTTTCTCCCCTGAATATTCTGAAATTTATAATTTTTTTCATAATACATTCTCAAATTACTATAATCATTTTTGACAAGTTACAATTCCATTTATTTTATCTCAAGTTAAACGAATAAATTTGTAATATGCAAAGTTCTTATGAGCTGTAGATGAAAATCATTTATCAAAATTAATGATTTCTTCCAACCTTTGATTGTTTGGATGACAACCAAATTTAATTAATTTATTAATTTCTAATTTTATGAATAATTGGGTAAAAAATTAATCTTCTATTGGTGTTTCAACTAAAACATCAACTCTTCTGCAATAAAATCTTCCTTCAGGTAAATTATTATTAAATCTTAATTCATTTTCGCCCAAACCAGTTGAAATGATTTGTTTTGCTTTTAATTCCTTCTTGACCGCATCTGCTCTTTCCTGGCTTAATTTTTGATTTCTTTCAGCTGTTCCTATCCTGTCTGTATGTCCCAATATCTTTATTGTTGAGTTTGGTTTTACTCTTGTTTTTATTATGTCAATTACTCTGCTGTTATAATAGCTTATAGTAGCTTTATCATAAGCAAAAAGAATTAGACTAAATCTGTCTATGTATTTATCTCCCATTCTATCTCTTTTCTTTTTCTGGATAGTAATAACATCAACAGGTATTGACTTCATTTTCGAACTTGCTTTCTGTCCAGTAACATCCTTAACATTTATCTTGTAATCCAACGGTGCATTTTCTTTTGGAATAGATTTCTGCTCTAAATCAAAAAGCCATTCAACAGTAGATGGAACTGAGCTATAATCTTTAAATTCCTTAATTAATTTACCGTTTTGATATGCTTCAATTGACCAACTATCAATTGCTGCTTCGTTTTTAACATCGTTATAAAACCTTACCATCGGCGGATTTACCGTTCGAAGTGTGTCATCTGTGGTAATAGGTGCCAAAATTTCAAATTTGTTGGTCGTAATTTCTGCTCTCCTGTTTTCAATTATTCCATCAGGCTCATTAACATTAGATGGCTCTTGAGGTAAATTTCTTGAACTCAGCTTAATTCTGTTTTCGGGAATCTCCCAAACTTGTGTAAGATAATTCTTAATTGTTTCTGCTCTTCTTTGAGAAAGAGCTGTATTTCCTCGTTCCAATCCTTCATTCGAGTTACATCCTTCAATAGTTATCATAGCATCGGGATTTTCAATCATTCGCCTACCAACAATATTTAGAAGATTATAATATGTTTCAAGAACACCAGCTCTATGCAAATTTTCTACTCTGAATTGTTTTGCTTCTTCTTTTGTTAATCGAACATATCTCGGAGGTATTTCGGACGAGTTTTCATCAAAAAACACATAAGATAGTAACGGTTTTAACTCATAAGAGAGGAACTCTTCAACAACAAACTTTGCCACATTGATTTCATTTCCCTCTTGATCAACCCCCATTGCATTGATATTTGCTATAAGCTCAGGCTTTTGTTCTGGTGGTATCATTGGAGGTTCGCTTATTTCAGGTTTGGGAGAGTATTTCAAGGCTAAACCAAGTCTTAAAGTATTAATTTTCCAATCTGTATTTTTTGCAACTTCATTCAAACCGAAAGAATAAAAAGCCTCTGGTTGTAAGAACCAAGTTTTATCTTTATTTAATGGTAATTCATAAGATAAGCCACCAAGTAGACTTAGTCGAAAAGTAGCTGCATCAGGTATTTGGACATCATTGACAAGCCTTGTCCTTTGATTATTTTCATAAGTGCCTGTTAATGGTTCAAGTATTTTTTCCTGATGACTTGCATCCTTTTGAATAATTAAACCAGCGTGAAAACCTAACTCAAGCGATAAGCCTTCCCAAAGCCTTATACCAAGCATTGGTTCAATTCCTATTGACGAAATTTTTGCATCGAGAGTATGTTCAAAAACACCTTTTACAGCCTGAGCGTTAAGATTAACAGTATCTTCTTCGAGTCTTTTCAATAATCCATATCGTGTGAAATAACCTAATCTTAAATCAAGAAAAAGACTTTCACTTAAAATAAAATTAGACAAAAAACCTAAACTAAAGCCTAATCCGCTTCCATCTCTAAAACCCGGACTACAACTTGGACAATTTGATAATGAATCAAAATTCGCAGTGTGTGAATTCAAATTAATATGTCCAAAAATACCGTAACTGTTTCTTTCACTTTGGGAATATGAAAATTGAGAAAGAATTAGATATGTCAATATTAGAATCACAAACCTTTTCATTTTTGCACCTCCATAATTCTGTTAATAACTTCAGATGGTGTCTTTAATATTACAAAGTAAACTCCAGTTGCTATATTTGTTACATCGTAAATTGCTCGATATGAACCCGATTCAATCACTCCATTATAAATATCAGATATCTTTATGCCTGTTAAATCATAAACAGCTAAATGCGTAAATCCTGATTCTGGAGTTGTGAATTCAATTTCTGCACTTGAGCTTGAGGGGTTTGGTTTAATAGTCATAGTAATTACTCCGCCACCCGATTTAAACAATCTCGTTATACCTCCAGCTTTGCACAAATTAATTAACCTGACAGTAGTATCAATTCGTGTAACATCGAATCTGCAATCATCCCATTCGAAAAATTCAAGGAGGAAATTTGATTCCTCGACCTCTCCTAAAGTTGCAAGGAATGTCATATTTGCAAGATTGGGATCGAAACCATTTCTGCGCCCCTGAAGAGTAATGACCCTATCCTGATTGTCAATTATACCTTGAGGAGTATTGCCAAATGGAACCATTATTGTCTTATTAAATCTGATTCTTGCTTTAAAATTGAATGCTTTGCAAAAATCCAGATCTGTCTGGTCAGTTATTCTTAAAATAACATTAAAGATTTCACCGGGTTCCTTCCTGATTACTGTATCAGATAAAGTAACAACGGTTGTTGGTTGAATAACAGTAATTAATATTGGTGGAGATGTATTTCGGCAACCATTTGTATCTACTACAATAACGGTATATGAGCCGGGATCTCTAACTACAATTGTTCTTGTAGTTGCTCCAGTATTCCATTGATATGATACATATCCATTATTTCCTGCATCCAGAATTACACTATCGCAGGAACAAAATCTTGTTGGTCCAAGAGGAGTAATTACTGGATTAGGCAAAGGATTTACTCTAACTGTTATTGAGGCAGTATCTCGACAACTCTTCGCATCAGTAACTACTACAGTGTAAGTTGTAGTTTGATTGGGATTTGCCATTGGCTGAGCAACATTTGTTGCACTAAGACCTTGTGCTGGCGACCAGCTATAAGAATATGGAGGGGTGCCGCCAGTTGCCGGATTTCCTATCTGAACCGCCGTTCCCGAGCAAGTAGCAACATTGGGTCCCGGGTTAACATTTGGCAAAGGATTTATTATAACTCTAATAGTTGCTGAAGTCTGACAGCCATTGCCATCCGTCACCGTAACGGTGTAATTTGTTGTCTGATTAGGATTTGCAGTTACTTGTGCAGTATTTGATGCACTTAAACCAGTTGTTGGCGTCCAATTATAACTATAAGGCGGCCTTCCACCAGTTGCAGTATTTCCTATTAAAATAGGTGAACCAAGACAGGTTTCAACATTTTGAGGAAGATTTACAGAAGGATTCGGATAAACTGTTATGGTTACGGTATCATAGCCGAATTGACAGTTTGAAGCATCAGCTCCCCTTAGAAAATAAGTAGTAGTAGAATTAGGACTAACCTGAATGGAGGCAGTAGTTGCAGATAATCCGGGTGGATTTGAAGACCATTGATAATTTACACCCCCACTTGCAGTTAGTGTTATTTGTTCTCCTGCACAAATACTTGTTTTAGATGGAGTTATTTTGATATTATCAAGCGTTTGAGGACAAGTTCTGCAGGTTGTGGTTCTAAAATATAAGCCCATCATTAACCAAGCATAACAATCTCCTCCACCTTCCAAACCAAAACTTGCTGAACTCTGTCCCTGAGTTACATTTGTTTGCCTTGACTCTGAGTTCCAAAAATTTCTAGAAATTTGATGGGTAGTTCCGTTTATAATACCATTAAATGTTGGTGAAACAGAATTTTGCATATCTGAAACAATCAGAAAACCCTCGGCAAAAGTAGAATTTCCACAAGCTGTGAAACCGGTTAAATTCTCATTCATCGATCCACCAGAGCTTGTAGACCTCAAACCATCGTTAATAACTAAATGCCCTTCAAAATTTTCGGTTAAATCTTCATAGGCAATAAAAAGAGTTAAACCATCAGTTTCTCGATTTGCTGTGCCAGTATTTATCAAATAATCACCGTTTCCAGTTATTGAAGCAGTAACATTCGCTCTATAACCTCTTGTCCCTTGTTCATTCCAACATTTATGAGGTCCTTGGCCAGTTTGTGTGGCAGCATAATTTGATGAATTGTTTTGAGGATTTACAACATTGACTGTTGGACTTGTAGGAGTAGATGATGAGTAAGAAACAGTAAACCAGACATAAGCTCTTACAATACGATAGCAACTTGCAGGTAACTCGCTCACATTTAGAGTAATTGGCATATCCTGACCAAGAGGTGTTGCATATCTTGTTGTTACTTTCGCCGATTTTTGTATGTATTTAAGACCACACCTCGATTCCCTTAGAACAATGTTATTAATAGCTTGAGAATATAAAAATGTAAAGGGAATCAAAAAGATTAAGGCAGTTAGTAGGAACTTTCTCATAAGCTTTCCTCCTATAAATTCTTTCAGTAAAATATTCTAAATTATTAATATTTTACCTACAAATTATCAAAACAAAATTTTAAATACAACAAAAAAATTAAAAAACTTTAACTTAATTATTTAAAGTTCAGAGTTTCATTAGAAATTTCATTATGCAATTAATAATTATTAAATTTGAATTTATATTTTGTTTATTATGAGATTAGATAATGATTTATTTGAATAATGCGGCAACAAGTTTTCCTAAACCCCAATCTGTTATTAATGCTGTTACTGAATGTTTATCTCGTCCTTTACTACATTCATCACGAACCGGTTTCGAGCGTGAGAAAGATGATTATATCTATCTTTGTCGTGAAAATCTCGCAAAAATTCTTAATGTAAAAGACCCTCTTCATATTGTTTTTTCGTCTGGAAGCACTGAATCTTTGAACTTAGCAATTAAGGGATTGAATCTCAAGGGTTCGCACGTTGTTACAACTGCCATTGAGCATAATTCAGTTCTACGTCCTTTAAAAACGATGGAACTATATGGTGAGATCTCTATCTCTATTGTTATGTGCGATGAGAAGGGATATATCGAACCAGAATGGATTGGTCAGGCAATGAATTCTAATACAAAAGCGGTTGTTGTCAATCATTGCTCAAATGTTACCGGAACCATTCTCGATATAAAAGAAATAGCCAAAGTTGTCCATAAAAATGGAGCTGTTTTGATTGTTGATGCTTCTCAATCAGCAGGCTCAGTTCCTATTGACTTTGATGGCTGGGATATTGATTTATTGGCTTTCACAGGACACAAATCACTTTATGGAATTCAAGGGATTGGAGGGCTATGTATAAAGGAAGGAATAGAACTAAAGCCTCTTAAAGTTGGCGGGACTGGCATTTTGAGCGAAGTCCTTCTTCAACCTGACGGTCTTCCAATTTATTATGAAGCGGGAACACCAAATACACCCGGTATAATATCATTATGGGCTGGAACCGAATTCATTCTAAATGAAGGTTTCGAAAAAATTCATAATCACAAAAGTAAATTAGTAAAAAAGATGATCAAAGAGCTAAGTGAAGTTCCTGAGGTAAAGATTTATTATGACCCCGAACACTCGAGCTATTCAAATTTCTGTTTTAATATTGAAGGAATGGTTCCCGAAGAAGTAGGATATATGCTTGACAGCTCTTTTGATATAATGGTAAGGACAGGACTCCATTGTGCTCCACTTGTTCTTGAACCACTTGATGTTTTTCCTTGGGGAACTGTTCGAGCAAGCCCTTCATACTTTACTACTGAAGAAGAAGTCGATACTTTTATTAATGCAATAAAGGATATTGTAAATTTTGTTAAAAAGAAAAAATAAATTCAAGATTAATTATGAGTGATGAAATAAAAAATACCATTAAATGCCCAAATTGTGGAACAGTAATAGAAGTCACAAAAGTTCTTTGGCACGAAATTGAAGAAAAAGTCAGCGACGATTATAGAAAAAAATACTTCGCTGCTATCGAAAAAGAAAGAAAAAAAGTTGAAGAAGAACAAAAACAAAAATATGAACAAACTCTTGCTGAATTAAAAAAGACACTAAATTCTAAGGATGAGGAAATCGCTAAGGCTAATAAAAAGGCTGAAGAGCTACTCAAAAAAGAAGCAGAACTGATTGAGAAAGAAAATCTGATTAATATTACTATTCAAAAAAGATTAGAGGAAGAAAAGTCCAAAATTGCCGAATATGAACAACAAAAAAATAAATTTATAGTAGAAAATCTGCAAAAAGAGCTTGAAGAACAAGCAAAAAAATTAGAGGAAGCTCAAAAAATTGAACTCGAAGCCAGAAGAAAACAAAAAGAATTAGAAGATAAAGAAAAAAATCTCGAGCTTGTTGTCGAGCAAAAACTTGCCGAAGAAATGAAAAAAAGAGCTTTGGAAATAGAAGAACGAAAAAATCACGAAATGAGCCTTAAAATAAGGCAATACGAAGAAAGAGAGGCAAGTTTGAAGAGAACAATTGAAGAATTAAAGCAAAAATCGGAACAAGGCTCTATACAACTTCAGGGTGAAGCTCAGGAAATTGAATTGGAGGAACTACTCAAAAGAAAATTTATCTTTGATATTATTGAGCCTGTCCCCAAAGGTATGCGAGGTGCAGACTGCATACAGACTATCAGAAACGATATTGGTCAAGAATGTGGAAAAATAATTTGGGAATCCAAAAGAACCAAAGACTGGCAAAATAATTGGATTGATAAATTAAAAAATGATAAGAACGAATCTAATGCCGATGTAGCCGTTATTGTTACTCAAGCTATGCCAAAGGAGATTAAGAATTTTGGTTTTCTTGATGGAGTTTGGATTACAAGTTTTAACTATGTACCAGAACTTGCGTTTGTTCTTCGCGAATCAATTATTCAGTTTAATATGATAAAGCTGTCTCAAGCAGGTAAAGATCAAAAAATGGAGTTAATGTATGATTATCTGACAGGGACAGAATTCAAAAATAAGATTCAATCAATTGTCGAAGCCTTTGTTTCTATGAAATCAGAACTTGAAAAAGAAAAAGCAGCTATGGCAAAAATCTGGTCAAAAAGGGAGAGGCAAATAGAAATTGTAAGAGACAATACAATTAAAATTTATGGCAGTCTTCAGGCAATCATCGGCAAACAATTACCCGAAATTAATTATCTTGAATTAAATCCAGTTAATGAAAATAATGATTTTTAATTTTTATCATAAGGAAAGTTATGAACGCAGCTCATTTACATCTTCTTTTGAACCACTTCCCTGTAATTCTCTTGATTGTTGGTTTTGTGATTTTAATTGTTGGATTAATTGCTAAGAAAAAGACTTTAAAAATCACGGCTCTTGTAATTTTTATGTGTGGTTCATTAATAACCATACCGACCTATTTTTCTGGAGGAAATGCTGAGGATATAATTGAAGATATAAGCCCAGAAAGCAAGGTATATATTGAAAAGCACGAAGATCAAGCCAAAATTTTCTCCATAACTTTTTATATGCTAGGAATTTTATCTTTTATAGGAATATTGGGTATTTCAAAAGACCAAAAATATGCTTCTTGGTTTACTTATTTAATATTAATCTTTTCTGCCATCAGTTTATATTTTGCTGCTTTAACAGGTAATTCAGGTGGAGAAATCAGACATACAGAAATTCGAAAAGAAATCCCAACTAATGGTATCGAAAGAGAGAAAATTGAGGTTGATCACTAAGCTTTTTCTTTCTTAAACAATTTTTGAAGAAATTCACCCGCTTCTGATAGCACAACTCCGGAAAAGAGTATTAGCGCACCAAAATACTCTTTTCCAGATAAAATCTCACTGAAAATTATAAATGCAATCAAAGAAGCAAAAACCGGTTCAAGTGCAAATATCAAAGCGGCTTTAACCGGTGTTGTGTATTTCTGAACTGCTGTGTGAATGATTGTCAAAAATATTGATGCCACAATCCCATTGAATAATAGCGAATAAATTAACATTTCGCTAAAATTAAAATTAATCGAATTTTTTTCGAAAATTAAAGCTCCCAAAAGGCTTAATGGCAATATTACTAAGAATTGCATCATTACGAGTTGAATTGTTTCGCTGAAGATTTTTACCTTTTTTGTGAAAATGTCCATATAAGTAATGTAAAATCCCCAGAAAATAGTGGAGAGCAAAGTCAGTAAATCACCAATATTAATATTATCAAAATCGGGATTAGCAAAAAGCCATAACCCAATGAAAGCTACAAAAACACCTGCTTTCTGCCAGAATTTAATGGGTTTTCTTATGATAAGCCAGAATACAAACGGGGTAATTACAACGGCCATCCCTGTAATGAATGCTGATTTAGTAACCGAAGTAAATTTAAGTCCTAAGGTTTGAAGAATGAAACCTCCACCAAAGAAAAGACCTAATATTAGTCCGTCAAAAAATTTTTCCTTGCTTATTTTAAAAAACTGCTTTCCGAAAATAAAGATTAGTATAGTAAAAGCCAGAAGAAAACGAAGAAATAAATAAAATAAGGGGCTGGTCTCATCTAAACCGATTTTTGTAAAAGAAAAAGTTGCACCCCAGATTATAGTTACAACTCCAAGCAATAACTCCGCAGACCAAGATTTCATCGAATGCTGTCTTTTTTATCTTGCAGTAATTCCCTTTCTCTTTTTAATTTTGCTTCTTTTGCAGCTTTTTCCCTCCTTAATTGATTGAAATTAACCGAAGGAATTAATTTGACACCCTCTCTGATTACACCTCTTGCTCTTAAAGTATCTTCAGCATAAATGTATCTTTCTCTGTTTCTTAGAGACCCACGCGACATTTCTGGAATTTGGATAATAGGTATTAAGGCTTCTTCAACCTCCATAGGATTTTCGGGTAGAGTAATTACTTTCTCTTTATTGTTTTTTAATCTTAGCCATTGCTTACCCTTGCCAACATTAAAGTCATAATGATCAATTATTATGACTGGCGTTCCTGAAAGTGGGATAAGCTTGCCAAGGCTGTCTCTTTTAATTCCCTCACCCCAATAAAATAGCCATTCTGCATCATCAAGAAATTGTCTAATACAGGAATGAGAAGCTGGTCGTCCCGGCATTTCAAATTGGTGGAAGGCACTACCCGCTTCCGTGTGAAAATTCCACGTGAACGGCATTACCCAATTGCTATCCAAAGATGAACGGTGCAACTTCACCTTCCAATTTAGTGCATATCTACCGGGATATGATGGTGTCCTTTCTTTCCCTGTATTTGCAGCAGCAAATCTTACAAGCTTTCCGTATTCATAACAGCCATAGGCTTGATAAACATTTGATATAACGATTAATTTGGGGATTTTTTCTGCACCCTGATAGTAATGAGGAAATACTGAATAAGCTTTTATATCGTTAACAATTGTGTCGGGGGTAATATAAGCAGAACCAACGCCGAGAAATCTTAACTCTTTTCTGTTTAAGGTTATGAAAACTTTATGCTGAATAAAGTTACTTTCTGTTTTTCTATATTTATTTAAAATTTTGTTCAAATGTTCCCGGGATTTAATAGTATCAAGTGTATAGTTTATTAAGGGTATTTCGTTATGGAAAATTTCTTCCTTATTCTTGTTAAAAGGTTCTACTCTATCAAGGGTGTTGTCATTACTGCTAATTCTTTCTGATGATTCACTTTCACCCGTGCAGCTATAAAAAAAGGCAAAAGCTGAAAGGAAAAGCAAAATCGAAATTCTCTCAAAAATTATTAAATTTACCATAACTGAATAATAAGTGAAACTATGAAAAAATATTGATGTATAAATATTATAATTTATTGTTGAACAAATTTATAAAATGATTATGATAATTCATTTATTTTTATCAATGGTTATCATACCGATTGAAAATTATTATCAACTTCTTCGTTTAGGACTGTATGAAATATTGGAATTTTGACGATAAAAGTAGTCCCTTTTCCTACTTCACTTTCTAAATTAATTTCACCATTATGGGCTTGAACTATATGTTTCACAATTGAAAGACCTAATCCAGTTCCTCCAGTTTTGCGAGAATGAGATTTATCTACGGTATAAAATCTTTCAAAAATTCTTGATTGATGCTCCTTAGGAATGCCCAAACCGCTGTCTTTAACTTCAATAAAGACATTTTCGGAATTATTATAAAGTTTTACTTCAATTGTTCCATCCTGACTATACTTGATAGCATTATCAATGAGATTTATCATCAACTGTTCAAGTCTAAAGGCATCAGCCTTAATCAAAGGAACTTCATCCTGAAAATTATGAATAAGAGAAATTTGTTTTTCTTTCAATTTTTGCTCAAAAATTACAGTTATACTTTTTATTAATTCGGTTAAATTGACATCAGAAATAATAAGTGGTGTTTCTTTGTTTTCGAGCTCTGATAAGGTTAGCAAATCCTCAACAATAGATATCAACCTTTTAGTGTTATTGTTAATAATATTAAGGTATTGTTTATGTTCATCATCAATCTCATCCATAAGGGTCTCAATAAATCCTCTGATTGAAGTCAGTGGCGTTCTTAATTCGTGTGAGACATTTGTAATAAAATCTTTTTTTACAATTTCTAACTTTTTTGCTTCAGTTATATTGAAGAATATCAGAATAACCTCATCTTTTGTTTCCATTAGGTCAGCGGTGCATAGATAGAATTCCTGACCAATTTGCAGCTCACAGCTACTACTTCTTTTCTTATCTCTTGTTCTGTTAATTAATTGCCAAAGCTTGGAATTTTTAATGAATAGACCATATTGATTACCAGTAACTTTATCTGTATTCAGAATTTTTTTCATACTATCATTAGCAAGAACAATAATATCTTTTCTGTCAATAACTAATAAACCTTCCTGAATAGTAGAAATAACGCTATTCAATTCATCTTTCTGCATCGAAACCTGGTTAAAAAGGCTTTTTATCTGGTTGGTCATTTCGTTGAAACTTGAAGCTAATTTAAAAAAATCATCCTTTCTTGATAATTCAACTTTAATATCAAAATCACCAGATGCGACTTTTTCGGCTGCTTGTATTATTTTATCAAGTGATTTTGCAACTTTTCTTGTGTATAATAAAGCAATAATAAAAGCAGATAATAAAGAAACAACCAGACCTAAAATGATATTATTGTTTAATTGACTCTGCCAATTCATCAAATTTTTATCAACATTTGTTAAAAAGATTGAGCCAATTCTTTTATTATCCGAATTAATCGTCCTGAAATAGACTGAGTTTGCCGAAATTTGCTCGCTTAGTTCAAAACTTTGAGTATTTTTTGCCAGCACAATAACATTTGAAATTTTTTCTTTTAATTTATAAAGTTCTTTTTTGTCTAAATTCTCACTTGAAAAAATTACTTCATCAGAGTCTGATAAAATAACAACAAATATATTTTTGTTGGTCAATGCTTTTTTTGAGACTGAATCAATTGCAGGAAAATCGTGACTTAATAAATAAGGTGTAACAAAGTTCTCTATAGAATAGCTGTGTTCTTTAAGCGTATTACTGATTAAATTAGAATAATTTTCTAACTTCTGACCATTGATGAACAAAATAATAGCAAGAATAGAGAAAGCTATTATAACAAAAGAAATAATAAAAAATTTCGAGAATAAACCTTTCATATTATTTTTGATTATTATCTGGACTAATGAAATCAAATAGCCTGTGTTTAACAATTTTTGCATCCACCATAAATACAACCTCCTCGCATATTCCAACTGCAAAATTAGCAGCAAAATGGAGGTTCCTATTTATTATTATTAACCTTGTAAATGAATCAATATACATTGGATTTTTTTTCATTAAATCAATTATGATATTATAATTTTCTTTGATAAGTTTTTTTAGCTCAAGAAAGTCATTGAAAACCTCGTATGATAATGATGTATCCTGAAAAGTAAAAGAATCAACAGCTTTTGTAACCAATGCAACAAGTTTTTCTGCTATAATATTGAAATTTGTCTGGTTTTGATATGGTAGTCCTAAATTTATGGACAAAACATTTTTTGCTATATTAGTGGCTAAATCGCTTATCATTTCCATTTTTTCATTAATTGTGATAGCGGAAATGACAAATCTCAAATCCATAGCAACTGGTTGATGAAGAGCAAAGATTTTAAGGCATTGTTTTTCAATTTTCAAGTCTATTTCATCAACTTTGTCGTCATTGGAAATGATTGTTAAAGCAAGTTTTTGATTATTATGAATAAGGGCTTTCATTGAGTTATCAATCTGCTCTTGTATCATTAGTCCCATTTTGATGAGCCTTGCCCTTAACTTATTAAGTTCTTCATCAAATTGTTTGATAATGTGGTTATTCATTTTCTTCCAAAATATTATCCATATCTTCCTGTAATATAATCCTCTGTTTGTCTTTTCGAAGGATTAGTAAAAATTTTTCTTGTTTTATCATATTCAATCAACTCGCCCATATAGAAAAAAGCTGTCATATCACTGACTCGAGCGGCTTGCTGCATATTGTGAGTAACGATTATTATAGTATAGTTTTTCTTAAGCTCTAAAATCAATTCTTCGATTCTTGCAGTCGAAAGTGGGTCAAGGGCACTTGCTGGTTCATCCATTAAAAGGATTTCAGGATTTACAGCTAAAGCCCTTGCAATACAAACCCTTTGCTGTTGACCGCCAGAAAGTTTTAATGCTGAATCATAAAGATTATTTTCAACTTCTTCCCAAATGGCAGCCTTAATTAAACAATTTTTTACGATCTCGTATAACTCATCTTTATTTGTAATTCCATTTACCCTTGGACCATAAGCAACATTGTCAAAAATTGATTTTGGGAAAGGATTAGATTTTTGGAATATCATCCCGGTTTTTTTTCTTAATTCAGTAACATTAGTATTTTTTGAATAAATATCAACTCCATCAATTAAGACTTTTCCCGAAATTTTTATGCTGTCGTTGAAATCGTTTAATCTGTTAATAGTTTTCAAAAAAGTTGTTTTACCACAACCTGAGGGACCAATCAATGCAGTAACCTGATTTTTAGAGATGTTAAGCGAAACATCCTTCAGAGCAGGTTTGTTCCCATAGCTAACGGATAAAGACTCTATTTTGATTTTAACTTCTTTCATACAACAATCAAAAATCCTTGGTCATTCGTGATCTTGTTTTTGAACGCAAAAAAATTGCTGTGAAATTTAGTGTAAAAGTTAATAATAACAAAACAAATGTAGTAGAATATTGCAAAGGTTTAGTCAATTCAACATTAATTGATTGTGTAGCGAGAACATAAATGTGATACCCAAGTTCCATAAATTGAGAAGAAAGAGAATCAGGCAAATCAGGTAGATACATAGCTACACCAGTAAACAAGATAGGTGCAACTTCTCCAGCACCACGACTAACAGCTAATATTCCACCCGTTAAAATACCGTTAACCGCTCCGGGAAGAACTACTTTTGCAATAGTTTGAAGCTTCGAAGCACCAAGAGAATAACTCGCTTCCCTTAGATCTTGTGGAATAGATTTAATAGCTTCCTCAACGGATACTATAACTAAGGGCAAAGTGAAAAGAGCCATTGTAAGTGCTGCCCAAATTAATGCCGGTTGTCCCCATTTTGGTCTTTCTCTTTCTTTTAGATACTCTATGTAAAAATCAAGTGAATAGCCTTTTTTCTCTTCTCTGGATTCTAAAATTTGTAGGATTTCTATTTTATCTTTCCATTGAACTAAATTCAAATCGTTTAAATATGCAATTAATTCTTTGGGTTGAGCCTCTCTGTTACTGCTAAGAGGAGATTTTTCCATAGAAAGTAAATTTCTCAACTCATTATATCTTGAGTAAATTTCGCTATTATCTATTTGCTTTCCAACAATACCAATGAAAAAACCTAAACCAAATAAACCAAAAATTATAGGAGGAACTCCAGCTAAAGAATTTACAGAAAATCTTACAATTCTGTAGAATAGTGAAGTTTCTTTTGCATACTCAGTCATATAAATAGCTGTAATTGTGCCAATAGGAATACCAGCAATTGACATAATAATCACAAGAAAAGCAGTTCCAATTATAGCAGGAAATATTCCACCGCTTGTTAAGCCTTCTGTAGGATTTGTAGTAAGAAACTCCCAAGTTATATGTTTGCTTCCAAGTATAAAAATATATGTTAAAACATAGATAACAAATAAAATAACAATTAATGAAGCAAGGCTTGTCAGAACAATAAAAGTTCTTTCGATTACTAAGTTAAATATAAATGAGGATTTTTTTCTTATAAAAAAGAAAGTAATTGCAATCAGTGAAATAGTAATAATTAGTGCTATTATCCAATTAAAAATAAGACTTATAATTGAAGTAAAAACAACAATTAAAACTAATGATAAAGCAAAGAAAAGATTTATTTTTATTAATTTTTTCAAACTAATAACCTCTATACTTATTTAAAAGCTTTTTTCTAAAAATAAACTCTGCAATAGCATTGATTGAAAAAGTTATTATAAACAAAACTGAACCGATGATGAACAAAACACCATAATGTATGCTCCTATATTCGACTTCCGCCATTTCGGAGCCTATTGTGGCTGCCATAGTTCTTACAGAATCAAAAATATTTGCTGTTATAACAGCTGCGTTTCCGGTTATCATTAATGCTATCATAGTTTCACCGAAAGCTCTTCCGAAACCCATCAAAAGGGCAGCAAAAACACCGGGGAGTGCGGCAGGTAACAAAACTTTATAAGCTGTTTGCCATCTATTTGCTCCAAGGGCTAAGCTTGCTTCGCTTAAATGCTTTGGAACAATATATAGAGCGTCCTCGACTAAAGTATATACTATTGGAACAATTACAATTGAAAGTCCAATACCTCCTAAAAAAGCATTTAATCTTAATTGAGTATTGAAAAGTTCCTCAAAATAACCCGACAAGACAGTCAGGCAGAAAAAACCTATAACTACAGTTGGTAAGCCAGCTAAAATTTCAACAACTGGTTTAATTATTTCTCTTAACCACTTTGGAGCAAATGCTATAGTGAATAAAGCTGCAAGAACCGAAATTGGAAAAGCTATAATAATCCCAATTAAAGAAACTTTAAAAGAGCCAAAAATCAATGATAGTATATTATACTTAGGCTCAACTGAAATTGGTTGCCAAATATAGGCTGGCTCCCCTTCGATAATATCATTAGCTTTTATTAAATCCCAAAAACTTATTGCTTTCTCATTACCACTAGAGTAACGATGTAGAGAAATTTTTTTACCTTCATCAATTGGATTTATTATATTTATTTTTACTGAGTCGCTTCTGTTTAATAAAAGATTAGAACGGTTTGTATCTGGTGGGTATTTTTCTGGCCTCAGTTCATCATCAAAATATATTTCTCCATTAGAATAGATTTCATCTGTGTGTTTCAGAGGTTTTTGAATATTTTGATATTTTAATTTATTCTTTTCTGGTTTGAATGCCCAATAGGACTCTTGAAAAACAAAATAAAAAATTCCTAAAATAAATGCAAGTGAAAGCAGGGCAATTGCTTTAATAGAATTTTCAACAAAGAATTCGAAAATTGATATTTTTTTAGGCAATATTTTTCTTATGTTTTTCATTTTTGTTAAATGACACACAGTAAAATTACTAATAATGATTTTATTTTATGGGGAAAAAGCCAGATTCTCGAACAATTTGTTGCCCCTCAGGGCTAAGTATCCAGTCAATATATTTTTTTATCAAACCTGTTGGTTGATTTCTTAAATACATATAAAGATATCTGCTTATTGGATACAATCCACTTTGGATGTTATCAATAGTTGGTTCAACATTATTTATTTTTAGCATTTTTACGTTTTTTGTATAACCGAATCCACCGTAGCCAATAGCGTGTTCATCTTTAGATACTGCATTTACTACTGAGGCAGTTCCAGGAAGATTTTGGCAGAAAGGAGAATAATCTTCGCCATTTAAAATAATATCCTTGAAATAAACATAAGTGCCAGAGTTGTTTTCCCTTGAATAAAGAACAATTCTGGCATTCTTTCCCCCAACTTCTTTCCAATTTGTAATTTTCCCTCGATAAATGTCTTTCAATTGACTCAATGAAAGGTTTGATACTCCATTTTTTTCATTAACATAAATTATAATTCCATCAATTGCGCAATTAATTTCAACACCTGTTGTTCCATATTTTTCCATTAACTTTCTAACTTCATTAGTTTTTATTGGTCTCGAGGAATTACAAATGTCTGTTGTTCCATTAATTAATGCAGTTATACCAATCCCCGAACCTCCGCCAGAAACTTGAATTAGCACATCAGGATTTTTTTGCATAAATTTCTCTGCCCATTTTTGAGAGAGAAAAACCATTGTGTCGGAGCCTTTAATAGTGATTTTTTCGGAATATTTGAACCCTGTAATAACTATTAAAAATAAAATTAATACTATAAATTTCGCTTTCATTATCAAATCATGAATTAATTAAAATTTTAAAAGATAAAATCACAAACTTATTGTAAAAGAAAATACTTTTTCTTTGCTGAGCAAAATATCAAAAATTAATTTGAAAACGATTAATTCAAGATTTATAAATTGTTAATAATTAGTTCATTTTGAGTTTGAATTCTTAAGAAAAACAGATTTTAAAAAAATTTAATTTTATATTAACTTGAAAATGAATTGATAACAAATATGGAAAACTGATGATAATCACTATCGAATTAATCAAGGAGCTTTTCAGAGGTTTTACGGTTCATCGCTGGAATGATAAAATTAGACCAGTTGATTTGATTGAAATAGACAAGCACGCACACAAAATGTTCATAGCATATTGTCTTGGGAAATTTGAAGAGGATAATGGTCGAACCATTGATTGGAATATCATAATTAAAAATGGAATTTTTGAGCTCCTAAGAAGAATCGTGTTATCAGATATCAAATCACCAATTTATTATCTTATTAAGCAAGAAAACAAGAGGATTTTTAATAAGCTGAACCAATGGGTCTTCGAGCAATTAGCAGAAAAGATCAATGATTCACAATTACAGAAAGATTTTTATAATTATCTTTTTGAAAAGACAAAAATTGACAAACTCAGTCAAAAAATTCTTGATGCGGCTCATAAATATTCTAGTTATTGGGAATTCCTTATTATCAAAAATGCAAATCCATTTAGCTACCAGATTATAGAAATTGAAAGAAGCTTACTAAATGACCTTAACAATTATTTGGATTTAGTCGGAATGCGTGAATTGATAACCCGCCAGAAAATTTCTGATTTTGTTGATTTATTCGGTCAGTTAAGATTTCAAACCCGTTGGTCTCAAATACCGAGAGTGCCAAAAACTTCAGTGCTTGGACATTCAATGCTGGTTGCCACATTAAGCTACTTTTTTTCTATCGAGAACAAAGCTTGCTCAAAAAGAATTTACAATAATTTTTTTGGTGGTTTGTTTCACGACCTAACTGAGGCAGTAACACGAGACATAATCTCCCCCGTAAAAGAATCATCAAAGGAATTCAATAAATTGATTTTTGAAATTGGAAACGAGCTTGCCGAAAAGGAAATATTCCCTCTTGTTCAATCCCATTGGGTAGATGAACTAAAATATTTTATGATTTATGAATTCAAAAATAAAGTTAATGAAAAGCATAATAGCAAAAAGTTAACTACAAGTTTAATAAATAAGTTTTACAATGAAGACAAATTTTCAGCTTATGACGGTGCGTTAGTCAAAGCTGCCGACCAATTAGCAGCTTTTCTGGAGGCTTGGTATTCAACTCATTTTGGAATAAAATCAGATGAATTATTCTCAGCAATAAATCAAATTTCCTCAAACTATTCGAAATTAGAGCTTGGAGAGTTAAATCTCTCTGAAATCTTTTCTGGATTTTTAGAAGGACAAAAATAAACAAAGGAATGAGAAGAATCCGCTTGATTGTTAAAGCGGACTCC
The DNA here is from genome assembly GCA_026418625.1 of Candidatus Kapaibacterium sp. Taxonomy (GTDB): domain Bacteria; phylum Bacteroidota; class Ignavibacteria; order Kapaibacteriales; family UBA2268; genus CALHRB01. Next base: position 126,066 of record JAOABA010000051.1, read on the forward strand.
TCCCATAAATTATAAATTTGATTTATTTAATGATTGATAATTTTTTGGAAATAATATTATGACCAATCATACCTTGAACTAAATAAACACCACTTGGTAAATTATTTGTGTTTAATTTTACATCAAATTCACCTTTTGGTTTATTTTCGTCAATCAAATTTGCAATTTTAACACCTTCGCTGTTGTATAGGTTAATAACAACTTTGTTCGAGGTCGAAAGAGTAAAATAGACCCTAACATCAGATTTTGCGGGATTTGGTAAAACTTCGAAAGCACCCACTCCTTCCATTGTGCCATCAGTTAGTCTTGGAAGAATTGGCGAGAAAAAGACTGTATCAATACCTTCATATTTTTCGAATTTGAACATATCAATACCAGTGATTTTATTTGTATAGATTTCAGCAAATGTCTTTTTCTTTTTATTTTTTCTTGTTGTAGAATTCATCCATTCATCAAAAATGAAGACTTGGTCCATACCGATAGTAGCTTGAATTGGATAATCATTGACTTCGCTATCTTCGCACCATTCGACTTCATAAATGTCCCAAACACCGTTGTTATCGCTGTCTATGAGCATAGTTCTTTTGATATCATCAGGGGTTTGGCAAGTGTAGTTATTTACTTTGTTTGGCAAAGCAAACAAATCAACGATGAGAACTGCAACAAAAATGATTGTTACAAGGCTGAGTTTGGTAAATGCGTTTTTCATAGAATATCTCCTTAGAAATGGTTAAAAAAGTTAATTAAATATAAAGAGAAAAACAAAAATACTTTAATGTCGAAACTATGATGCTTTGACGTAAGTGATTGATATTCAATCAAATACAATACGTAAATTTTAAAAATCAAAAAAAATAACAAAGCAATTATAAGTTTTTTTTTTCAAAAAAAAAATTTTTTTTGGTTAATTTTTTAATTTCAACTAAAATAATAAATTGATATATTTTATCAGAAAATTAAAAATACTAATTTTTTTATTAAAAAAATTTCAATATATTTGAAGTTCTTTAATTTTCATTAACAAAAAAACATTTTTTAATGTTTAAAAATTTAAAGTTCAGGGAGATTTTATGAGTTTACGCCGTGTTTATGAAACAACAGTCATAATCAACGCTGCTTTGGAAGATGATGACATCGAAACAATTATAACAAAAATAACAACTTATATGGAAAATCACGGTTCCATAATATTTGAGATAAATAAATGGGGGCGTAGAAGACTTGCTTATCCAATTAATAAGAAATTCAACGGTTATTATGTTCATATTGTTTATGAAGCATCTCCTTCGACTATTCCAATATTCGAAAGATATTTAGTTCTTGAAGACACAGTATTAAGACATTTGACAGTTATATTGCCAAAAAAATTAAGAGAATTCAGAGCAAAACGCGTTGTTGAATATGCAACTTCCGGCTTACCGCCTGTGAAGGAAGATGAAAAATCAACTGAAAATAAAAATGCTGATGTTAATTCAAAAAATGACTTGAAAGCAGAAAAAGTTGAATCAGATGTTGAAGAAATCTCTGAGAACAATTAGTAATTTTAAACTAATCATTACTTGAGGATACGATGAAGGTCATATTAAGAAAAGATATTATTAATTTAGGTAATATTGGTGAAATAATTACCGTTAAAGATGGTTATGCTCGTAATTACTTAATACCTCGCGGATACGCTTATTTTGCTTCTCCGGGTGCTATTAAAGCTATTGAGCAAGAGAAAAAATTACATCAAAAGAGAGTAGCTAAAGAAAAATCCGAAGCTGAAGTCATTGCAAATCAACTTTCTGAAAAGCAAATTACAATTGCAATGAAAGTTGGTGAAGAAGGAAAACTTTACGGTTCTGTTACATCAGCTATGATTAGTGAGGAACTTGCACTGCTTGGATATAACATTGACAAAAGAAATATTTTAATCGAAGAACCTATAAAATCTCTCGGTATTTTCGATGTTAAGGTAAAAGTATATCAAGATGTCTTTGCTACTGTAAAAGTTTGGGTTATAAGCGAAGAATAAAATATTAAAAAAAAAAATTAAAAGCTGCCCTATCAATCATAGGACAGCTTTTTTTATGTTAAATGAAAATTTCTTACTTCTTATAATCGTAATCTTTGCATTCTGTATCTTTCCAATAGGTAAATCCCTTATCTTTTGCCTTCATTAAATCAAAAATCATAGAATTAGCTCCGAATAAAATTGATTTTGCATCATATCCCAAAAGTCTTAAATATGCTGCCAAGAATGAGCTTGTTTGTCCTGTATAGCAATAAAGTATAACTGTTTTATTAGCAGGTAATGTCTTTAAGAATGTGGTGCTTTTCAAATCTGCCTTTGGTGTATATTGAATTGCACCGGGAATGTGACCGGGATCGAGATATTGCTCTTTGGGCCAATAATTAACGATATAATAAGAAGTTAATTTTGAAAATACATCATCGGCAGTAACAGTTGCTTCAGTATATCCTTTAGCAAGAAGAGCATCTACTCGAGCTTCAAGAATTTCTTTTCCTGTCTTTTTACCGGTATTAATTGTCGGTAATGGACCAACTGGACCTTTTGGTGTTTCATCTTTAACAAATTGTGTGGCTCTGGCATTGCTTAATTTTGCTGTCCATTTTCCTTTGAAGTCTGAATGCCAAGAAGCCATTCCCCATTTTAATGCAAAAACATTATTATAGCCTAATAATCTCATTAAAGATGCAGCATAAGAAGCTGTTTGCCCAGAATAACAAACGATCGCTATTTTAGTATAACTTGCTGGATTAATAGTTTGAAAATGTTGTCTTAATTTCGCAAGCTCAACATTTATTGCACCATCAATATGTCCAGCAGCGAAATCGGTTGCTGCCCTGAGATCAATTATATATATCTTCGATGCATCAACTGATAATTGTGTTTTAATTTCTTCAGCTGTTATCATTGCTGGTGCTGCAGTATTAATAAAATCTCCATTTGACTCAAGGTATTGGAGCAACACCTCTGATTCATTGATTTGTGGATCAACTGCATTATCTTTGGAACAACCAACAAAAGCAAAGATAAGAAGCAAAATCAGAAAATTGATTTTAATGATATTGATTTTTGAAAATAATTTTTTCATAGTAAACTCCTATTTGTTAATAATAAATACTAAAGACCCCATTTTGTGGGTAATTTTCCATCTACTGTTACTTTTTCACTTGCATTAAGTTCCCAAGGTAACAAATCCTTTTTAAAGAGGTATAATTGCATATTTCTGAAATTATCTCCTTCTTTGATTATATGACAATTGTCGTAACAAGCTTTGCCACTTTCCACTTTAGTTCTTGATGTCCACCTTTGAATATTGTGCGGAGTTGTAAAATTGTAAGTTGGAAAAGCATCAAAGTTTGCTAAATTTGGCACACCGAAATTTGACCAGCTATCAGGAGCCATCAGAGTTCTTCTTAAAAGAGCAAGTTTGTAATCCCTAACATTACGTATTGGATTCATTCCTATCTTGAAAGATTGATAGGATGGAATTCTTGCACCTTCGAGTTCAATATGACAACTTCCACAATTATTATAATCCTGAGAATGGCAAGTATAGCAGGTTAAATCAGCAGCGTGCATCCCGTGATAAATATTCGACCTTGCTACATCCTTATGGCAGTCTGTGCATTGAGGCATATCCTTCACGTGAAACCTTGTTTCATATTTAGTTCCATCACCGTGAATTTCATTTTTTGTGTGGCAACTCATACAATCAAAGCCTTTTTTAGTTAAATGAACATCTGGCTGTGAGCCCGGAGCAACACCAAGATAAGCATGTCCTCCTCTGGATTTATGACAAGTAACACAGACTTCAACCATATCGGGTTTCTTACTGAAATTATGACCGTTCATCAGCCCACCACCACCAGCGTGAGGTCGATTAACGTGACAATCACCGCAGGAAGCATGGCAGGTTGCACAATTTTTTTCGTAGCCTGCAACAATTTTAGGAGGTAATTTGTGAAATTCGTCTGCACCGGCAAGTCCATATCTGACAGTAACTTTCCTTTTTTGTCCCCACCCTTGTTCGTGAATACTATTTGTTGTTCTTACAACCTCGTCAGGATGGCAACTCTGGCATTTTTCTTTAGCAAATCTTGATGGATATTTAATGAAGTTATTTGAGTGAGCAAGCTTTTTGTCGTCGGTTCCGTCAGTTCCGTTATGACAGCTTGTGCAGGCTAATTTGCCATGCTCGGATTTCTTAAAAAGCTGATAACCTTCACCACCTAAATAAACTCTATCGTAAGGTTCATAGTGTGGTGTCTCACCACTGCAGCCACCACCAGTTGATCCAGTATCAGGTGTATAAAGTCTTTTTAAAGCGTCATAATTAGTATGGCATCCTACGCAGGAATTAATCTGTGTCTGTGGATTGGTCGTATTATCCTCTTTACTGCAACTGTTCGAGAGGATTCCCAAAATTGATAGTAATATTAAAATGTAAAAAAAGTTTTTCATATCATTTATGATATATATTTATAAATATTAATTAATCTCGCACAAAGTTATATTAAGTTAATACATATTTAATTCTATTAACAAATTCTAAAATAAAAAGAATTATTAAATAATTAAATTATTTATTTTTAATAGTTTAGGTGATTATAGAAAGAATTTTACTATATGCTATTATTTGAATTTATGTTGTTTTATTTTTGATTTAAGATCAACAAAAATTCAAAAAAAATCAAAGCTTTGTTAATTCATTATATTGAAATGATACTAAGGGACTAATTATTATCTTATGTCATCTCTTTAATTTCCACAGCCGTGAAAGAGGCTGAGTAAGAACTAAAAAATCATTTTTTGTCGCTCTGAATGAAGTGAAGAGCAACAATTATTTTTTTCAGATGTCCTACACCTTTGAGGTGTAGGACATCTTTCTTTGCACAGACAGAGGTGTCCGTTAAACCGGAAAGTACTATTAGAAATGATTTTCTTTTGCCCTCTACTTGAAAGTAGTGGCTATTCAATTTTGACAAACCGTCCCACCCAATCGCCAAGACGGACATAGTAAATTCCTGATGGCAAATGTTCGATATTCATCCGATAACTCAGAGTTATCGGATGAATTTCCTCTGATAAAACACACCTGCCAAGGATGTTGTAAATATTTCTTTCAGATTCCTGTCTGCACAGGAATGACAAGGGAAATTGTGGAAAGTCACTCCTGCGGATGCAGGATTCTAAGAAGCAAGACGAGATTCCTGCCTTCTCAGGAAAAGACATAGATTAGGGATGATGTCGCTCCAGCGGAGGTGTCTGAGAAAAAACGCAAAAATACTTCTTTGTCACTCTGAACGAAGGCAAGAGCCCATTATTTCTCAGAAGTTTAAATTGTATTTGAATCTAAAACTCATTCAGATTGATTTTTGAATAATTAATTTGTAGTGTTCACTGAGGTTTCTAATGAATAATTCGAGTTTATTAAAAATTTGATTTTACTGCTAAACCTCATCTAATTCTGTTTTTTCTTTGAGGGTAAGCCTAAGTAGCTCGACCTTTCGTTTCGACCTTTTCAAAACTGTGCAAAGATAATCACCCAAGTCAATAACTTCATTAATTTCAGGGATACGACCTAATTTACTAATGACAAGCCCACCAATAGTTTCATATTCTTCGTCCTCAGGTAATGGAAATGGAAGAGTATCGTTAGCGTCATTTATTGGAACCGAAGGATTAACCTGAAACTCTGTCTCAGAAATTTTTTCAATGAGAGGAATTTCCTCATCATATTCATCTTGTATTTCGCCAACAATTTCTTCAAGTATGTCTTCCATCGTTACTAACCCTGCTGTTCCGCCAAATTCATCTAATACAATAGCAAGATGAATTTTGTCACGTTGCATAATTTTCATAATGTTACTTATTTTTTCTTCCTCGCTAACGAAAAAAGCCTGTTTCATATAATTTTTTACAGACTCATTGCCTGATTCTAAATTTATTCCGATTAAATCCTTTGCAAAAACTATTCCGATAATATTGTCTATGCTTTGGTCGAAGATAGGCATTCTTGAATACCCCTCGCTTTTGAATAATTCAACTGCCTGATTAATAGTCATACTTGCTTCAATTGCAACAATCTTGCCCCTCGGAACCATTATCTGTTTTATAGGTGTATCCTTAAACTCAAAAATATTTTCAATTAATTTATGCTCTGTTGGTTCTATGGAACCTGATTTTGAACTTTCTTCGATAATATATCTCAGTTCATCAGAACTATGTAGGTTTTGCGATTCTGTTACTGGTTCGAAACCAATAAGCTTGATAAAGAGATTTGCAAAACCATTCAGTATCCAGATAAACGGGCTGAAAATGAAATAAAAAAGTCTTAACGGAAGTGCGATAAAGAGTGAGACTTGTTCAGAACGCTGAATAGCTAAGGATTTTGGTGCTAATTCACCAAAAACTATATGCAGAATTGTAATTAAGACAAATGCCAATGGCAAAGAAATTTTATGTATCAATTGTTCAGATATTCCAAGACCCAGAAAATGAATAATATCTATTAAAACTTTAGCAACGACGGGCTCTCCAATCCAACCAAGTCCGAGACTCGATAGTGTTATTCCTAATTGTGTTGCAGAAAGATAAGCATCGAGATGAAGTATCAAATGTTTCGTTAGTTTAGCAAGACGGCTGCCACTCCGAACTCTTAATTCAATCTGTGAAATACGAACTTTTACGATGGCAAATTCTGCTGCAACAAAAAAAGCATTCAAAAGGACTAATAGAACAGTTAAAAGTATATTTAGAATTAACTCTGTTATAATAAATACCTATTTTAAGAGAAACATACTCGTATAGAAAAAATTTTTATCAAGATGAAATCGAAAATAATTTACTAAAAAATTTGCAATTTCATTAAACTCTCTTTCAGTTGTTATAATATCGGAACAATTTTCCATATCTTTTTCTGAAATTTCCTTCAGTTTTTTATAAGTATCTTTATCAAACTTAATGTGGTGTATTGAAGCTCTATCGTTGGAGAGCGATCCATTTTCGAAGCTAATGTAACATTTCTGTTTGATATTTGTTAAATCAGATTTCAAATAAAACTCGTAACCAATCAATTTTAATAATTGTATTTGAGAATTGATGAAAAAGCTAAAAGGATTTGGTGGCAGCTTATTTAGTAATATAAGGTAATTAATTGAAAGATCAAAAACTAATGAGTTGCTTTCATAAGCTTCTTGTGTTTGATTCAAGGATTCAACAAACATTAAACCACAGGTTAAATGATTTAAAGAAGTTGAAATTTTATGAAAATCAATAATTTTTTCAGCATCAGACAAAGTGTGAAGATCTTTCTGACTTTTTTTATAAAAACTGACTGATAAGTAATTCATTGGCTCGAGCAGCCCCAAGAATTTACTTTTTGAACTTCTTGCACCTTTGGCAATAATAGAAATTTTCCCGTCAGATTTTGTATAAATATGAGAAATAATGCTTGTGTCTCCGAATTTTATTGATTTGAGTATTATCGCTTCGGTATTAACAATCATTATTAGTGCTTTAAAAAAATTTAACTGATATTAAATTTTGTTTTTTTATTTTTGGTAAAATTCTTAATTTTGTAGTCCAAAAAATTCCTGAGTAGCTCAGCTGGTTAGAGCACCTGACTGTTAATCAGGGGGTCCACAGTTCAAGTCTGTGCTCAGGAGCTGATAATGGGGGTTAATTAAAACCCCCATTTTAGTTTTTACTCAATTATTTTCATTTCAACTCTACGGTTCAAAGATCTTGCTTCTTCAGATGTATCCTTCTTGAGGGGTCTTCGTTTTCCATATCCAGCAGTTTTTATCCTTGATGATTCAATACCAGCTGAAACAAGATAATCTCTAACAGCGTTTGCTCGGTTTAAAGAAAGTTTATCATTATATTCATCAGTGCCAACGTCATCGGTATGCCCTTCTAACTGAATTTTTACATTTGGGTTATCCCTTAAAAATTCTATGATTCTCTCAAGCTCCGGAATAGATTCATCCTTCAAAATTGCTTTATCAAAATCGAAGAAAACAAGAAGTCTGGTATTTCCTTGAGCAAGAGGATATAGCTGTATATCTTTTGTTTCTTCGTGTCCTGCTTCATTAGTTGGTATTTGAATTCTGTCACTATAGAAAACATATCCTTTTTTACTTGCGGTTATGGAATAAACTTTGCCGGGTTGCAAGACAACATAATATAAACCGGATTTATCATCACTTCGCATTTCGGCAACTTTGGTTCGGGAACCTAAATCGGTTACCGTGATATCAGCACCAAGAGGAAATTTTGTAAGTGCATCTGAAACGGTTCCTGAAACCAAAACTACAGATTCAGATGCGAAGGGATTTGGAAAAGCCATATAAATATCCAATGCTCCTTCTCCACCGGATCTGTCAGATGAAAAATAAGCATATTTTGAATTAGGAAGCGAATAATAATAATATTCATCAGCACTTGAGTTAATTGGCTCTCCTGCATTTCTGGGTGTAGAAAAATTATTATTTGTGAGTTTAGTGAAATATATGTCAAATCCACCATAGCCACCGGGTTTATTACTTGCAAATGTCAATGATTTATTATCTGAACCAATCACAGGGGACATTTCATCATAAGAAGAGTTTACGGTTGGACCGAGATTCTCAGGTCTTGACCAGCCATCTCGTGTTTTTCGGGAGACATAAATGTCGGTTCCTCCAAAACCACCGGGTCTATCGCTTACAAAATACAAAGTATTACCATCGCTTGTAAGACAAGGCTGAGAATCCCAATAATCCGAATTAATCATAGGACCAAGATTTCTTACAGCTGTCCAGTCTCCATCAATTTTTTTTGCACTGTATAAATCAGTTCTTCCTTGACCTAATTTCGGGTGATTAAATGCTGAAAAAATCATAAATTGACCATCAGGTGTAAGAGTAACTGCTCCTATTTCATCACCAGAATTAATTTCTGAATTAAGCATCTCAGGATTAGACCAACCAGATGCTGTTCTTTGAGTCATATAAACGTATTGCTGACGTCCCTTTCTCTCGCTTGTGAAATAAATAACCCTGCTGTTTTGAGTTATGGCTGAATTAAAATCATCTCTCGAACTATTAATTTCAAGAGGAGTAATCTCGATTTTCTGGCTAAAACCTGAATATGATAAGAAAAGAATCAGTATTAATATTATTTTTTTCATTTTTTCCCCCACATATAATTATAATTCAAACCAAACTGCTAAAGCTAACTGAATACTGTGCAACATCCTGTCTGTTGTCTCAAGGATGGTATTATTAGTAATGCTTTCAACCAATAGCGTATTATTTGTAATAGGAGTCATCATTAATTGAACTCTTAGTTGAGGAACAAGGTATATTCTTTCAGCAATATCGAATTTATAACCTATACCACCCTCCAAACCGATTCTTGGTGAATTTGGTTTTTCAATGCTACCGACATCATTGGTAGATAAAGTAACTGAACCTCTGCTGGCAGAACCAAAACCAAGGTAATTGAAATATCCGAAATTATTAAGTGCAGTTCCATCAGCAACTTCAGGCTTCCAAGTTGTTTCTATTGGTCCAATTATAGAATGAAATGTTGGTCCGATATTAAAGAATAACTTATCTGTGGCATTGATTCTGAGAAGCGGTGTAACCGTGAAATAAGCAGAAGTAACATCAACATCAAGTTTCATATCGTGCTGTCTGGCAAATATGTCGTAATCATATCCAGATGAAGATTGACCGAAATTTTTCATATCATAAGCCAGCTTTAATTGGATTCCAAAAGTATTATCGAGAGGAATATCAATCATAGCTCCAATATGTGGTGAAATTCCAGAAGCGGATGTCAGTGGATCAAAGATAGTGCCGTGCAAATAATTTGGATTCCAGGTCATATTTTGGTTAAAAATATTATAATTTAATCCAGCTTCTAAACCGATAGTTATATAGCGTTTAAAATCACTATCTTCGCTAAGGCTGCCCCTTGGTCTTAAAACGTCTTCTTTTGAATAAGAGACATTGACAAGTAAAAAAATTAATAGGAAAAGTTTTAAAATTCTCATAAAAACCTTTCATTGAATTAAAAAAAATATTAAGAATAAAGCAAATATATTAAAAAGAATTGCTAATGAAAAATCAATTTAAAGTATTTTATGTTATGTTTATCTTAAGTAATCTTCCAAAGCAGTTTTGGAATCAGTCTTCTCGTCCCTGTATTTAATAATAATCGGTGAGGAAATGCTTAGTCCAAATTGTTCAGCAAATGGTGTATTTATTTTTCTTGCTCCGGGGACAACTACAGCACCTTCGGGTATTTCGATTGGATTGCCATTTTCAGCTTTTATTATTCTTTCCTTGACCAAATCGAAAATTTTTGTTGATGAAGTTATGACTACCCCAGAGCCAAGAACTGCTCTGCGTCTGATTAAAGTTCCTTCATAAATCCCACAGTTTCCGCCAATCATAACATCGTCTTCCACAATTACAGGTCTGGCATTCGGTGGTTCGAGAACTCCTCCAATCTGCGATGCTGCGCTTAAGTGAACCCTTTTTCCAATTTGAGCGCAAGTCCCAACCAGAGCGTGAGAGTCAATCATTGTTCCTTCGTCAACGAAAGCACCAATATTTATATACATTGGGGGCATACAAATAACTCCGGGAGAAATATAAGACCCAGTCCTGATTGAAGAGCCTCCCGGAACAATTCTAACATTGTCTTCAATAGTAAAATTATGAGTAGGAATAGTATTTTTATCGAAAAAATTAAAATTTTTATTAATACTATAATCAGTCAGATTTCCATATTTAAAAAGAAGCAGAATACCTTTCTTGACCCAGTCATTTACAATCCAATTATTATTATCATCTTTTTGTGCAGAGCGTATTTTGCCTGTATTTAATCCATTAATAAGCTCTTTAGCAATGAATTCAAATTCTTCGACATTGAAAAGCGTTGGATCTTGATATAGACTATTGATTTTTTCTTGCAATGTCATTAAGGTCTCCTGAAAACAAGGAATTCAACACGTCTATTCAACGCTCTACCTTCATCTGTATCATTACTGATGACAGGTTTTGTAAAGCTGAAAGCTTTAAGAATAATTCTATCTTCAGGTATTCCTTGAGAAACAAAATAATCAGCAACAACTTTAGCTCTTTTTTCTGCTAAAGCTTCATTTATTTGAGCGGAGCCGGTTATATCGGTATGACCAGAAATTTCGACTACGCAATCGGGGTTTTCCTTTAAAAAGTCTATTCCAACTTGAATATCTGCTATTGCCTGCTTATTGAGAACTGACTTAGCTCTTTCAAAAAAGACATTTCTAATACAAAAAATGGAATCTGCGGTAGGAATAAGTTCAAGGTTCTGTTCGATTTCTTTATATTTTGTCAACAACTTTAAGTCCAAGTTCCAGTTAGCCGAGATATAACCTTCGGATTCAGCAAAATATTCATAATGTGCACCTGATGGTAGAGTAATTTCATAATAACCATTATCTGGGTCAGTTGCTGATTTACCAACAGGTTTTGATTCAGGTATAATGTTATATACGATTTTAGCAGATAGAGGAACCCTGGATTTATAGGATATCACTCTTCCTTTCATTAATACAACAGGCTTTGGTCTTAAGTGTTCTGGAAGCAACACACGGAAGATATCACTGCCACCAAAAGTATTTTTGTCAGAAACAAAGTATGCCCAATCACCTTCAGCTGTGACTTTATAGTAGGCATCCCATTCAGTAGTATTTATTGTTGGACCTAAATTTTCTGGTGGAGTCCAGTTCTGCCAAGAATCATCAAGTCTTCTTGAAATAAATACATCAGCACTACCGAATCCTCCTCTTCCCTCGCTGGAAAAATAAAGAGTAACACCGTCTGAAGCAAGAAAAGGTGATATTTCTTCCTCGGCAGAATTGATAGCAGCACCTAAATTCATAGGAGAGGACCAAGTGTCATCGTCGTTCAGAAAACTTACATAAATGTCTTTTTTTCCATAAGAGTCGTCTCTTTGGGCTGTCATTAACAATGTTCTACCGTCATTAGCAAGGAAAAAACTGCCTGAGCTACTAATATTATAGTAATCCTTTATTATAACTCTTTCGGGGAAAGACCAACCCCCCTGAATTTTTTTTGAAATTGAAATGCCCGGACCCACAGTTCCATCTTTATGATAAACATTTCCAAGCAATAGGGTGTTTCCATCTGGTGTTACTGATATAACAAAATTATTATGTTCATTATTAAGAGGAGAACCAACATTAGTAGCATTACTCCAAATACCGTTAGGTTTTAGCCTCGAAACCCAAATATCTTGTCCGCCAAAATTTTCTTTACAATTGTCTCTGCAAAAATATAGTGTTTTTCCATCTGCGGAAATAATAGGAAGTAATTCATCACAACTGCTATTAACTCCACTGCCTAAATTTTGTGGTTCAAACTTTTTTGATTGGCTTTGTAATTCGAAGTAATTAATGGCTAATAAAATAAGAGTAATAGTTATCAAATTCAACAATCCCTTGAGCATTATCTATCCTTCTAATGTATGTTTAACTTTTTTCGATGAATAATTGAATCATAAATTAATTCCTAAACGAAACTAATTTTTTTTTCTTTTTTTATTTTCCTATATTTTTTTTTTAAAAAAAACAAAATCTAAAATTAAAATTTTTTATACGAAAAAAAAATCAGTAGTTCTACGTAATTTATGTTAAATGTTTCAAATTTTTTAAGTATTGTAAGAATAATATTAATCATACCAATGTCATTTGCTTTAATAAATGAGTATTTGACCCTTGCATTAATTATAGCTATTCTGGCTTATATAACTGATTTACTCGATGGTTATTTAGCAAGAAAATTAAATCAAATAACTGAATTAGGAAAAATCCTTGATCCCTTAGCTGATAAAATGATGTTAGCTTCTATTGTGATTATACTGTTATATCAATCAAAAATACCTTTTTGGTTTGGTGCTGTTTTGATTGGTAGAGATTTGCTGATTCTCTTGGGTGGATTAATGATTAAAAACAAAATTAAATATGTCCCTGCTTCAAATTTAATTGGTAAAATAACAATTGATGTAATAGGAATCACTTTGGTTGGCATAGTATTTAACATACCTTATTTTGATATTTACGGTCCAGTCGTTTCAACTATTTTTGTAATTATATCTTTGTTTGTTTATTTTGTAAACAATTTAAAATTGATAAAAAATGAAAACACTTAAATATTTCTATATAGTAATATATAAATAATGAAAACGTCTTCAAATAATTTTAAGGAGTAAATATGAGCGAACATCACAAAGTTATTATTATTGGTTCGGGTCCTGCTGGTTTTACTGCTGGTTTATATTCGGGTAGAGCTTTGCTTGATACCGTAATTTTCGAAGGACAACAACCCGGTGGTCAATTAACAATAACGACAGAAGTTGAGAACTACCCCGGATTTCCTGAAGGTATTCAAGGACCAGAAATGATGGAGATTTTCAGAAAACAGGCTCATCGTTTTGGTGTCAAATCTATTTATGAAACTATTGTAAAAGTTGATTTTTCTGAAAGACCTTTCAAGCTCTGGTCTGACAAAGATAATAAATTATATACTGCAGATGCTGTAATCATCTCTACTGGGGCAACTGCAAGAAGATTACATATCAAAGGCGAAGATAAATACTGGGGATTCGGTATTTCTGCTTGTGCCACTTGTGACGGTTTCTTTTATAGAAATTTAAAAGTTTTTGTTGTTGGAGGCGGTGATACAGCTATGGAAGAAGCAAATTATTTAACTCACTTTGCATCTTCTGTTACATTAGTTCATCGCCGTCAGGAATTTAGAGCCTCAAAAATTATGGTGGATAGAGCAAAAAATAATCCAAAAGTCAATTTCTTACTTGATTCAGTAATTGAAGAAGCTTTGGGCGAAGAAAATAATGGCATAAAAAAATTAACAGCTCTCAAAATTAGAAATGTTAAAACAAACGAAGTTACAATTCATTCTGCTGATGGTCTCTTTTATGCAATTGGACACGATCCAAACACTAGCATTTTCAAAGATTTCATAGAAATGGATGAAACTGGTTATATCAAAACAAAAGGAAAATCGAGTTACACAAATATTGAGGGTGTTTTTGCTTGTGGTGATTGTCAGGACAGTGTTTATAGACAAGCTGTAACAGCTGCTGGAAGTGGTTGTATGGCTGCCATCGATGCTGAGCGTTGGCTTTCTGAACATTCCTAAAAATTAAAAATTTTATAAAAAATCTTTGTAATTATTTAGACTTTTAATATATTTGTAGTTCTATTTTTATCAAAGTCGAAAAATAAAATGAATAAGTTAGATATTATTAATAATTTATCAATTGAAAAAGCAATTGAGTTCAAAAAAAATAAGGACGGTGATAATTTCACCGAGATACCTAATTTTAAGCCCGGAGACACTATAAATGTTGCTGTTAGAGTTGTTGAAGGCGAAAAAGAAAGAATTCAGAATTTCAAAGGAATTGTGATTGCCCGTAGAGGTGCCGGTATAAATCAAACATTTCTTATTAGAAAAATCTCTAACGGTATTGGTGTTGAAAGAATTTTCCCGCTTTATTCACCTATGATTCAAAGTATAAGCATTGTGAAACAAGGCTCTGTCAGACGTGCTAAGTTATACTACCTAAGAGGTATGTCCGACAGAAAAATTAGACAGAAAACAACTTAAAAATTTAAGTGGCTTTCGAAGCCACTTTTTTTTTATTTAAATGACAAAAACACAATCAATATCTGCTGCTATTATTACCTTCAACGAAGAGGACAATATTGGCAGAACTTTAGAAAGCCTCAAAAACTTTGCTGATGAAATTATTATTATTGATTCCGGTTCAGCAGATAGAACAATCCAAATTGCTAATCACTATGAAGCAAAAGTTTTTACTGAAGAATGGAAAGGTTTTTCAGGTCAAAAAAACTCTTTAATTCAAAAATGTAATTCTGAATGGATTTTATTTCTTGACGCAGATGAAGTCCCAACAGAAGAGTTAAAAAATTCCATAATCAAAAATTTAACTTCAAACATAGAATTTGATGGTTATTTTATTAAAAGAAAGACTCATTATCTTGGGAAACTTCTAAAACATTCTTGGCAACCAGATTCGAAATTACGTCTGGTCAGAAAAAGCTCTAATCCAAAATGGATTGGCGATGAAATTCATGAAAAATTATTGATTGACGGACTGACGAGCGAACTCGATGGTTATCTGATTCATTATTCCTACAAAAACATAAATCATCATTTCAAAAAAACATTAGAATATTCTGTTATTTCTGCTAAAGATTATTATCAATCAGGTAAAAAATTTTCTATCTTCAAATTAGTATTCAATCCTATTTTTGCTTTCACAAAAATGTATTTCATTAATCTTGCTATGTTAGACGGTATTAGGGGTTTTATTGCCGCTTTTAGCTCTGGATTTTATACTTTTATGAAATATATTCATCTATGGGAAATCTATTCAAGCCAAAATAAGAAAGATTAATATAAATTAATACTTTTTTTGTAAATTGTAAGACACACAAAAGAATAAAAATTAATTTTTTTGTGACTTTTTTGCTATTAGTGTGTTTTATATAATTTATTTATATTGTCAAATTCGGGAAAACTATTATGATCAAATTACTCAAAATAGCACTCTTGGCTTTTTTTGTCCCTGTTTTAGCTTTTTCTGCTTGGGAATTAACTGAGGGAGCATCAGGTGAAATAAAATCTATTACAAGTTCAGGTGGAAAACTTTATGCAGCTTCATACGGAAGTGGGGCATTCTTTTCACAAACTAAAGGTGTAACTTGGATACCTATTAATTCTGGGATGGAAACAAATCTGGTTTGGGATGTGAAGGAATTAAACAACAGGATATTTGCAGCTACCGAGGGCAAAGGTATTTATATGTCAACAAATTCTGGTTTGAACTGGTCAAAATCTAATGATGGGTTGGGACATTTTTCTGTTTTTGCTCTTTCGACTGCCAATAATAATATTTATGCAATGACCGACGAATCCGGATTATTCTATTCGACAGACCTTGGCAAAAACTGGGCAACAATGAATAATGGCGACTTAAATCTTGTTCTTTCTTCAATCGCATCAAGAAATAATGAGGTTTATGTAGGTTCTGAATTTGGTAATCTATATAAAACAACAGATTTGGGAAAGAATTGGGAAAATTTAAAAAGTGGACCACTTGTTTCCACAATCAAATCCATTTGGCTCGATAATGAGAAAATATTTCTTGGGACTTCAAGTGGTGTTTATCTTTCTACTGATAACGGGAAAAATTGGTCTTCAGTTAGTCAGGGTTTGACAAATTTTGATATCAATTCAATAATAAAAGTTGGAGAGAAATTAATAGCCGGAACGAATGGTGGTGGTATATTTTTCTCTAATAATGACGGAAAAATATGGATTGAAATTAATGAGGAGAATCCTGATTATAAAATTATCTCCCTCGCTTTTGATGATGAATATGTTTATGCAGGAACAACAAATTCAGGTATAATCAGAAGAAAAATCAGCGATATTAAGTTTCCCGAATTAACAGCTCCAAAACTACAATCACCTGAAAATAAAATCACTAATCAAGAATATGATATTGTTCTTCGTTGGTCAAATGTTCCTGCTGCAGCTTCCTATCATGTCCAAATAGCTCTTGACCCAAGCTTTAATAATATTTTCAGAGAAAAAGACCAAATCCAAAACACTTTTTACAATGTGACTGGTCTCTCGGAAGCAACTGAATATTTCTGGAGAGTTGCCGTGAATTCACTGGATAATCAAAAAATTTGGTCAGAAGTATGGAGCTTCAAAACCAAAGCTGAACTTCAAGCTTCCAATCTTATTTATCCTGCAAATGAATCTTCTGTCGCTGCACCAGTTAATTTCTTATGGTCTCAAGCAAAGGGAGCTCTATCTTACAAAATTCAAGTTGCACTTGATAATTCTTTTGAAGAGCTTGTTGTAAACTCAGCTGCTATCACTGATACTTTCTACAAGGCTACAAATTTAACTGAAAACCTTGATTACTACTGGAAGGTAATTTCTATTGGACCCGGCGAATCAACAAAAGAATCTGCTATAAGAAAATTCAGATTGCTTCCAACAAGTGTCGAAGATAATCTAATTGAAGAAGTATTTACGATGTATCCAAATCCAGCAATTACCTCAGTCAATGTAATCTTGAATGTCATAAACCAAGAAAATTCAACATTACTAATCTATAATCTTTTAGGCGAAGAAATCATAAAAAAACAGCTGAACAATTCATTACAAAATAATCTGATAAGTTTTGAATTACCACAGGGAATTTATATAGTTAAAGTTTTAATTGGAGCTAATTCTTATTATAAAAAATTGCTTGTAAATCAATAGGTATTTAAGTTAAATTTTATATTCATCCGATGATTACAAGTCATCGGATGTTTTTTTTCTGACGAAAAAACTCTTTTCAGTCATTTCTATGCATAAAAAAGCCTCTTTCCAATGTGTCATTCCTGTGCCGGCAGGAATCTCTCTTTCATCGTCATTTCTGTGCCGACAGGGATCTCTCTTTCACCGTCATTCCTGTGCATACAGGAATCTCCTTCTCTCCCGTCATTCCTGTGCAGACAGGAATCTCTTGCATCCTCTAAGACTCCTGCTTCCGCAGGAGTGACTCTCTTGTCACGCAAGTCATACCTTACTTGCCAAGAAAAAGAAAAATTTGGATATTAATGTATTATTAATTATTTTTTGAACGAAAATTTGACATAACGTTTAATTATATAAAAAAACTAAATTTTTCTCAAACCATTTAATAAGGATTAGTTATGTCTAAAAATTATTTTACCCCCCACACACACAATATTTTATACTATTGTGATAATTGGTTTTATGTTATCATTTTTTAATTCCCTATCACAAACCAACCTGATAAAAAATCCAAGCTTTGAATGGAGGCAAAGTTTTGATGGCTCACGGTTATTGCCTGTTTTTTATAGTTATTATTGTTACCCAAGTATGGGAGTTGATTATTATGATGAAGTTACAAGGTGTTTGGGCGATTATGATGAAGATCATCCATCTTTAGGAGAATGTTTTTACCCAACACATTTAAATAGACATTTAACAAAAGCTAACGGAGGATGCGATGGCTGGTACAATCCACTTGACGAAGATTTTTCGACCCCTGATTATCTAAATAGAAATGTCGACGGAGAGCGTGCTAGATATGTTGATGTCCCTAACAATTATTTTAATAACTTTGGAGTTGGCGTTAATCACAGACAGGAACCATACGATGACAACAATAATCAAGTGGTAGATGAAGGAGATGAAGATGCATACATCGGAATATGGAATGTTCGATGTTTAAATAATCCAAATGATAATTATGCAGAGTATGTAACTCAGAGGTTTAGTGTTGGTAACCATTTAAAAGCGCATACAAAATATCTAATTAGATTTAGAGTTAGCTGGACTAATGGGATTGTGGATAACAGCGAAACAGGACAAACAGGACATTATTTGAAAGGCATCGGAGCTTACTTCAGCGCCACAGACCCTTTTGAGAATAGAAGGCAAAATCCCCGACCGCTTGATTTGAACGATAACACTGAAGATTTAGTTTATAATGCAGACTACCACTCTTCAACTTCAGCTACATATTATAATAACACAGGTGGAGCGGATGGCAAACATTGGGATATTGTTGAAAATTATTATCAACCAACTGAAAATAAGTATTTTATTACAATTGGAAACTTTAAAAATATTTGGGTGGAAAATGTAGATTTCAAGGGACCTGACATACCGAATGACAGCTATATTAATATATATTATTTTATTGATGCTGTTGAGGTTATCGAAGTTCCTGATTTTGAATGCACTTGTTCATCTGCAACTGCGGCAAGTATTTACGATATTTCTTTAGTGCCTAAATTGAAAGATCCTAATTCGGATGAGTGTTGTTTTGATGTATTCCTAACAGTGGCGGAGATAGAAAATCGGTATGATATCTGTCATGTCAATAAAGCAAAAATATTTGAAGTTTTCGATGATCCCTATGAAGAAAGGTATAAAGGTGAATTCACATTAGGGCAGGGCTATTTTCATCAAAATAATAATGTTAAAATAATACAAAACCTTTGCTTTACTGAACCTGAATCGACTCCTAAGAAATTAAAAGTTTATCTTTATCAAGATTATGCACAAAAATGCACAATCATTAAAGATTTTATAGTATCATGCCTCTGCGGATGCGAGCCTGAACCACCTCCGCCCAACAAATTAAATATCAACTTATCAAACTATAGCCAAGATCTACTGAAACAGTCATGTTGCTGGGATATTGAGATAAAAAATGAATCTGATTGCAATTTCTCATTAACCAATATTTACGCAGATTTTAATCCTGATTATATGAATAACGTTAATATTACACTAAATGAATCATCACAGTGGAGTGTTGAATATATGGGTATTATAGATTATAAAGCAAGATATAAGTATAGTAACCCAAATAAATCAGTTCCGCCAAATTCCCAAAGTCCAATGAAATTTGGTAAAATATGTATGGAATGGGGCAGTCCTCAAAATCTAATTAATTTAAAGTTAAAATATGCTAATGAAGAAGATTTATGCGATAGGGAATGGAATTTCGACCTTAAGTGCGAGGACTGCTGTCAGAAAATTCATACGACTGTCGATGCAGAACCTTACTATGATGAGGAAACAGATTGTTGTTTCAATATAAATCTCAATATTGAACCGGGCTTTTTATGCGGAATAAAGAAGTATCGAATAGTACCTGAGAATCAGCCTAATCATGTGCTTTGGGAAGAAGATATCGATCTACATGTTGGACAGAATATTTTAAAATTCTGTATAAGCAAGACAGAATTTAATAACAATCATACGCTGGCAATAAAGATAAAATATCTGCTCGAAAATAATGTTGTTCTATGTGAAAGTAACGGAATTATTAATACTTGTTTGGTAGGACCACTGCCATGCGATCCAGAACTAATGGAAATTCCCGGCTGGGCACCAGAGGAGCAAGGTTTCGTAAATTTTCTATGCCCACCAAATAATACGCCATGTCTCATTGATTTCACTTTTACATACAGACATGTTAAAATAGGAAATGTTTCTGATCATAGGGATATTCAGGTACTTAAATGGAAAGCTAATCCAAGTTGCAACTGCCCGGATGAGTATACGAAGGCAATGATTAAAGCTATGTTGAATAATCAGAACGTTATTGATGAATTTGGAATTGATGATCTTACATGGCAAAACGGAGAAGAAAGATGTTTTGATAATTTTAGGGTAATATCAACCGAGTGCTGGCAGAGCAACGAAATGTTTCCTCCGAGCTATAGGAAATGCAATGATGCTACCTGCTGTTATGGTGTTTACAGGGTATGTTATACAAAGAGTATAAGCGGAGAAATTCAGTTAAGTCCAAATTATCAAAATATGAAATTATCTGATTATATTATTCCCATTCAATGTCTGGAACCTTGTTTTGAAGTAAATTGCACCAAATGGATACCCTCGGATGTCAGTACCAGTCACAGGATTTCTATAAATGAAAATAATACTGAAAAGATTTCAGATTTGTGTATTGTTTTCATTAAAGTTGGGAATGATAAAGATATTCAATATCTCACCATAGAATGTTCACAAAAAGGCTCGATTAATATCATAATGTCAGACATTTTGGGTAATATAGTTATGAATTTATCCAGGGAAAAAACAAGTTATGTATTGTCAATCCCTATAGAACAGAAGCTTAATTACGGAATATATTTTATTAATGTGAAATTGGATAATATTTCTATTTTCACTGAAAAAATATTTTTTCTAAAATAAGTAATAAAGTGGTATATTTCATAAACCAAATCGTTTTGTAATATGAGTAATAATAAATTTTTTAAAAGTTTCTTCTTAATTCAAATATTCGTTTTTATTTTTCAATTACCAAATAATAGCGATATCTTAGCTCAGTATAAAGATTGGAAACAGGTAGATTCTGTTACGAAAATCATACCTAACCAAGTGTTCAGTCATTATTACGGCTTAAAATGTGCCGACTCTCTTAATTGTATGGTCTGGGCGCAATTAACTGGTTCGGGGGGATTTTATTTTAGACGAACAACAGATGGAGGTGTTTCATGGAAGAACGTTTATATGGATTCTGCTTATTTTTATGATTATGATAACAAACACTATGTTCCTAAATTATTTGATTTAGCTTACCCAAATGTTAAATTATTCATAGCAGTCGGCGATTCAGGTTTAGTTATTAGAACAACAGATAAAGGTGAAACTTGGGATAGGTATTATTTTGATACAAATATTTCTCATAATAGGATTAGAATGTTTGATGAGAATTTTGGGCGGATGTTTACTTGTTATAATGATTGTATGGATCTAACAGACTTACAGGATTATGTAACTTATGATGGTGGTAAAACATGGGAATTAATCAAAAGAGATACTATGATAAGTTTCTCAGCTATAGATTTAATAAATAAAGAAATATTTTGTGGATTGTGGGCTTTTAAAAATTCTAAAAATGAATTAGAAAGAAAGGTTGTTTGGGTGCATAATAACTGGGAAACGTGGGATACAGTTTCATGTCCTCCAATGTTGTTCCTTGATTTTATTGATACGAGTTATGGGTGGGGTGCAAGCTCTATAAAATTAGGTGATACATCGGCAATACAACTCATTTATCATACGATCGATGGGGGTAAAACATGGGAAAAGCAAAGGGATACAGTATATAATGCATGGGGTATAAGAGATATAAAGTTCTATGACCGGAATTTTGGCATTGCTTCAAGTGGTTTTAGTCATGTTATGATTACAACTAACGGCGGAAAGAAATGGAATGATTATGAAATAGAAGAATGGCATTATTTACATGCAGACCTTGTTAATAACATCCAAATTCCATCGGCGACTACGGCTTATGTGATATTGGATTATAATTACGTATATAAATACACAAGAGAAATTACTAATGTTGATGAAAATGAAAATGCAAGGATGAAGGAAATGAAAATATCACCTAATCCGGTTGGAGAGTATATTGAAATAGCAGGTGATTTAAACCCAACAATAAACCGTAGGGTTGAAGGAATAGCTGTAAATGAAATCAGAATTTATAACATCCTTGGGGAGTGCATTTTATCCACCCCGGCACTTCGTGCCACTTCTCAAGAGGGGAATTTTAGGATTGATATTTCAAATTTGCCATCAGGAATTTACTATGTCCGTCTTGGCGACTGGGTAGGACGGTTTGTCAAAATTGAATAGCCACTACTTTCAAGTAGTGGAAAAAAAATCATTTTTAAAGGTACTTTCCTGTAGAACAGGCTCCTCTATCAGTGCAAAGAAAGATGTCCCACACCTCTAAGGTGAAGGACATCTGAAAAAAAATTTATTGTAACTCTGAACGAAGTGAAGAGTCCATTATTTATCAATGACTTAAATGATATGGATTCTTCGCCTTCGCCTCAGAATGACTGGTTTTTTACAGCCTCGCAAAGAGGAATTTCCCTCTCATCTGTCATTCCTGTGCAGACAGGAATCTCCTTCTCTCCTGTCATTCCTGTGCATATAGGAATCTCTTGCATCCTCTAAGACTCCTGCCTCCGCAGGAGTGACATTCCACAACATCCCTTGTCTATTCCTGCGAAGGCAGGAATCTCGTTCTTCCCCGTCATTCCTGTGCAGACAGGAATCTATTATTTAATTGATTTTTGAAATTTTAAATAATTCATATTTTCAAGAGACCTGTTTCCATCGCAATTTTAATTAAGCCGGCTGTAGTTTTTGTCCCGAGTTTTTTCAGTATATTTTTTCGGTGAGTTTCAGCGGTTCTTGTGCTGATTGCAAGCATCTTTGCAATTTCGGGTGTTGTATATTCCTTTGCTATTAAATCAAGTATTTCCTGCTCCCGAACAGTCAGGCTTTTACTTATGTTTACCTTCATAAACTTGCTATCAGGTGCAAGATTTGTAATAAAATTGTTCGTGATTGAATTCAAAGTTGTTTTGCAAAGATAATTCCTGCCCTGACTCACAGTTTTGATTGCTTCAATCACTTCTTCGGAATCAGCATATTTAGTTAAATACCCCAAAGCTCCGGAACTCAATGCCTTTTGAATTAACCACGGTTCTGTGTGTGCCGAAAGAATAATAATTTTAAGTCGTGGAAACTGTTCAGCAATCCTCTCAATTGAGTGAATCCCGTCAAATTCCGGCATCACAAGGTCAAGTAATAATATTTCTGCCTTCTGTTCCATTAACTTTTCAAACAAATCCAGCCCGTTTGTTACTACTCCAACCACATCAACTATCATTGAATTTAATAACATTACCTTCAGCAATTTTGCGGTTAAGTTATGGTCTTCGGCAATCAAAACCTTATATTGCTTTTCGATAGGAACTTTATTTTTATTCAAACTCATTTGTCCCATAAGCAGATTCTGCCTTGAAGATATATCCCTGCTTATTCCTCTATATCCAATCAATTGATTTTCAACATTAAAGTATGGAACTGCATTAGTTTCAATCAAAACTTTTTTCCCGTGAGCGTCAATACAGTAACTATCTAAATTACGAATTGTCGAACCCTGACGAAAACTTTCCATAAATTCTTTATATTTGACAGGAGCTTCTTCCTGAGTCATAAAGTCAAATAATGTATTCCCTAAAATTTCCTCTGGATTATATCCAAGAATATCTTTTATTCCAAGACTCGAAAAAGTAAATCTCAAATTTTGGTCAATCTCCCAGACCCAATCCGCTTGATTTTCGGAAATCTCTTTAAATTTTTTCAATTTATTATAAATCAAATCCTCAGTTGCTTTTCTCTGAGTGATATCAACCAAAATCATCATAGTTGCAGGCTCGTTTTCGTAAATAATGAAATTAGAAGAGGCATAAAGCCATTTTACAGAGCCATCTTTTGCAATACACTTAAATTCATACCTCTGTGGAGCGTGTTTATTCGAAATATTATCCTGTATCCTTTTCAGAAGCAAATCTCTATCGTCTGGGAAAAATATTTCACTAATCTCTTTCGAGTTTTTTCCAATAAGCTCATCACATTTATAACCAATAATTTGTTCAATATAATCATTGGTATAAATAATTCTCAAAGGGTTAGCTTTAATTATCATTATTCCTTCGATTAAGTCATTAAGCAGTTTTTCAGTGATATTTTTGTCAATATTTCTGTTTTTCATATCATTCTCTATTCTTAGTTTTTTGATAAAATCTCAAAATGACTTATTTTGCTTATTGTTCACGAAATTATTTTTGAAACAATTAAGTAACAATTTAATATTCGGCATTAAATCGAATTTTATAAATCATTTGGAAAAAACTGAAAAAAATTTTAAAGCTTCTGACC
This sequence comes from Candidatus Kapaibacterium sp., assembly GCA_026418625.1. Lineage (GTDB taxonomy): Bacteria > Bacteroidota > Ignavibacteria > Kapaibacteriales > UBA2268 > CALHRB01. Next base: position 150,504 of record JAOABA010000051.1, read on the forward strand.
AGTTAAAACTGCTAAAACGCATTGCAGTTTTCGTAAAACCATTTATCGGGCTTCTGTTCGTAGCAATTATTTTTAATGTAATTTTTTCATTCTTCACTGCTGTTTCAATAACAGTCATCAAACCAATTATCGAGATTATCACCGGTGCAAATTTAATGTCCGGCACAGAATCGGTTCAAGCCGCAAATCCCTTGGAGTCATTAAAGAATTTATTCTTTCAATTCATTAGAGATTTAATTCTCAACCCCAAGGATATGTATTCAACGATAATCAATCTCTGCTTTTTCATAATTGTTGTTTTTTTATTAAAGAATTTTTTCAAGTATATCTCATCAATTGCAAGCGTCAAATTAGAAGAAGGCGTTATAAAACATATCCGAGATGAACTTTTCAAAAAAATAACTTCCCTCTCCATAGAATTTTTCGTAAAAAAGCAGAGCGGAAATGTTATGTCCATCCTGACAAACGACGTAGCAGTCTTGAACAGTTCCACTGTTGCTGTATTCAATGGATTCCTAAGGGAGAGTATTCAAGTTGTTCTATTTCTGATTCTTCTCTTATCTGTTTCAACTGAACTAACATTAATCGCTTTCAGCACAAGCGTCATCAGCCTTTTATTAATAAGAATCGGAATGAAATACCTGAGGCGTTATGCCTCTCGTATGCAATCTGCCATGGCTGATTATACCTCCGTCCTGCAGGAAACTTTATCCGGTATCAGAATCATCAAAGGATATAACGCCGAGGAAAAAATTAATGAAAAATTTTCCGATCAAACTTCAAGATATGTCCGCTCTGCTGTTAAGTATAATAAAATAATAAGTATTATACCTTCAATTAATGAAATTTTTGCTATACTTGCTCTGAGTGTCGTATTCTTTGTAGGTGGCTCCAAAGTTATTTCAGGCGAAATGCCCGGCGATGAACTTATGCTCTTTCTTGCCTCGCTATTTGCTATTATGTCCCCCATTTCCACCATTATGCACAATATCTCTCAGTTTCAAAGGGGTGCTGTCGCTACCGAAAGAGTCTTCGAAATTTTTGACTACCCCCAAAATGTTGTTTCCGGCAACAAAGAAATAAAAGAATTTAACAAAGAAATAGTTTTTGATGATGTCAGTTTCTCATACGACACTTTTCCCGTTCTTGAAGGAGTTAATCTGAAAATCGAAAAAGGCAGCAAAATTGCAATTGTGGGACAGAGCGGTAGCGGAAAATCCACAATCCTCGACCTTTTAATCAGGTTCTACGACCCAACTATCGGCAAAATTTTGATTGACGGGACAGATATCAGAGAACTTAATTTAGAGCAATATAGATCCCTATTTGGTATTGTATCTCAGGAAACTATTCTATTCAATGACACGATTGCCAACAACATAACTTTCGGACTGAAGGATATTAGTGAGGAAGAAATTATCGAAGTAGCAAAAATTTCCAATTCTTATGATTTTATTATGAAACTACCTGATGGTTTTAATACAAAAATTGGAGATAGAGGCATTATGCTATCAGGTGGCGAACGTCAGCGCATTGCTATTGCTCGTGCACTTCTTCGAGAGCCTTATATATTAGTCTTCGATGAAGCTACTTCCTCGCTTGATGCAGAATCCGAAAAGGTTGTTCAGGATGCAATAAATCAATCCTTGAAATCAAGAACCGCAGTAATCGTAGCTCATCGCCTTTCAACAGTTGCTGACTGCGATAAAATCTTCGTCATTGACCAAGGAAAAATTGTTGAGAGCGGCTCTCACAAAGAACTAATTGAATTTGGTGGAATATATAAGAAATTATACGAAATTCAGTTTAATAAGTGATTGGTCGGGGTGAGAGGATTTGAACCTCCGGCCCCTACGTCCCGAACGTAGGGCTCTAGCCGTGCTGAGCTACACCCCGAAAATTCAAAATTACCACTTTTTTTCTTCAATTACAAAATAGCCTTTCCAACCCAATAAAAATGCTTGGTCTCTTTATCCGTTTTTTATTATTTTTTCAGAGAGATTATGCAAAAAATTATATATAAAGCCGAAACCAGAGGAAGCTATGATTATGGTTGGCTCAAAACAAATTATTCGTTCAGCTTCAACCGATATTACAATCCTGAAAGGATGAATTTCGGCAAACTTAGAGTTCTGAATGACGATATAGTATTGCCTAATATGGGATTCGACACACATCCCCACGATAATATGGAAATTATCACAATACCATTGCAAGGTTCATTAGAACATAAAGATAGCACTGGAACAAGCGGTATTATTTCAACTGGCGAAGTCCAGATTATGTCTGCCGGTAGCGGTATTTTTCACTCCGAACGAAATCCTTCGAAAGACGAAGTTCTCAGCCTCTTTCAGATTTGGATTTTTCCAAAATTGAAGAATATTGAACCTCGTTATGCCCAGAAAAAATTTGACTTAAATGATAGAATTAACAAATTACAATTAATCGTTAGCCCCGATAAAAACTCCGACACTCTTTGGATTAATCAGGACGCATTTTTATATATTTCTTCATTGAAAGAAAATAACTCACTCGATTATCAGTTAAACATTCCCGATAATGTTCTTTTTGTTATGGTCATTGATGGTGAAGTTGAAATTGATGGTGATATCTTGAAAAAAAGAGACGCAATCGGTCTATCAGATTTCAAGCAAGTTAACATCAAAGCTCAAAAAGACTCAGATTTATTATTTATTGAAATTCCTTCATAAAATTATTGGTTTAGATGAACAGCTTCAACATAGGATTTTCAGGTTCGGTTTGGATTTATCTCCTTTTAGTTCTAATTGGTTTGGGACTTACACTCTACACTTATAGAGTAACCGTTCCACCGATAACAAACTTTTTCAGAACAATCCTCATTATTTTGAGGACACTCGCTATCTCATTACTTCTTTTTGTAATTTTCGAACCAATCTTAACAAGAATCACTGCTAACATCGTTAAACCAAAAGTAGCCGTTTTGATTGACAACTCCCTTTCGGTTGCTCTTAACGACAGTCGTGGCAATCGAAAACAGGAACTGATTAAAGCTATCGATAACTCTGGCATCAAAGATTTCAAAGAGGATGAAATTGTAATCGCTCAATTTGATTCTGAAGTTAGCCCAATTTATTCATTCAATACCGATTCATTGAAATTCAACGGTCAATCAACTGACATTTCCAAGGCAATTAATTGGGCTACAAAAAATATCGAATCCCAAAATATTCAGACTATTCTTATGTTCACCGACGGTGCCTTTAATTCTGGAATAAATCCAATTTATTCTACTGAACAATTTGGAAAACCTGTATTTGTAGTTGGTATCGGGGATTCTAATGAAGCTAAGGACATCTCACTCGAATCAATTATCACTAATGAAATAACCTATGTTGATAACCCTGTTCCTGTTAATATAAATTTGAATGTCAATGGTTTCGAGCAAGGAGAAATAAAAGTTCAATTGCTCGATAATAACACCCAAATTGCGGAACAAACAATTAAAATTAATCCTGAAACAAGAACTTATCCGCTTTTATTCGAATATACTCCAAAAGTCGAAGGAGTGCATAAACTTACTGCAAAAGTAACTCAGCTTCAAGGTGAAATTACTCTAAAAAATAATCAAATTTCTGAATACATAAGAGTCCTAAAAGGTAAAAGAAGGATTGTCATTTTTGCTGGCTCTCCAAGTCCAGATTTAACATTTCTCCGAAATAGCCTTTCTCAAGATAAGGACATAGAAATAAAAACCTTTGTCCAGAAACAAGGTAGCGAATATTACGAATCGCCGCCTACTCAATCCGAGATTAAAGACGCTGAGTTAATTGTATTTGTTGGCTATCCCATTGTTTCAACACCTAATAGTTCTTTGGATTTAATAAAAAATGAATTAGCAAACGGAAAACCTTTGCTTTTAATAGCCTCACAAAATCTTGATTATTACAAATTGAAGATTTTAGAGGACTATATGCCTTTTACCGTTCAAAGCACAAGAGCCAATGAATTTTTGGTAATTCCGGATATCAGCGATAAAGCTACCGGAAATCCTATCATCAGAGTCAATGGCAATGAACAGGACAAAGAGCTCTGGAACCAGTTGCCACCGATTTTCAGAACTGAGACTTTTGTCCGTGTGAAACCTGAATCTGAAATTATTTCAACTTTTAAAGTCAATAATGTTCCTTTCAAGGAGCCTCTTATCGTTTCACGCTCATTTCAGGGACAAAAAACTATCGCTGTCCTTGGTTATGGTATTTATCGTTGGAAATTGCTTGGTTACGCCGCTGAAGTTGCCAAAGGACGAAAGGACGCAATTGATTTATTCGATATATTTGTCCAAAATTCCCGAAAGTGGCTCTCAGTCAATCAAGAAAGAAAGAATGTTGTCATAAAAACCAACAAAAAATTCTACGTTTCTGGTGAAAAGATTTCGTTCATCGCTCAGGTCTATGATGCCGCTTATAATTTTGTAGATAACGCTACAGTAAATGTAAAAATCCAAAGCAGCAACGAACAAAGAGATTTAATCCTTGTTTCTATGGGTAATGGTCGCTATACTGCTGATGTATCAGGTTTAAGAGAAGGTGATTATTCCTTTAAAGGCTCTGCAAGTTTGAATGGGAAACTTTTAGGAAGCGATGACGGACGTTTTTCAATCGGGGTTTTAAGTCTCGAATATCAAAACTTCACAATGAATGCAAAATTGCTCAGGACAATGTCAGAGCGTTCCGGTGGTAAATTCTACACTTTCGAAAACGTTAGCAATTTCAAAGATGACCTGAAAAATGTTAGAAATTTCACTGAAAAATCAGTTGTTAATAAAACCGAAACAGCCCTTTGGAATCTTTTTTGGATACTCATAATAGTCATACTTCTTTTCAGTCTTGAGTGGTTCATCAGGAAAAGACTTGGTATGGTTTAGTTCCTGTGCTTCGGCTCTATTGGTGTTGAATAATCAAGATAGTTATTAAATAAAATTGTAAATCCAATAGATAGATGAATTATTCCCCATTTATTTTCAGGAAGTAAATTATTTAATCCTGCTGATATTGTGGCACTCGGCAAAAGCGTTATGCTTTTCGTTTTGTTTAATGGCAGCTCATAGTTTATACCTGCTTTGAGAAAAAAATTGAATTTATTTGCTCCGCTAATCTTTCCGCTTATTTCGTTTCTTGTTCTTCGCCCATTTTCAAAAGTGCCTCTGTTTTCAGGCTTTATGAGTAATTCTTTCTGCTCAAAATTCGCTTCAGCAAGATAATCAAGTGATATGGCTGTCATAAAATTTAAGCTTTTAAAAAGGTTATAAATAATGCCTGTTTCAAGGTATAGAAAATAGAGATTTGTAAGCAAATTATGCTCTATCTCAGCAGTTTCTTCGCTATTGTTAATGATAATTTTTTTCTCTTCGATTGATTTAAATAAACCGTCAGTCTTTATAAATCCAACTGATGGAGCAATTGATATAGTTTTTGTCAAAAATTCCTGATATATAATTCCAAATTCAAACCCGTTTCCGTTTGCATTCGTATATTTAGGGCAACAGCTTGGTGCATCAGGCAATTGCGAAAAATCAGCAAAATGCTTTGTTGATATATAATTCAACTTAAATCCAAAGGAGTTTATCCTTTCCCTTTCGGTTCGAAGTGAATCATTAGCTTCGAGAGCAGGAACTATAAGAAACAACAAAATCCAAACAACTAATTTCAAAATAATTCTTTAGGAATTAAATTATAAAAGATATTTAACTATAATTTTTTATTTGATTCTGCTAACTTCAATTTCTTTGATAATTTCTTTTCGGGATTGCTTAGCTGAGCAAAATAATCCTCTTTATCCACTGTAGCCGATGAAAAATAATAGATGTCAAGCAATTTATGTATTTTTGTTCCTGTTAGCTCATAAATTACATCCTTCAAAGCGGAGTCCCAAGCATCCAACCAAACATTTAGCAATTTCTTTTGCTCTTCCGAACCCACAAAATCAATAAGAAGGTCAATATCTGAATTGAATGTTGCCGTTTGATTATATGTCGTTCCAAATAAATAAACAGCTTTTACTCCAAAATAATCAGGGTCCAGTTCCGAAGCAAGCTTTTCAGCCATTTTAGTCCTTATCTGCCAGTGTTCGCTCGAATTTTCGTTTATTTCCGAAACATTCGATGTATTATAGAATATTTTTAAAGATGGCTCAGCTATGAAAGCCATCGCTTCATCACTATCGGCATTCATTAAAACTTTCAGGATTAATCCCTTTGTTGACGCAGGAACATTAATAACCTTTATAACATTTTTGAGGTATTCAAATTCCGGAAGTAATTCCGGCAATAAGTTGTGATTTTCGAGAAAGAAAGACTCTCTAAAGATAACGCCATTCTCATCGGGATAAATTGGCAAATATCTAATATTTGATTCCACCAAATCTTGGAAAAAGTGAGTGCCAAATGATAAATCGGGTGTATAATTTCCTTTTTGCTTTGCTACTTCAATCAGCATAGCAGTATTATTTATATCAGCATAAGTTACACGAACTCCTAATGTTATATCTCCACGACTTCCCCACCTGCCCGGTCCAATTAATATAAATTGTTTAGGTGGTAAAATTTGATTTAATTTTCCTATCGCTCTACCAACATTTTTTAAATCATCAAGATTCTTTATTGCCGAATACCCTTCGGGAACAACATATACAATATGGGTAATGTCCGGAACTTTCCCATTGGATATAAACTTATTTGCATTAAAAATTATTCTTTCTTTCGAGATATCTTTAGGAATAATAGCAGAAACGCTTTCGCTCGTTGAACTCTGAGGTCTGCATTGGAGCAGATAAAGATTCTTCCCGTCACTTGCAAATTCAATATCAACGGGTGTTTTAAGTTTTTGGCTCAAAACATTTGTCATTGTATAAATCTGCTCTATTACCTTTGTATTTGATACTAAATTATCAAAAGTAACTATAACTTCGTGCTTTCGTGTATCAATACCAAGCCCAACTGGTTTCTTAATATGATTTTCCTCAACAATCGAAAAAATCTCGTTCAGCATCGGAAATTTATTCCCAACTTCTTCAATCACAGTTTTAATTGGCAATGTCTCAAATGAGTTTGTGTCCAAATTTATTACATCGATAAATTTTGGTGAATAATTTATAGCATCATAATAGGTCTGATTCAATTTAAATGAGGGTTGCCCCGGAGCAATCAATATAGGATAGTCATTTCCTATCCTGTCAACAGCCCTTGTTCCTAAACCGGCAACTAATCTGATAAGACCATCTTCTCGCTTTATTCTGGGAGACCACCTGAATTCATTATTGGTAAAAGATACTCCTGCAAAAGCGGGGAAGAAATAATTGCCAACTTTTTTGCCGACTACTTCCTGAATCATTATTCCCATTTCTTCATTAAAATCAAGCAAACCTCTCTCAATCCTATAACCTATCGGGTCTGGACCAAGCACGGATGCATAAACCTCTGCTATAGCGTCCATCAAAGCTATTAGTTTATTCTTTCTGGTTCCTTGATTTGCGAGGAACAGACTCTTATATTTACCTGCAAAAGCTGTTCCTAATCTATCTTCGAGCAAACTCGAACTTCGGACAATAATTGGACTGTTCCCGAAATCATCCAAAGCTCTTGTCAATCCGTTGACCACTTCGGGAGGGAAATTTGAGTTCTTAAAAGCTTGTATTAAATACTGATATTCCTGCCTAATCTCATTCATATCCTTATATTTCTGTTCGATGGCATCTTCTAAGTTGTTATAATAAACAAAACTCATTAATCCATCTGAAGTGATATACCAAGTCTTTGGTGTTTTTATACCTTCAAGAATTGGGAAATTCTTTGTTGAACCTTCAATGATTTTTCTTGCTAAATAAATTCCGGCACTTTTTCCTCCAATCTTTCCGTGACTTTCTGAGGAATAAATAAGATTATCTAAAAGATTATTAAAATCATCAATTTTGCAATAATCCTTTGCTATATTGATATATTCCAGTTGGTCATTTAGAAATCTTCGGATTAAAGAAACTTCAATACCTTTTTGAACAGGTGAATGGGTGTCAAAACTAAATGGGGATAAATGGTAAAATCGTCTAATAGCCTCTGTTATATCCGATAATGTGCTATTCGGCGAAGAGATTATTTTGAATAAATAATTTAATTTATCCTCGTTAATCCACTTTTGAATAAGGTTTAGTATTTCAGTTTCATTTAAATAATTGAGCGCTATATCGAATATTTCATCACTCAATTCAAAAGTATTTTGCATCACCTGTTTTTTCGACGGACGATTTATTTCAGGAAGAGTAGATTCACTGTCGTCAATTTTTCCTAATTTAGCATAAACAACCTTGGTTTCTTTAATACCTTTGCAAAACAGATGATTAAGCATCTTATGCGATATAATCGAATACAAATGCTTGTCAATTTTTCTCAAAAGTTCAAGTATACTGCTCCACTCAGGTTTTGTGGAGCTAACTTTTTTAGTCTTTAAATCAAGTAATGAAATTGAATGACTATTAATCTTCTGGGCAACTATCAAATTCGAAAGAAGAGCTGATATCGTATCAATTAGATTCTTTTCTTCATCAAGAAAATAATTATCCTCGTCCTTAATCTCCTTTGAGTTATAAAAAACTTCTATCTGCCCTAATGTTTGGTTATCAAAGTAAATCTCGGATTTATAAGATAATCCAGTGTTTTCCAATTTTATATCAGGATAAGATTTGTCATTAATTCTAATGGTAACAAAGCAGTGTTCCGGATACTGCATTGCTTTGGGCAAAGATTGCAAAATTAGAGCAATTTTTTCCTCAAAGCTGACATCACTACTGACTATTTCCCTGCATTTATAAAGGCATTCCAATTCCTTTGCCCTTTTTTCTAAGATTTTGTATTTTACTTCATTATCCATTGATTTCATCAGAAAAATATTAATATTGATAATTTTTTATTGACGTAATTATCAATTTAATAATTAATCTTGATAAAAATCAAATTTCTTCTTGCGAAAGTTCCTCGTCTATCAATGGTTTTTCTAATAAATGCGATGGTAGGAAAAATTTATTAGCAATCAGTGTTGGTATAACTGCACTTGCTATGACTACCGCCACTATAATTGAATATTGATCCTTTGTAATTATTCCATTAGTCAATCCAAACAAAGCCGATATCGTTCCGAATGTTAATCCTGTGGACATCAGCAATGTATAAAACCATTTCTCATTTGTATCTTCCCTGAATTTTCTTATAACAGGATATAGTCCAAATATTTTTGATATAACTTTTGCTAAAAAAAGAACTAAAAATATGATTGGATAAGAAATAATAGCAGGAATAGACATCAAAAAACCTGCTCTCAAAAAATAAAACGGAGTCAAGAAGCCAATTGTAAGCGTTCTTAATCTTCTGATGAAAAAATTATCTTTGTTAATTATACTCGCCAAAACCATCCCCAGAATATAAGCCGGTAGAACAGCTTCACTGCCTGACCAAACTGCCAAAGAACCCGTTGCAAACAAAATAAACAATATCCATTTTGTCCTTATAGCTGATGTTTTATATGCAAAATGTTTGGTTAAAAATTCAGTTATTGGATTTAGTATAAATATCAAAAGCACAACAACAGCAATAAAAATTACAGTTCTATAAGTAAACGGGGAAAAAATTAACCCAAGCGCAATCACAGTCCCAAGGTCATTAATAAAACAAGCGCCAAGAACTCCTTTACCAAAAAGCGTCTTGTTGAACCCATATTCGAGCATCACAGAATAAACTACCGCCATTGAGGTTGTTGATAGAGCTACTCCAACCAGCAAACTCGCTCTCAAGTCCCACTGAAGAAAATAATAAGATATAAGTGTAGCACCAATAAACGGAGCAAGAAACCCAATTATTCCTACGACCGAAACTTCGTTGAATCGCTTTTTTAGTGCCTCAGGTTCCAATTCTGCTCCAGCCAGAAATGTTAACAATATTGCCCCTGAAGAAGCAACAAACCTTAACCACTCCGAATTTGCGTGTATCTTTTCAACAAAATTTAACTCAATAGCTATTAATCCAAAAATCGCGCCAATAGTAATTTCAATAAGTGCTATCGAGATTTTTAATTTATTAGCTATTATTGTGGAGATTATAGCAAGAAAGAGCCAAACCGATGCTATCAAAAATATTTCGAACATAAAAATACTCCTGTAATATCTTTACAAAATCACAGGAGTCATCAGCCACTTTGGCGGTTATCGGGAGACGCCATTCCCATCATTTCAAAATTATTATTTATCTTCAGAAAATTGAAAGATAATTTTTTATCTGTAAATCATTTGTTACATTGCCTCTCCAAATAAAGTTGCAGAGGTTGAACTTTTTACAACTACTTTTATCAAATCCCCTGTATTTATTTGATGTCCGTTCTTTTCAAAAATCAGCACCTTATTTGTATCTGTTCTGCCCTGCCATTTTTCAGAATTTTTCTTACTGGGTCCCTCAACCAAAATTTCGTGCTGTTTTCCAATTTCAAGCTGGTTTAATTCCCTCGATATATTATTCTGCAAATCAATTATTTCCTGCAATCGTCTCGTCTTCACCTCATCGGGAACATCATCTTCCATCGAATATGCCTTTGTATTGTCTCTCGCAGAATACTTGAACATATAAGCTCCATCATAACGGACCTCCCTCATCAAATCCAAAGTTTGCTTATGCTCATCTTCTGTTTCAGTTGGAAAACCAGCAATAATATCTGTCGAAAGAGAACATTCCGGCATCAATTCCCTGATTTTTCTGATTCTACCCAGATAATGTTCAACAGAATAATTCCTATTCATCAATTTCAAAATCCTGTCCGACCCCGATTGAACCGGCAGATGTATATATTTACAAATGTTCTTATACTCCGCCATTGTCTCAATTAACTTATCACTCATATCATAAGGATGAGAAGTTGTATATCTTATCCTCATATTCGGAACCGCTTTAGCTGACTCCCTAAGCAAATCCGGAAAATCAAAATTACCAGTTAAGTCCCTATAACTATTGACATTTTGCCCAAGAAGCGTTACTTCGCGAAAACCATCATCATAAAGTTTCTTAAGTTCATTAACAATTGAATTCAAAGGTCTTGAACGCTCTCTGCCTCGTGTAAATGGCACAACGCAATAAGTGCAGAACTTATCACAACCACGCATTATCGAGACCCAAGCTGATATTCCTTCTGTTCTCAGTGGTTCAATATCATCATAAGTTTCAACTCTGCTCAACTTTACAGCTATCCCCTTCTCACCAGTAAAAGCATTTTCAATTAACGAAGGCACTTTCCTATACTCATCCGGTCCAACCACCAAATCAACAATCTTTTTCTCCTCGATTAGCTTACTTCTCATCCTTTCCGCCATACATCCAAGGATACCAACAACCAACTCCTTGTTCTTCTTCTTATATTGCTTGAGGTGAATCAATCTCTCGTGTATCTTTCTTTCAGCATTGTCCCTGACCGAGCAAGTATTAAGCAAAATAACATCAGCATCATCGGGCTTTTCCGTCAAATTCAAGCCCGATTTTTTAATTATTGACGAAACTATTTCGGTATCGCTCAGATTCATCTGGCAACCATAAGTTTCGATATATACTTTATGTGTATCGTTCATTTTTGTCTTGATTAATTTAAATACTTGTAAAATATAATTTTACAAATTTTTATAAAACTATTTAGATTTTTTTTTATTTTACTAAATTGATTTAAAAAATTTTACGAACGAATGAATATTATAGCAAAAATCATAGCTTATTTACTTATTGTTACGGGAGAGTTATTCATTACCCTTTTCACATTCGGTTTATTTACAGGCAACGAAATCACATATATCCTTGTAGGTCTAATCTTACTGGGGCTTTTACCCTTCGGCATAGGTTTTTTCATCTTGAAAAAGTTTAAAACACTCAGCCAAAAAGAACTTGAAACAAAGTTTGAAGCCGAACTTATGAGATTAGCCGCTAAATACAAAGGCAGGCTCAAGGTAACAGACGTAACAGTCAATATGTCTCTCACCCTCGAGGATTCAAAAACCCTCCTCGAAAAATATGTTATCAAAGGATTAGCCACAACCGAAGTAACCAACGAAGGCACAATAGTCTATGTATTCAGGGATTTTATTGAGGAGTAATGCCTACTCCACACCAATAGCCACCTCACGGTTTACCATGAGGCACTGAGAGGACACTCACCCCTCCACTACTTTCATCCTCACGGTGTACCGTGAGGATCTACACACCTCTACAT
>JAOABA010000014.1 GCA_026418625.1 Candidatus Kapaibacterium sp.
TGTTAGCACCTATTGGAGATAATTTTACAATGGGGATTGATGATGCAGTTAAAGCGGTTGAATTTGTCAATCCTGAACTTGCAATACCGATGCATTATAATACTTTTGGTGTAATTCAGGCGGACCCCGAAGAATTTAAACGAAAAGTTCAGAGTATAGGTAAGAATTGCAGAGTAATGCAATTCGGTGAAACAATTGAATTTTGATTTTGATAATTGTCTCTTCAGTAAGAATTTGGAAAAAATGAATATACAAGATTTACTAAAAATTGACACCCATAATATGCATCAGGTATTGAAAAATTTTCCTGAGCAAATCAAAGAAGCAGTTGAAATAGGAAAAGAAGCAAGAATATATTCCAAATCATATAAACCGGATTCTATTATTATACTTGGTATGGGTGGTTCGGCGATTGGAGGAGATTTGCTATCATCATTTTTGCAATCAAGTCCCGAAACAAATGTATTAACAATTAAAGTCAACAGAAATTACAATATCAATCAAATTATTGGCGATTCGTGTCTGGTGATAGCAAGTTCATATTCAGGCAATACTGAAGAGACAATTTCTGCTTTTGAATTAGCACGAAAACAGACGAATAACATTTTGTGCATTACTACTGGTGGAATTCTGGGTTCACTTGCAGAAAAATATGCACTGCCTTTAATAAAAATACCTACTGGATATCAACCAAGGTGTGCTTTAGCATATTCATTTTTTCCTTTGCTTTATGTTTTAATAAGATTAAATCTATTTTCCATAAATACTGAAAAGATGATAGAAGGTGCAATAGAAGAAACGATTGAAGAGATGATTAAACTTTCGGAGATTTATTCTTTGCCGGACGAAAATAACTCAGCATATACAACTACCCAAAAAATTGTAAATACAATTCCAATCATATATTCTTCAACTGAAAGATTAGACTCTGTCAATCTTCGCTGGAGGGACCAGATTAATGAAAATTCGAAGAATCTTTGCTATGGAAGTTTGCTACCGGAGATGAACCACAACGAGATAAATTCATTCAGCCATCCGCAAGATTTAATTCAAAGACTATCTGTCATTTACTTAAAAGATAAAGATGATCATCCGAGAATTTCGGAAAGGTTTAATGCTTTGAATGATATTCTTGAAGACAAGGTGAATATTCAATTTTCCTTTAGCGGTAAAGGGAAAAATTTTTTAACAAGGATGTTTGAGTTAGTTTATCTTGGGGATTGGATAAGCTACTATCTTGCAATTGAAAATAAAATTGATCCAACACCAATACCAGTAATAAATTACTTAAAAGAACGTCTTAGTAATTGATTAATAAGAAATTTACGTTTCTATTTAATTAAAGAGGAAAATTTTGTCAAGGCAAAAATTTTTCGTATATTTGTAATTCATTTATTCAAAAATTATAAAAAAGAAGTCATTATGGAAGGTAGAAAACGTTCGAGGAGAGCAAAATACATAACCCTCTACTCACCATTCCTGATGAAGGAAACAAAGCACGAGCTTATTGGCGAACCTGTCGAAACAGAAAAAGGCAGGCAGCAATGGGCAAGATGCACACGTAGCCATCATTCACAACTAATTAATCTTGATGCTATTGAAGCAGAAGCCGATAAATCAAAGGCTGTTATTCATATTTCGAGAGAAGATGCGAGAAAATATTCACCAAGAGAAGAATATCAAATTGGTGATGTTATTTTCCATAGCATTTGGGATGATGTCGGTATTGTCAGAGCTAAAGAGGTTACCAGCACAGGCGGAAAATCAATCCTTGTGCAATTCGAAAAAAATAACGAAAAAAGATTAATTGAAAATTTAAAACAATAAAAAAAAGAAAGGAGTGAGAAGATTTTGATAGGCGTTACATTACAAACTAATGAAAACATTGACAGGGCTTTGAGGAGATTTAAGAAGAAATATGAAAGAAGCGGTATCTTGAGAGAATACAAGAAAAGAACCGCATTTACAAAGCCATCGGTCGAAAAAAGGCTTTCAAAGTTGAAAGCACAAAGACGCCAACATCGAGCTACTCTCGAAATGGAATAATAATTACTCGCTCCAAATTTGAAATTGAAGGGGCTGCCTCAAAAGGGCAGTCTCTTTTGTTTTTTAGAGTTTCTTGGTTCTATATAATTGGGTGTTAATTCCGTATTTACGGACTTTGTTATGTAGAGTTTCACGACTTATGCCAAGCATAGCAGCGGCTTTGCTAACGTTGCCGTCGCAGCGTTCTAAAGTTGCCTCGATTTTTTTCTTATCAACTTCAGCAAGGTCTTCCTTTAAAGTCTTCCCATAAGAAATTGAAATTTCACTGGGAGTTTGATCCGGTGAGGGTGGTTTAGCTGAGCTAATAATTTTATTGATATCAGTAACCTCAATTTGTTCACGCTGGACGGTTTGTAAAGCAACTTTGACAACGCTGATTAATTCCCTAACGTTTCCACGCCATTCAAGTTCCTGCATATACTGGATAGCAGAGGGAGAAAAGAATTTTTTATCTATATAATCTTTGTTATGCCTTGCTACAACCATATCAACGATGTGAGGTATATCTTCGGCTCTTTCTCTTAAAGGTGGAATTCTAATTTCGCATTCCCTCAAACGGTGATAAAGTTGCTCCCTGAATTTTGATTCTTTCATAGCAAAAAGTAAGTCTTTATCAGTAGCTGAAATGAATCTGACGTCCAGTTCTTCTGTTTCGATAGAGCCAACTTTTCTAATCATTTTCTCTTCAATTGGAATGAAGAGGTTTGATTGTAACTCAAGACTAAGATCACCGATTTCATCAAGGAACAGAGTTCCTTTGTGAGCGGATTGGAAAAGTCCTTTTTTCGTTTCGGTTGCTCCAGAGAAAGAACCTTTGTTATGTCCAAAAAGCTCGCTTTGGAAAAGTTCTTTCGGGATGTTTGGTATATCAACAGTAACAAAAGGATATTTAGCCCTTCGGCTGATATTATGAATTGCTTTTGCAACTAATTTTTTGCCAGTTCCTGTTTCTCCTGAGATAAGGACATTAAGGTCGGTTCTGCCAAATCTAATGATTGAGTCTCCGAGTTCAATCATTACCTTTGTTTTCCCCACAATATCATTAGCGAGGAGAAATTTTTCGATTTCTTTTGCTTCGGTTCTTGGATCGAGCCTGCTCATAGCGCTCGAAAGGACTTCATTAATTTTTTCTTTGCTTAAAATGCTTTTTTCAATGAAGTTAATAGCTCCAAGCTTTGTTGCTTTAACGGCTGTTTCAATAGTGCCTTTACCTGTAACCATAATAACGGGTATAGCAGGGTAGCTTCTTCTGAGGCTTTCGAGAACGTCAATGCCGTTCATTGTTGCATTTGGACCGAACTCAATATCAAGCAGGACGAGTCCGACACGTCGAAAATTTTTTTCGATGTACAGAATAGCCTCATCGGGCTTTTGTATTGTATGAGTTTGATAATTGAATGATTGCACAATGTCTGCCATTGTTGTGCAAAAATCCAAGTCATCATCAGCGATGAGGACTAACAAGTTATCCGTTTGAGCAAAATTAAGCATACGTAAAATTAAGAAATTTTTGCTTTTTTTCGAAAATGATTTGTAAGTTATTTATTTTAATAAATTTATAAATATATTATTTGATTGTTGATTTCAATGTATTCAAGCTATCATAAATTTCCTGAAAACCTCTACTGTTTTTGGTATTAAATCTCGGGTGCCATTTAACAAACAAATTAGAGCTTTTTTCAGGGTTAATATATTCAAAATAACGAAGGGTATCGCCAATTTCATTAACAATCTGAGTTTTAAGAATAGTTTTGGTTATGTTCCCTAAGATGTTGCAATAAGACTCTTGATTAGCATTACCAAATTTTGAGATTTTTGGAGATGAATTAGCTGTTTGTTCGTAATTGAATAATTCGGCTTTACTATTTAGTTCGAAGCCAATTCTTTTATTGTCTTTGATAAAAATTTCACCCCACCTGATGATAAGCTCTTTTTGGTGAGCTTTAGTGCATTCAGCATAATCAAGACTTTTGCAAGAGATTAAGTTAAAAAGAATAGTTAGAAGACTTAATTTAAAAAACCAATGTATTTTTTTCATAGTTATCGATAAAATATTGAATTCTTGATAAACATTCATTTTTGCCAAGTATTTCCATAGTTTCAAACATTCCAGCACCAGCAGAACGACCAGTGATAACAAGCCGTAAGGGGTGAATAATGTCTTTCAGCTTCAAACCCCTTTCGGATGCAGTTTCGAGAGTTGCTTTGTGCAAATCATCGTGAACAAAGTTATCTATTTTTGAATACTTTATTAGAAGTTCTTTTAAAATAGCAAGAGAATAATCTTTCCAGTATTTTTCGAAGTATTCCTTATCAAATTTTTCGGGTTTTTGAAACATATAGGGACAAAAATCCAGAATTTGATGTAGAAAAGTAACTCTCTCTCTATGAACTTTAATGACTTTTTCTAAATAATCATTGCTGAATTCAGGATAGCCTTTGCCAATTAGAATAGTCTTAAACTGAATAGCAAGCTCTTTTGTGTCCTTTTTCATAAGATATTGGAAATTCATCCAATTGAGTTTTTCAATATCAAAAACGGCACCTCCTTTGTTTACTTTTTCGAGCTTGAAGCTGTCAATTAATTCCTGAAAATCGTATATTTCTCTATCGCCAGTAGGATTCCAACCAAGAAGAGCAACAAAGTTAATAATAGCTTCTTTAAAATAGCCCTTTTGTCTGTAATCTTCAACTGCAACATCACCTTGACGTTTGCTAAGTTTTGACCTATCTTTGTTCAAAAGTAAAGGAAGATGGGCAAATTTCGGCAAATCCCAACCAAAAGCTTCATAAAGAAGAATATGTTTAGGTGTGGAAGGAAGCCATTCTTCTCCTCTGATAACGTGAGTAATCTTCATCAAATAGTCATCAACAACATTTGCAAGATGATAAGTAGGGTAGCCATCGGATTTTAAAAGCACCTGATCATCAATTTCTGAAGAGTCAACTGTTATGTCTCCTCTAATTATATCATTAAAATGAACTTTGTAATTATCTGGAACTAATAATCTGACAACATAAGGTTCATCGGAATTTAATCTCTGCTTTACTTCAGTCTCTGAGAGTGTAAATTGATTTTTCATCGTTTTGCGATCATATTTTGGATTTAATCCTTTTTCTTGAAGTTTTTTTCGCATTGCTTCAAGCTCTTCAGAAGTATCGAAAGCGTAATAAGCATTTCCTTTTTCTAAAAGTAAATTAGCGTGTTTTTTATAAATTTCGAGGCGTTCAGATTGAATATATGGACCGTAATCACCGCCAACACCGGGACCCTCGTCAAAAAGAATACCAGCCCAATTTAAAATTTCAATCAAACCTTCCATAGCATTTTCGACAAACCTTGATCTATCAGTATCTTCGATACGTAAAATAAACTTACCACCCTGATTTTTAGCGAATAGGTAGTTATAAAGGGCTGTTCTTAAGCCACCAATGTGAAGATAGCCAGTTGGCGATGGAGCAAATCTAACTCTAACACTCATATTAAAATTAAAAATATTAAAAATTGTAACATTTTCTAACGTAATTTGTTGTTTATTAATGTAATTGATAGAATTTTATTTCGTTATTTTTAATAATTTAATGAAACAAAAGTCTTAATTTTGGTATATTCATATTTACAGAAGAAAAAAATTAAATAAAGGTTTTCTGGTTATTTGATGGCAAAAAAATACTCTGAATATAGTGATATAGAGCTTTATAATCTTATTCTTGAGGATAAGAAGAGTAAAGAGTTAGCTTTTGCCGAATTATATAACCGATATTCAAGAAAAATATATTTTTATTGTTTTAGAATTATTGGAAATCAACAACAAGCAGAGGATGCATTTCAGGAAACATTTTTAAATTTTCTTCAATCTGTCAAACCTGATAGGGTTATGACCAATGTTGGCGGTTTCCTTTTGAGAATTGCAAGAAATATTTGTCATAAACATATAAGGGATACAAGAAAACCTGTTGTTTCGATAAATGATATTGATTTATCTTTCAACGATGAAAGTTTCGAAAAGAAAGAATTAGCATCAATAGTAGTAGCATCGCTTGAACTTTTAAGCGAGGACCAAAGGGAATCTTTGATTTTACAGGTTTATTATGATATGAGCTATGCCGAAATAGCAGAATTTTTGGGAGTGCCTGTTTCAACTGTTAGAAATTGGATTGTTCGCTCCAAGCGAAAAGTAAGCAAAATATTAGCTCCTTATTTTGAAAGAACTTGAGGTGGAAAATGGAACACAATTTTGAAAATTCATATTCTGATTTAATTTATCTTTTCCTTGACAGGGAGGCAACTCCACTGGAGCAAGAAATATTATTCAAGGCATTATCTGAGAATGCTGACCTTCGCGCTGAGTTTGAAAATGCGCTTGAAATCTATTCGGGTTTTAAGTCCGATAAAAATAATCTGAATCCACCAGTTCACCTTGCTACATCAATTTTTGCTTCAGCCGGAATGACATATCCAAATGGCTATAGTTCATCTATGACTAACACGATAGCTCAAAAAAGTTTTTTATCAAATTTGAAAAATCTTTTTAAACCAGCTATGTATTTGTTTATCGGAGCTATCATAACCTTTTTATCCTTTATGTTCTTTAATAGTGGTGAGAATAGTATCAACGAAGCAAGCAAAGGTATTATGACGAATGCTGATTTTGAGAGAAATCAGTTTGAATTAGTAAGTTCATATTTTTCAAATAATAATTCAAAGGAAATTATTACTGTTGTTAGAAATGTCCCAATCAAGAATAATTTCGAAGGAGCGTTTACTCAAAGCTTTGAGAGTGAGAACAAAATTATTAAAAATGAGTCTAAGACGGTTTTAGCAAATAATATAAATAAATCGGAACTTAATCTTAATAATAATATTTCTTCAAATTTCAAATTCAGCGAAGAGCTTGGCAATAATTTTGCATTATTGAATAGGAATTTTGGCAAAACCCCTGCACTATTCCTAACTGAACCTTCAAAAAATCCAGAATTTTACTTGGAAATAAAAGGAAATACAAGTTTAAATCAGTTTCCAGTAAATTCTCAAAATCTTTCGATAAATCAAATATATGAAAATCTTGGTTTGGGTTTGTATTATAAGATTGGAAAAAATAATTTAATAGGGGTTTTTGCAGGGAATGAGCCTTTTAGTATTTATCGTGTAAATGATCCCGAATATATAAATGATTTTACTCCGGTTTCAAATATTTTAACTTTTGGTGGAAGTTACAGGCAATTAATTCCTGTATTTGATTTCAATGGTTATCTCACTCCGTTTGTTGATGTAGCAACTGGCTTTTCAGAGTTTGGAGTTATTACAAAAGGAGCAGTTGGATTAAATCTAAATCCAAATAATCTATTGAATTTTGTAGTTGGACTTGATGGAACAATGTTATTCTACAAATTCAAGGGGAACATCCAAACTACAGAAAAGATCTCAGTCTTTTTCAACTTTGGCTTTAATCTTTAGTATTTACAATGAACTTATTTTTAAAATTTAATAGATTTCTTTTGGCAGGAATCTTAATATTATTTAGTCTATTATTGTATTCCTGTCACGAGGCAAGTGTTTTTCCAAATAACAACAAGAAGGAACCTGATTTTGTAACCAAAAATCCGGGATATTTCCCAAATACAGTTGGAACGAAATGGGTGTATTTGGAAAATCCCAGACTACCTTCGGCAGATTCAGTTACAATTGAAATAATATCAAGGATTGTTCTCGAAAATAAAGATACTGCATCGGTCTGGAAATTAACGAGAAGATCAAATCCGGATTATGATTCATTGATGTATGTTACTTGTGTTAGAGATACTGTTAAATTTTATACGGATTTGAATGATATTTATAATCCAAAAAAAGTTTTTATTGCTTATTTATTACCATTGAAAATACCGAACCATTGGGACTATAGGATACCTGATAAGGACTCAATTACTGACATTGCAGTAGTTGAAAGAGTTGAACATATAAGGGTTAGCGGAGGAATTGAATATATTGGTGCTTTTCTTATTTATCGTTCTATAAAAAGTCCAAAAGAGTATTTAGGAAACGTGAATATCTATTTTGTTCCTTATATTGGTATGGTTTATTTTGTTCCTAATTTTGGTAAAGAGCCTGCAAACCCAATGGAATTAGTTAAATATTCAATTATGAAATAGCCATAATATTTGACTTATTCTATTTTTATAACTTTAATGATGTTTTTTCTATTTTTATAACTTTAATGATGTTTTCATTTAAGAATCTTGAAGCTGAAAGACCAGCAACGAGAACTAATAAGTCATCCGGTGAAAAATTACCAATTTCCTTCAAATATTCTGTTAGCTTGTTAATATCATTTTCTGGGAACTGTTCAGGAATCAAATAGGCATTGCAACCCCAGACAAGTGAATTCATAACTCTTTGAACACCAACATTATCAGTTAGAACAATTATTTTTTCTTGTGGTCTATATTTAGCAATATTCAAGGGTGTATAGCCAGAGCTTGTTAAAGCTACGATGGCTTTTGCATTAATTTGTTTTGAAATGACGCAGGAAGCCCTACCAAGTGCGTCAGAAATATAATTTGTGTTTTCGTATTCTTCAATGATTTTGTGATATTTTGATTCAGTAGCTAAAATTATTTTATGCATATAGGTAACGGCTTCAATAGGGTATTTTCCTATGCTTGTTTCTCCGCTTAACATAACACAATCAGCTCCGTCAATAACAGCATTTGCAACATCACTTGCTTCGGCACGGGTGGGTCTGGGATTTTCAATCATTGATTCAAGCATTTGAGTGGCTATTATGACAGGCTTTCCGTGAAAGTTGCAGTGTTTGATGATATCTTTTTGGAGGACAGGAACCTGTTCCGGTGGCATTTCAAGACCTAAGTCACCACGGGCAACCATAATCGCGTCTGATTCGTGAATGATATCTTTGATATCTTCTACACCTTCGTAGCGTTCTATTTTTGCGATAATAGGGACAGTTTTCTTGAAAAGTTTCATTATTGTTTTAAGTTCGATAACATCACGTTCCGAACGGACAAAGGAAAGAGCAACAGCATCAATTCCATTTTCGAGACCAAATTTCAAATCTTCGATGTCTTTTTCGCTGAGGGAAGGGGCAGAACTTGAAACGCCGGGAGCAATGATGCCTTTGTTGTCTTTGAGATATCCGCCTTTGACAACAATTGTTTCAATATTGTTTTTGGTTACTTTTTCAACATTTAAAATAATATATCCATCATCCAGAAGAATAGTATTTCCAGCTTTAACTTCATTAACAAGATTTTTGTAAGAAGTTGAAACAATTTCGGAAGACCCAATGGGTATGTCATCAATTGTAATTGTAAATTTATGGTCTTCAACGAGAAGGACACTTCCATTTTCAACCTTACCAATTCTTATTTTTGGACCCTGTAAGTCCTGAATAATAGCTATTTCTTTATCGGTTTTTTTTGATGCGGTTCTAATATTGTTAATATATTGTTTGTGCAGTTCGTGACTCCCGTGAGAGAAATTCAACCTTGCAGCGTCCATTCCACTCTCAATTAAATGAGTTAATTTATTAATTTCGAAGCTTGATGGACCAATAGTGCAAATTATTTTTGTTTTTCTTTCCAACATATAAATTAACCCTAACTCTCAATTTTAAAAATTTACAATTAGTTAAACACAATTTATAAAATATGCACACATATTTCGAAAAAAATAACGATATTAGAATTTGTGAATGTTAAATAATAAAATATTAAAATTAAGTTAAGCTCAATTAATTTTTTGCTTGGTAGAATAAATTCTAAATGAGAAAGAATAAAGAAATAGCAAGTGGAGAAAAATATTATAAAAACAAAGGGAAGGTTTATTATAGTTATGTGCGGTATGATGTGCTGAAGATGATACCTGAGGGTGTGAAGATTATTCTTGATATTGGTTGCGGAGAGGGTTACACAAGTGCCGAAGCAAAAAGGAAGCTCGGGGCATCAGTTGCTGTGGGTGTTGAGCCATACTTACCAGCGGCAAAAATTGCCCAGAAAAATCTTGATAGGGTTCTAACCTCTGATATAGAAGTTCTTGACCTTGATTATCCAGAAGGCTATTTTGATTGCATTATTTGTGCAGATGTTCTTGAGCATACAAGAGACCCTTGGACAGTTCTGAGGAAATTATATTATTACCTAAGCGAAGATGGTTATATTGTTGCAAGTATTCCAAACATTCAGAATTATTTAGTAATTAAAAATTTGCTCACAGGAAAATTTGATTACGAAGAGTCCGGAATCCTTGACAAAACCCATTTGAGATTTTTCACAATTAATACTATTAAGAAAATGTTTGAGGAAACAGGATATGAAATTATTAAAACTGATTATAATTTAAATTCAGGGTGGAAGCTGAATCTATTGAATAAAATTGTATTTGGAAAGCTTACTCCTTTCTCAGTTTTTCAATATTTAATACTTGCAAGAAAAAAGTTTTAAATTCATTATAAATTATTTGAAAAACTTAGTTTTTTTCTTCAAACAAAATATAATTTGACTCCGTCATTCCAAGCTTTTTATAGACTTCTATGGCATTTTGATTATCTTTGTCAACATAAAGCCTGAACCCCCTAACTCGTGAGTCACTTTTAGCAAGTGTTTTAACAAATTCATATAGAGCTTTATAAATACCTCTTTTTCTCATTTCGGGAATGACATAAACACTTTGAATCCACCAGAACAAGCCATCACGCCAATCGGTCCATTCATAGGTTATCATTAATGTTCCAACAGGTTTATTATCAATTTCAGCAATCAGATAGAAACCAAGCTCGGTTTGAAGCATAAGATTTTTAATTCCCGAAAGCACATTTTGGAAATCGAGATCAATACCTTCGGATTCGAATGCCATTGCTTTATTAAATTCAGCCAAAGTTTTTGCGTCGTCTAATCTTCCGAATCTGACAATTAAATTTTCAATTTTAGACATAAAAAAATTGGAAATAATCTTAAAAAACCTAATATTGTAAATCTGTAAAATATAAATTACAAATATAATGAGTATTTTAACTTTAGAAACAAGTATAAGAGTCAGATATGCTGACACAGACAAGATGGGAGTTGTTTATAATAGTGTCTATCTGGTTTATTTTGAGGTTGGCAGAACAGAACTAATGAGAGCAAATAATCTGCCATATACTGAATTTGAAAAGGCTGGATACCATCTTCCTTTGATAGAAGCCAAAGTAACATACAAAAAGGCAGCATATTACGATGATTTGCTTATTATTAATGCAAGGCTTGATACGGAAAAGATTACTGCGAGATTGCAATTTGATTATAAAATTGAAAGAGATGGGGAATTGATTGCCGAAGGTTACACAATTCATTCATTTATGAATTCAACAACAAAGAGGGCTGTTAAACCACCTGAGATATTCCTAAGAGCATTAGGTTTAAATAATTAGCAATATTAATCATAATTAACCGTTTTTTGATTACATTTTGTTATTATGGATAAAGAATGCCATTAATAAAAAAGTTAATTTTAATATTATTGCTATTATCATTAGAAGGAGGTCATCTTGGAGCGGTGAACACTCCTTTTCAATTTTTAAGGTTCAATTCTAATGCAAGGGCAGCTGGTATCGCAGGATGTTTTGAAGCTATGCCAAATGACCCGGGAGCAATATTTTTCAATCCTGCAGCAATTTCAACAGTTAATGAAAAGCATTTCTCTGCAACTTTTTTGAAACACGTTCTTGATATTAATTCTGGTAATGTGGTGTATGTAAGGAAATTTGAGGATATAGGAACATTTGGGGCTTCAGTATCTTTCACAAATTATGGTTCTTTTGTGAGGTCTGACAGATATGGAGCACAAATGGGAACCTATGGAGCTAATGATATTGTGATTGCTGCCACCTATTCTAACCAGTTGGACACTAATCTTTATTATGGTATAAGTTTAAAATATTTATATAACAATATTGACAAATATAATTCATCATCTCTTGCATTTGATGCCGGATTAATTTATCAAATACCTGACAGTAGAACAAATGTTGGACTATCTGTTCTTCACGCTGGAGCCCAATTATCGAAGTTCGTTGATTATTATGAGCCTCTTCCTTTGGATGTTAGATTGGGAATTAATAACAGATTACGTGGATTGCCTTTACTTGTAAACCTTAGTATTCATCATCTTGCTGACCAAACCGAAAATTTCTTTGATAAATTTTTGAATTTTTCAATTGGAGGAGAATTTTACTTTGGTGAGTATGTTCAGGCAAGGCTCGGATATGATAATCAAATCAGGCGAAAAGCGGCACCGCAGAATGACAAGCAGTTTACAGGGCTATCTGCAGGTGTTGGAATTAAGACAAGTTCAGTAAACGTAGATTATGCTATAGCACAATACGGTTATAACACTTTTCTTCATAGAATTGGTATTAATTTGGATTTTTAATTTTAGAAAGATATTTTTGTGTGTTTTTTTATTAACAAAATGGAGTTATTTTTATGAAATTTAAGGGTTTAATTCTGATAATCTTATCAATAATTTTAACAACAAATATTTTTGCACAGCAAAATCAACCCAATTTACAAGATCCCCAAAGACAGATTATTTTAAAACCAACGGTTGTAGTGGACGACCTTGCTTTTGCTTTTACAACATTAGGTAATGTTGAAATAGTTGGCAATGAAGTAGAGTCATTTCTTGCCTGTAAAGTTATGTTAGAAGGGTTTATCAAGACAGCTCAGACAACAAACAAAAAGCCGGGTGATACAATGGTAGTCGAAATGCCATTGCTTACTGCTCAAAATTTGCTTAATCTTCTTAGTCGTGCAAGGATAACTGGAGCACAGGCAGAGCAATATAAGCGATTTGTTGATGCTGTAGTAGAATCTGGCAAGAATTTAAGAAATCAAACAAAGTAAAAATTTCAACAAATTGATTAATTAATAAGGCTGCAATATTGACGCAGCCTTTTATTTTTGCAAAATCACTGAACAGACTTTGAAAAAAAGTAAAACATTATTTACAATTTTTATTACAGTCTTTCTCGACCTGTTGGGAGTGGGTTTGATAATACCCATCCTTGCTCCATTACTATTAGGCAAAAATAGTGGGATTTTTAGTGAAACGACAAGTTTAACAACACGAACGATTGTGTTCGGTTTGCTGATGGCAACTTATTCCATATCTCAGTTTTTTAGTTCACCAATATTAGGTTCGCTATCAGACAAATATGGGCGTAGGAAATTGATGATTTTTTCTTTAATTGTAACAATTTTTGGTTATTTAATTTTTACTCTTGGAATTCACTATAAAAGCCTGATTTTACTTTTTATTGGTAGGATAATACCGGGTTTATCTTCAGGAAATATAACGATTGCATATTCTTCATTGGCTGATGTAAGCACACCAGCAGAGAAAACAAAGAATTTTGGCTTGGTTGGAATGGCTTTTGGTTTAGGCTTTGTTATTGGACCTTTTATTGGAGGACATTTAGCGAATGATAATGTATTTCATCTTTTTAGTTTTGAAACACCTTTTGTTTTTGCAATAATTTTATCATTACTTAACCTTTATTTGGTATATCGCAACTTTCCAGAAACTTTGAAGGAAAGGAAAGATGAGCAAATTACCATTTTAAAAGGGATAAAAAACATAATTTTAGCTTTCTCATCAAAAAGAACAAGAAGATTAAATTTTGTGATTTTTATCAATACCCTTGGATTTGCCTTTTTCACTCAGTTTTTTCTTGTAATTTTAGTAGAGAAATTTAATTTCAGGCAAGAAAATATAGGCTCTCTATATGGTTTTATGGGCTTATGCGTAGCTTTATCACAAGGTTTGATAATTCGCCCATTATCCAAAAGACTACGCCCCGAAAAGATTGCAATCTTCACACTTCCTTTATTATCAATATCACTTTTTTTGCTTTATTTTCCAAAAGAAGCTATATTGCTGTATCTAATTATACCATTTATAGCATTTGCACAGTCAAGTTCAAATTTATCACTGACGGCGACATCTTCGAATCTTGCTAAAGAGAATGAGCAGGGTGAAAAGCTTGGAGTAACATTATCAATGAATTTTCTTGCGCAATCGCTTCCGCCTTTATTTGGTGGAGCAATTGTTGCAAAATTCATTTATTTTCCCGTTTATGCTGCCTCAACTCTTGTTTTTCTTGCATGGTTATTATTTATACCCTTTTTTATCAGGAACTTGAAGAAATAGCGGATTATTCTATTAGTATAAAATTTTCAGTTTTGATTTTTCAACACCTAATAAATCAGGCATAATAAAATATCATAGATTAATTTTCATTTTAAGCATCAAAAAAATTTATTATTTTATTCTTATGCCTGTCTCAATAATTTCTTTTACGAATAGATTACTTGCATCGAATTCTTCAGGTATGAAGGTTATTGGGGAAATTAAAACATCTATATCCCATCTTAATTTTCT
This sequence comes from Candidatus Kapaibacterium sp., assembly GCA_026418625.1. Classification (GTDB taxonomy): domain Bacteria; phylum Bacteroidota; class Ignavibacteria; order Kapaibacteriales; family UBA2268; genus CALHRB01. Next base: position 14,486 of record JAOABA010000014.1, read on the forward strand.
TATCTTTTCCCTATCGTAGTATTTGTTGCCAGAAAAATCTGCTGAAACAAGAGCTATATCTATATCACTATATTCTTTAGCAGAATTATGAATTTGAGAGCCAAAAAGATAAGCCTTCTGAATTTTAATATTATTTTGCTCTATTTTATCAATGTATTTTATTAGTTTCTTGATTATATTTTCGATTTTATCCATTTAAAAAATTCCTTAGATTCATTGAAAAATGAATTTGTAAAATCCTTAGAACAGGTTTTATAGATTTCCATTTTATAATCAGGGTATCTTGCTTCCATTTGAAAAAAATTTAGACGATCCAGAAAATCTATTTGTTCATTATTTAATTGAATACCCGATTTTGATGATAGATAAAGCAGATCGTGAGTTTTTGGTGGATTCTTTAAGTTGTTTTTTAAATAATGTGCTTTAAGAATTTTTTCAATCATTAAATGACACATATAAAGACACATAACATATTTTTTATTAGATAATAATATTTCAGCAGTTGATAAATCCTCATCTGATAACTTGATCCAATAATCTATTTGTTCCTGAATTGTCATAACCAAAATTAATAAAATTCAATCTAAATGTCAAATTATCTAAATTTTAAGATATTTTAAAATGAAAAGATGATTTAGAATGTAATTTTAAGAATAAAATTTATTAGTAAATTATCTGACACATTCAGCAGCTCTTAGCTTGGCACTTCTGGAACGTGGGTTTTGTTGTTGTTCTTTGAAACTGGGTTCAATTGGTTTCGGAGTAAGAGTTTTGAGTTTGGGTATCGGGTCTCCAAGAATGATTTCAGTAGATTTTTTTTCTTTTTCCTTGTAAGCATTTTCTTTAAAGAAATTCTTAACAATTCTATCTTCAAGTGAATGATAGGATATAACAACTATTCTACCCCTATTTTTTAGGAGTTTCAAGGAATTTTCGAGCATTTTTGATAGTTCTTCCAATTCCCGATTGACAGCAATACGCAAAGCCTGAAAGACACGAGTAAGCGATTTTTTAAGAATTTTTTCAGGGACTGATTGTTCGATTGCGAATTTTAGGTCGAAAGTTGTTTTAATAGGTGAAACGCGACGGTTGGTAATAATCCGTCGCGCTATCACCCGAGCGAAAGGTTCTTCACCGTAGTCCCTAAAAATTTTCTCGAGTTCATTCTCGGAGTAATTGTTCAAGATTGCTTCAGCGCTCTCAATCCCTCCCTCGAATCGCATATCAATAGGTGCATCAAACCTGAAACTGAAGCCTTTTTCAGCAAAATCAAACTGCCGAGAAGAAACACCAAGGTCAAGGAGAATTCCTGAAACTTTACCAAAAATCTCCGTTATGCTGCCTGCCTTGTTGTAACTGTCATTATGCAGAACGAGTCTTGTTCCCCCCAGAATTTCGAGCTCGTCCTTAAACCGCTTTTTGCAATAACCTATCGCTTCCGGATCCTTGTCAAAAGCAAGTAATTTCCCCCCTTTACCAAGCTTTTCAAGGATTGCTGCTGCATGCCCGCCCCCGCCAAGGGTGCCATCAATGTAAATTCCTTCCTTATCCGTAAATAACAGTTTAATTGATTCTTCTAAAAGAACCGAAGTGTGGTAATCAGTAGCAGAGCCAGATTTCGATATTCCAGATTTAGTTTGCTCCATCAATTTGTGGCATATTTTTTTGATTCATAACTCTTGCTGCGACTACCTCATAAGGTTCTTTTTTACGACTATACTGATCGAAGTAAATCGTTGGGTTCCACAATTCAATATGATCAATTTTTCCCAAAATAAAAGCTTTGTTACTAACCTCAATATCAATTTCAGCTAATTCCCAAATCCGCTTAGGAACCATTATTCTTTGCTGAGAATCAAGCTTTACTTCGAAAGCATACATTAACATAGTCGAGATAATATAATCATTATCTTCATCAAACTGATTTTTGCTCATCAGAATTTTCTGAAACTTAGCCCATTCATCAAGAGGATAAGCCCAAATACATTTCTTGAAACCTTTTGTTAGAATAAAAGTGTCTTTGGCTTCAGGGGTCATTTCTTTCCTCATCCAATAAGGAATACTGACTCTACCTTTTGAGTCAATAGAATATGTCTCACTTCCCTGAAAAAAACCCATAATTAGTAAATTTTGAAAATTAATTTAACACTTTTACCCACTTTTTATCACTTTTACCCTCTTTTACCCACCTAATTTAAATAATTTATAATTAATTGTCAAATTTTTTTTCAAAAAAAGTTTTCAACAGCATTTTTTTAGATATATGATATGTATTAATTGTTATTTGACATTGAGTTCAAAATGTAGATAATATGTTTAAATAAGCTTTAAGCAAAAGGTGGGGAAATGTGGGATTAAAAATTGCCGATTTTACATTAATACATTAAAATTTTCAAAATAAATTTTTTTGTAAGGAATGATAAAATTAAAGAACAGACAAAGATTTTTGTTCTCCTAAAAATCGGATTTTTTAGTTAATTCCCTTATTGAAAAAAAGTTACCATAAAATTTATAAAATAAATATTAACATTATCTAATTCTATTTAAACTTTATCCGATAATTTCATAATCTTTTAAAAAAATTAAATTGAAATTAATATTTTAATCTAACGTTAATAATATGTTAAATCTTTAATAATATTTTTTTAGAAAGTTTTGACAAGGCAAACAAAAAATAAAAAGACTAATCGGGCTAAGTTCTGGTCATTAATAGCAATTGTTTTAATTTCTGCATTTGTAATATTTTGGTTTCTATTTTCAACTTTTTTTGGTAGCTCAGAAATTTACTCGGATAATTCAAACAGAATTGACACAGCAAAACAAAGAGAAAAGATAGAAAAATTCAACAGGGAGTTCTTGGCAGCAGCTACGACTAACGAGGATACAACAATAAATACAATTAGAGTCAGCTCGCCCGAAAACTTAAATATTGAATACGATAAAGATGCAGGAAAAAATACAAGAAGAATATATACGGGAAGAAGAATAAATATAGCTATAACTGGCTTAGATTCACGTCTTGGGACAAGATCAAATCATGCGGATGCAAATCATATTTTATCAATCTTAATTGATAGCGGTAAAATTGAGATAACATCTATTCCACGTGATACTTATGCTGATGCGGGTATGGATGATTCCACTGGTTTAAACAAATTAACCATTGTTCGAGCAAATAGGGGTAGAAATATATATCATCAAGAGCTTGCAAAGATTGCAGGATTGGATAAAATCCATTATTATGTCGAGCTGGGTTTTTCTCAAGCTATGGGCTTGATTGATTTTCTTGGTTTTAGGGACTCAAAATCAACTTTACAAGTTTTGAGGTCAAGGACAGGTCTTGGAGGAGATGATTATCAAAGGTGTTATAATCAAGGTCAATTCATTAGACAAATGATTTTGAGACATTATGATATACTTAATGGTCCATTTAGTCAAATAGTTATAAGAGGTGGTTTAGCATTGATAGAAACTAATTTAACAGCTGATGTTATGAATAATATTGTGAATTCTTTGACAAGTAAAGGATTTCCACGTTCAGATTCAGATGTTGAAATTAGAGTTAGACCGCCAATCCCAATAAATTACAAAATATACAATTTTTCGGATGAGACAGTCATAGCAAGTTTAACAAAAAAAATTGAAAACTTTAATCGTCATAGGGAGGATGATACCTCTTTCTCTAATAATCACCAAATAAACGTTGAAAGAAGATTGAACAAAATTATAAGTGAAGCTGCAAAAGACTCACTAAAAAGACCAAAACAGGTAATCAATAAACTTGAGGTTTATTTTGAACAAAAAGCCTGGCATCAGATTGATAATCGTGAAACAAGAAACAGAGTAAGAGATCAAATAGCAAAATTGCTCGAAGACGCATATATCAAAACAAAGAATATATTGAAAGCTAACAGAATAAGGGAAGCTGTAGAAGCAGAGAAATTACTATTTGAGAAATCATTAAGAAATCAATAAAAGAAAAAGATTAATGTATAAAAATTTATGAAAACATTAATATTAGTCAGACACGCAAAATCTGATTGGGGAAATCCAGATCTTTCTGATTTCGATAGACCACTAAACAAACGAGGATTAAAAGATGCACCATTTATGGCTGAGTTGGTAGCATCAAAAATTAAGACCCCTGATTTAATAATGTCAAGCCCAGCTAATAGGGCAATAACAACAGCAAAATATTTTGCTACAGCTTTCAAGTATCCTATTGATAAAATCGAACAAATTAATTTGATTTATTCTTCAGGAGTAAATGGTATCAAAGAGCTTATTGCTTCTTTAAACAATGATTATAAAACGGTAATTCTTTTTGGACATAACCCGGCGGTATCTTCATTGGCATATAATTTGTCTGGAGGAAAAGTCCCAGAAATGCCTACCTGTGCAGTAGCTTGTATTGATTTTGATATTTCATTTTGGGAAGAAATATTAAATTCTGAAGGGGATTTAAGATTTTATGAATACCCAAAAAAATATAAAAGTTAAATTTAATAAGTTTTAAAACAAGCTATGATTACCGTTATCTTTTTCTAATTTCCTTTTTGAACTTTCAAAATGAGTCATTTGACTTCTACCGGGAATTGATGGTAATTTACCAGATAATAATTCTTCAACGGTTAGAATTTGAATTTTTGGATTGTTAAAACCTTGGACTTTTCCTTGAGAATTAGCAGTGGACAGCATACCTTTAGTTGCGAATTCTTCGAAGCAGACAAAAATGCCCATATCGGCTTTTTGTTGATTAACGGTTTCAATAAAGGAACGTAAAGCAGCAATGTTGGTATTTCCACTTTTAACTTCGATGATTGCTGTTCCTTTAATTTTTCCGTCAGTGGATTTGCTAAAAGTGAAATAACCATCAAAGCCCTTGTCAGCGACTTTTTTTGGATTAGAAACGCCACCGATAACAAATTCAATTATCCAATCTTGAAATTTGACTCTTCCTTTGTCACTCAAAGCTAATTCTTTGGCGGAAGCAATATCCTTGGGGAATCCATTAATTTCTATATTTTGCAAAATTTCTTTCTTTTTCTCATCAGAATATGGGTCAGTCAGTCTTTTAAGAATTAATTTAACAGCTAAATGAGAAATATCAACACCGAGCCATTTTCTATTTAGTCTTTCAGCAACAGCAACGGTAGTGCCGCAACCACAAAAGAAATCAGCAACAATATCACCCTCTTGTGAAGAAGCGTTGATAATTCTTTCGAGCAGAGCCTCTGGTTTTTGAGTTGGGTAGCCAAGACGCTCTGCAGCATGAGGTGAAATAGGTGGAATATCAGTCCATATTTCCTGAGCCGGAGCACCCTGCATAGTCTTTAAATATCTTTTAAAGCTTGGAGTGCCTTTTGATGTAAAATGAATATAACCATTTTTATCAAGAAACTCCAATTTCTGTATGGTATTCATTTTATTATATTTTTTTTCACCAAGCAGTTTTATTAAAAATCTTTTTGGGACAGACCAACTACGTCCTCTTTCAGATGGATTATAACCTTTATAAGGTTGATCATTTGGATTAACACCGGGACCAGTCAAATCACTCAACCTAAAACGCCCTTTCTTATCTTCAAATCTATAGAACTTTTTTAAATAGGACTCATCATATTGCATAATAACAGGTTTAAAGAAATATTCAGAGCTTTTTGAATAAAAAAGTATTCTATCAGCATTTTTTCCGAATCTTTTTGGGTCATTATGAGCGCTTGTTCTTTTCCAGATAATTTCATTAACGAAATTTTCGTAACCAAAAACCAAATCACATACTAACTTTAAATAATGACTCATTGTAGAGTCACAGTGTAAATAGAAACTTCCAGTTGAGTTTAAAACTTTGTGCATATACCAAATTCTGATAGCCATTGTTGTCAGATAGGAAACAGCACTTTTTGATATTCTAATGTTATCTAATGCCAGAAGAAATTTATACAAATCGAGATTGATTGAATGAATTTCTTCAATTGTGTCATAATAACTAACATTACTCCAAGTGTCGGCAAAGGCTTCTTTTTGTGCTTTAGTATCGGATAAATCCAAGCTTTCGAACAAAATATTATAATTCCTCTTTGAATTAAAAGGGGGATCGATATAAATTAAATCAATAAATCCATCGGGGAATTTTTTGTTTAGTTCTTTTAGAACATCAAGACAATCCCCAAAAAATAATTGATTCATAGATAATGTTTAAAAATAAATAAAATACAATTTAATAAAATTAATCTTAATAAAATTAAAAATGCATAAATGAAATTTAAACTAAATTTTAGATAAAGTAAGACAAAAAATTTTATAAGTCTTTCAGTTATTGATAAAAAATGACCTATACAATTTTTTATGGTGTTTTTTGGAGGTTTTATTACTAAAGGATAATCCTTAAATTGCAAGTCTAATGTGTTACAAAAAAAATAATTATTAGTTGTGGATAAAACTTTTGAAAGGAACGGGATACAATTTATTGATATTCTCGATGATGAAGAAATAATTCATTGGGGTGAGGGAGATATCAAAATAGTTGGCTGTTCTTTACTTAATTCTTTAAATGAGGAATCAATCATTCTTGAGTGGGGCGAAAGAGTTAAGGTGATAATGTTAGCAAAAGCTTTTAAAGATGTTGAATGCGAACACATCGGGTTTGGTTTTAGCTTTAGGGATAGAAACGGACTTGATATAATAGTATCAACAACAATAGAAGAAGGAAAACAATTTGGTCCTTTTTCAGAGGGTGATGAGGTAATAATTACATACGAATTTGAAAATATTATGGCACCCGGCGAGTATTTGCTGACATTTCAATCAGAGGATAGAACTTATTATATGCCAAAGTATTATGATTTTGTTGAGAATGCAAAAATTTTTAAGGTAGTTGCAAACAAACGATTTTTTTCATTAACTCAACCAAGAATTAATCAAACAATCAGTATAAATAAAAATTAAATTGAAATTGAGGTAAAATTATGTCTGATGATAAATTAGCGATAATAGAAACACAACCAAGACCAGATATTTGGGACAATGTCGCTAAAGAATACAACTATGAAATAAATGATAATGAAAAAGAAATAGCTAATAGTCTGATAGAAATCCTACAGTGGCTCAAATTACAAGATAATTGTAGTTTGATAGAACTTGGTTCTGGAAGCGGTCATATATCAGGTTTGCTAAATAAAGCTGGTTATAATGTAACGCTTCTTGATTTTTCTCAGACTGCTCTCGAGAAATCGAAGGAATTTTTTAATTATTATAACCTCGAGGGAAACTTCATAAATGGTGATATTTTTGATTTATCAAATATTGCCCCAAATTACGATGTAGTCTGGAACAGTGGAGTAATGGAGCATTTCAGCGATGAAAAGCTATTGGACGCTCTCAAGTCAATCAAAAAAATTGTAAAGAAATATTTCATTTTTCTTGTTCCTAATCCATTATCATTGCCCTATCTTCTCTTTCGTTATAAAAAAATGAGAGAGAATAATTGGCTATACGGAACTGAATATTTAAGAAAAGATTATGATATATTCCTTCGTAAAGCTGGTTTCAGAACAATAAAAAGACAATTTGCTGGATGGAATTTCACGAAGTATTTTATAAGCGGTGCTTATGAGTCAGAGGAAATTTATCAGTATTATAAAGATTTGGTGGATAATAATTTAATACCTGAGGAAAATGCTTATCTTGAAGTTTACATTACAACTATCGAAGAGTCGCCATTAGAAGCAGATATAAAAGACCTTACACTCAAAGACAGCCTTACCGAACTAAAGACAAAGAATTTTGATTTGATAGCCAAATATCAGGGCTTGAAGTCTTTAATAGAATCTCAAGGATATAGTTTAGATAACATAAAATCAAGTCAAACAGATAAGATACTAAATTTTAAAGATGAGCAAATATCTGCTTTAAATAATGCGATAGAGGATTTAAGAAGACAGAACGAAGCAATAATCGAAGAAAAAGATAAAATCATAAATCTTAAGAATAATACACTGAAGGAAATTGAAAAATATAATTTTAAACTTCAGGATATAATTATTGAAAATTATGTATCGATTTCACAAAAAGATGCTTTAATCAATAGACAAGAGGCTCTCATTTATGAAAAAGAAAATGAGTTAAGAGCAAAAGCTGAGAAAATAGCTGAAAAAGAAATTGAAATTTCAGAAATTCAGAAAAGCATAGATATACTAAAGTCGAATTTAGAAGAAAAGGAAAGAATAATTCTTGAAAAACAAAATCTAAGCGAATATCAGGCTGAAATAATATTAAATCAAAACAATATTTTAGAAGAAAAAGAGAATTTGATAAATACTCTTTCACAGAATTTAGCAGAAACCGAAAGAACTATCCAAGAAAAAGACCAAATAATTAACCAGATTAATCTTGAACTGCAGAATAATTTAAATTACATTCAAGAACTTGAGAACAAACTAATAGAGAAGGATGATTCAATATCAAGACTTGAGACTGCTATTTCGGACAAGGATATTATTCTCAACCAGAAAGATTTAGACCTTCAAATAAAGGATACTATCATTAATCAGAAAAATTTTGATATTTCTGAATTAAAAGTCTTTTTGGAGGAAAAAGAGAAATTAATCTCAGAAAAAGAATTACTGCTCGAGCAAAGAGATCATTTAATTGATTATCAAAAACAACTTCTTGATGAAAAGAATATTGAACTTCATCAGAAGGAAATTCAAATTGTTGAACGTGAAAAATTATTGAAAGAAAAAGATGAGTTACTGCTTCAGAAGGATAATTTGATAGCCTTTCAATATCAACAAATACTTGATAAAGACGAGCAATTACAAAACATTGAGACAGAAATTTCGAACAAAAATATTCAAATTCAAAATTTAGAAGAAGCTGTAAATTTTCAGCTTAATTTAGTTAGTCAGAGAAATATTGAAATTAGTGAAATAAAGTCTCAACTCGATGAAAAAACATCAATAATTGAAAAGCAGGAAGAATTGCTCGATCATTTAGCATTTTTGGCAGAAGAAAGGAACAAACTCCTGAACGAGAAAGAGAACTTAATTATTGAAAGAAATAGGGCTATTGAAGAAAAAGAAGATTTTATCAATAAGCAATCATCTGTAATTAAAAAGGTAGAAGAGAATTTAGCTAATACAAGGCTTGAATTAATAGAAAAACAAAATTTAATTGCACAGCTTGAGTTTGAACTCGAATTTCGAAATGAGATGATTCAAGATATGGACAAAGCTATATTCGAGAAAGAACAGCTTATTCAAAACAATACTAATCTCATTAATGAGTTTGAGGAAGAAATTTCGAAGCTTAACGAAGAATTGATTAAAAATAAGAAATTGCTTGAATATTATGAACAAAAGCTTGAAGACAAAGATGAGATTATTAATAATCAAAAATATGCCATAGACAATAAAGAAGAAACTATTTTTAATCAAAAAGAGAAAATTCAGCAATTCGAGAAAAAGATATTTGACTTAGAAGAAGAAATTGGAAAAAATAATCAGCTACTCAACGAAACGCATTCTAAGCTAAAAGAGAAAATTGATGAATTATACGAAAAATCAATCAAGCTTTCAGAACTTGAGCAAATAGTTTCAGAAAAGAGTCAAATAATTGAACTTAAAGACCAAATTATTTTAGATAAAGAGAATTTGATTGCAGAAAAGCTTAAAACGATAAAGGAGAAAGAAGAACTAATCGCTCAATATCAAGCTGTTATTAATGAGAAAGACAACACAATTTCTGAGAAAGACAGAGAATTAAATGATCAAATAAATAAAAACAACGTTAAAGACAAAATAATCGAAGAGAAATTGGATATTATCAAATGGAAAGATTCTATTATTAGTGAGAAAGAAGTTGCATTAAAAATTTCAACTGAAACCATAAACCGACTCGATGAGCAGATTAAGGAACTCGATCAAAGCAATTTTGAAAAAGTTATGGCTCTTGCCGAAAAAGACCAAATAATAGCGAATAAAGATATAGCGATTCAGAATATAACTGCTCAAAGAGATTCAATGTATACCCAGCTTAATAATTTGTTCGCAAGTAGATCTTGGATGGTTGTTTATTACCTACAAAAATTAGACAAAATATTCCCCTTTTTAAAATACCCTGTAATTTTTGCTTATAGATTATTCGCAACATATCCATCAAATCTTTGGAAATCGCTTAAAAAGTGGCGTGCACGCTCAAAATCGAAACATTTGGAGGGTTCAGGAACAAGCTTAACAAGTTTAGAAAAAGTAAATGCGGATGCTTTAAGGATGATTGAAAATCTGGAGCACAATGTTTCAATACCAAAATATGATGTCATCTTCTTTGCAATTATTGACTGGGACTTTAGATATCAAAGACCTCAACATTTAGCTGCTGGTTTGGCTGCTAAGGGTCATCGTGTTTTTTATATTTCAGTTCAATTAGGTCAGGAAACAACAAATACATATAGATTGATTGAACCGAATGTGATAGAAGTAAAATTGCCCTATAAAACACAAACTGCTATCTACACAGAAGATATCGCCTCAAATCTTGATGTACTAAAAGAAGCAATTAAGAAACTTTATCAGGAACAATCTATAAAAGAGGCAATAGCTTTTGTAGAATTTCCAATGTGGCAACCACTTGTGTCTTATGTTTCAAAGAAATTCAATGCAAAAGTAGTATTTGATGCCCTCGATGAATTCGCTGGATTTTCTAATTTAAACCAGAAATTGAAAGATTATCAGGACTTACTTATAAATACCTCAGATGTTATTATAGCTACGGCAAAGAAAATCTATAAAATGGTGAAAACCGACACCAATAAAGTTAATATGTTGCCTAATGCGACTGAGTTTAAGCATTTTAATGTTTTACCAGAAAATGATACTCTTGAAGCGATTCCGAAACCAATAATTGGTTATTACGGGGCAATAGCTGAGTGGTTCGATTCAGAAGTAATTGAATATGTTGCTGAATCTCGCCCTGATTGGAATATTGTTTTGATAGGTCACACATTTGGCTCTGACATCGAAAAACTCAAAAATATGAAAAACGTTCATTTTCTTGGAGAAAAGCCATATAAGGAATTGCCAAAGTTTCTTTATTGGTTTGATGTTTGTTTAATACCTTTTAAACTTGTTGATTTAATTCTTTCAACTAATCCAGTTAAATTTTTTGAATATATAAGCAGTGGAAAACCAGTAGTAGCTTCTGACTTACCGGAGTTACATCCATTTTCAGATATTGTTTATCTTTCTCACAACAAAGAAGAATTTCTCACTAATATTGAGAAAGCATTGGTGGAAAAGGATGAGAAGATAATTCAGAAAAGAATAGAAACAGCAAAAAATAACGATTGGGAGCATCGTGTTGCTAATCTTGAAAAGTATGTTATTGAAGGTTTTCCGAAAGTAAGTATTATAATTATAAATAATAACAATGCAAAAAATCTTGAATATTGTATAAAAAATATATTAGAAAACACAGCTTATCCAAATTATGAAATACTAATTATTGATAATGCTTCGAATGATAATAGCCGAGATTATCTTTTAGCTCTTGAATCTAAATTTGATTTTATTAGGGTGATATATAATGAAAAGAATTTAGGGTTCATAAAAGCTAATAATATAGGTATTAAAGAAGCAAGTGGGGATTATCTAATTCTTCTAAGTCCAGATGCAGTTGTTCCTAAGGGGTGGATTAACACAATGATGAAATATCTGAAAGATGAGACAATTGGGATGGTTGGTCCTACAACAAATATTAAAGGTAATCAAACTGCAACTAATATTGCATATAATTATTATGAAGAGTATCTTGATTTTGCTGAGAAGGTTCTCTACGAAAACTTTCATAGCTTCAGTGATATAAATGAACTTGGACTTTTCTGCACTATGTTTAGAAAAGACGTAGTAGATAAAGTTGGATTAATACCAGATGAAGGTGAAGAAACGGTTTATAACAAATTTGAAGAGTATGATTATAGCATTAAGATAAAAAATAGTGGTTTAAGACTCGTTTGTTGCAAAGATTTATATGTTCACGTCGGTGCTGGAAGCTTAAGAGAATTTCATCAAAAGGGACAGAAAAAAGTAGCAATTATTATTTTGTCATATAATTTACTTGATAAAACAACTAAACCTTGCATCGAAAGTATTTATAGCACCCGAACACATTGTGATTTTGAGGTTCTCGTCGTTGATAATCTTTCTACTGATGGCACAAGAGATTATCTTTTAAAAGCAAAAGACGAATACAAAAATCTAAGGCTTTTGTTTAATGAGCAAAATCTTGGTTTTGCAGGTGGTAATAATGCCGGAATGAAAGCAATAGAAGCAGATTATTATATTTTACTCAATAGTGATACAATAGTAACCGATTATTGGCTTGATAAGATTGTTGATTTTATGGAAACTCATCCGGAAGTTGGTATGGCAGGACCGGTTACGAATTCAGCCGGAAACGAGCAAATGATATATGTGAAATCAACAACAGAGGAAGAAATCATAAGAGAAGGGCTTGAATGGGCAAATAAACATAGTAAAGATTACTTTTTTACTAATCTATTAGGATTCTACTGTGTAGCAATCAGGAAAGATGTATTGGATAATGTTGGCTATCTTGATGAAGCCTATGGTGTGGGAATGTTCGAAGATGACGATTTTTCTATTAGAGTGATGAAGGCAGGATATAAACTTGCTGTTCTTGAAAATGTCTTTATATATCATAAAGGTAGTGTTTCATTCAGTTCCCTTCTGACTGATGAATACAGGAACAGAACATTTTTCAAAAACCTGAAATACTATGAGCAGAAGTTCAATATAAAATGGAAGTCGAAGTTTAATACAGATACATTTGTTGAGGTCATTCAGCATTATTTAAGAAATATTGATGATTCAAATGCAGATAGGATTAAGGAAAAAATTGCTAATAGACTTGAGATAATGAAAAACTTTGACTATGCTGGAAAAAATTTGGACAATATAATGCTTTGGCAACAAACATTACCAAAAGAACAAAGATTTATAGAATGATATTATTTCCTAATAACATTAGCAAAATTTTTACGTCTAATATTAGTCAAATAATTTTTTAATTTTTAATCATAATAACGGAGATAAAAATGGTTTCAAACTACTTAGTTGAAGCTCCTCAGATACTAAGATTCGGTCCGCACACGACTAATGCCGGTGTTGAATTTAATGTTCAACAAAATGGCGATTCAGTTATGTGGTTCAAGGTTGCTAACGGAAAAGGGACAATTGTTGTTAAATTTGATGAAGAAAGATTGAATTGCTATTTTGGTGGTGGAGATTTAATCACGTGTAGCATTCCAAAAAAATTCTTTGAGACACCGGGCGAGCATAAAATTTATCTTTTAGATACTGCCACTGGATTAACTTCAAACGTTGTTATTTTTACCGTAAAGTAAAAATTTTTTCCATAAAAATGTATGTTTAACTAAGATTTTCTTTTTTAAAAGCTATGGATACTTTAAGTGGTTTCAATATGCCGAAGATTATTAATTTTGGACCCGTCAGTGTTAAAAGTGGTCAAGACTTTAATATTCAAACAAACGGAGAATCAGCTATTTGGCTTCAAACAACTGGAAATACCAATTCAGTAGTAGTAAAATTCGATGAAAAAAGTTTAAAGCCATTTTGTAAGGATAATTTACTAACTTGTAATATACCTAAAGAATTTTATCAAAAGCCGGGAGAGCATAAAATTTATTTAAAAGATGAATCAACCGGACTAACTTCAAATGTTGTAATTTTTACTGTAATATAAAAAATTTATGAAAGTATCAGTTTTAGGGCTTGGCTATGTCGGGCTTCCACTTGCTTGTGCAATAGCAAGAAAAACCAACAACCTTGTTGTCGGATTTGATTTAAACGAAAAAAAAATTGAGAAAATCAAAAAAAGGGAATGCCCCATTGATGACTATCAATGTGAACAGGATTTGAAAGAAGTCAATTTTGAGGTCTCTTCAAATCCAGAAATTTTGAATAATTCGGATATTTATATTGTTTGCGTGCCAACACCAGTTCTGGATGATTATACACCAGATTTAGGACCGGTAAAAGGTGCCACATTGACGATATCAAAATATCTTAAAAAGGGGCAATCAGTGGTTATTGAATCAACTATTAATCCGGGTGTCTGCGATGAAGTTGTTAAACCTATTTTAGAGGAAAAAACGGGGTTAAAAGCCGGGATTGACTTTGATATTGCCCATTGTCCAGAAAGAATCAATCCGGGTGACCCAAAATGGAATGTTTATAATATTCCGAGAAACATAGGTTCGACTAACACAGAAACAACAAAAAGACTTGCTGAATTTTATAGGTCCTTTATCAGTGCTGAAATAAATGAAATGCCTGATTTGAAGACGACCGAAGCTACAAAGATAATTGAAAATACGTTTAGGGATATAAACATAGCCTTTGTTAATGAGTTGGCTCGCTCTTTTGACGTGCTTGGAATTGATTTGATGACAGTCATAAAAGGAGCATCAAATAAACCATTTGCATTCTTACCTCACTATCCAAGTTGTGGGGTCGGAGGACACTGCATTCCTGTTGACCCTTATTATTTGATTGAAAGGGCAAAGCAAAGCGGATTTGACCATAAATTCTTGAAATTAGCAAGAGAAATCAATAATTCAATGCCCCATTATACGGTTGAGCTTCTATCTGAGGCTTTAAATCATTATGAAAAACCAATAAAGAATACAAAAATCTGCCTCTTTGGGTTATCTTATAAAGCCAATGTTGGTGATTTGAGGGAAAGTCCTTCGCTTAAAATTCAGGAAATATTATTGCATAAGGGAGCGGATTTATTGGTTTATGACCCATATTTCCCTGAATTAAGTTCTGTTAAATCCCTTGATGAAGCTCTTGAGAAAAGTTTTGCGATTGTGCTGGCTACTAATCACGATGAATTTAAATCAATTGATGCAGATAAATTAATTAAATCAGATGTCAAAATTGTGATTGACGGGAAAAATTTTCTAAACAAATCTGAAATTCAAAAATCAGGAATTTATTACAAAGGAATAGGCTCATAATTTTTTCATTTTAATTTTTTGGTTATATGGATAATAATACGATTTTAGAAAAATTAAAGATAGATAATGTCGAATTCATAAATCTGCAGTTTTCTGATATGATGGGTATGTCGAAAAGCGTAACAATACCCACATCAAAATTTCAGGATGTTCTGGTCCACGGTCTATGGTTCGATGGTTCTTCGGTTGAAGGTTTCACGAGGATTTTCGAAAGCGATATGCTCTTGAAGCCAGACTTGGATACTTATGCAGTTGTGCCTTGGTATTCAAATGGAACAGGTAATATTGCAAGATTTATTTGTGATGTATTTACTCCTGATGGCAATCCTTATGAATCGGATCCAAGATATATTTTGAAAAAGGTTGTTGAAGAAGCTCATTCAATGGGCTTTGAATATTATACCGGACCAGAACTCGAATTCTTCCTTTTCAGACGTGAAAATGGCAAGATCAAGACAGCTCAAAACAAGGTGATTGAACCTCACGATAGAGGACAATACTTCGATTTGGTTATGGACTTGGGCTTTGAAGTAAGGCGAGAGATGATGAATGCTCTCATTAAGATGGGTATTGATGTTGAAGCCAGCCATCATGAAGTTGCACCCGGTCAACATGAAATTGACTTTAAATATGATAAAGCCATTGTAACAGCTGACAGAGTAATGACATTAAAATCAACCTTGAAAGCTGTTGCAGAAAGTTACGGTCTATATGCCACATTTATGCCAAAACCAATCGCAGGTATAAACGGTAGCGGTATGCACGTTCATCAAAGTTTATTTTCCCTTGATGGAAAAACAAACCTATTTTTTAACAAAGATGATAAATATAAATTATCCGAATTGGCATATAATTTCTTAGCTGGGCAGATGCATCATATAAAAGCTATGGCAGCTGTTTTGAATCCAACAGTAAATTCTTATAAGAGGCTCGTTCCCGGTTACGAAGCATCAACTTATATCTGCTGGGCACAGACAAATAGATCAGCTTTAGTTCGTGTTCCAATGTATAGCGCAGGCAAGGACAAAGCTACGAGACTTGAAATCAGATGTCCTGACCCTTCTGCGAATCCGTATCTGGCTTTTGCAGTATTATTAAAAGCTGGACTTGATGGAATTAAGAACAAAATGACTCCACCACCACCGGTAGAAGAAGATGTTTACGAATTTAATTTTTCGGAATTAGAAGAGAGAAATATTGATTTTCTGCCGTATTCCCTTTGGGATGCAGTCCACAAATTGAAAAAGAATGAACTTATCCAATCTGCTTTAGGTCCCGATTTGACAAAAAAATATATAGCAGCTAAAGAGCAGGAATATGAGCAGTTCAGAATATCAGTGACAGATTGGGAAATTAATAATTATTTAGAAAATATTTAAGAATTTGAGATATTTACATTAAGGATTTTTGATGCAGTTTATTGATTTAAAAAGGCAATATGCCAGAATAGAAGAAGAAGTCCAAGCGGGTTTCAGAAGGATTTGTGAAAACGCCCAATTTATAATGGGAAGTGACATTTTAAAGTTAGAAGTTATGTTAGCTGATTATGTAGGGCGAAAGTATTGTCTTTCTTGTTCATCCGGAACTGACGCCCTATTAATTCCATTAATGGCTTGGGGCATAGGAAAAGGAGATGCGGTTTTCACAACGCCATTTACTTTCATTGCTACCTCTGAAGTTGTTGTTCTAACTGGAGCTACTCCTATTTTCGTTGATATAGATAGAAAGACCTACAACATTTCTACTTCTGATTTAGAAAGAGTTATTGAAAAAACAATCAGCGAAGGTAAGTTAACACCCAAAGCAATTATACCGGTTGATCTTTTTGGATTGACAGCAGATTATGATGAAATAAACAGAATTGCAAAGAAATATAATCTATTAGTATTAGAGGATGCAGCTCAGGGTTTCGGAGGAGTCTATAAGGGTAAAAGAGCCTGCAGCTTTGGAGATGTAGCAGCTACTTCATTTTTCCCCGCTAAACCTTTGGGATGTTATGGAGACGGAGGTGCTGTATTCACGGACGATGAAAATTTAATTGAAATTTTTAAATCAATAAGAATTCACGGGCAAGGCTCAGACAAATATGATAATATAAGAACCGGTATAAATGGAAGGCTTGATACTTTACAAGCAATAGTTCTAATCGAAAAATTAAAAATTTTCGATGAAGAATTAGAAAAACGAAATCAGGTTGCAAAAAAATATGGTGAGTTGCTTAAAAACAAATTGGTTGTTCCATTTATTCCTGATGATTGTGTCTCATCTTGGGCACAGTATTCAGTTCTTGCCGAAAGTGCGTGGCATCGGTCGGAATTGCAGCAAAAATTAAAAGAAAATGATATTCCAACAGCTATATATTATCCAATACCACTGCATTTACAAACAGCCTATAAAAAATTGGGTTATAAAAAAGGTGATTTTCCCATTTCAGAGGAAATTGCATCAAGAATTTTCAGTTTACCAATGCATCCTTATTTGACAGACGAAGAAATTGAATTTATTTGCTCTAAAATAAACTAAAATTAAAGTATGCCGATTATAAAATTGGTTTTATAAGGGAATATATGAAGAACTTTGCAATAACGGGCGTTGGAGGGTATATAGCACCGAGACACCTTCAGGCAATTAAAGATACCGGCAATAGACTTGTAGCGGCTGTTGACATACACGACTCAGTTGGAATTCTTGACAGATTCTTCCCAGATGTCAGCTTTTTTACGGAAATAGAAAGGTTCGATCGCCATCTGGAAAAATTAAGAAAGCATTATCCTGAAGATAAAATAGATTTTCTTTCTATATGCTCACCAAATCATTTACACGATGCCCACATCAGATTAGCACTTAGACTACACGCTGACGCAATTTGCGAAAAACCTTTAGTAATAAAACCTTGGAACCTTGACGCTCTCGAAGAACTTGAAGAAGAAACTGGCAGAAAGGTTTATAATATTTTGCAACTCAGAGTTCATCCCGCATTAATTGACATCAAGAAAAAATTTGCAAAAACGAAAAAAAAGCATGATGTTGTATTGACTTATATAACTTCTCGAGGTCCTTGGTATAAATATTCATGGAAAGGTGACATCAAAAAATCTGGTGGAATTGCAACTAATATTGGGATTCACTTTTTTGATTTTTTAATGTGGGTTTTCGGCAAAGTTCAAAACAGTGAAGTTCATCTTTATGCCGATGATAAGATGGCTGGCTATATTGAGCTTCAAAATGCTAATGTTCGCTGGTTTTTATCAACTGATAGATTTGATTTACCACAAGAAGCTTTGGACTTAAATCAATCAACATACAGATTAATAACTGTAGATGGTGATGAAGTTGAATTCACAAAAGGGTTTACGGACCTCCATACTGTTGTTTATCAGGAAATTCTTGACGGAAAAGGCTTTGGAATATCTGATGCCAGACCTTCGATAGAACTTGTATATAAAATTAGAAATTCGAATGTTGAAAATAAATTTGATTATTTACATCCTTTTCTATTCAATAAATAAATAATATAAGGTTTTATGGGATATTTCAAACACGAGTCAGCATACGTTGATGAAAATGTCGAAATCGGAGACGGAACAAAAATTTGGCATTTTTCACACATTCAATCCGGAGCAAAGATTGGTAAAAATTGTGTTCTTGGACAGAATGTAAATGTCGGAAACAACGTAAAAATTGGAAATTTTTGCAAAATTCAAAACAATGTATCGGTTTATGAGGGAGTTGAACTCGAGGACTATGTCTTTTGCGGTCCTTCAATGGTTTTCACTAACGTTATCGACCCAAGATGCAAATATCCTCAGGTTGGAAGCAAATTTTATTTAAAGACTTTAGTCAAGGAAGGTGCTTCCATTGGTGCAAATGCGACAATTGTATGTGGAGTAACAATTGGAAAAGCTGCTTTTATTGGAGCGGGGTCGGTAGTAACAAAAGATATCCCTGATTTTGCTTTAGTCGTTGGTGTTCCCGGAAAAGTCGTTGGATGGGTAAGCGAAGCCGGCAAGAGATTAAACTTTGATGAAAACAACACAGCATACTGTGAAAAATCTGGTGTAACTTATAAATTTGATGGTCAAAAGGTAATTGAACTTTCAAGAGATTAAAAATGCATTCACCTGAACTTATTGAATTTATCAACAAACATAAGCTTTTTTGGTGGTATGTCCCGGAAGATAAGCTCAATAATTTATCTCTTGAATCAATAGTCGAAGCAACTTTAAACTATGGAAATCTTCAAGATATTTCGACATTGTTTCGAATTTTAGGTGAAGAAAAGGTAGCGGATATTTTTTTCGAAAAAATATCAAGACAAAGACACAATTTTTTCCCAAGAACCAAGCATTTTTTTGAACTTTATTTTAAGAGGCATGTTCCAAAATATTCTGACAGATGAACAAAAAAATAATTAAATAAGAATATGTTAAACGGCAAAACAGTAGCTGTAGTAGTTCCAGCTTATAACGAAGAGAAGCAAATATCAATGGTCATTGATACTATGCCATTCTTTGTGGATAGAATAATAATTGTGAATGACAAATCAACAGACCGAACCGCTGAGATAGTGATGGAATATATCGAGCGAGAGAAACAAGCGACGGTTCATATTGTCGAAGTAATGGGGGAAATAGTTGAAACACGCTACAATAGAGCTGATATAGTTGCACAAAAAATTAATGAAAAGGAAATAGAATATTTTATCCCTTCTGAGATAGCTAATAAAAATCCAGAAAGTGATAGAATTATTCTAATAAATATGCTCCAAAATGGAGGTGTTGGAGCGGCTATTGCAAGAGGTTATAAATGGTGCAAGGACTACGGGATTGACTGCACAGCCGTTATGGCGGGTGACGGGCAAATGGACCCTGCTGAACTTGAAAGTATTTGCAAACCTGTTGTAGAAGAGGGCATAGACTATGTTAAAGGAAATAGACTTATTCACCGTAGTGCATTGCTTGTTATACCAAAAATTAGATTTCTCGGAAATTCAGTTCTTTCAATATTAACCAAAATTGCTTCAGGTTATTGGCACGTATCAGACACTCAAACAGGATATACAGCAATTTCTAAGAAAGCACTAAATGCAATCAGGTTGCATAAAATTTATCCTCGATATGGGATGCCAAATGATATTCTGGTAAAGCTTAATATTGCATTCTGCACTTTAAAAGAGGTTGAAATAAAACCGGTTTATGATGTTGGTGAGCAATCAAAAATGAAGATTTTCAAAGTAATCCCAAAAATTTCTTGGCTTTTGTTTAAGTCTTTTTTCAAAAGGCTTTGGCTAAAATATCTTTTCCGTGATTTTCATCCACTATTTTTACTCTATCATTTTTCTTTCTTAACAGGGATTATATCATTACCTTATGGATATAAAATTATTGAAAAATTAATTCAAGGGGCTTTAATTGCTGAAGGAACATTATTAGCATTTTTCTTTCTATTCATCAGCAGTTTTCAATCTTTGCTGTTTGCAATGTGGATGGATATTCAGGATAATGAAAGGTTATATAAGTAAAATAAATTACGAGGGAATCAGTTAACTTATATATAACTCAATAAATTAGCATTATTTTATGAATGAAAAAGAAGTAAATAATCAGAAATTACCAGAGGAATTCAGGGTATATTTTTGGGACTGTGATTTTGATAATTTAGATTTTAATCAATATAAATTCTTTGTTATTGAAAGATTATTAAGATACGGAAATGATAATTCGATAAAATGGTTGTTTAAAAATGTTAGTGAAATGGAAATAAAAGAGGTTGTAGATAAAAGTCGTGATTTAGATCCTAAGACCAAAAATTTCTGGAATATTTACTTTAAAACTTATGCTATATCTTGAAATTCTCCCCAAAAATCAGAAAGAATAAAATACTGGTTGAAATAAAAAAATTTATTACAAACACCGTAATAGAGTATTTTAATAAAAATAGATTTTAATTCGAAAAATGGCTCAGACAGGAAATAAAATTGCACTTTCTATAGATGTTGAGGATTGGTATCATACTCCTTTGGTGACCGGGGCATCTTTTTCAAAATATAAAACTTTAGAAGAGTTCTTTTCAGAATGGGAAGGTAAATATGATACTATAACAGAACCAACCTTGAAAATTCTTGACCTTTTAAAAAAATATAATATAAAAGCTACTTTCTTTGTTGTTGCTAATGTTGTTCAAAATTATCCTGAGATTGTTGAGGCGTTAAAAAATTCTCCTCACGAAATTGGTTGCCATAGCCTTAATCATTATTCTGCAATCGATTCGAAAACGAAACAACCTCTTCAATCTTTGGAAGATTGGACAAAAGAATTAATCGAAGCAAAAAGCATTTTGGAGAATACTTTTCAAAGGGAAGTTATAGGTTATCGAGCCCCGGGTGCTTATTTTGGGAGATGGATGATACCTGTGCTTGAAAAGTTAGGTTTTAAATATGATTCTTCTATTGCATATAATTCATTGTATAACAAAACCGATACGGTGCTTATTGACATTCCAACAACACCTTATAGAATAAATTCGGAAACATTGGGGGCTGAAAATCCCGATTCAAATTTAATTGAACTTCCTTGGGCAAATGTCAGACTTTTTGGAAAGAACATTCCCGCTGGAGGAGCCTATTTCTTTCGTCTAATGGGTTATAATTTTTATAAATATGCAATTAGAAAAAATCTAGAGAATGGCGATACGATGTTTTATTTTCATCCGATTGATTGCACCGATGCTGAAATTCCATTGAGTAATTTTAAAAGTCGCCCATTCTACTGGATTAATAAGGGAACTAAAACTTTAAGAAAGATTGAAAAACTATTTAGATATTTTGATGGCAGATTTACCCCTTGTTCAGAGATTTACGAAAAATATATTTTAAAACAGGATGTTCAGTTTAGTCAAATACGATAAGAATATTCATTTTTCAGCTTGGCAGGACTTTGTTCGGGATAACGGTCATTTATATCACGATATCAGATGGCTTGACATAATAAATTTTTCTTATGGATTGGAACCTTTTTATCATCTTATTTACGACTCTGACAAACTAATAGCTTTAGCCCCTTTTTTCAAAATTTCAAATTCGAAACTTCTATCGCTGCCATTTATTTCTTTTGCTGGTCTTTGTTTCCACAAGGATATATCTGAAAATGAGGTAGAAAAGATAACTGAAGACTTGATGCTTAAAACAGAGCTTGGTAATTATGAAATTGAATTGAGAACAATGAAAGGGAAAATAAATGAAAATAGTGAATCTGAAGGGCATAAGAAAAAATATGTTACAATGATAAAAAATTTAGAAGGTGATATTGACACGGTCTTCAAGAATTTTGATAAAAAGCAAAGGAATATGATTCGCAAGGCAGAACAAGAACCCTTCGAATTAGTTGACTGCAATTTAGATACATATTACAAAATATACCTTAAAGCAACGAATGATTTAGGAACACCGGGACACAGGAAAGAATTTTTCGGCAGGATTATTGAGAATTTCAGGGACTCTGTCAGGTTGAAATTATTAAAGCGGAACAAAATGGAGGTTGGAGTATTATTCGAAATTGATTATTTTCGCACTCGTTATGATATGTGGGCTTTCAGTTTAAAGGAATTTTTCCAATACAAACCAAATGTGTTTATGTATTGGGAGACATTGAAAAATGCAATTGAAACGGGGATAGAGCGATACGACTTTGGAAGAAGCACAATTGCAGGTGGGATATATAATTTTAAGAAAATATATGATGAAATTGTTAAATATACTTAATGCTAAAATTCATAAAATTATTAATAAACACCCATTAATAATTTTATTTATTTTTTCTTTTACTCTTAGAATAATTTTTATTATCCTCTTTGTTGAATTAAAAAATCCTGAAAAAAATGAACATATCATAATCCCTGAAAATCTTCTAAACGGTTATGGATACTCTTATCATTGGCCAATTAAAGTTAATGAAGGTCCTCTTTATGAGTTACAAAAAAAGCCACCAGAATTCCAAACTGCATTTATTCCTCCACTTAGCCCATTTATTAATTATGTCATTTTTAAATTATTTGGATTAAGTGATAAATCTTTTTTCATTCTAAGTTTAATTAATTCAATTTTTAGCAGCATTTCTGTACTATTAGTTTTTAAAATTGCAAATACATTTTCTAGTAAAAAAGCATCATTTATTAGCTCAATCATCTCTGCAATATTTTTACCATCAATTTTTGGAGTAGGAACATATACTGGCTTAGCAATTGCCCAACTATTGACTTTTACAATCATATTAACTTCAATTTATTTTATAAAAACTAATAAATTTGTTTATTTATTTTTTACATGCTTTTTTCTTGGTGTAGTAACTTATGTCAGGAGTGAATTTTTTATATTGGCATTTTTAATAATTATTTTATTATTTGTTTTTAGTATTAATACTATTAGCGCTAACATAAAATCGAAAGGACTTTTACTATTTTTTTTATCGTTTTTAATATTTCTGCTTATACCCACACCTTGGATAATAAGAAACACTATGTTATTTAACAAATTCACTTTAATGATAAGTTCTCCGTGGTATACTATTAGGTCTGCTAACAATGCATTGACTGCCGGCGGTGCCTCCTCAGAATATCATCAAAATAACATTAGTATTTTAAGAATGGATCAATTCCCCGATTTAATTCGAGAAATAGAAAAAATTCCTTATAATCAATTTTTCGAGATAAAAGCAGATAGCTTGTTCAAAAATAATGTGAT
This sequence comes from Candidatus Kapaibacterium sp., assembly GCA_026418625.1. GTDB lineage: Bacteria > Bacteroidota > Ignavibacteria > Kapaibacteriales > UBA2268 > CALHRB01. Next base: position 38,284 of record JAOABA010000014.1, read on the forward strand.
TAATTTTTGGATTAACAATCCAATCAAAACTGTTAAGATTTGGTTTAACCGATTATTATTTCTCTGGACTATTGATCCATATCATATAAAAGCAAGAAATCCGATTTATATGATAAATATATTAATATCAGTAATATTTTTTTTAATTGGTTTTTATAAATTATTTAAATCTATTAGATCAGAAATTTACTCGCTAGAGAACAAAAAGATTTTCAAGATTTTATTATTGTATTCGATGATTTTAATTTATTATTCACTAATTTTTTTATTAACATATAATCAAATTAGATATCAAGTTTTTTTAATTTCAATTTTACATCCTTTTTTTGGTTTTGGATTTTTAACATTTACTGATTTTATTAAAACAATATACAAAAATAAATCAATCACACATTATGTTAAATGCTCAAAATTTGTTATCTTAGCATTAATAGTTCTTTTTATAACAATCTATTTATCTTACTTATATTATCAGAAGGAAAAAGAATACCAGTCTTTTATTATTTTTCAAAAAGAAGCGATTAATGGTAAAGTTATAAAATTAAACAAAAATAATGAGTTAATATTATTAGAAGTTAATAACTCCCCAAAAAAATACTGTTTTCATCCAGGTTACACTTTAGATCAAATAAAATATCCTTTTTCCAAATTTGTTAATATTGGAGATTCAATTTTTAAAGGGGCATATGCCGATACATTGTTCATACCTAATAAGAGATTAAAATATAATTATATAAAAATGACAAAAAAATTAATTCAATAAAATAAATGATAATATGTTATGAAGAATAAATTAGGAACTGAAAAGAGAGAATTAGAATACTATAAACCAGATAATTTAATTCGTTCAATAAAACGAAGTGCGAAGCAGCATGGCTTCAATGGTTTTTTTGGGGTTCTATATTATACTATAAAAAAAAATATAGATTGGCTTTTTTCGATTATAGCTTATTTTGCTCCTTTTACTGGTATCAGAATTTTTTTTCATCGTTTAAAGGGTGTAAAAATTGGTAAAAGGGCATTTATTGGCTATCAGTGTGTTTTAGATGAAGTTTTTCCTGACTTCATTGAAATAGGTAATGATGTTTCATTGGCAGGAGGTGTATGGGTTTTAACCCATAGTACACCATATATGCATCACTCTGAAATGTTAAAATCTTTCGTTGCTCCTGTTAAAATAAAAGATAAAGCTTGGATTACAATAAACGTAACAATTTTACCGGGAGTTACAATTGGAGAGGGAAGTATTATAACAGCAGGCTCTGTTGTTAATCGTGACATTCCCGATTGGGTAATTGCTGGTGGAAACCCAGCAAAAGTAATAAAGAAATTAAAATAATTTTTCCAATTTTATGAGGTTTTTTATGATATTATTAACTGGTGCTACTCGAGGTATAGGTAAGTTTTTATTTGAAAAATTTATTTCATTAGGCGAAGATGTTATAGGTACTTACCATAACACATTTCCTGAAAACGATATAGATAGGTTTATTAAAATTGATTTAGCTGATTACGATTCTTTAAAAAATATGATTAATAAAATACAATATAAACTAAAAAATGTTGTATTAATTAATTGTGCAGGGAACAATTACAATTCATTTGCTCATAAATCAAATATTGAAAAATGGGAAGAAGTAATTAATATAAATTTAATTGGAACATTTAGATTAATCAATTTATTATTACCTATAATGCGAGAGCAAAATTATGGTAGAATTATTAATTTTGCTTCGATTGTTGCGCAAAAAGGTGTTCCAGGAACTAGCGCATACGCAGCTTCAAAATCAGGGCTCTGGGGTCTTACAAAAGCTATTGCTGTAGAAAATGCTAATAAAGGTATCACAATTAACAATCTTAACTTAGGTTATTTTAATATTGGTATGATAACTGAGGTTCCTGAAAACTTTTTAAAACAAGTTATAAATTCTATACCAAAAGCAGAATTAGGAAATCCTGATAATATTTTTAATGTTGTTAAATTTCTCATTGAAAGTGATTATATAACTGGAACATCGATTGACATTAATGGAGGATTATTTTAAATAGAAAAATATATGAAAGTTTTAATAGATTTAAATCATCCGGCACATGTTCATTTATTTAGAAACTTTATTTCCTATTTAAAATCAAATGGTCATTTTGTTTTGGTAACAGCAAGTGACAAAGATTTAACATTAAAACTATTAAATCTATATAATATAAATGCTGTCAATTTTAAGGGATTTAGTCAAAATAATCTTTTAGGTTTTATTCAATTAATAAAAAGAGATTTTATTTTATTTAAATATTTTCAAAGATATCGATTTGACTTTGCTTTTGGAACATCAACGGCGATAACGCATATCTCATCATTAACTTCGATGGAATCTTTTATATTTAACGAAGACGATGATGATATTGTTCCAATAACAGCCTATCTTTCATATCCATTTGCCACTAAAATAATAATCCCAGATTGTCTAAGGTACAAAAAATGGATGAAAAAAAGGGTTATTCATAACTCTTATCATGAATTAGCCTATTTACATCCTAATAACTTCAAACCTAATCCAAAAGTATTAAATTATTTAGGTATAAAACCAAATGAAAAATACTTTATAGTTAGGTTAAGTGCTTTAAAAGCACATCACGATAAAGGTGCAATTGGCTTAACAAAGGAAATGCAAAAAGATATCCTTAATTTCCTTCAAATTCAAGGTAAAGTTTTTATTACATCTGAGTATGAATTAGACAATGAATTTAAAAAATTTCAATTTCCTATTTCACCTGAATTAATTCATCATGCAATGTTTTATGCTACAATGGTAATCGGTGACAGTCAAACTATGATTGCAGAGGCGGCTGTTTTAGGCACACCTGCTATAAGATATAATTCTTTTGTTGGGAAAATATCTTATCTTGAAGAACTTGAACATAAATATGAGCTTACTTTTGGTTTTAAGCCCGGACAAGAAGGTAAAATGATACAAAAAATTAAAAATTTGATTAAAATTGATAATTTAAAAGAAATTTGGTATGAAAGAAAAAAAATTATGTTAAAAGAAAAGTGTGATTTAAATCAGTGGATGATCGATTATTTTGAAAAATTGATAAAAAAAGATTATTAAAAATTATTTTAACTAAATATCAACTTTAGTAATTCTAGTTTCGTAAATATCTAAGTATTAATCTAGTGGTTTTAATTTTATTTGTTTAATTGATGGCTTCAGAGCAATTATATCGAAAAAGTATAAGATACATAAAAAAGCTCTTGAAGGAAAAATTACCCGAAGGCAGTCAATATTTTCTTTTTGGTTCAAGAGCGAAGGGAACGAGTGTGAACTTTTCTGATATTGACATAGGAGTAATTTCAGATAAAAAACTTGATGATATTATAATTGAAATAAAAGAGATTATTGATGAATCATTTGTTCCCTATAATGTGGATATAATTGATTTTAAAAAAGTATCCAAAAAATTTAAAGATGAAGCTATGAAAAAGATTGAGCTATGGAGTTAAAGTTAAAACAATACGAGAAAGCAGTTAAAGGTTTTGCTGAACTTGTTGAGGTAGATTTAAAAGAACTCAAAAATAGAGTTGATAATAAAATAATTGATGGGATTTTAAACGGGCAAGCACAGAAATTTGAATACACAACAGAATTATGCTGGAAGATTTTAAGAAAGTATTTGATTGATTTTGAGGGTTTGGTAGCAAATAGTCCAAAAAGTGTTATCAAAACTTGTTTTAATATTGAATTAATCAATGAAAAGATATATCTTAATTTAATTGATATTATCAACGATAGAAATAAACTGAGTCATATTTATAAGGAAAATGAGTTTAAGAAAATTACAAGGAAATTCAAAAAGTATTCAGAAGTGTTTTTGAAAGTTCTGGAAATTCTTAAAAAGAAAGTAACAAATAAAAATTAGTAGTGAATAAAAGACCTAAAATATATGATTGCACAATAATTGAGCTGCCAAGAATAGCTGACAGAAGAGGCAACATTACACCTGTTTATAACAATCTTCATTTGCCTTTTGCTATCGAGAGAGTATTTTATCTTTATGATATACCCGCAGGAGAAAGTCGTGGAGCACATGCTCACAAGGAGTGCCACCAGTTTTTGATTGCAGCAAGCGGAAGTTTCGAAGTTGCTTGTGATGACGGGGTTAATAAGCGGACTTTTTCGCTCAATAGGCCCTATTACGGTTTGCATATTCCACCAATGATATGGGCACACGAAATGAATTTTTCGTCGGGGGCTATCTGCCTTGTTCTAACATCAATGAAATATGACCCCGATGATTATATAAGAGATTATGAGGAATTTTTAGAAAGAATTAATTTATTTATATGAAAACAATTTGTATTGCTGGGAAAAATAATATAGCGGTTGATGTCTTGAATTATATAAAAAATAATTTTAATCATAATTTATGTGTTGTTTTAAACAAAACTGATAAAGGAATAAATGGTTTTCAAAGATCATTAAAGTATTATGCACTAGAATGGAACATAGATATTTTTAATTTAGATGAGATATATAACATAGATGATTTAATTTTTTTATCACTCGAATTCGATAGGATAATTAAACCTGAAAAATTTAAGACAAAAAATTTATTCAATATACATTTTTCCTTATTACCAGAATATAAAGGGATGTACACTTCAGCTCTTCCAATTTTACATGGAAAGAATTATTCAGGAGTAACTTTACATGAAATTGATGAGGGAATTGACACTGGTGATATTATTGACCAAGTAAAATTTGAAATACCAGAATATTATACTTCTCGAGATTTATATTTAAAATACATTGAAGAAGGGACTCAATTAGTTATTACTAATATTGAAAAAATAATAAAAAATAATTATAATAAATTTAAACAACCATACGAAAACTCAACTTATTTTTCAAAGAAATCAATTGATTATTCAAATCTACAAATTGATTATAATACAACGGCTTATCAAATTGTTAATCAATTAAGAGCATTTACTTTCCGAGAGTATCAACTTCCAACGTACAATAACAAAAAAATTAGTAAATGGGAAATATTAAGTGAAAAATCTAATAAATTTTCAGGATTAGTTGATTATGAAAGCGATATCTTTGTTATTCTAAATTCTATTGATTATAAAATTAAAATTTATTATGACTTTTATGACCAATTATGGGAGAGCTGTATAAAAAATGATATTATATCTTTGGAAAAGTATTATTTCTTGGTTGAAGATATAAACCTGAGGTCAAATGATGGTCTGAATGCACTTCTTTATTCAATTAAGAATGGATCATATGAGTGTGTTAGGTTTCTAATAAATAAAAATGCAGATACTAATATCTATGATTATGAAGGTAAATCGGCAATAAATTATGCTGAAGAATTTAGTAAATTGAACAATGACCCAAGAATTCTTGATTTATTAAAAGTTTAAGGTTTTCGGTAAAATTAGTTTGAATAAGATATCCAAATTGTAAAAAGAATATTTAATTAGAAACATATACAATTTTTTTCCTTTTTTAAATAAATCCAAAATTTTGGTTTGATAAAAATTATTAAAAAAATTTTCAATTTACCTATTATTAAAGTATCCTCAATGACCTCTATTTCGACGGCAGTGAGGATGCTAACTGCTTTTATAAGCACAAAAATTGCAGCTATTTTAATCGGACCTCCCGGAGTGGCACTTGTTGGGCAACTGCAGAATTTTTCATCCATCGTTATGGCGATTGCTACTGGTGGAATAAACACTGGTGTAACGAAATATGTTGCTGAATATAAAAATTCAAAAAATAAAGTCAGACTATTTATAAGCACAGCTTTAAGAATTAATTTGTTCCTATCGGCAATAGTTGGTTTGTTAATGATAATCTTATCATCATATCTTTCACAAAAACTATTTCATACTTATGATTATCAAATTGTTCTGATAATTTTTGGCTTTACAATTATATTATATGCTCTAAATACACTACTTCTTTCGATTTTGAATGGTTTTAAAGAATTCAAAAAATATGTTATAATAAATATTGTTGCCAGTCTTACAGGACTTATTTTTTCAGTTAGTTTAATATTCCTTTTAGGAATTTTAGGTGCTTTGATTTCAATTGTAACTTATCAATCGGTAGTTGTTGTAGTAACAATAATAATGTTAACAAAGACAGAATGGTTTAATATAAGCTATTTCAAATTTGGCTTTAGCAAGATTGCTTTAAAAAAGTATCTTGGATACACATTAATGGTTTTAGTTTCAGCTTTCACAGTTCCAGTAGCATCAATAATAATCAGGAATTACATAACTACTCATTTATCATTGAATGATGCAGGGATTTGGGAAGGGATAAATCAAATTTCTGCTATAGTATTTATGTTTATTAATACGACTTTAATAACATATTATATCCCACGATTATCCGAATTGAAAGAAAAAAAAGATTTAAAAAAAGAGATATATACTACAGCTAAACTTGTTTTACCAATAACATTTATAGCTTGTGCACTACTTTTTTTTTTAAGAGACATTGTTATCAAGATTTTATTCTCTTCAGATTTTTTGTTGATGCGTGAGTTGTTCCTTTTTCAAATGATAGGTCTTTTTTTGAAATTGGCAAGTTTTCTAATAGCTACATTAATGCATGCTAAAGCAAAAACAAAAGAATTTGTAATTACTGAAATTTTATTCTCAGCAATAAATGTAATCCTTGCAATATTATTTATTAATATTTACGGATTAGTTGGAGTTACAATTGCTTTTACAATCAATTATCTTCTTTACATAATCACAATGATATTTATTTTTCGTGATATTATTTTTTATAAGCCTGCTACTCCTTAACCAGATATAATCTGTTGTCTTCGACTTTATAAATCATTGGGGCGATTGTGATTTTTGGGTAACGATGTCGCAGACGCTTAACTTCGCTTAAAATGAAATCAACTTCATTTCCGATTTCGAACATAGGACCATAGTGATAGAAATGTTCCTCAGCTTGCTCGGTTGTCCAACCGGCATTTTCTGTTAAACCTTTAACGAATAATTCTTTTTTTGAAATCAGATTGACCATACCACAGTTTGTATGACCAATTAAGGCAATGTGTCGGACACCACCAACTGCAATTGCGAAGGAGACCTTGAATTCGCTGTATCTTAGGTTCGCACCGCCGGTTCTGATGATGAAAGAGAAATTTTCAGGAATATTTAACATTTTGCGATTGTCCATACACATTCCAATTAACAATTCAGCTTTTTCGTATTTTTGATGAGGCTTGTTTAGGTTGTGATACTCTAATAATTTACCAATAGGAGTATCAATATATTCCTGACTGATGTCGGACTTTTTTTCTATTGCTATTAATCTATCCATTTCTATTAAAATATAATTAAATTATGTTTGATGGAAATGTAAATTAATTTTTTTTGGGCAATTATAAAAATGATTAATAAGCTAAGCAAAACAGAAATTGAAGAATTGACTAAAGATACCTTTCAGCAAATCAGTGAAAATGACAGAGACGAAATGGCTATTCCGTCTTATTCTCATTCGAATCCTTTAATCAGATGGTTGATGTGGAAGCGGCTTGAATACTCATTTCTATTATCTCAGGGGGGAAATTATGAGTCAGTTCTTGATTTTGGATGTGGCATAGGTGTTTTTCTGCCAACACTGGCAAATAATTTTTCTAAAGTTTATGCAATTGATTTATTCCCTCAGTTTGCGATGAAATTATCCGAAACAAAAGGCTTGAATGTCATTTTCAAAGAATCAATTAATGAAATTGAGGATAATTCTCTTGATGTTATTTTTTCCACTGATGTTCTTGAACACGTTGATAATCTTGATGAGCTAATCAAAAGTTTTAGATTGAAACTGAATCAGAGCGGGAAAATGATTATTTCCGGACCTACGGAAAATTTTGTGTATAAGATTGGAAGGTTTTTTGCAGGATTTGCAGGAAAAGGTGATTATCATCACAGAAATATTGATGATATTATAAAAACTATAGTGGATAATGATTTTAAGATTGAAAAAATTAGGACACTCCCTTTCAGATTTCCACCATATTTATTCAAGGTAATTTCTTTTAAAAAGCTGGATTAATTAACCTCTGAAAAGTAAAAACCTTTCGTTCATATCCTCAAGTTTTGATGTTTCATTATTGAGAATGAAGTTCAGGGCTTCACCTGTGAACTTTTCGCCTCTTTCGGTAAGGTTAATGATACCATTTTCGATAGAAATCATATTATTTTTTTCGGCGAAATCGAGAATTTTTTTTGCTAATGATTTATTCCAACGAAAATGGCCTTCGGTTAAATGGCTGATTTCCCGCTCAGGTGGGTTGTTATTAGAAAAGCTGTGGTTTTTAAGGTGAATGAGAAAAGTGAGCAAAGTAAATTCCATTTTTTGTCTTTTTTGGCGTGAAATGACAGATATTAAGCCATTATCAGGGGCAAAAAGAAAAACAAAAAGGAAAATAAGACCTAAAAGAGTTGCTATCGAGCCAGAAATTGATGTATTAGCAAGATGAGCTATCCAATAACCACCGATTGCAGAAATAATAGCAATTAATGAGGAATAGAAAAGCATTTTATTTAAATCATTGGTCAATAGGTAAGCTGAAGCGGGAGGGACAATAATCAAGGCAACGACGAGAATAGCTCCTACAGCGTTGAAAGCTCCAACTGTTGTTAAAGAAGTGATTGACATAAGGAAATAGTGGATAACAATTGGTGTAAATCCTAACGAAGCAGCAAGTTCAGCATCGAAAGTGCTAATTTTTAGTTCTTTATAGAAGAATATCATAAGGAAAAGAGTTAGAGATAAAATACCAAGCATAACCCAAAGAGAAACCGGACCGATATCAATATCAAAGATGATTAATCTGTCAAGAGGAGCATACGCTAACTCACCAACAAGCACTGCATCGGTATCAATATGAATATTTCCGAGCTGACTTGAAATAATTAAAACGCCGATACTAAAAAAAGCAGGGAAGACAAGTCCTATAGCAGTATCTTCTTTAACAAGTTTTGTTTTGGTAATGGATTCGACCACGACGACAGTCAATACGCCAGTTAAAGCTGCAAAGAAAATCAAAATTGGGGAAGAAATATTTTGTGTAATTAGAAAACCTATGACAATACCGGGAAGGATAGAGTGGCTGATGGCATCGCTAATCATTGCCATTTGCCTTAAGACGAGGAAAGTTCCCGGAATGGCACAAGCGAGGGCAACAACAACGGCTATTAACTGTATTTCAATCTGGGCTGAACTCATATACTTTTTGCTTTCTTGTATCCTTCTTCAGTAAGTGACCAGTTATTTAATTGAATTTTTATTAGTCCAAGATTTTCCAATTCTTTAAGGCATTTTTTTCTGAAACCCTGCAAATCGTTCAATAGTTTTATAGAATGAGGATGAGAGAAATCCTCGTGAGAATCAACAATTTCAAGCATTTGTTGAAGTGTTTTATTCAACCTCATACTTTTTCGATTTTTAATGTAACGTAACTGGCGGCTGAGTAAGCCTCTTGACGGCGAAAAAACAAAAGAAAGAAGAACCAAAGTTACTGCTATCAAAACAATTATGGGACCTGTAGATAGCCTTAAATTTGTGGAACTAATTGCTGTCCCGATAATACCGGATAAAGCACCAAAAATTGCACTGATGATGATCATAGTTCCAAGTTTATTACTCCATTGTCTTGCTGCTGCAGCAGGTGCGAGTAATAAGGCGCTCATAAGAACTACACCTACAGCTTGAAGTCCTAATACAATAGCTACAACGATAAATGAGGTTAGCAATAAATCGAGAAGATGAATATTATATCCAAGAGTTTTGGCAAATTGAGGATCAAAGGTAAGGATTTTGAACTCTTTCCAAAAAATTATTATCAGAATGAGTGATAATATGCCAATGATTCCAATGACAATCACGTCAGAAGGAACCAAAGTAGCTGCCTGACCAAATAAAAATCTTTCAAGGCCAGCTTGATTTGCATTTGGTTTTCTTTGAATTATAGTTAATAGGACAATACCAAATCCAAAAAAAACAGAGAGAATAATACCAAGAGCAGAATCTGATTTTAGTCTTGTATTTTTAGTAATGCTGTTTATCCAGATTGCTCCAATGATTCCGCTTAAAGAGGCACCAATGATAAAAAGCAATGTGTCTTTAACCCCTGTAAGAATGAATGCAATAGCAATTCCCGGCAATGCAGAGTGAGCAATTGCATCGCCGAGAAGGCTTTGTTTTCTAAGAACCGCAAAACTTCCGAGTATTCCACAGGTTAAACCGATTATTGCAGTCCCTAATGTGATTGTTTGAATTGTGAAATCTGTTAATAAGAGATTTAGATATTCAAACATATTCAAACAAAAGAATTAGATTTTGATTACTTTTAATGTTTTGAAATACTTGTCACAAAGGTGATATTCTAACTTGGCACCGTCAAGAACAGCCTCAGAAATTTGACTACCGAAAAGTTTAAAAACATCTGTTAAAGATTCATCTTTTTCCTTGCCTTCCTGAACAACCATTCTAAATTGATAAACATCATTTTCTTTGAGTAATTGAACTGAAACAGGGTTTTCATTTCCAAAAAAACCTGATTCGACTAAGAAATTACCAAGTTTGTTAGCCAACTCTTTGGTGACTGGAGCTTTATAATAAAGCTCACCCTTGCCAAATTCAAGCTTTTCACCATAATTATCGCAACTTTGCAAGATAAGACCCGCAACTGGAATCAGAATAATAAGCAAAAGATATTTTCTGAAATTCATTGCCAAGGACAATTTGTTTTTTAATATATTCATTTAATACCTCACAAAAAAAGTTAATAATAAATTTTTTATTAGTCAAATATAAGAATAAATTGCAAACAAATAAAAAAAGGGACGAAGACAGTCCCTTTTTCAAAACGATTTTATTTTAAATTTTATTTCCAGTCAATGAGTAAAGAAAATCTCATTGTATTAGCAAGGGGGTGATTTTCTTCGATTGTATTGATAAAACTGAAATCGAGTCTGAAAATGTCATATCTCACTCCAGCTCCGAAGTTCCAGTATTTTCTGTTACCAAGGCGTGATGGTTCGGTGAAGTAACCTAATCTGAGAGCGACAATACTTTCATACCAATACTCAGCGCCAAGTGAAAGTTCGGCACCGGGGTTTTGCCAACCTGTAATTAAAGATTTTGGAACGGGGTCGGAACCAAGAGAATCACGTTTAACTAAAAGTTTTGCAACATCAACAGCAAATTTTAAATCATTAAAGTCATCTTTAACGATTGTGTAGGCTGCACCAAGACGAAGTGTTGTCGGGAGTGGATCTGATTCATTACGATAAGTTACCTTGGGACCGACATTTTGAAGATTAGCTCCTAAACTTAATTTATCTTCGAAAAAGCCGAGATCCGAAGGTTTCCAAAGAACACCTAAATCGAAGGAACCACTTCTTCCTGTTCCAGCATCACCCTGAGTAGTAATTGTTGCTGGAGCGAGGTTAGATTGAATATATCTAAGTTGGAATCCAATGCCGAGATCTTTAGCAACAATAGTTCCATAGGAAATTCCGACAGCAAATTCGTTAGAAAGGAATTTACCGGCGACGTTGCCGTTTTCGTAAGTTCTTGTAAACTCTCCAAGATTCATAAAAACGAAATTAAGAGCAACGGTTCCATCAAGAGATTCAATAAATTGCCCAATAGTTCCATAGCTATAGAAAAGGTCGGCATTAAATTGAGGCAACCATCTGGAAAATGAAAGTGCAATTTGACGGTAAGGGGATCTTTCTTCGGGATCATTCACATTACCAACCCAATCGTGAAAACCGAGACCAGCAGGGTTCCAGAAAATTGCATTAATATCATCAGCTATTGCGGTGCCGACTTCCCCCATACCACTTGATCTGGCATCGGGAGATATAAGTAAAAAAGGAACCGCAGCGCCTCCCGCTTGAGAATATAAGTTAGTAACAGGTAAACCTGTAATAAGAGTCAATGTAAGCAGAAGAGCGCTTAACCTACTTAATTTCATTTTTTTATTCCTCCAGTTTAAAATGCTTTTTTTATTAATGTTATCCATCGTATAATTTGTTAAAGAATTGAAGAAAATATTTCAAATTTATTTTAAATTCATTAAAATTCCGTATTTAGATGATGTATTACCCTTCTTATCAGTAAGGGTAAGTTGATAAATATAAGCTCCGGCAGTAACAAGAGCACCGTTGTTATCTCTACCGTTCCAATGGATTTCGGAAGTGTGAATAGAGCTTATCTCCGATTGAATAGTTTGAACTAACATCCCCGCAGTATTGAAAAATTTTAATTCGGCATTAAATGGTTCGGAGATATTATGTCTGAATCTAATGGTAACATTATCAGAGAATGGATTAGGATAAGGATAAACATCACCAATAATGATACCATCTTTGTTACCGCCAATTCTGAAGAATGTTTCAGCTATAGAAAATTTATTAAAAACATTCCAAGCTCTGACTCTGACAGTATGAACACCGGGGGACAGATTAAATAATTGTGTTCTTGCAGTGCCGAATTTTGTTTTACCTATTGTAGTAGTATATTGATTGGTTAAATCAATTGATTTTGGGTTATCATCAATCCAAGCTTCAATTCCGTGACCAATGCCATTTCCTGTTGTATTGATTCCATAATCATCATAAAGATTAACTATGAGGATTGGATTATTACTAACTATATCACCGGGATTAAAAGTTGTAGAGTCAAGGAATATTTCAATTTTTGGTTTTGATGGCTCGACATCAAGAATTGAGTCAATACCAGCAACTTTGAAGCACCTTGAAGAGCCAATCGCAAAACGATTATCATCAGAATAAGAATATACGTTAATTCTGCCTGCACCATCAAGGAAGCTGATGTCTTCGGGAATAATGAATTCAGCACTAATCATTCCATTAATAACGGGATAAGTCCCTTTGTGCAAGGCACCACCAGTTTTTTGCATAGAGTGAAGAGCGCCATCTATATCTTTCAGAATTACGTTGTAATCAGCATCTTTTAGATTAATGAAAGCTGTTCCGTTATAGTCAGAAACCAGAGAAGAATCAATAGGGCTTAAAATTCTTGCTTTGAGTGACACTTTAGATAGTGCTTTAATGAAGACAGTGTCTTTGTTGTCACCAATATATTTTGAGTTAAGAGAATCAATCGTAATAATATAATCTGGTATTGGCAATTTTACCGATGGGTCAGCAAGAATATTATATTTTTCATCATTATCATTAGTCTTGTATTGTTTAATATTGTAATATGCTTCACCAATTGTGGGATATAATTTTGTTGATGTTTTTCTTGTAAGAAGCTCTTTATAGAAGGACTCGTTTATTGCTTCGTTCCAGCCGGCATAAACAACTCTTGTAGCAGAAAAGACACCGATTGACCCACCGATTCTGCTTAAAACAAGTTCTTCAGCACCACTTCTTGTGTCTGGCATATCATATCTACCAAAGTCACAAGTAGCAGCAGTAGTGAAGAAATACTTTCCTGAATTTTTTAACAAAGGAATAGTTTTATCTCTGTCAAATATTTCTTCGTGAGCCCAGACTCTTGGGTTACCGTGACCAATCCAATTTAGAAAAAGGGTTCCGCTGGTGTTGATTGTAGATATTAGATCTTCGGTAGCTCTTGGACGTCGGCGCCCATTTGGTATATTTTCGGTTGGGTAGTCAGGCAAATAAATTTTTATAATATTAAAATCATCACTGATGATAGTTTTTGCTAATCGTTCGGAAGCAATGGTATGTTGAGAACCATCACTTGATGTGCCGCTTTGTGGACTATCATCGGCAACTAATGTTATGTTTGTTCTCCATTGGTCAATTGATGAATTATTTTCGTAGTTTTTAATTTTTTCGACCATCCAATCTCCGTTAGTAGGTGAATCAATTGGAAGCCTTCCAATTGATACATCAATTCTTCTGTCGTCTCCAACAATTCTTGCAAAATAGTCATCGGAGGTGAAGGATAAAGTAGCTGAATAATAATCCTTTGAAGGTTCAATAGATTCATAAGGGGGAACAAAATTTGTGATATTCAGCTTCAAATTATTTTTATAGTCATAATGACCATCTCCCCAAAGAAGGACATATTTTGGTTTAATATCCCAATTTGCATAAGCATTTGCTATGAAATCCCTTATTGCAGTGGGGTCGGGGACACCATAAGCAAACTCATTAAAAATGTGATTTGTTTGGACAACGGTTACCTTGTAAGTTCCTTTCGACTCACGATAGGATTTGTAATTATTTGCTGATTTAGTTAAAGTGGGGTGAGTAATTACTATAATATCAGCGTTTAATTTATTTTCTCTTAAGTTTACAAATTCAATTTGTTCCACTTTAGGAACAAAAAATTCAGAGGCAATGCAAAATTGCTGAGGTTTATTTTTTTCAAGATTTACTCTGAAGTTGAATATACCACCGGTGTTTGATAAATTTTTTAACTGTTGAATGTTTTTAATATCAGTAACGTCGAGACCGATAATTTCCCCGGAGAAATTGCTGAAATTATATTCAGTAATACCTTCTAAAGTTGGGTCAGAAAAGAAATTTATTCTATTATTTATGGCTACCAAACTTCTTGGGTAATGGATTTCATACCAATTGAAAAATGGGGTTGCTTGTGTTAAATTAGAATTTGAATAAGTAATACTAAGCCAAGACCTATCATCAGAGGAAATCTGATTAGCAGGGGAGATTAAATTGACAACTTTATAAATGCCATCTGTATATTTGTCAGTATCACCTAAAACAACAATAGAACCTATTTCACGCTTGTTATCGAAGAATTTAAAAGTTCCGCTTGTGGTTGAGCGATGTGCCACTTGGAAACGATAAAAAATATTATTGCCCGGGCTGCGGTCAAGGTTATATAGGATAACAGGAGAGAGGTTCAATGGAAAAATATTACTACCCAACCAAATCCTGCCCGAACCACCAACAAAAGCATTAGTGAATTCCTCGACGTAAAATTCCCGCTGGATGTGATTAGTTGGTCTATTGATTACTTCACCAGATGGAGGTTCAATGGGTTGTAATCTTTTGCCGGGATTTCCTCCCCAAGTCAAAAGGAAAGAATTTGTGTTTGTATAATAATTATTATAACTAATAAACGCATCATTAGAATATTTGAATCCTTTGGCTGCTGTAGCGTAGAAAATAATTGATTCAAGAGAGCCATCGGGTTTAGTTCTGACAATAATCGGTATTTCATTTAATTGATTTTCTAAAGCTAAACTGACTGTTTCGGGGAGACTTTCACCCTCTCTACCGAAAACTTTGATAGTGCTCAAATCACTATTAGATATTTTATAACCAAGTGCATTGAGCATATCAGCAGTTATTCTTTGAATGCCTTCTTTTTCAATATTAATTTTGACCCAAGTGCCGGAGCTGAGAGCAAGAAGGCTTTCTTTCTTATTATTAAACTTATCATTTTCAGGATAGAAAAGCCAATTATTGCCAATTTCGTGATTTAAAGTAAAATCGAAGTCATCTTTTTGCTGTTTGACAACTGAATAACCAATAGGTGCTTTTGGAAGCGGAGAAAAATTTATTTTAATGTCTATTCTTTCGGGAATAGTGTAATCAAAATTAGTTTGATTAATATCAGCAATTTTAATTTTGAGGTTAGCGATGTGTCTGTTTCTTGCTATGCCATCGTAAACAAGGGAAATATCGGGTAAAGCAGTTTGGGAATTTGAAAAATTATCAAAAGCAGACCATTGCCCATCACTATTTTTAAGAATATGATAAGTATTTAATGAATTTTCAGATGAATAATATTTTTGAACATTTGATAGCGAAAAACCATCAATTGATGGGACAGTAAGATTAGCTAAAGTATATAAATAAATAGGATTTCCGTTATTATCTTTTTCTATAAAAACTGATTCTATTGATGGTAATTTATAAGTTAAGTTGTTGATTTGTATAGTGTCATAACTTAGAACTTTTGGAAAATAACTAATAGATAAATCTGTTTGAGTTGAACTATTAATAACAAAATTTGAATATCTATGAGCAAAGGCTTGTGAACTGAGGAACAAGCATAAGCATAAAGTTATAAAGACTGATAAATACCGTTTTAATGACATATAATTTTCAAATTAAACAAAACAATAAATTAACAACTATGTCAATAGATTGTTACAGCAAAAAAATATTTTAAAACGGTATTTAGGTCCGATAGGCTTTTCTCTGATAAAATATAAAACTTAAAGAAGCAAAATAAAAATAATTTTCTAAAAATCAAACAAAAAAACGTTTTAATCAAAAGAAGATTTTAATTTGTCTTATCTTTAAAGAAAAAGTGATAGAAAAATATTGACTCTGGAATAACCAATAGAACCAGTGATAGAGTATCACGAGTAAAATAAATTGACTCAAGGCTTTGCGGCATAATGAAACGGGCAATCGGCGATGTCAAAGCCCAACCAATAGTAAAAAAAAGTCCAATGATGATTACAGCAAGAACACCGTCACGTAATCTTCTTGATTGCCAGTTTTTTGTGAAAGCATAAAGAGCACCGACAATATGCAAATGAAAGATTAATAATTCAATCATTTTTTATAATTTTGAAATATTAAAGTTTCAATTTAATAATAACGGTTCAATTATGGAAAATGCAAATAACTATTGCATCGTTTTTGTTACGATAGACTCGCTTGAGTCAGCCCAAAGAATGTCAAGAGTTATAGTTAATGAGAAATTAGCTGCCTGCTGCACAATTTTACCAAATTCAATTTCGATTTACGGTTGGAAAGGAACTTTGCACGAGCGAAGCGAACAAGTAATAATGATTAAGACATTGGAAAGTAAATTGATTGCTCTCAAGGACAGGATACTTGAAATTCATAATGACGAAGTCCCCGAAATTATTTCAATCAATTTGAATTCTGGCTTATCATCATATTTAAATTGGATTTCAACTTCTTTGCTCGAAGAAAATGAATAGCTAATGGTGGAAAGCAAAAAAAAGAACGAATATAAACTTGAAAATTCAAGCTATAAAGCTATTCGAGAATGGCGCGAAGATGACCGTCCGAGAGAAAGGCTAATGAAGCACGGTGCTGAGACTTTATCAGATGCAGAATTGATAGCAATTTTAATATCCAGCGGTGCCAAAGGTTTTTCAGCAATTGATGCAGCAAGACTGCTTTTGGAGACTCACGAAAACTTGGAAAATGTCAGTGCCTGTGATTATAGTCAATTTAAGCGAATTAAGGGAATTGGTGCAGCAAAAGCTGTAAAATTGGCAGCTGCATTTGAATTGAGCAAAAGAATAAAATTGACTGATTTTAGGGGTAGGGATGTAATCAAAACACCTGACCCTTTGGCTGAATCTTACATTCAAAAATTTAGAGGGGTTAAAAAAGAAATATTTATAATTTTGCTTCTGAATTCAGCGAATCAGGTTTTTCGTGAAGTGAAAATAAGCGAAGGCATCCTGAATGCAAGTATTGTTCATCCGAGGGAGGTTTTCAGAATTGCTATTACAGAAAGTGCTGCTTCAATTATTCTTATGCATAATCATCCTTCGGGCAATTTAACACCATCTAAAGAGGATATTAATATTACAAAGCAGATGGTTGAAGCAGGAAAAATTTTAAATATCAGTGTGCTTGACCATATTATCATTGCCGGGGAACGTTTTCTTAGCTTTGCAAGGGAAAATCTAATTTAGATATAATTATTGGAAATTTTTTTATTCTAATTTCACCTCCTCTTCAATAAATTTTTTTACTGTATAATTGGGAGTAGAGAAAACTTCTTTGTAATTTATATCCAGATAATCATCGAGCAAAGTAATCCCTGATGAAATTGAGGAGAGGTTTTTTTCGGAGCTTTGAATTTCTTCTTTGCGTAAAATAACATATTTGACTTTATTTTTCTGTAGATCCCTGATAATTTCCAATTGAACATTTTTTGTTGTTGCCTGACCGGGTGATAATTCGTGATATTTAGTTCCAGCGGGGTGATTCAATAGAAAATACATCATAACATCATTAATATAAATCAAATCGTGCTTTGAGTTTCCAACGAATATTTTTTCGTTATAATGAACGTTTTCTTTGAAAAAATTATAGATAGAATTTAATTCATAAGCCTTAACCTGATCTACTAAAATTCCATTCAATCTTGGAATTTTCAAAAGGACAAGTTTTTGGGTGTTTTGCTCAAATTTTTTATAAATAGGGACTGAGATCAAGAAGAGTGTCAATATGGCGAAAATTGTTTTTATCCAAATATTCTTCCCAAATTTATAGATTAAGTAAACAATTAAAATTGAGGAAATGAATAAAGTAGGAAGCAAATGTTCTATGTCTGATCTAATCGAAGCTTGTAAATAGAATAAAAGTCCGGCAATTACAAGGTGAATAGTGGTCAATTTCTCGATATTGATTTTTTCCTGATTCTTGATATATGTTATTATTATAGTTATTACATAAATCAAAAGAGGAAGGTAAAAGACTTTCCCTGTCCATAAAATATTAAGCTTCGTTGTTATTGAAGCATCAATTGAAAATACATCAAAGGGATTCGGAAATGGTAAGCTTCGATAATCAGTAAAGATTTTCGAAGGAAATATTATCAGCTGTTCGAATACATTGTTAAAACCGCTCGTAATTATTAAGGTTAGATATACAGGAATAAAAACCAGAATGAAAGCTAAAACTAAGAACAATAAATTTTTAATCCAAATTTTTATGGAGAGTTTTTGTTGAGTATTGTAAATAATTAGAATGAGTAAATTGCTAAAAAATGCATAAGTTCCGATGTCCAATCGGAAAATAGATGTCAGACCTGAGAAGAAGCCGGAAAAAATTAGAAATTTTAACTTACGGGTTGAAAGCCATTTGTGAAATAAATAAAATGAGGTTACAGCTAAAAGGATTGAGGTTCCCATAGCCGTTCCATACATTGTTGAGTAAGAAATAAAGAAGATATAAACAACAGGTGAAATGATTGATATTGATGATTTCGTTAGATTAAAACTAATTCTGTATAAAATGATTGATGTAAGAAAAAAAATCAAGATGCTAAATATTCTTTCGGATATGAGTTCAAAACCAAAGAATTTGAAAATCAATGATAATAAGTAATACTGTCCGGGTGGATATATTGACCAGAAATCTCGGTAAGGGACTTCGCCTTCAGCAACCCTATTAGCTCCATAAACAGCTATTCCTTCATCGTAAATTTTATAATCATAGTTGAAACCTGAAACAAGATAGATAAACAAACAAGAAAAAATAATAATCACAGGGAGATTATTTTTGTTTATATATCTTTTAATCATATTCATAGTAATAAAAGAAAAATAATTCTTGTTCAAAAAACTGATTTTGTTATATTGTAATTTACATATTTAATTCATTACGGAAAAAGTGAGATTTTTCAAAAAAATACAACTGCATACTTGGATTTTAATTGGTTTGGTCTTGGGAGCTGTGTTCGGAGCAATTTTCAGGGTTGACCATCATCTTCTAATTGTTGAAACAGTAAATACAAAAAATGAAACTGTTAAGACCGAAATTTCTCATTGGGATTCTATAAAGGTTGAATCATATTCTGTCAAAGATAGTGCAATTGTTTTAAAGAAATTGTTTGATAAAAATTCACAACTGCAGGTAATAAAATTCTTCAAAAAATTAGGTAATTCGGAGAAAAAAAATCTTACATTGATAGTTTTCAAGGGGGAGAGTGTAACAACTTTCGAGAATGTTAAATCTGTTAATAAGAAGCAAACATTAGCTACAGTTATCAAGCCAATTGGGACAATTTTCATCAGATTATTGAGTTTTTTGGCTATTCCTTTGGTTATAGCATCATTGATAGTGGGTGCTGCCAGCCTGGAAAGCATTAAGAAAATCGGAACTATCGGCGGAAAAACTCTTTTATTATATATAGTTACAACCATAATTGCGATAACTATCGGACTACTCATTGCTAACATTATCCAGCCGGGAAAAATGCTGAATCAGGATGCAAAAAATCGGTTGATATCAGCATCGCAGGAGGACTCCCCCGAACTAACGATGGATGAGATTGAAATTGACATCATCAATTTTTTTGTTGAAATTGTCCCAAAGAACCCAATTGGAGCGATGTCGAACGGAGAGATGCTGCAAATTGTATTTTTTGCCGTGATTTTTGGAGTAACGCTGTCATTGATAGACAAAGAAAAATCAATGCCTGTTGTTAATTTCTTTTCTGGAGTTAGCGAGACATTCATCAAGATGGTAGAAATGATAATGAAACTCGCTCCATTCGGTGTTTTTGCATTAATTGCAGTAACAATAGCTGATTTTGGATTCGAAATCATCACAACCCTGATTTGGTATATCGTGACAGTATTATTAGGGCTGCTTTTGCAGACTGTCCTGATTTATTCGATTATTGTTAAATTTTTGGGGCGAAGAAGCCCAATTGAATTTTTCAAGGGAATAAAAGAGGCTCAGGTGATAGCTTTCAGCACAAGTTCGAGTGCGGCAACTTTGCCGGTAACGATGCGTTGTGTTGAAAACAATTTAAAGATTCCGAAGAAAATTACTGGTTTTGTTCTTCCGCTTGGAGCAACGATAAATATGGATGGGACAGCACTTTATCAGGGCGTAGCAACTGTATTTATTGCTCAGGTTTTTGGTTTTAATTTGGGGATTGCCGAGCAGTTGACGATTGTCATAACTGCGGTTCTTGCTTCAATAGGAACGGCACCTGTGCCGGGTGTTGGCATCATTATGCTTGTTATGATATTAAAATCGGTAAATTTACCCCCAGAGGGCATTGCATTGATTCTTGGAGTGGATAGAATACTTGATATGTG
>JAOABA010000018.1 GCA_026418625.1 Candidatus Kapaibacterium sp.
ACAAAACCAAAGATTGCTCCTTCTTCAGGAACAATTATAACTTCAACAAGCACCACAAATAGTGAAATAGACGGTTTTGAATTTATCATTCCAACCGGAACAAATGATCTTTTGGGCTTTATTAGCACTACAAATACAAATCCTTACTATACAGGCGATGTTATTTTGAAAAACAATCGCTACTATAGAAATTCTAAACGTTTGTTCTGCAAAAATGAACTCAACCCATATATCTCAGATGCTAACGATCTTAGCATCAATGATTACAATATTGGTGAGTTTATTATCGAAGGAATTTGCCCTACTGATGATACGGAATTATGGCTGGACGCTGCAAATATTGATCAACAAAATGGAACCGCTGTTGCAAATTGGGATGACCGTTCAGATAATGATTTTGATGCAACTCAATCTGAATCAAGGAGACAACCCACCTACTATAGTAGCGGTGGTATAAATAATGCACCTTATGTTACGTCCACAGATTGTAATAATGGAGTTAATGCAGACTTTATGTCAATTAGCTCTAGCGCTCAAAGTAAATTAAATGAGAATACTTCCAAGATGATTTTTGTTGGATTTAGAAACACAGTTCAAGATTCACGACGTCAAGTATTATTTGAAACAGGAGACCAAAATAACGGATACAATATTATGATACATGGTAGCAATATATATTTTGGTATTTGGAGGAATTCCAGTGGCACAAATCAACGAACATTTTTATCAAGATCATTAAGTACCAATACAAACTATTTAGCTGCAATGTATTATAATAAAGATGCTACATCTAACAATTTTGGTTATTTTTTAAATGGATTATCAGGAACCGGAACTTTTGAAGGTTGGACAACTTCTGATTTGGTTCCAAGCACTAATTATTTTTCAGGTAATGCTGGAGTTTTAGGATCTGATACTTACAATGGCACACGTTCTTACGATAATACTTTAAATAACAATGAATACTGGCCAATGTGTGGTTATATTACTGAGTTATTAGTCTATAATAAATATGATCAAAACATAATTAATTACATAATTGAATATTTCAATGAAAAATATGGAACATCATTTAGCTCAACTTCTACAAGCTCAGGTGGCAAAAAGAAGAAAGAGCAAAATGAGATGGATGATGATTTTGTAACTATTAACTTTGCAGGTCAATTGAGCTATCCTTATCCAAATCCATTTACTAATAGCACAAACTTTAGTGTTATGCTCAATAGATCTCAAAATGTAACGATTGATCTTTATGATGCATTGGGTAACAAGGTTCAGAGCTTCTATAAAGGTGCTCTCGAAGCCAACCAAATTTATAATTACACCATTGACGGTTCGAATCTTCCTCCGGGATTATATATTTACAGATTATCCGGCGAAGACTTCACCGAATCCGGCAAGGTTGTTCTCGTTAAGTAATTGAAATAATGATTTCTTTCAAAGGGGTTTTTCCGATTCAGGGAAACCCCTTTTTTTTTCGACTTCATTATTTCATATTCTAATTCAGATTAATTAGCCTTCGGGAAAAGCAGTCATTTTGAGCCGAAGTCTAAGAATCTATCTTGCATAAGACCTTGAGATATAATGGACTTTTCGTTTAGTTCAATCCAGATTATGCATTTGAGAAATAATAAACATTTTAATGTTATGCTGAACGAAGTGAAGCATCTATTTATGATTTACTGGATTCTTCCTCAATTCGTTCACCAGAATGACAGCTACCATAAGTATCGAGAATAATTATTAAATTCCTATAGCATTTTCTGAGTTCTAAATAACTTATTCTAATTTTTTTTTAGCCTTTAAAGCAATTAGGAAGAATCTAATATGATTTGAAATCGATGCTTTACCTTCGGTTCAGGAATCTATTTTTTCATATTTTATTAATACAATTGAATAATTGAGGGCTTTTACAAAAAAATTACGGAAAGTAACTCTTAATATCTCTGATTGCATTTCTTCCACTCAAAGCCGCTCCTTCAATTGTTGCAGGTAAATTAGTATCAATCCAATCCCCAGCCAAGAAAAAGTTCTTTAAATGTGTTTCTGCTTTGGGTCTGAATTTTAGGTTTTTTTGTGTTAATCTTACGGTGGCAAATTTATCTTTAATTACTTTTTTATGAAGGATTTTAGCTCCTTTAAGCTCAGGAAAGCAATTTTTAACTTCATCAAAGCAGAAATCGGCGAGTTTTTCGCTATCTTCTTTGCTTAAATCATCTCCAGAAGATATTGTAAGAGCTATATGACCTTTAAAATTTTTATTGGTATTTGAAAATTCATTTAATATTTCTCTTCTATTGAAAAGCCATTGAGTTTTTGTGCCAATCATAGCCGAAAAATCAATTCCTTTTAACTCTCTATCAAGCCAAAGATAAATTGAAATAATAGTTGAGAAATCAAAATTCTTTAAATAATTAAACTTGGCAGTGTCAGTTTCGGAATTGGAAATTATTTTTAATAAAGAATTCGGTTGGACTGTTGAAATAAAATAATCAGCATAATAAATATCACCGCTCTTGGTTTCAATCGCCTCGACTTTATCATCTTTTATCATTAATTTCTTAATAGACTGTCCAAAATGAATCTTGCCGCCCTTTTCGGAAAACCAATGAGTAAAAGGTGCCAGTAGAGAACTCAAACCAACATTTGGAAATATCAAAGTTGATGCTTCCTTATCTGCAAAAAAAGCTTTGTTCAAAACCTCAATAAGCAACTCTGCCGGTGCGCTGTCTATTGAAGAATTTAGAGTTGCAAGAGCCAAAGGCTCCCAAAACCTTTGAATTGCCTCTCCTGTTTGATGATTCATTATCAGCAGTTCCCTGACAGTTTTATCATCATATTCAAGTTTATTAAATAGCAGTTTCGAAAAGAAAGTAGTGATATGATATTTTGATTTTAATGATATTTTTTTCAACTTTAAAAGGCCAGCCAATAAACCTATTTTTCCTTTGAAAGGTGAACCATCAAGGATATCTTTTTCCCCATTAGAATAAGAAAAAACAACTCTTAAGTTTTGCTGTCTCTTTACTAAATTATCAGTGCCTAATACTTTTAAAATTTCAAAAAAATGAAAATAAGCCCCTGATAGAAGGTGCTGGCCGTTATCGTGCTCTTCATTGGCTATTCCATCAAATACTGAGTAAACTCTTCCACCGGGAAAATTCTTTGATTCGAATATTTCAACATCGAATCCAGCTTGAATTAGTTCAATAGCTGCTGATATTCCTGCAACACCGCAACCAATGATGATAACTTTTTTCTTCTCAGGCATTATTCTTTAAGTAAAGAAATGTCTTCTTGCCAACCTTGAAAAGTTTCTTTGTTGACAAATCAACCTTAATGAAAGGATCGGACGCCCTCTCGCCATCAATATAAACGCCACCTTCTTCAATCTTTCTTTTAGCTTCTTTCTTTGAGGGCATTAAACCCGATGAAACAAGAACATCCATTAAGGGTTGAACGGGTTCATCAAATGATAGAATTTTTTCATCAATCTCGTTTGGGATATCCTTATTGACAAAAATCTTTTGGAATTCTTCTTCGGCTTTGTCAGCCTCTTCCTTATTGTAGTAAAGTTCAATGATTCTTTTGGCTGTTTGAACTTTTGCATTTCTTGGATGGATTTCCCCTGATTTCAGTCCTTTTTCTAATTCAATAACTTCCTTTTCGTTTGCTCTTGCCGCATACCTAAAATATCTAACAATTAAATCATCAGGAATAGACATAGTTTTGCCAAACATTTCTTTTGGTGGGTCTGTCAGTGCGATATAATTGTTTAGTGATTTGCTCATCTTCTCGACCCCATCAGTTCCCTCTAAAATGGGCATTGTAAGGATACATTGAGGTTCTTTGTTATAAGCTTTTTGGATTTCTCTACCAACAATCAGGTTAAATTTTTGATCGGTTCCGCCAAGCTCAACATCAGAGTCAATAACCACAGAGTCCATAGCTTGAGCCAGAGGATAGAGAAGCTCGTGCAGGCTAATTGGTTGCCCTGAACCGTATCTTTTCGAAAAATCGTCTCTTTCGAGCATTTGAGCGACAGTATATTTGGCTGCAAGCCCGATTACATCATTAAAATTCATTTTATTGAGCCATTCTGAATTATATCTGACCTCAAGATTGTCTTCTCTAAGAATCTTTGTGGCTTGTTCAAGATAGGTCTGACCATTAATTCGAGTTTCGTCCAATGTAAGAGGTGGCCTTGTTTTATTTTTCCCTGAAGGATCACCAATCATAGCAGTAAAATCACCAATAATTAGTATAGCCTTATGTCCCAAATCCTGAAATTGTCGCAACTTTCCTAAAACTACAGCATGTCCGATATGCAAATCCGGTTTACTCGGGTCACAACCTAATTTAATAATTAACTGTTTATTTGTTTTGATTGATTTTTCCAATTTTTTAATTAGTTCTTCCTCAGGAATAATTTCGATTGCTCCCGAACGAATAACATCAAGTTGCTCATTTATAGATGGAAACATAATTTAAACCCTAAATTTCTTATTAATTTCTCTGGTTGCTTCTCTCTTTTTCAAATCCTCACGTTTATCATATTTTTTCTTAGCTCTCACTAAAGCAATTTCTACTTTAACAAAAGGACCTGAAAAATATAATGAAAGAGGAATAATGGTTAAACCTTTTTCCTGAACCGCTAAAAAAAGTTTTTCAGCTTCTCTTTGCTTAATTAGCAATTTACGAGGTCTTTTTGGCTCGTGGTTATTTCGGTTGCCCTGTTCGTAGGGACTAATATGAAAATTATAAAGATAGAGTTCATAAGAATTCTTATCCGGAAATGTAGCATAAGCGTCCTGAAAACTGCATTTCCCAGCTCGTAAAGATTTTACCTCGGTGCCTTGAAGAACAATACCAGCCTCTATTGATTGAAGAATTTCAAAATCGTGCCTTGCCTTTCTGTTCGAGGCAATAATCTTTTTTTTCCTATCTTTTAATTCGATTGTATTCAAGGTTAACAAAAAATAAATATTAATTGAAAATACTGTAACGAATTTTATTATGAAGTATTGATTTACTAATACATATAGTATTAATTCTAATAAAAAACACTAAGATTATTTACTCTATATTTTGAAATATTTCATTATTATATTTGTCTTAATTTAATAATAGATAATACTAAATAATTATTTAAGAATAATAAAAATATTTATAATCAAAAATTGGGAGTAAATATGATTAAGACATTTCTTTTTTTAATATTGAGCTTTACTGCTTTAATAATACCAAGATTAGCAATAAGCGAACAACCTCGGACATTAAACTATCAAGGTAAAATTAAAGATAATTTAGGGAGATCAATTGATGATGGGGTATACAATATAACTGTCAGACTTTATGATACACCAACAGGGGGAAATGCTATTTACACTGAGCGAATAAGTCAAGTTCAATTTAAAGATGGAATTTTTAACTTAATCATAGGCAAAACCTCTCAACTCACTTTACCATTCGATAAACCATTTTGGATGAGCATTCAAATTGAAAATAATCCAGAAATTGATATTAGAACAGAATTTACTGCTGTTCCTTATGCTTTTAAGGCAAAACTATCTGATAAGGCAACTATAGCTGATGGTTTATCCCCCACAGCAACAGGTTTTGTAAAATCAATAAATGGAACAGAAGGAAATGTAATAATAGAGGGAACTGGAGGAACTACAATTAACAGGAACGGTCAAATTATTACCATAAGTTCAACTGGTGGTGATAGCAAGGGTATTCAAGGTATTCAAAATACCGATAATAATTTGGAAATTAGAAACCCGAATGGACCAGTAGCTACAATCAATATATCAAGTTCTTTTAGTTCTCCACCAATAGGCAAGGCAGGTGGAGATCTATCAGGATCATATCCTGAACCTACTATTGCAGATGGAAAAGTAACAAACTCAAAGATTGCTGATGATGCTATTACAGACTCTAAAATAAAAGAAGTTTCTTGGGATAAAATATCAAATGTTCCAAGAGGATTTCCTCCAACTGGTTCAGCTGGAGGTGACTTATCTGGAACTTATCCGAATCCTCTAATAGGGCAAAATAAAATATTCAATGAACATTTAAGAGATACTACCATAACTGATGAAAAGATTAAAAATCTTGATTGGAGAAAATTATTGAATGTCCCTTCACTGGGGGCTAAATCCATTAGTGAATTAACTGATGGAAAAACCGATACAACATCAATCTTTCTGGGATTAAATTCAGGTAATAATGATGATGGAAACAATAATAACACTGGGATAGGTATAAGAGCTTTGCATTCAAATATTAGTGGAACTTTTAATACTTCATTAGGATTCGAAGCTTTAAGAAATAACACAACTGGAAATAATAATATCGCTATTGGATATCGTGCAGGTATTAATCAAAATATTGGTTCGGGAAATATATATATTGGTAATCAAGGGATTGCCGGCGAGTCTAATAATATAAGGATTGGAAATAATACTACAACTACTTTTTTTGAGAGAACTGTTAATATTTCAACTAATGCTAGCAATATTTCGGGCTTAGTAGTTTCAGGTCCTACTTCTGGTGTTGACAATAGTAATAGTTTAATATCCTCAAAAAAATCAGCTGGAACTGGTTCAGCAATTTCTGCTTTAGGAGATGGCTCCGGATCTTTATTATTTGTAATGAAATCTGCTAGTCCAACTCTGCCCTCAACAAGCAATTATGCAGCTGAAATAAGATCTAACAGTTCAAATAACGCAGCAATGTTTATTAGCAATACCACATCAGGTTCATCAACCGCTTTACAGATTGGGGTCGGAAAAACAATCTTATCGTATAATGCTATGAATGCTGATAATGTCTCTTCGAATGGAGCATATACCATAATAAATCTAACAGGTGATGGCACAGGAGCTAACAATTTACCACCCAGCACAAATGGTCAAATACTTTATTTATACAATTCAACTCCATCAAATATATCATTTAATGCTGGGACCTTTACTATTCCTGTTGGTGGAATTGTAGCTTTTGTTGGTATCAATGGAGGCTGGGTTCAATTGCCATAACAAAATTAAATTATTGAATTTTATTTTTCTTCTGCTTTTATTTATACCTTCATTAAAGATATTTTTATAAGAGCATCTAATTCTGACCTTGGAGCGAAGGATTCATTTAAAATAATGGATTTTTCAAATTTTTAGTCAGGATGTCTGTCAAAAGATATTAATAATATAGTTTAAAATTCAATAATAATTCTTAAATTAATTTATGTCAAACTATCTTAATGAATATTATTTAATAAAGAAATAAATTTTGTGATTCTAAATCTTTATAAATCAATAAGATCAAATCTTGATATTTTGAAGAAATAAGAACAAAAAGAGAAATCTGGACATCCTAAAGCACTATTAAATTATTAATTAATATCTTTCTCTTTCATTGTTTTCTGCTATATTATTTGTCATTAATTCGTTAAATTTTTAATTTTGCCTTTTGAATTTTTTTCACTTTGAAATTAGTATGAAAGAAACTCCATATAATTCTACTGTTACCGGCAAAATAATGTTAACTCCGGACCTTTTAATATTGCGTGTTAGGACTGATGATCCAAGGAATGAATTCAATGCAGGCCAATTTACTACAATTGGTCTTCTTGCGAGTGAACCTCGCTCTGCAAATTCAGTTTTACCAATTGAAACCTTACCAGACAATGAATTAATAAAAAGACCATATTCTATTGCTTCTGCAAATCACCAGACTCAGAACTTTGAATTTTATATCAGTCAGGTAAAATCCGGGCAACTCACACCCAGAATTTTTAATCTTTCCTTGGGAAGCCGTATGTGGGTTGATACAAGAATTTTAGGAGTTTTCACTCTCAATAAAACACCTAAGGGATGTAATATTGTAATGGTTGCAACCGGGACAGGTCTTGCTCCCTATATTAGCTTTCTAAGGTCACATATTCGAGATCATCAGGATATTAAACTTGCAGTTATTCATGGAGCAGCTTATCCTTGGGATTTAGGATATTTGAGCGAACTCCAACTGCTTGAAAATACTTTTAGCAACTTCTTCTACTTCCCTACCCTACTCAAAGCCGACAGTAGTTGGACTGGTCTAAGAGGTTACATCGAAGAACATCTTAAAAGTGGCATAATTCAGGAAAAAACGGGTATTGAATTCCATCCGGACAAAACACATTTTTATTTGTGCGGAAATCCAAAGATGGTTGAATCTGTCTCAGATTTTCTCAAACAATATAATTATGTCAAACATTCTAAGAAAAAACGTGGTTCCCTACACGTTGAAGAATACTAAGCTTATAATGAAAAAAAAATCGTTAACAAAGTTTTATTTTTTTCTTTTACTGTTTATAATAATTTTTGTTACAATTTCTATTGCAGAGTCAAAAAAAGACAAAAACAATAAAGAATATTTTGAATTTGTTTATAAGGACAGAAAAGAAAAAGATGATTTTTTTAAAAATGATAAAGACTCTCCCTTACCTGATGATTTAAAAAGGAAATTCAAGGGTTTGAATTATTTTCCTCCAGATTTATCATTTAAATTTCAATCTAAGTTAATTCCTTATGAAAAAAAAGATACTATAAATATGCTGACTACCAAAAGCGATATTAGAAAAATGATTCGGTTTGGAAAGCTTGAATTCAATTACAAAGGGAAAAAATATCAACTTACTGCATATATACCAATAAAAAATAATGATTATTTTTTTGTTCCATTCGCTGATAAAACCAATAACAAACAAACTTATTCAGGTGGAAGATATCTCGACATTGAAAGAAAAAAAAATACTGATGTATATGATTTAGATTTTAATTTTGCCTATAATCCTTATTGTGCTTATAATCAAAAATACAGCTGTCCAATTGTCCCAAAAGAAAATCATTTAAATATTTCAATTAAAGCTGGTGAAAAAATTTATAAATTGAAATGAATTCCTTATATTTATAATTTAACATTATGTTGAAAAATTAAATGCCTGTATCAAAAAAAATCCATATCATTTCTATATTCTTGATATTACTATCAGGTTGCATTATTGTTAAAAAAGATAATATTCAAGATGATACCGAAGTTGTTAATGTTCAATTAAGCCCAAAACCAACAATAGAAATGTCCGATGAATATATCAGGTCAAAAAAAGGTGATATGATAGCTTTCCTTCCAAAGGATTGGTTCTTGGTAGATGTAAGCGAGAAGTCGTCCCCCGAAATTTTTGCTGTTGCAGTAAATCCTGATTATAATCTTTCCCTTGTATTTTCAAATCTAAGAATTACCGAGGCTAAAAGCTCTGTGATAAAAAAAGAAGGACTCCTTGGATTAGCTCGATTAAGTTTTGATAAGCGAGCTCAAAAAACTGGAGGCTCCGTCAAGCAAGTTGGAAAATATAATCTCATTAGTATTGGTCCTCAACTATTTGCAGAATACGAATTCACAACCGCTGGCTCTACTAATGTTATAAAAACAGCTGTATTTGTATCTTCAATTGATGAATATTATGAATTCTCAATTGTTCCAATGAATATCAGAAACAATCAGCGCCCAAGTTTTAAAAAAGTAGATGAAATTTTCAATTCAGTTTTAGCAACAATTCAATATTAAGAAAATGGAAATTTCAAATGACACAGAAAAAGTTCTTGAGTTCTTAGATTATTACAGTGGTAATACATTAAGGAAACGTTCTGATTTGGCTGTTCTGCTCGAGCTTTCCGCTTCTTATGATTTAGCTAATGAAATTAATGATTTAATTTTTGAGGGCACATTTTTCAAAAATTTAAATCAGACTATTAGAAAAGCAGCAACAGACCCATCTGCAATTGATAAAATGGAAAAAGAAATAAAAATTTCTTTCGAGAAAATGAAATCACAAATTTTTTCAATTATTCAAAATTTAGAGGATTCCGATTTAACAAAAAGATTTCAGGATTTGTATTTCTCTAACACTCAAGGTTCTTTCAGAAATATGTATGACCTTGCCTCAGATTTGGCTTTGCTCAAAGAAATTCAAAATACATTAAAGAGCAGTAAGAAATAATTTATTACGCAAATTTTTCTAACACTTCAACATCATCGAAATGGATTTTCTCGGTTCCGATTATTTGATACTTTTCATGCCCTTTCCCCGCAACTAAAATAATATCACCCTCTTTTGAAAAATTAACTGCCGCCTCAATAGCTTCCTGACGAACCGAAATCATCCTGACTGACTTCTTGCCTTCGGGGCTAATTCCTGAATAGATTTGTTTAACAATTCTGTCGGGGTCTTCGGTTCTTGGATTATCACTTGTAATAAAAGTATAATCAGCCAATTCAGAGGAAATTTTACCCATAATAGGTCTTTTAGTTTTATCCCTGTCACCTCCACAACCAAAGACTGATAATAACCTTCCTTCACTACCCTGATTATTAGAATGTAATATTTCCCTACAAGCTTTCAAGGCTTTTTCGAGTGCATCAGGAGTGTGAGCATAATCAACAATAGCGGTTGCTCCATTTCTTAAATTAATTGTTTGCATCCTACCGGGAGCACCACCAGCTGTTAGCAAGGAAGCAGATGCCAATTCTTCGTCAATACCCAAACAAATCGCCGTAATAAAACTCAAAGCTGTATTTTCAATATTAAATTTGCCAAGCAAAGAAGTTTTAATTTTTCTTGTTTTTTCTTTTAACAGATTAAGGTTTTTTATTTCTATGAGTTCATATTCAGAATGACTAATATCAATTTTTTCATTTAAGATTTTAATATTATCATTGTCATTTCTGCCTACAACAATGATTTTTTTTGACTTACAATCTGATAATATAAAATCAAGATATTCTGAATTATTAAATGCTATAGCTATAGAATTTTCATCAAGCATATCAAATAGCTTTTTCTTAGCTTTGGCGTATTCGTCCATTGTTAAGTGATAGTCAAGATGATCAAGAGTTAGATTAGTAAATATTCCGGCTTTGAAGCTTATTCCATCCACTCTGTGTTGATCAAGTGAATGGGAGGAAACCTCCATAAAAACATAATCTACTTTTTCGTCACGCATTCGTGAAAGAAGAGCGTTTAATTCCAATGATTCTGGCGTAGTGTGGGTTGCTGGAATTAATTCATCATTAATCAAAATTCCGGTAGTTCCTATCAAGCCAGTTTTAAATCCAGCTTTGGAAAAAATTGACTTTAAAAGATAAGTTATAGTAGTTTTTCCGTTTGTTCCAGTTACTCCAACAATATTAAGGTCTTTTCCCGGATTGTCGAACCAATTCTTCGAGAGAATTGCTAAAGCTTTTCTTGTATTTGGAACTTTGAGAATTGTCAGATTTTTTAAATTTTCAGGGACGGAATAATTTTCATCAACAATAGCAGCTATAGCACCTTTTGAAAAAGCACTTTCAAGAAATTGATGTCCGTCAAATTTTTCGCCTTTATTTGCAACAAAAAGATTTCCTTTTTCTATCTTTCTTGAGTCATACTGCAAACCGGTTATTTGTAAATCTAAATCAGCCTTATAATCATTAATATTAATATCTTTAAGAAGCTCAAGTAAATTCTTCATTTTAATAAAAATTTTGCTATTAAAATTTGCAAATTAAATAAATGTTTTGATTGAAATGATAGTAAATTAGCCGCATTAAAAATAAAGGTCTCTTTCGCCTTCCTCAATTTTTTTTAGATATTCGATGGTTTTATTTTTAATATGCTCATTAGGTATGGTTTCAAGTTCTTTTTTTATCAACTCATCACCTAACTTTTTGGTTTCTTCATCAGCATAATCAATCAAATATTCTTTGAGAGTTGTTAGAGCATTTGGTTGACAGAATATTTTAATCAAACCGGGTTTGGCTTGATCCATAAAATCCTCACCAACCCTTCCTAATCTGTAACACGCTGTGCAGAATGATGGAATATAGCCTTGTTTTATAACATCTTGAATGACTTCGCCAGAGGTGCGGCAATCATTCAGGCTAAACTGACCAATTTCAGAAAAACCGCCTAAAGCTTGTTTATAGCCACCAATATTTGTTTTTGAACCTGCACTAATCTGAGAAATTCCATAGTTGAAAAGCTCAGAGCGAAGTTCTTTTGGCTCTCTTGTTGAAAGAATCATCCCTGTATAAGGAACAGCACAGCGAATAACGGCAACAAGTTTTTTGAAGTCATTGTCAGAAACTTGATGTGGAATATTTTGTGAAGCCGGGGCATTAATTGCCGGCTTGATTCTTGGTATTGAAATAGTATGAGGACCAATTCCGAATTTTTCATCTAAATACTTTGAATGCTGTATTAGAGCCAATACTTCAAATTTATAATCATATAATCCAAAAAGAGCACCAATGCCAACATCAGCCATACCATTCGATAATGCCCTATCCATTGTGAAAAGTCTCCATTCATAATCAGACTTTTTTCCCGATGGATGCATTTGATTATAAGTCTCATAATGATAAGTTTCCTGAAAAACTGTGTATGTTCCAATCTTGACATCTCTTAAAACTTTAAATTCATTATCAGTTAAAGGAGCAATTTCAATATTTATTCGTCTGATGGAACTTCCTTTTGAATCTTTGACACTATAAACAGAATCAATTGCAGAAATTAAATAATCTAAACCAGTTTGTTTGTGGTTTTCACCCATCAGCATCAAAATTCTTTTATGACCCTGTTCAAGAATTGCTTTGGTTTCTTCTTTAATCTCTTCTAAAGATAGGGTTCTTCGCTCTATTGCTTTATTATCAGCTCTGAAACCACAATAAAGGCAGTTATTGGAACAATAATTGGATATATATAATGGAGCAAAAAGGACTAATCGATTACCGTAGATTTCTTCTTTTATGAAAAGAGCAGTTGAAAATAATTTATTCAGATTTTCACTATCATCAATATTTAATAGAACTGCAACTTCCTCGAGTTCCAGACCTTTGAGTTCTCGTGCTTTTGACAGAACATCATCAACCCTTTTGCTATCGACTTTTTCTTTCTTGTCAATAAGTTGATGTAAGTAATTTTCATCAATAAAGAACATATCAAACCAATTCTAAAATTCGATTTCTATGACGCTAATTATCTATTTTTATTAGCAAAATAGTTTTCTTTACACTATATTTGTAGCTTATTGTTTTTTATTTATTTTCAAAAGGAAATAATATTATTTTAAAAAAACATAAAATAGCTAATAGTTTTTTTATAACTTTTTTTCTTTTTACATCATTATTATATTCTCAGGAGGATTCTTTATCTGATAGACAGGTTCTGGGAATTTTCTATAATTACAATCTAAACAGCCATAAAGTTGATTTTAGAAGTCTTCCCGAAGTTCCTAATTGTTGTCCTCAGTTTAATGAAGGAAGTGGAACAGGCTATGCCATTGGTTTATTATATGAATTACCACTACCATTTTCTACCGGTATTGGTCTTCGTGTTTCTTATTCATTAATTGGTGGGAAATTATCATCCACCGAAAATACACTTATTAAAGTTGATACAACTATAATTCAAGGAGTTTTTGAGCATACTATTGATGCAAAAATAAATGTTTTGAATATTAATCCTTATTTAGTATTTAAACCTTTCAATTTTATTAACTTAATGTTTGGTGGTTACGCTGGTTATTTAATTCAAAAGGATTATGAGCAGAAAGAAACGATAATCGAACCAATGGATAGAGGGGTATTTGTTGATACAGATAGAAGAACCCGAAATGAATCTTCAGGTGAAATAAAACAAACTAATAGTGTCAATGCCGGAATTAACTTCGGTGCTAATCTAAATCTCCCTTTAAATAAACAAAAAAGCCTGATAATTTCTCCTGAAATATTTTACTATATGGGTCTTTCGGAACTTGTCAAAGATAGAATCTGGAAAATCAATAATTTGAGCTTTGGTCTTGCTCTGAAATACTCACCGTTACCAAGCAAACCAAAACCACCAGAAGATATTTTCAGAAGAATCAAAAAATCTATTTTCGACACAGTAATAGTAATAAAAGAAGATATTGACAATTCATTTATTAAAATCGGAAAAGAAATCATTACCGAATCGAAGGAAAGAACTGATAAAAATCTTGTTACAATTACAGAAATTACAAATCGAACTGATACATTATTTAAAAAATCGAAACCGATAGCAAATATTGAATTAAACACTCCCCTGATTTACGCCGGGACAAGGTTTGTTACTCAGGCTTTTCCATTACTTCCAATTGTCTTTTTCAAGGAAAATTCAGACGAAATTGAATCTTACTACAATCTATCAAGCAATCCGCAAAATTTTTCAGAACAAAACCTTGAAATTTCTTCCTTGAATTTTCATTGGAACATAATAAATATTATCGGTTCAAGGATGAAAGATAATCCATTTGCAACTATTAGAATTTCAGGTTTTGCAGACTCGACCACTGAAAAAGCAGATTGCAATTTGGCAAGAAAAAGAGCCGAAAAGATAAAAAACATATTGACAGACATTTGGAAAATTGAGGACAGAAGGATAAATATCAACGTAAAAGATTTAAATTGTTCACCAAATGAACCCACGCAATCCAGAAATGACAGCGGTTTTGCCGAAAATCGAAGAGTAGAAATCAGCTCTGATGATAACAGTATTTTAGCACCTATAACACGAAAAAGGTATTTGGAAAAAACTGACCTTGAACCAAAAGCCTTAGAATTCAATACAAGTAAATCAACCAATGTTGGCATAAAATCTTGGCAATTGATTGCAAAGCAGAATGAAAAGATTATTTTCACCAAATCCGGCAATGGTTCTCCCCCATTTATAATCAGTGAAAATACCAACAATCTTTTAAACAAAGGCTTGATTTCAAATTATCCTCTTAATATTGAATTTTCGCTGACAGATAATGATAATCAAACAGAGACTTTTGCAACCAGACTCCCCGTTCGTATTGATACATCAGATATTGAGATTCAACGACTATCGCTCATTTTATTTGGGATAGCAAGCGATAGAGTCCCTGAACATTCAAGAAAAAATCTGACTGAATTCATTAAAGAAAATTACAAAAGCGGTGAGGTTAAAATATTTGGTTTTACCGATATTCTTGGAAATCCAATTTCAAATAAAACCCTTGCAGAATCACGTTCCGAAAACGTTGCAAGAGTTATAAGAGAAATAGCTCCGAGTCTGAAAATTTCCGAAAAAGTTGGATTTGCCTCAGATAAATTTCCTCCGGGAGTCTCCTCTTATTCAACTCCACCAGAAAGATTTTTATCAAGGACAGTCTATATAGAATTTTTCAAGAAATGGAAATAGTGCATAATTAAGATAAAATTAAAAGAAAATACACTCTTATTTACTTTTAACTATCTAATCGAATAAATCTTTCTGATCCAAAAAGTATTATAAGAGAAACTATAAATTTTATACCTTTAGCCTTTTCATTGATTACCGATTAATATAATTTGAAAACATTTTAATACAAAAGTAAATCTTGTTTAAATAAATTGAGTTATTATAGGATGTGATAATTTGTAATTGATTAATTTTATAAGTCTATTTTAAAAAATGAAAGGTAATTCATATGAGCTTGATGTCAAAGTTGTCATTATTTACATTTATTTTAATTATTTCAATCAATTTTTATAGCTGTTCTCTAAAGGATTTATTAGGTCCAGACAAAGATAATAAGTTTGAAATGGGAGAGCCAGTTCAACTTACATCTCAAACTATAACGAAATCCGGGGGTAAAATTACGATTACAGACACTGTATCTAAGTTGCAAGGAATGGAAATTAATATCCAACAAAATTCTTATCCTGTGTCAAAAACATTCAATGTGTCATACGCAGAAATAAAAAATCATAACTTTGGTAACGATTTCAACCCAATAACTCCTGTGATTATAATTGATAACGGTGGAGGATATTCAGACGAAATTATGACAGTTAAAATACCTATACAAAAAGCATCGAATGAATTTGCAATGGCATTTTACTATAATGATGCAAACGGAACGCTCGAAGGTATTCCTATTATTGCAGATGCAAATGATTACATAATTGTCGGAACCAGACATTTTTCAAATAATGTAATAAAAAATAATGTCAAGTCAATAACCGAAAAGAAATCTTCACCGCAAGGACTGGATGATGCATCAAAAATTATAGTTACAAAGATAATTAAAGATGAACTGCTCGGGGATTTTAATTCTGGTTTTGAACCCGGGAAAAATGATTGGGAGGTACCCAATTACGGTAGTTATATTGCTCCGGGAGGTTTCTGCACTGGTGCCTCATTGACTTCTATGTGGTATTATTATATGTTTCCAAATGAAAAGCTATATGGAAAATATGAATCAATTCCGGGTAGTGTTTGGGAGGATAATAAAGTGGGTTTAAGGTTCTCTTCGGAAGTATGGTGCGACTTAAACTGGACACAAAGAGGAAAATTCTTTGATTTTATGAAAAACTTAGCTACGACATTAGGAGTAAAGAATGACAGTCTTCAATATTTCTCTTTTGCTTATTCTATGAAATTAAGCAAGCAACCACAACTAATTGAAATTTTTCGTCCGGGTGGCGGACATGCAATGGTAATTTATAGATGTAATAATGGTGAACTTTTTGTAGCTGACCCAAATTATCCGGCTAATACAGATGGACAAGGAGGTAAACTAATCAGAAAAATCAAGCTGTCAAACCCAAAGTTCAATCCTTACGAAAGCAAGCAGAGTGCTGACGATATTCCCACTCTATATCCGGATATTTTCTATACAGCAAAAACCTCATTGATTGAATGGGAAAAGCTGCAAACTCGCTGGAACGAAGCATATAATAATAAACAGCCATCAAAATTTCCAGATTTTAAACTCTTTTTCGTTGAAGGAAATGAAAAAATTGAAATAACTGACCGGTTAAATACTGACGCTGACTCCATTTTACTCTATACTGAATGCAAAGATTGCCAATCAAATGGATTAACTGGTTTGATTATTTATGATGAGAACGGAAAAAGTGTAGATCTTAAAAATTATTGGGTGAAACTAAATCCAGGTCGTAATAGGTTAGGTTTTGCTATTTATGGGAAACCTACCAGTAATTGCAATAATCAACCTTACAATACTGGAAAATGGAAATGGTTAGATTTCAGATGGATAGAAATATATAAGCAAACTATTGAAATCAAAACAGATGACAAAGATGGTGCCCCGATTTTCAAAATGGGTGAGGCAAATAAGGAATATAAATTTATAGCTGACGGAAAAGGTAGTTTTCCAAAAAATGTAAAATTTGTATGGTTCTTTGGTGAAACAGATGATAGCGTTACAGTTGTTAATGACAGCACCATAAAATATTCTTATAAGAAAACTGGCAGTTTTGTTGTTACTTGCAAAGTGTATGATAACAACAATAATAAGCAGGTAGCTGAAGCCCGTGTTCCAGTTTCAATAGGTGGTTTCACGAGATTAACTATTGGAATAGCAGACTGGACCATCGGTAGCGGCGATCCGGGTGGACCTATGGTTCTTAAAAGTGGAACAAGAACAAACTATCTCTATTTTATGAATGCTATTAGTGCTATTTCTCCTGTTTGCGAAGGTTTACGATGGGATAAAAATAAATTTTCTGCTACTATCAATTGTTCCGATAATTATTCATATTATACTCTTTATAACGTTGGTTCGGTTCAAGGAGAATTGTCTGCTGATGGAAAAACATTGCTGACTGCTACCTTTCAAATAACTGTTA
The DNA here is from genome assembly GCA_026418625.1 of Candidatus Kapaibacterium sp. GTDB lineage: Bacteria > Bacteroidota > Ignavibacteria > Kapaibacteriales > UBA2268 > CALHRB01. The sequence goes on from JAOABA010000018.1 coordinate 17,698, forward strand.
AAATAAAACTGGAAGGAAGCAATGAGGAAATTATTTCCCAGATAAAAAGCATAACAGTAAAAAATGTTCCCCTCGCTGTCAATTATGACCATGCAATTCTTGGAACATTCGGAAATTGTATTATAGGAAAAAATGCAGCGAAATATGTAACCAGTGTTTCAGTAACAACTCCTTCAAGTGAGTCAAGCAATCTTGATTATATTGATTGGGAAACAGGACAACCAGAGTTGATGATCTTATTTAAATAAAGTAAGGATTTTATGATTTTATATAAGGATAATTATTATGTTTTAATATGATAATTATTCGTGTTTCTAATAAGCTTTTTTATAGAATCCTACAATAGTTATGTTATTTTAGTGTGTTTTTTTATCAATGTTTTAAGGCGAAAATTAAATTAGGATAAGTTGACTGAAAAATACATTTATATTTGAAAAACTGCGGTGAGGGTGGGATTCGAACCCAGAATTTCATATTAGATTTTTTCCGATAAAAACATATCTAAACAAAAATAAAAAAATATAAAAATATCTATATAATTCAAGTATTTATATTTTTTTCATTTTGACAAGAAAAATTTTTTTCTTAGTTTTGTTTTGATTTTTTTGTTGATTTTTTGATAATTTTCGTCCCTTAAACGTCCCCCGAAAATGAAAAAAAAGAAAAATTCGACTGAAAAAAAAGATACTACTACTTTATCTAAAATTCAAAAAGTAGTGCTTAGAAAGAAAAAAATTTCGTCCGGATATAGTCTTTACCTTGATATACATAAAAATGGAAAGCGGATAAAAGAATATCTCCAACTTTATATTTCTGATAGCAACAAACCAACTGAATCTGATAAAGAAACTTTGAGATTAGCTGAAAAGATACAAACTATTCGAGCTTTAGAACTACAAGCTGATTTTCATAATGAACCAGACTTTTCACCAAAGAAAAAAAGTTTTAAGTCTTTCTTAGCTGATAATATAAATAATAGCACACATTTAAAAACAAATACAATCAAAAAAAAGATTGCTTTACAAAGGATAATAAATGTATATCATCCTGAACAGCTGCTTTTTAGAGATATAAATCAAGGATGGCTCGAAAATTTTAGGAACTATTTATTAAGCAGGTATAAACGGAATACCGCTGACCGTTACTTTTCTGAATTAAAAACAAATCTTACGATTGCTGTTAAGCAAGGAATAATAAAAAGTAATCCAATGTTTATGGTTGAAAATATCGGTAGGGATAAATCTTTACCAAAATATTTAACACAAGAGGAAATGAAAATGCTTAAAGCAACGAAGTTAAAGAACAGCACTTTAAAAAGAGCTTTTTTCTTCGCTTGTTATTCTGGTTTGAGGCTTGGTGATATAAAATCTTTGAAATGGGAAAACATATTTGAAAGTAATGGTGATTTTTTTATCAGGATTACTCAAGAAAAAAGCAAATCTGAGATAATCAATCCTCTTTCGCCCGAAGCAGTTAAGTATTTAGTAGAGAGAGGTAACAATAATGATTACGTTTTCCAACTACCCAAAGAAGCAGTAATAGATAAAAGCTTAAAACGATGGGCAAAAAGAGCTGGACTAAGCAAGAATTTAAATTTCCATATGTCAAGACATACCTTTGGGACTCTTTGCATCAGCTCTGATATTGACTTATATATAACATCAGCTCTTATGGGTCATTCTGATACTCGAGTAACACAGGTATATGCTAAAATTACTGATAAACGAAAAAAAGATGCTGTGATGAAACTTCCGAGTATAGAGTAATTAAATCTATGATTTGTAACTTAAGCAACACTATCCAGCTAACATTTTTGCATAAAATTAATCAGATTTTCCACTGGAATACTTCAGATCCTTTCAACAACTTTTTTTCAAGTTAAAGTTAGAACTATAAGCATCGCAGGCTATGAAAGAACTAAAACTGCTTAATTTACTGCCTAAATTATCACTCACGAGATTTAGATATAAAGCTTTTATCTCAGAAAAGAGCTGGGAAAAGAAATACAGCTGCTGGGAAAGAACGCAGCCCTTCGATAAGTTCCTTGTCTCGCATTGCGGGATTCGAGTAAGCGAGTTTCCTTAGCATTTCTATCTGCTCGGGTTTGAGATTAAAAATTTGGTCTTCGTAATCAGCAAGAAGTTGCTCAAGGTAATCAGGACGTTCGGCAACATCTTCCCAAGCAACTTCTTCGAGCAGGTCTTGAAAGAAATCAATTACAAATGTTTTCATAGTAGAACCTTTTTGATTTTTTAATAATGTTATTTTAAGAGCTGTTCATCCCCCCCGTGCAATGCATTCTTCATATAACTTTTGCAGTTGTTTCTCTGAATACTTCTCACCAAGAGAAACTCTGATAAATATATTCAACGTCCTTCTGATTAACTCAGGATTGGATAATTTGCTGAAATTCTTCATTAATTAAATCAATTTAAGTCGTTTATGGTTTAATAACTCTTATGGGTTGAATTATCTTTCTTGATCTTGCCATATTTCTAAGTCTCATAATAATCATATCAGATAGTTCTTTCCCTTTAGCATATAATATCATTCCAAGATTATCAACAACATCATCGACAAGTATCATATCTTCTTTCAAATCGTCAATCATTACACTCTGGACTTTGGCATTTTTAATTATATCGGCAGCATTAAATTCATAATCCAAAAGTGTGATTATATGGGGAGAAAATGCTTTTTTTCTTTTTAGGAAATTAATTGCATCGGTATGTTCCAATCCTGCGTTTGTTATTTTGTCATAGATTTTTGCTATAGATATTAATTGTGATAGTAATAATGGTTTATTAATTTCAAGCTCATCTTCAGAGAAATCATTATAATTAGAAATTGCTAAATATTCAATGGCTTTAGATATGTTCTCTAATCTTGGTATATTTCCCAACAATTCGGCACCTATTTTAGGATGATTTTCATATAATTTTAGCTCTTCTGGTGACAAAGGTAATTTTTTTTCTTTTTTTTCTATTATTTCGGAGGGAACACCAACCAATCCTATTTCCGATAACATAACTGCAATTTCCGCTTCCCAAAGAGGTTCATAATTAAGAACTTGAGCTAATTTTCTTACGATATTTTTTACTCTACTTACCCTTGTAAATGATTTTGGATTAGTAACTGATACTAAATCCATTAGCAATTTGATACTTCCTTTTAATGTCTTTTCAAGTAGCTCCTTTTCAGCTGTAATCAGATTATATTGGTTTACGCCGTCATCTATGTTATTTATAAGATGATCTATCTGAATTGGTTTTGTTAAATATTTAAAAATATTACCAGAATTAATAGCATCGATAATAGCATTAAAATCAGAAAATCCAGTCAAGAGAATTCTGGTTGTGTTTTTATTAACTTTCATTATTTCTCTTAATAAATCTACACCATTCATCACAGGCATCCTATAATCAGAGACCACAACCGAAAATGGACCTATTGTATTAACTTTTGTCAGTGCATCTAAGGGATTATCTGATGTATAGATATCGTATTTCGTTTGTAAAATTGGCTGAAACGATGATAATACTTCGGGTTCATCATCAACTAATAAAACCTTGCTTTTCATTTCTCCATTTCATTAAATTTGTTAATAAAATCATCATCTATTTTTATATTTTTTATTTTTTCAGGATCATCATCGATATTACAAGCAGTAATGTCAGCTATTCTCAATATCGATTGTTGGGTTAAATTGTTCCAGTCAATAGAAACATTGTTATGATGATTAAGGATAGTCTTTACTGTAGTATTATCCAATCCCCAAACTCCGAGAATATAAGCTCCAATAAAAGAATGGGATGTCTGGAAATAATCAATCTCCTTCTGATTAAATGAGTCAAGATCTATATTATCAAATTGTAACATTTTAGCAGAATAATCTTTGTTTGTTAACATAGATAATTTACCTATATCATGAAGTAAACCTATTAAATAAGCTTCATCTGCTATTGCTTTACTTAGTTTTGAATTTTTTGCTAATGAAGAAGAAATTTGTGCAACTTTTAAACTATGTTTCCATACTTTTTCTAAAAAATTCATTTCTTCGTTTGTCAATCCAGAATAATCAAAAAAAGAGGAAGCTAATACGAGGGATTTAATTACATTTATTCCAAGAAAATTAACCGCTGTTCTTAAATCCTTAACATCTATCGGTATGCTGAAAAAAGCAGAATTAACAATTTGCAGTATTTTCGCGGTTAATACTATATCCTTTGTTATGATATCAGCGATATTATTTAATGATACATCATCTTTTTTTAATTCAACTTCAATTTTTCGATAGATGTCTGGGACAATAGGAAGTTTATCTATTTGATTTAGAAATTTTATAACATTTTTATCAGTCAGTAAATCAGAAATTTCTTGCAAACTATTTATTTTTAATATTAGATCTTCAGCAGAGCAAGGTTTTGAAATAAATTGATGAACAACATTGGTTGAGGTTATTGCTTTTTCATAATCAGAAAAACCGCTTAAAACAATTCTAATAATATGAGGATATAATGATTTTACTTTTAATAAAAAAGTTAATCCATCTATTTCAGGCATTACCATATCAGAGATAACAATGTTGATATCTTCCTTTGTTAATATATCTAAACCTTCTTTAGCGCTATTGGCAAAAAAAGTTTCCCAATTTAGTTTGAATGGGATAAACATAGTTCGGAAACTATCAAGGATTTCTTCCTCGTCATCAACGAACAAAATTTTTAAATTCATTTTTTTTCCTCTTTTGGATTAATTGGTAAAATTATTTTAAATTCAGCACCCTCACCTTCCTTTGAGTTTACCTGTATGAAACCATTATGTTTATTAACTATGATATCATAAGCAATTGCCAATCCTTGACCTGTTCCTTTGCCAACTTCTTTAGTAGTGAAAAATAAATCAAATAATTTTGGTTTATGCTTATCAGGTATTCCTATTCCATTGTCTTTGATGGTGATTTCAACAAAATCTTCTTTTTGTTTTGATTCAATAAAAATTTTTCCAATTTCTATGTTCCTACCCCACCTGCTTTCAATAGCATGGACTGAATTAATAATCATATTTAAAACCACTTGATTTATTTCGTCCAGACAACAATATACTAATGGTAAATTATTGTCTAAATTTGTTTCAATCTTTGCAACATATTTCCACTCATTATGAGAAATAACTATTGTGTCGTTGATACCGTCATTTATATTTGAATAGTTCTTAATTCCTTTTGATGGATGAGCAAAATTTTTCAATGCTTTCACAATTCTGCTGACATTTTCAACACCTTTAGTTGTTCTATCAATTGATTTTGTTGCTTCATCTAATAAAACTTTTAAATTTAATTTCTCATTGGAATTTTTCGAAAATGTATTGTCGTCTAATTTATTATAATTATCAAAATAATTTTTAAAACTGTTTATCGCGTATTTCATAAAAAAGTTTCCATTGCTAATATATTGCAAAGGGGTATTAATTTCATGAGCGATCCCTGCAGCCAGTTGGCCAATTGATTCCATCTTGGAGGCATGGTTTAATTGGTTTTTCATTTCTTCGTAATCCGTTATATCTCTTGCTGTCGACAAAAAGCCCAATATTTCTTTGTTTTTATCTTTAATCACTCTACTCCAAATAGCCAAAAGTTTTATAGATCCATCATTTGCCTTAACCCGGCTTTCAATATATATCTTTTTCGTGTTTGAATTTAATAAACATTGGTGCTTGTTATAAAATTCTTCAGAGTTTTCAAAACGGGTAATCAATGATTGCCCAACTATATCATCACCAAAAAAGTCCAGCCCTGCTCTGTTTATCCATTGCACATAAAGGTTTGTATCTAGTTCTATAATTATATCAGGAACGGACTCTAATATTGCTTGATATCGAGCAGTTAGTTCTTTTAATTCATTTTGAATTTTAATCTTTTCTGTAACATCTCTTACTATTCCAACCGCATGCCATTTATTCCATATTTTAACGGCAGATAAGGATAGTTCAACTGTTACTATCGAACCATCCTTCTTTAAACCATTTAGGACAATGGTTTTGCCAACAGCATTTCCTGTACCACTAGTCTTGAAAATTGCAAGATGTTGTTTTGCGGTTTCTCTTAATTCTTCTGGAACAATTAGGTTATGTAATGTATGATTTATAGCCTCTTTTCTGGTAAAACCAAAGATTCTGGTTGCAGCTTTATTCCATTGTAAAATTCTATCTTCGTGATTGATTAATATGACAGCATCACTAGCAGCCGACGTGATTGTCCTGAACATTTTTTCATTATTCTTTATGTATTCCTCCTGATATTTCTTATCTGTAATATCAACTTTAATCGCTAAAAATTGTATTACATCTCCATTTCTATCCTTTATGGGACAAATCGAGGCTTGTTCCCAATATAATTCACCATTTTTCTTTTTATTACAGAATTCACCTCTCCAAATGTTGCCCGAAAGAATAGTGTTCCATAAATTTTCATAAAACTCTCTTCCTTGAAGTCCCGATTTTAATATTCTTGGATTTTTTCCAATTACATCTTCTTTAGTATATCCAGTAAGTTGAGAAAATTTTGGATTGACATATTTGATATTTCCCTTTAAGTCAGTAATAACTATAGAATTCGGGCTTTGTTCAATCATCTGCTTATATTCTAATAATTTCAGTTCTTTTATCTTTCTCTCCGTTATATCCCGCCAAGTAACATACAGGTATTCTATTCCTTTCAAAGTTATGGGCATTAATGTTACTTCTAAGTCTATTAGTGTATTATCACTTTTTAAGCATCTCCAGTCAAATCTATGATAGCCCTTTTTGAATGTCAGTGAAATGTGACGAGCTGCTAATTCATCAGATCTAAAACCATTCGGTTGATGGGTTGGCGATATATCTTTAACTTCAGCACCTATAATCTTACTTTTATCATCAAAACCAAGCAATTTAATTGTAGCATCATTACAATTTATAAATTTGTTGTCTTTCATCAGTAATATTGGATCGTAGGAGTCTTCATACAGTTTTCTAAAAAATTCTGAACTTTCTTCTATTTCTTTTTTTGCATTTATCAACTCTTGCTGATATTCGTGCAATTTAGTGATATCCATTACAGTGGACACCATTGTGTTTTGTTCGAAAAGAGGAATATTAACAGCATTAACAACTCTTTTAGAGCCATCTTTTCTTGTAACTACTACATTTTCCCAATGCATTTTATTTGGATCACCTGAACGAATATCGTTCATCACTCGTTCATAAATTTCTTTTCTATAATTCTCGTCTGGAAAAATTTTCTCAAAAAATGAATCAATAGAATAAATGTCTTCTTCACCCCAGCCATAAATCTCCTCGAATTTTTTATTATAATAAATAGCTTGCTCTGTATTAGTATCATTTAATGCAATACCTATTGGAAGATTATCAAGGATTTTTTGGATAAATTCATTTTGGCGTGATAATTTATTATACATCTCTTGTAATTTATGTTCTTGTTCTTCTGCTTTTTCTTTTTGAGCTATAAGTTCATTTTCATATTCTAATCGTTGTGTTATATCCAATGAAAAAGCAATTACATATAACGGTATGCCATCTTTATCTCTTATTAATGCAATATTATTATCAGTAATATATTTTGTTCCATCCGGTCGATTTATTTTTAATAAGAGATTATTTATTCGGTTCTCATTCATAAGTTTAGAGCGAAGATTTATTAATTGGTCTTTATTTTCAATAATTTCAGGGTCAAAAATATTCTTTCCTTCAATGCTCCCCTTTCCTGATTCTCCAGAAAACCATTTCCGGGCAGTATCATTTGCAAATATAGTAGTTCCATCAAGATTAGTTATAGTGATAGAAATTGGTGCATTATGAACAAGTGTTCTAAATTTTTCTTGGCTTTCGAAAAGTTCCTGTTCTATTTTTTTTCGTTTAGTAATATCCGTTATAACACCTAATATGCCAATAATTTCTCCTTTGTCGTTCTTTAATAAAGTTTTATTGAAGATGACATACTTGGGTATATCAGAACTTTTAAAAAGGGAAATATATTCAAAAGTTTGAGTCTCAACAGTGTAATTTATTAATTCTTGGTCTTTTGCAGTAAAATATTCGGCATCCTTTTGTGAATAAAAGTCAAATGCAGTTTTGCCTACAATTTCTTCACATGAAAAGCCAGTAAACTCTTCAAATGCTTTGTTACAATCAACATAACGACCTTCACGATCCTTGATAAATATTGGATTAGGGATTAAATTCAAGATTGTTTTTATTAATCCTGAAGATTTAGGGTCAACCAAGGATGAAAATAACAACTTTTCCATTTTTTCATTCTTAATAAAAAAATAACTATAGAAATTAATCGGAAATTAATTATAAAACATTAATAATCAAGACTTTATTTCTCGATGTTATTTCTTAAAAATTCCAAATGTCTCATTCCTTTTTGAGTAATTCTAACTCCTCATCTGATTTTACTTCTGGAAGAAGGTCGGAGAAGTTCTTAGTTTTTTTAGTAATTCATCAGTAGGATGAAACCACCAATCACCTTTTTGGGGATCATCCCAAACATAACTAAATGGCAACATTTTATGTTCACGTTCAAAACAGTCAATAATAGAATAATTAATTACGATTTGATACAAGAAAGGCTGAGCTGATTCATTAATGGGAAATTCAAAGTGACCGCAAACAATAGTAGAGGGGTTTAAATTCCATCTAATTTCTCCTAAATATAATTTATGAATATTATTTTCAACTGGCTGACCATTCAAAAAAGGCTCAACTTTTAAAATCAAACGAATTGGAATGTCTTTACTATGTGATTGAACTGTGCAGGAAACGTCTCCTAAAGGGCGTTTTAATTCCATTCCTTCTACCATATTTGATATTTTGATTGAAACATCTCGAATATATTTTAATGTGTGTAAATCGTAGATTTGTTCTCTTCTTGATTTGATTTCCTCAGTTCGATAATTATTTCCTTTGGGATGACTGCTATTGTATCTTTCAATTTCTGAATGGCAATCAAAACATAATGGTATTAAGTTGTCTATATCATTATTGTTATGATTTTTGTCTATGTGATGAATTTCAATATTAGTAGAGCATTGTTTACCACACAAACAACAATGTCTTGAACACCATAATAATATTTTGGTTCGTATCTTTTTAGGTATTTGTTTTCTTTTCGGCATTTCTTTTTGTTTCTCCTTATATAGGTGGCAATCCTAATTCTCTCAAAAATTCGTTATGCTTGTCTCTACTCATTTTAATTTTCTCATTTATTTCTTTCAGTTTAGCATTTACTTCGTTTAAGTCAATTTCTTTATCTTCAATCGCTGTGCTTACATATCTTGATATATTAAGATTGAATTCATTTTTCTCGATTTCTTCCATTGAAACTCTGCGGGAATAACGTGTTTCTTCTTTTCGCTCTTGGTATGTTTCAACTATTTTTCTAATATGTTCGGGAAAAAGGTTGTTTTGTCGTTTTCCCTTTTCATAGTGTTCAGCCGCATTGATGAAGAGAACGTCGTCAAATTTTTTGCACTTCTTCAATACTAAAATGCAAACGGGAATTCCTGTTGAGAAAAACAGATTTGCCGGTAGCCCTATCACTGTGTCGATATTTCCGTCTTTCAGCAATTTGGTTCTTATTCGCTCTTCAGAGCCACCTCTGAACAAAACCCCGTGCGGTAAAATAATCGCCATTGTTCCTTCTTTGCTAAGATAATGAAAGCCGTGTAATAGAAAGGCAAAGTCGGCTGCCGATTTAGGGGCTATTCCATAACCTTTGAAACGAAAATCATCTTTTAGTGTTTCCTTCGGTTCCCAGCGGTAACTGAATGGAGGGTTAGCTACAACTGCATCAAACTCCATTTTTTTTGCTGGATTTGTCTCATTTAAAATATTCCATTCATTTAGCAGGGTATCACCGTGATATATTTCGAACTCGGTATCTTTGACCCCGTGCAAGAGCATATTCATTCGCGCAAGGTTGTAAGTTGTTATATTTTTTTCCTGTCCGTAAATTTTGCCAATTGTTCCTCCTGATTCAATCATTTTTTTTCGGACATTTAGCAATAAAGAACCTGAGCCACAAGCAAAATCAAGCACTCGTTCTATTTTATTCCTTTTGCCTTTCTCTGGGTCTTGGCTGTCGAGCGTTACAATCTCTGAAAGAATGTCCGAAATACGCTGCGGTGTGTAAAACTCACCTGCTTTTTTGCCTGAGCCTGCTGCGAATTGTCCTATCAGGTATTCGTAAGCATCACCCAAAATGTCTATGTCAGTTGTAAATTTATTAATACCTTCGGAAATTTTCTGAATTATTATGCAAAGCTTCTTGTTACGTTCATCGTAGTTTTTTCCGAGCTTATCAGAATCCAGATTGATTTCCGAAAATAATCCCTTAAAAGTGCGGTCGAAAGATTCTTCTTCGATGTATTTAAAACCCTTCTGTAAAGTTTTGAGTAATTCTGTGCTTTGAGTTCTGGCAAGGTTAGAAATACTGTTCCATAAGAACTCCGGCTTAATAATATAGTGTATTTTTTTACGCATCTGGTCTTCGAATACATCAACATCTGCTTGATTTTGTTCATACCACAATGATAAAGCCGAACGCCCTCCATTGCCCTGAAAATCGGGATAATCCCTGCCCAATAGCCTTTTTGCTGCTGCCTCGTAATTATCCGAAAGATATTTCAGGAACAAAAAAGATAGCATATAATCGCGAAAATCATCAGCATTCATTGAGCCTCTTAACACATCTGCCAGATTCCAAAGCGTTTTTCCAAGTTCGTTATGGTTATTTCCTGTCATAATAATTTTTTAATATTTAAAATTGTACTTTTCTTTAATTTTATTGAAAACATCTTTGAAGATAGCTTCTTGCTCAGGTGCCATTTTATTAAATTGAAATCGATAAGAATTTTGGTGCGAAAGTGAATTAATCATTTCTAAAACTTTATTTGGTTTATCAACTTTTATTTCTGACAAAATAAAACCGAGCTTTCCAGAACCAATAAATGAAGAAATATTTTCAATCAGTTGTCTCAATAATACAAAATGATAAAGAAAGAGTTCATTCTGTATAGCATCATTTAAAATTTGCATTAGATGAAGATGAAATAAAAATACATCTTTATTGTGTTCTTTTAATTCAAATTCCTCCCCAATTTTGGAAAGAATAAAAGTTTTTGTGTTATTTTTGAATTTGTCGCATTTATCACCTCTTTTTAACTTATCAAAAAGGATAGCATAGAGGCCAATATGGTGAGTTGCTATTATTATTTTTCCATTGAGATAATTTCTTTTGATTATATCAAAAATTGAATCTGCAGTAATGAAAATATTTTGTTCATCTAAACTTGAAACTGGGTCATCTATAAAAAAATAATCATTTTGATTACTTGTCCATTCATCTACTTCAATAAGTGCAAGGAAAAAGCACCATACGAAAATTTTTTCCTCTCCTCTTGAAATCTTTATGGATCGTCCATCTGTTTTTAATGAAAAAGTTATTGATTCAATACCCTCCTCTGGATTAATGTGTGGATTTAATTCAAAAGAGTATATCGGTTTATAGCATTCTAATTTTTCATTAAGTTTATCTGGGTTTTCTATTAAGAAGCTATGATATTTATTTAAGCGGCTGGGAATAATTCTTAATTTTATGTTTGCATTATTATTTTCTTCATCATTATCCCAAACAAAAAGGTCTTCGCTATAAGCATTGTAATATACACCGTTATGTATGCCATCCTCAGTTTTTATAATGTTCTTATACTCAACAGATAGTCTTGTTTTACCCATAGAATTAAAAGCGAAAATCAGAATAATTGGTTCGTTAAGCGACTTTAATTGTTGTGCTATGTTAATTAGACTACTCATTTTCGTTCATACTTATATTGGAAACAAGCCCTGAAGCAAACCTTTCTTGTGTTGTTTCAATAATTCTATTTTTTGCTTTTGAGCATTTATTAAATCATCTAATGAAGATAAACAATCGGCGATTTTTTGCTGCTCAGGAAGAGAGGGGAGGGGAATATGAATTGTCTTTATTTCATTTTTGCCAACTTCAATAAAAGTGGAACCGGACGCTTTTTTAATAAATATATTTTTATTGATAATTATCCAGTAATAAACAAAAATGTTGAAATTTTCATCATTAACAATAAAAGACTGAAAACCCTGATTAGTACAACATTCATTAGCAGCTATTGCCGCATCACCAATTGTTGCGCGTGTTGTAACAAGAATAGCCCCCTTAGGTAATAGTTTAGCTGATGAATTTTTTAATCCTTTTTCCGTAATTTTTCTTTTACTTTCTAAAACATATCTTTCCTTAACTTCTGTTGGGGTAAACCAGTTTATATTACCATCCCAATAACTGGGATTTTTTGTGTCTGGTGTACCACCTCCTATAATCTCAGCTATTTCCCCCAATTTTTTCACTACCCATTCCCCGCTATTTTTAAACTCTGGGAATCGGAGTCGGGGGATGTTTTTGTCGCCGGTTTCAGAAGCTTCAGAAGGCGAGGAATCACCTGAAACCATTGAGCCAGTCGAAGGGGACGAAGGGTGCGGAAAGAGATTTTGCAGCAAGCCCATTTTGTGTTGTATGTATAGCTCCAGTTTTTGCTCTTCGCCTTCAATTACTTCATCTAAAGTAGAAAGACAGTCAGCGATTTTTTGCTGCTCAATAGTTGATGATGGTAAAGGAACTTTTAGATTTAAAAATGCTCCTTTTGTAATATTGAATCTAGTGATTCCCTGAGCCAATATTTCGATAGATTTACGATAAATTGGGCTATGAAATAAGTACTGAGAGAATTCAGGTTTTAACCTTTCAAGTGAAAAGGGCCTGAAAGAAAAACAAAAACTATTTAAGTAAGTTGGCTCATCTGGTTCTGTTAAAACTACTGAGGCGTATCCAACCTCATTTGGAGTTTCAGAGGATGTTGTAATAAGAATATCGCCTTTGTGAATTGAATTTTGATTTTCATCATCTGCAATTTCAACAAGTGAACATTTTGTTAAGTCAACTTTTGAATTATCAAATACTTGCTTATAAGTAATAAAAGGCTTCCCTTTACCAAAATCTTTAGCGGATTTGCCATTTAAGCCGTTTATTGTTTGACCTAATTGGCTTAGTTTCTTATATTTCCATTGTTTATCTTTAAACTTCGGGAATCTGAGCCGGGGGATGTTTTTGTCGCCGGTTTCGAGAGCCTCAACAGGAATATTTTTTCCCGAAAACACTTTGGTGGTTTTCGGATTTATAGAACTCTTATTTTCGGTATCATTATTCATTTGTTTTCTGTTTTTTGATTGACTTTTTGTTTTATTTTGTCGTTGTCTTTGGCATCATTAGACTCAGGAAGCGTTTTGGGAGTATCTTTGGCTTTGATTTCGAGTTCCTCAACTACTGTTGGAGTTTTTAAATCCTCGCCATCAATTCGTTCATATTCTTCAAAATATACCAACTTAACAGGCAAATGCTTTTTAGTGTGGTTAGCTACTTCGACGGCTTGATGTTGAGCCAATCGAAATTCTAAATTTTTTGTTCTACCGGTATAATAAATGCCAAAGGCACACTTCAATATATGCATCCACCCTTTACTCATAGGCTTTCAGTCCGCTTATTTCTTTACCTTCTGCCATTTTTTTGAGCAATGGAATAAGTTCTCTCATCATATCAAGTTCCCGTTTGGTTCGTTCTTTCCATCCAAGATCAAACGGAGCAAAGAGCTCGCTTAATTTTTCAGCATCAAAAACCATACGGCTAACGATAGCTTCGGAGAATTGTTTCAATGCTGAAAACTCCAAACCGTTTTTCTGTGCGATTCGGGTTAATTCTTTTGCAATTTTTTCAGCTTTAAATTTTTGGTAGCCATCCCGAATTTGTTGTTCGCTAAGTGGCTTTCCAACTTCCAGAGTTTTTATATATTCTTCTAAGTCATCTTTTTCGTCCATAAGGTTAGCACTACTACTCATAACGCCAATCAACTGGTCGCGTGTTAATTCTTTCTTTTTTGGCTGCTGTTGTGTGTATTTAGAAATCAGATTCATAATATAATCGTAATCAATCAAAGCCGAAGCAAAAAGAACAAATTCAAAATCGAGTTGCTGAATGTCTTCAGGGGCGTTTTCGCCTTCTTTTTGCTGTATTTCTTTTAATTGCTTTGCTATTTCCAGATATGAACTGCGGAAAGATTGCAATTGTTCTTCTGGCAACAATTCCTCAATTCTGTTTTTTTGTTTTTCAGTCAAATCAGTGTATTGGTCAAGTTGTGTTCTGAGCCGTTGCACTTCCTTAAAGCGATTAATAAACTCCACACGTGCCATATCGCCTTTGATATTGTAAACTTCCTGCGGCTCAGCGACAAGGTTTTTATCCGACATCCATTTTTCCATAGCCTTAACAGCTGCTTCATATTTCTCAATAACCTTTTGAGCTGGTTCAACCAACCAGATTTCTTTGGCTTGGCTGATATCTTCACCGCTGAACAAAGCAATAGCTTTGTCCACTTCCTCTTGTTGCTGACGAAAATCGAAAATATTACCATAAGGTTTAGTATCATTCAGAATGCGGTTTGTTCGGCTGAATGCCTGAATTAACCCGTGATATTTAAGGTTTTTGTCCACATACAAAGTGTTCAGATATTTTGAATCAAAACCAGTAAGCAACATATCCACGACAATTGTAATGTCGATTTTATTTTTGTGTGGAAAGTCTGAGTTGCTGAATTTCTGGAACTTAATACGTTGCTGAACATCCTGATAATAGGGATCAAAATCATATATACTATAATTTGTGCCATATTTGAAGTTGTAATCATCAATTATTTTTTGCAGAGCTTTCTTCTTTTTTTCAGGTTCAACTTTGTTATCCTCTTTTTCCTGCTGTAAATCTTCCTGCAACTGTATAACATCCTTGTTCCCTTCGGCAGGTGGCGAAAAGACACAGGCGATGTTTAAAGGTGAAAAATTTTCATCTTCCTTCTGTTGATTTTGCTGAATGGTTTTAAACAGTTCGTAGTATTCAATAGCATCATTAATGGAAGCTGTTGCGAATAAAGCATTAAAACGTCTTTTATTTGTGGCTGCATAGTGTTTTTTCAGAATGGTTTTAATAACAGCCTGTTTGTGTTCAGTAGTGTTGAATTCAACTTTCTTTTCAGGTTTGAAATAGTCAATATGAAAACGCAAAACGTTCTTATCTTCAATTGCATTAGTTATAGTGTAAGAATGAAGCTGCTTCTGAAAAATATATTGAGTTGTAGCATAGAAGCCTTCAGTTCCATTAATAAGTTTATAAGTAGCGTTTTCATCAAAAATGGGTGTTCCAGTAAAACCGAATAATTGAGAATTTGGGAAGAATTCTTTAATGGCTTTGTGATTTTCGCCAAACTGCGAACGATGGCACTCATCAAATATAAAAACGATTCGTTTATTGCGAAGTGGTTCGAGCCGTTTTCTGAAATCTTTATTATTAGGTTCAAGAGCCAGACCTAATTTTTGAATAGTGGTAACAATAACTTTGTTTGCATAATCTTCTGAGAGCATTCGCCTTACTAAAGTTTCGGTATTAGTGTTTTCCTCGACGCAACCTTCCTGAAATTTGTTGAATTCCTCACGTATTTGGCGGTCGAGGTCTTTGCGATCGACAACAAATAAACACTTTTCAATGTCAGGATTGTCTTTAAGTAATGTAGATGCCTTGAAAGAGGTTAAAGTCTTACCGCTACCAGTAGTATGCCAGATATAGCCGTTACCTCTGTTTTGGTGAATGCAATCCACAATAGCTTTAACTGCATAAATCTGATAGGGTCTCATTATCATTAGTTTTTGTTCACTTGCTACCAAAACCATATATCTACTAATCATTTCGGCAAGTTTGCATTTACTTAAAAATTTTTCAGCGAAATCGTCTAAGTGTGTGATTTTTTTATTTTCCTCATTTGTCAGTTGATAGATTGGCAAATAATGTTCATCAGCATTAAAGCTGAAATGTGAATTGTTATTATTAGCAAAGTAATAAGTGTTAGCACGATTGCTAACAATGAAAAGCTGTATAAAGCAAAGTAAAGAGTTGGTGTAACCGTTTCCCGGATCGCTCTTGTAATCAACAATTTGCTGCATAGCTCTACGTGGGCTAATTGCCAAGCTTTTAAGCTCAATTTGAACTAAAGGTAAACCGTTAATGAGCAAAATTACATCATAGCGTTGATAGCTATTTTGAGTGTTTATCCTAAGTTGATTAATAACTTCAAAATCATTTTTACACCAATCTTTGATATTTACCAAAGTGTAATACAA
>JAOABA010000002.1 GCA_026418625.1 Candidatus Kapaibacterium sp.
CTTGTGGATGCAGGAGATTCCCACCCATATGTCACTCCTGCGGATGCAGAAGTCTCTGTGGCTTGAGGAGATTCCTGTATGCACAGGAATGACGGTTATGTTGAGTATGTCACTCTTGTGGATACAGGAGTCTGAGAAGAAAGAAGAGATTCCAGCCTTCGAGTCTGTTTAATTCGCAGTCATTCTGAGGCGAGGGCGAAGTATCCATATCATTTAACTCATTGATAAATAATGGACTCTTCACTTCGTTCAGAGTGACAATAAATTTTTTTCAGAAGTCCTACACCTAAGAGGTGTGGGACATCTTTCTTTTCACTGACAGAGTAGTCTGTTCTACGGGAAAGTCCTATAAGAAATGTTTTTTTTACCACTACTTGAAAGTAGTGGCTATTCAAACTTCGCATACTTCCCGGTCAAAATAACGAGGTTTACATAATAAATGCCTTAAGGCAAGTTTTCTAAATTTATCTTATAACTCAGAGTTATCAGATGAATGCCAATAATCTGTTCTGTGGAATTTACTATGTCTGTCTTTGTGATTGGGTGGGACACTAAAGGAAATTTTTTAAGAAAAAGTGCAAAATTAATTTGTTAGTATTTTAATAAAAAAACTTAGCTAAGATATCGAGAAATAAAATCAGAAAGCACACCCGAAGGGATTCGAACCCCTAACCTTCTGATCCGTAGTCAGATGCTCTATCCAGTTGAGCTACGGGTGCATCAGTTAATTGTTAACAGCTAATTTTTTTACCAATTTGCTAAGTGAGGATTTTTTATTTGCGGCAGTGTTTTTGTGGATTATTCCTTTTGCAGCTATTCTATCGAGTAAGCTAACCGCTTTGTTGAATTTTTCAACAGCATCATCGTAACTTTTCGACTCTTTAACTGCTCTTATGGCAAATTTCAAATTTTTCTTGTTTAAACGGTTATAGAGTCTTTTTTTATTAGACTGCCTAATCCTTTTTAGTGCTGATTTATGGTGCGCCATTTTTCTAAATAAATTATTAATAATAAAGATTACAAAAATAATGTAATTTTTTGTGATTTTAAAATGTTTTTACAAAGATAATTAATTTTATTCTTTTTCAACAATCAATAAAATCTTATCGGAATCAACTTGCTCACCAGTTTGAACATTGAGTTCAGTTACTTTTCCATCTATAGAGGAATATAGTGTGGTTTCCATTTTCATTGCTTCAACTATTATTAGTGGTTCTCCTTCGCTAACCAGTTGACCAACTTCGACAAGAACTTTTACGACACTGCCGGGCATTGGTGGTTTAATAATGTCTTTATTTCCCGATTTTTTATCGTAGTCGAATTGACTTTCTTCATCGTCATCGACTATCTCAAGCTTTGATGTAAAACCATTTGAATTAATGTAAATAAATTTATCGCTTTTAGCATAATAAAATTTTCTTGTTGTCCCATTGTTATTTATCAATAAACAGTTTTCCGAAAATTTTGTTATTGAGAGATTTTTTTTGTTATTGTCTATTAATAAATTATACTCATTATTTATTTTTTCCAGTTCTACTTTAATTTTTTTACCATTATGAATTAGATACATATATTCCTCTCTTATGAATTAGCAATTTCCCATTTACCAATTGTTTGCCAAGGTGTGGGCATATCAGAAGAAATCTGAAAAACTTGTTTTGGTTTTTCATTTAGGTTAGCATAAGCAGCAACAGCAAAAATCGAGCTTAAATCATCAAAGATTGATCTTTCTCTCATATTTTTTTCAATAAAGTTTGTGTAGGTGTTACCATCGATGAATTCAGGATGTTCGAGCACATCAAGCATAAAACGAATAGAGGTTTGAACGCCCAATATTACATTATCCTTGAGAGCTAAAATCATTCTTTTACGTGCTTCCTCACGGTTTTTGCCCCAGACGATTAATTTTGCAAGAATTGGGTCATAATAAATAGGAACCTCGGAACCTTGATAAACTCCACTATCATATCTAATGCCGGGACCAACAGGCTCTTTGAAAAGAAGAATTTTTCCAGCGGATGGCATAAAATTATTATCGGCATCTTCAGCGTAAATTCTGCACTCAATAGAATGACCGTTTTGACTAAGTTCTTCTTGCTTAAAAGGTAATTCCTCGCCTGCTGCAATCCTAATTTGCAATTTTACTAAGTCTACTCCAGTTGTCATTTCAGTTACTGGATGCTCTACCTGAATTCTTGTATTGACTTCAAGAAAATAGAAATTTTTATCTTTATCGAGAAGGAATTCAACAGTGCCTAAATTATTATAATTTGCAGCTTTAACAACTCTGACGGCAGTTTCTCCCATTTTCTTTCTTAATTCAGTGGTGAGTGCAACTGAAGGAGTCTCTTCTATGATTTTTTGATGCCTTCTTTGAATTGAGCATTCCCTTTCGAAAAGATAGACAACATTGCCATAGTTGTCAGCTGCTATTTGTATTTCAACGTGGCGAGGTGATTCGATATACTTTTCAAGAAAAACAATATCACTGCCAAATGCAGATTGAGATTCACGCATTGCTGATTCCACAGAGGGTTTCAAATCGTCTGGATTATAAACCACTCTCATACCTTTGCCCCCACCACCATCAGAAGCTTTGATTAAGACAGGATAGCCAATTTCATCAGCAAGTTTGATATATTCAGAAATATCTTTGGAACTGCCCTTCATACCCGGTATAACAGGAACACCAGCTTCAATCATAGTTTTTCTTGATTCAACTTTGGAACCAAGTAGCTTCATCGGCTCGGGGCTGGAGCCTATGAATACGAGTCCAACCTCATTCACTTTTTTGTTAAATACGAACTTTTCAGATAGGAAACCATAACCCGGATGAATTGCATCACAATTTGTTTCAAGGGCTGCATTTATTATCGCATCCATATTTAAATATGACTGAAGAGCTGGTGGAGGACCTATGCAAATAGCTTCGTCAGCCATCAATACGTGCAATGAATTACGGTCAGCTTCAGAATAAACGGCAACGGTTTTGATATCAAGTTCTTTACAAGCTCTGATAATCCTACAAGCTATTTCGCTTCTATTTGCTATTAATATCTTTTTGAACATAAAGCTTTTCAAAGATTAAGTTAAAGAGAAATTTAAATATAGAAAATTTCGAACTTGAATAAAAATTTTTATGTTAAAAATTAAGTAGAAAATTTTATAAAACTTCTGCGTAGTATAAATAAGCAATTCCATTAAACAAAGGTTTAAAGTGAAAGTTTTTAAATAATTTAGTCGTCTTTATTATTTCGATAAATTTTTCTCCATAGGGAAATTCGAGAGATGACTGATTTAGGTAAGAATAAGCTTTTTTATTTCCGGTTATAATACCCCCGATTATTGGTATTATAAAATTACTATAAAATTTATAAAAATGTTTGATAAAGCCAATTGGTGTCCCAAATTCAAGAATCAGTATCTTGCCGTCAGTTTTTACAATTCGAGCCATTTCCTTAAGACAATCTTCAATTGAACTTACGTTCCTGATTCCAAAACTGATTGTAGCTATATTAAATGTTTTGTTAGGAAAATCAAGGTGAGTTGCATCACCTAAAGTCCAATTTATGTCTAAATTTTCTTTTTGACATTTCTCTTTGGCAATTGTAAGCATATTCTGGCTAAAATCAACGCCAGTAACTTTAAGTTTGTTATTATGTTTTTTAAAAAGAATAGCAAGATTTCCTGTTCCCGTTGCAAGGTCAATAATGGAGTCATTATCATTTGGTGCAGCTAATTTTAGTAGTTCTTTATACCATTTTTTATAAAGACCAAGACTTAAGATTTCATTTGCTCTGTCATAGCTATTTGCAATGGCAGAGAACATTGATTGAATGGACTCTTTCTCGGGCATAAAAAAAGCTCTGTTAAAAAACAGAGCCTTAAACGGTAAATGTAAAGTATAATTGTAAAACTAAAATTTCTATTTAAATTATCTGATACCTAAAATTTTGTTGCTTTCTTCTTCGTTTTCGTAGTTATAAACAATTTTTTCGTAAGGAGTTGTTTCATCGGAATAAACTACTTTTTCAGAAATTAAATTTTTATCATTGTAGTTAAGTGTATATTTCCAATGTAATTTTCCTTGAGCATTTCTACAAATTGATTCAATGAGGTTGTTATATGCATCATATTTTTGTTCACAAGAAGAAAATACCTTACCATCGTTTGTATATTGAATTGTTCGCTCAATTAGACCTTTTGAATTATAATTATGAACCAAATAGATAAATGGGTTACCAGCAGACATTCTGTATTCAGTTGTTTTAGTTAATTTTTTATTTGAGTCATAATTATAATAAATTCTACTAATAGAGATGTTATCTGAAGAAAATTTTTCTTCTGAAATTAAATTATCACCAGAGTAGCTATAGACATAATATGAAATAAGAATACCTTCAGAGTTATAAGCATATCTTTTTGTTATTCTTCCATTTTCATCTTTTTCATATTTGAAATTCAAATCGTAATTAGATGGGTCGCCGGGAATAAGAACAATAATTGAAATCAGATTGGAAGATTCATCATAGAAATATTTTTCGCTTTTTAGTATTTCACCATTGTCGTTATAGAAAATCTTTTCAGAGGGATAGCCATTTTCATTAAAATAAATTAAATCGGTAATAAAATTCCTTTTTTTGAAGCTATTGTCTATATAATCATAAGAAAGAGCTGTTCTAACAGTATAGCCTGATACAGATATTTTATCAATTTGAATATCTCTATCAAAAACTGGATCTAACATAAATCCATAGCTATTATAGTTTAGAACAATAGCCAATATCGGCAAAATAAACAAAACTCCTAAAATTTTCTGACCCAATCTAATTTTCATTTTAAGTCCCCCTCAAAAAATTCAAATTAATTTAGTTTTTACTAAAAATAATTTTTACTCATCTTCAATGACAAAAATACGACAATAAAATTTTGAAAAAAATACGTAGAACTACGTAATTTTAAATGAAAAGAAATATTACTGAACAATAATATTTATGAAATAATATATATTTGGTTACGTCAAAAAAATTTATTTTGTATTATTTAAGGAATTTTATGGCAACATTTATAAGATTAACATTTTTGAGCATAGCATTGAGCTTATTTTTAATAACACATATAGCTTGCACACAGGAGAAGGAAGATGCTGCTATTAAATTAGCTTCATCCTCAAAAAATGGGGCAAGTGCTGTTGAGACAAAATTGTCATCTGCTTCTGAGCAAACATCTGCAGTAAAGGTTTTTACAATAAGGTCGGTCTCAAATCCTGTCAGTGGAAAACCAGTAGATTTCACTTGGGAGGAAAATGGAAAAACCTTCACCTTTTCTGAATACACGAAAAACAAGGTAGTATTTATTAATTTCTGGGGAACTTGGTGCCCACCCTGCAGAAAAGAGATACCTGATATAATTTCACTATATAATGATTACAAGAATAAAGATTTAGTTGTTATAGGTATAGCACTTGAAAGAGATCCTTCAACTGCGGTGCAAAAAGTTAAAGATTATGCTGAAAGAAATGGAATAAACTATATAAATTTTGCAGATACCAGACAAGAATTAGCAATGGCTTATGGTGGCATTCAGGCAGTTCCAACAACTTTCATAGTTGATAAATCCGGAACAATTACTGAAACAATTATTGGGATGCGTGATAGGTCTTACTTTGAAAATTCTGTAAAAAATGCTATGAAATAATTTGAAATTGTACGCCAGACAGGATTCGAACCTGTGACCCTCAGCTTAGAAGGCTGATGCTCTATCCAACTGAGCTACTGGCGCAATTGGAAATACAAAATTACAAAAAATAAAAAAATTAAAAAAACAGAAATTAAAACTTGTAAAAGATTAAAGAAAAAGTTAATTTTGAAATCGGTCAAGTCCCGTGCGGCTAAAACAAGCCCAACCCCGCCAGGTTCGGAAGAAAGCAACGGTCAGTTTGATTTTAGAGCGACCCGGTTAACTTGAACATTTTTTTTACCTTCAAGAATGATTCGTCGCAATCGTCTTATATAGGTTAGAATTTTAAATATTTTCAATATCAAATGAAAAAAGATATAATAATTAATTCAACAATGAATGAAGTCAGAATTGCCATTCTCGAGGATGACCAACTGGCTGAATTCCTTGTTGAAATGCCGGACAAAGAAAGGTCTATAGGAAATATTTATCTTGGTAAGGTTAGCCGTATTGTTCCGGGGATTAATGCAGCTTTCATTAATATCGGTAAAAATCAGGATGCATTTCTTCATTTTTCTGATATTGATGAAACATTAGAAAATATTATAACCGAAGATGAAGACGATGATTTTGATGATGAAGATAATTTTAACTCTGATGTATATGATTCTCAACATAATAAAGCAGATAGTTCGCTAAAAATAATTGAGAAACCAAAAAGAAAGACAGTTGCTGATATAATCTCATCGAATAAAGCCAAAAAAAGTTCAGCAAAACAGATTTCAACAGCTCAAAATAAACGTTCATCAGGGTATAAAATAAATCTCGAAGAGGGTCAGAATGTTTTAGTTCAGGTGATAAGAGAGGCTTATGGTTCGAAGGGTGTTAGAGTTACAACAAGAATAGGGCTGCCCGGTAAATATACAGTTTTGCTTCCATTTGATTCAATTATAGGTGTTTCAAAAAAAATTTATTCTCGCCAAGAACGAAAACGACTTAGAAATTTAGCTAAACACTCACTTCCTCAAAATTTTGGCTGCATTATTAGAACTGCCTCAGAGGGAAAAAGTGATAAGGAACTTTTAAAGGACTGGGAAAGTCTGCTTAAAACTTGGGAAGAAATTGAAAAAAAAGTCAAACATGCAACCGAACCCGGCCTTGTCTATCAGGATATGGAGTTAGCAACAAGCGTAATTAGAGACCTTTTTACTGATGATGTCCAAAGAGTAGTTGTGGACTCAAAAAAATTATACAAAGATATTTTATCTTATGTGAAATGGTCAGCCCCTCAAATGACTGATAGAATTGAGCTATATACTGATAAAGTTTCAATTTTTGATAAATTTGGGATAGAAAGAGAGTTAGAGCAAACATATAAAAGAAAGCTGAATTTGCCAAGTGGTGGTTCAATTGTGATTGATAAAACAGAAGCAATGTTTGTGATTGACGTAAATACCGGAAAATCAGTCAGTGAGAAAGTGCAGGAACAGAATGCATATAAAACAAATCTTGAGGCAGTTAAAGAAATAGCTCGCCAAATCAGGCTTAGGGATATGTCCGGTATGATACTAATAGATTTTATTGATATGGCTGGGGAGGTTCACAGAAAAAAGCTATATTTGGCTATGAAAAAGGCTTTGAAAAGGGATAGAGCTAAAATTGTTGTATATCCTTTGACTAAATTGGGTATTATGCAAATTACAAGACAAAGGATTAATCAATATATACAAGAGAAGCTCACTGAAAATTGTCCCGTTTGTAATGGAAGGGGTAAAATTGCATCAAGAGCGGTTTTATTGAGTTCTATTGAAAGATGGTTAAAAAATTTCCGCTCAAAATCCAGAGAATTCCGATTAATTTTGGAGGTTCATCCTTACGTAGCTGACTATTTAACAGAGGGAACGCTATCAAAACTATCAAAGCTTATGATAAAGTTTTTTGTGAAAATAAAACTTCAGCAAAATGATTTACTTCCAATAGATCATTTCAAATTTTACTCACAACGTAGAAATGTTGATATAACTAATGAGTTTATTCATTTAAATTCAGGAAATCATTAATTGAAGGAATTTAAAAAAATATCTATACTTGGTTCAACAGGGTCAATTGGTTTACAATCACTCGAGGTTATTGACCTAATAAATGATAATTATAAAATTAACTTTTTAACAGCTAATACAAAGATAGATTTGTTAGCAAAACAAGTTGAAAAATACCATCCGGTTGGTGTTGCGATAAGTGATGAAGCTTCATATTGGGAATTTAAGAGGAAATATAATTTCGATTGCAAAGTATTATGTGGTGAAGAAGGAGTTGCCGAAGCAGCTGCTTACTCTGAAAATGATATAATAATTCAAGCCTTGGTGGGCTTTTCAGGGGTTAAACCTACTCTCGAAGCCATATCAAATAAAATAAAAATAGCTTTAGCGAACAAAGAAACATTAGTTAGCGCTGGTAAACTCATAACTGAAGCTGCTAAAAAGCAAGGAGTGGAAATTATAGCTATAGATAGCGAACATAGTGCGATTCTTCAATGTATAATTGGTGAGAAGATAGAAAATATCAAAAAGATTGTTCTGACTGCCTCCGGTGGTCCATTTTTCCGAACACCATTTGAAGACTTCAAAAATTTGAGTGTCGAGGAAGCTTTAAATCATCCAAATTGGCAAATGGGAAATAAAATTACTATTGATTCTGCTACCTTGATGAACAAAGGCTTTGAGGTGATTGAAGCTCATTGGTTATTTGGTCTCAAAGCAGATCAAATTGAAGTAATCATACATCCACAAAGCATTGTTCATTCGTTTGTTCATTTCGTTGATAGTTCGGTCAAGGCTCAATTAGGTTTGCCAGATATGAAAATACCAATAGCTTATGCTTTGAGTTATCCAAACAGAATAGAATTTGATTTTGAACAACTTGATATGTCTAAAATTGGGACCCTTGAGTTTTATGAACCAGATCTTGAAAAGTTTAGATGTTTAAATTTGGCATACAAAGCTATGAACGAAGGTGGAGATGCTCCAATAGTTCTGAATGCAGCTAATGAAATTGCAGTTCAAGCTTTTCTTGATTATCAGATTCCATTTGATCAAATACCATTAATCATTGAATTAGCTCTGGAAAATCGTCAAGTTCAGGATGTAATTTCCATTGAGGATATTAATAACGTTGACAAAGAAACAAGAATTAAAACTAAAGAGATTATTAAAAATTTAAGGAATTGAAATTTTTATGGGCTTTCTAAACGATATATTGTATTTTTTAATAGTAATAGGGATACTTGTTGTAATCCATGAATTTGGTCATTTCATAGCAGCAAGATTATCCGGTATAAGGACAGAAATTTTTTCTTTTGGAATGGGATATCGTCTATTTGGCTATAACAAGTTAAAAGGATTTTCTTTTGGCAACTTGCCTAAAGATTGGGATGGAGGTCCATATTGTGATTATCGGGTTAGCCTTTTTCCAATTGGGGGGTATGTTAAAGTTTCGGGTATGGTTGATGAAAGCCTTGACACAGACTTTGAGAAAACTGAACCTAAGCCTTGGGAGTTCAGAACAAAAAATACCTTTCAGAAAATTTTTGTCCTGAGTGCAGGTGTTATAATGAATGCATTACTAACAGTGGCAATTTTCACTACTATTATTTTAATTGAAGGCAAGTCATTAATAAATACAACCGAAATAGGATATGTCCAAAAAAATTCCTTAGCAGAATCAATAGGGTTCAAAGAAGATGATAAAATAATCTCAATTAATAATGTTCCAGTCAAGACTTGGGATGAAGTATTTACTTTGCTCACACTTGACCAGATGGGCAAAAATCGTAAAATCAAACTTATTAGAGGTGCTGAAACTATCGAACTAAATGCTGACGGTAAAAAGATTCTGAAAACAATAGCGGATCAAAAGCCAATAGGATTATCACCAAAAGGTTGGATGATTTACATAAATAATGTCGAAACCTTAAAACCAGCTGGAAAAGCAGGAATACTACCGGGCGATACAATTTTAAAAATTAACGGTGAACCAGTTAAAAGTTCAACTGAATTTGTTTCTGTTATAAAATCGAACAAATTAACACCATTATTAATTGAATTTAAAAGGGGTTCTGAAGTTTTCACTAAGCAAGTAACTCCAAATAATGATGGTTTTATCGGTGTTGAATTACGAGAGGTTTATTCTGGACCAAAACTAATAAAAAATTACTCATTTTTCGAAGCCGTTGGCTATGGATTCAGCGAAACTTGGCGATCAATAAATTTATTTTTAAGCACAATTAATCAAATATTCAGCGGGACAATTTCTGCTAAGCAATCTCTTGGCGGACCAATAATGATTGCAAAAATGGCTTCTCAACAAGCTGAAATAGGAGTTATAAATTTTCTTCATTTTATGGCACTTCTATCAATAACATTAGCAATAATAAATATTTTGCCATTCCCAGCTCTTGATGGTGGACATTTAGTTTTTATTATTATTGAGGGAATAATAAGAAGAGAGATACCAGTAAAAGTCAAAGTTGCATTTCAAAATGTTGGAATGATTGCTTTGTTAGCTCTTATGGCTTTTGTAATTTACAACGACATAGTCAGATTAAATTAATGTAGCTAATTATTTGCTAAGATATCATTCTATTAATTCAATTTTCTTCTTGAATTGCCGATTTTTTTTTGTGAGGACAAATTCAATATAAAAAACTATGGGTAAAATAATTACAATTGATGAAATTCAAGAAGGGATGATTTTAGATGAACCTGTGTTGAATAGTTTTGGTCAAACTTTGTTAAACAAAGGAGCAAGCTTATCTCATAGACACAAAATTGTCTTCCAGACTTGGAATATTAAATCCTTGAAAATCAAGTCTGATGATGAAGAAAGCGAAAATGAATTCTCACCAGAACAATTGGAACTCTCTGAAAAAAATTTAAAAATGAAACTTAGATGGCAGCCAAGAAATTTGGTTGAAAAAGATCTTTATAACACTGCAATTATATTATTTGCTCGTCATTTATTCAGCGATCAAAATAAAATCAAAGTTAGCTACTAAATCATAAACTTATTTAATTCATCTTTTTTCAATATCTTATAATTTTCAGCACGATTTTTGTTATTGAAATTATGAATTTTATTTTCATTAAAAATTTATTTAGATAGAAACTTTGAATGGACACTATTAGGATTATATTACAAGGGATTGAAAATTTTCCAACGTTACCTACAATTTATTACAAGCTGACGGAAGTGATGGAAAAACCAAATTCGACAGCTAATGATGCTGCTGAAGTAATAACTAAAGATCAATCTGCTTCAGCTAAAATTTTACAGGCAGCCCATAGCTCTATTTATGGTTTTTATGGTAAAATAGATTCCATTTCCAAAGCCATATTCTATCTCGGTTTCGAAGAAGTGAGAAATTTAATAGTTTTACTCACTCTAATTGAAATTTTGCCAAATAATAAATCAAATTATTTTATTAATCCAGTTGAATTTTGGAAACACTCTATAGGAGTTGGGATAATAACAAGGAATCTTGGGTCAATAATTGGTGTAAATAAACTTGAGAATTACTTTGTCTCGGGAGTGATTCACGATTTGGGGAAGATTTTGTTCATAAACTATCTTAATAATGAATATATAAAAGTAATTAGATATGTTAACGAGAATAATGTTGGATTGACGGAAGCAGAGACAACTATCTTGGGTATAAATCATAATGTAGCAGGCGAAATGCTTGCAGAGAAGTGGAAATTACCTATTTCTATGAAGAGTGTGATTAGACACCATAACAGCGGTTTAATTGCCGGAGAAGTTGATACTTTAGTTGGTTGTGTGCATATAGCAAATATTGCAGCACAAATGTTTGGATTTGGTAATACTACAATAGGGAAGGTTCCTGAACCAAATATGGAAGTATGGAACAAACTGAATTTTCCAAAAAACACTTTTTCATCAATAATGGATAAAGTTTATAGAGAATATTATGAGTCATTAGCTCTTTTCAAGGTTTGAGGAAATTTTATGGAATCAAATTTCAATATTGAAGACATTTTAGTCAAAGTTGAAGATTATATTAATAATCGTGATACATTAATAGATTTTTACCAATTGATTGAAAAATTTTCAAATTTCTGCTTCGATCTCAACTCAATTGAATTAGTTTCTGTTTTTTTATTAAACGAGGACACTTTTGAATTTGAGATCAGATACACTCAACCTAAAGAATTAAGAAGTTTATCTTCCGAAATTTATCAATATATGTTAGAGCGGGGAATAGTTGGTGAGGTATTGGAATCAGCATCGCATAAAATAATAGAAATACAAAAAAATGATAATATACAGCAAAAAACCAATAAGCGAAATATTTATACCCTCCTGCCATTAATATCATCTAACAAAGCAATTGGATTGTTAATATTAAAATTAAAGGAAGAAACAGATTCCAAACAGAGAGATTTAATAATTTCTATTTTGAAAATTCTTTCTAACCATTTAGCAGTCCTTTTAGAGAACAATATTTTGTTAAACACGATAGACAAAACCACTGATTTTGTTGATCAGGAAGCTGCTCTAAAATCAATAAGCATAAAAAGAAATTTGATTGAATTAGAAACCATTATTAATGCACTCGAAATTGGTGTTTTCGTTGTCGATCCAGAAACAGATCAGATTGTTTTGTCTAATTATTATTCTGCAAAATTAACGGGATATAAACAAACAGAATTAAACAATAAAAGAGTTACCGACATATTTTTAACTGAAAATCTTGACATACTTAAATCGGAGCAGAAAGATCTATTTATTTTGGGATCAAAAAATTTTGAGTCTAAGATATTAAGTTCAACAGGAAAACATATACCAATACTTAGATCAATTTCTTTCGCAAATATTAGATCAAAAAAATATAGAATTGACAGCTTTATTGATTTTACTTTTAAAAAGGATAAGGATGAATTACTTGAAAAGGAGATTAAAGATCTTGAGTTAAAATATAAAGAAAGAACCGAAGATCTGCTCGTAGTAGTATCTAAATTAAAGGAAGAAATAAGAGAAAAAGAGAAGGCACAGAAAGATATTCAATTGATGCTGGAAAAAGAGAAAGAGCTAAATATTTTGAAAAGTAATTTTATAACTATGGTTTCTCACGAATTTCGTTCTCCTCTGACAAAAATAAAATCCGCAGCCCAAATGATTGACAAATTTGGTGATAAACTCACAGAAAATGAAAAAAATGATTATATAAAACGAATCATAAGCACTGTTGATCAGATATCCGGTCTTATTGAAAATGTATCCTTGATAGCAGGGACAGATTTATTCGATTTTACTTTTGAACCTAAAGAGACTGATGTATTACTACTTCTGAGACAATTAATTTCGAGCTTAAATATTAATTTTGGTAAATCTGACAAAATCGTTTTATCTACTGACTGTGATAAGCTGATAATAAATATTGATGAAAAATTAATAAAATCTATTTGCTTTAATGCATTAAACAATATTGTTAAATATAGCAATGAGGAAAGGCAAATTAGCCTATTTGTCAGCGAATCCGATGATAAATTGGTAATAATTTTTAATGACATTATTTTGAATATGAGAGACGATGAAATAGAAATTATTAAATCATTAATAACAAAAGGAAAATTAATTGATAATATACCTGCCAATTGTATCAATTGGTCTGTAGTAGTTAAGTCAGTTCAAATTCATAAAGGAATGATAAGCCTTATTGAAAAAGAAAATAATAGCTTTTCAGTTATTATAAATATTCCAATAATAAAAGTGGAAAAATAAAATGGAAAAGAAAAGGATTTTAGTTGTTGAAGACGAGCCTCAAATAAGGGAGGATATAGTAACTGCCCTTGAGTTAAGCGACTATATCGCTATTAGTGCTCAAAATGGAAAAGTTGCCTTTTCTCTTGCCAAGCAGCATCATCCTGACCTTGTTATTTCAGATATAATGATGCCCGAAATGGATGGATATGAATTACTTGCAGCTCTCCAAAAAGACTCAGAAACTTCATCAATTCCTTTTCTATTTCTTAGCGCAAAGTCTCAACTTTCTGAAATACGAGAAGGTATGAGGCTTGGAGCCGATGATTACATCGCTAAACCTTTTGATATAAGTGACTTATTATCAACCGTGAAAGTCAGATTGAGCAAAAATGAGAAAATTGAATCTCATTTCAAACAAAAAATTGAAGACTTAAGGCAAAGCATCAGATACTCTCTACCTCACGAATTAAGGACTCCGTTGAATGTCATTCTCGGGTTTTCTGACTTTCTAAAGCAAAACTTAGATAATTCAGACAAAGAGGAAATTAAAGAAATACTTGAGCATATCTCAAGCTCTGCAAAAAGACTTAACAGAGTGATGGAAAAATATTTATTCTATGCTAATCTTGAAATTCTTGCTGCTAATCAGGACGAAGTATTAAGATTGAGGGAGAATATATTATACTCAATAAAATCTCAAATCACTGAAATATTAGAAGCTAAACTATTCAATTGCAAGAGAAAAGATGACTTGAAATTTGAACTTAACGATGCAGATGTATTCATTACCAGAGAACATTTGGTTAAACTGATAGAAGAGTTAGTTGATAATGCAATTAAATACTCCGATCTTGGATCAAGAATAACAGTTATTGGAAAAAAAGAAAATAGTCATTATAAAATATCGGTTACAGATCACGGGAGAGGTTTATCTTCGGAACAAATCCATAATTGCGGAGAATATGTCCAATTCGAGAGAAGAATTTATGAGCAGCAGGGAACTGGTTTAGGGCTTGCAATAGTTAAAAAGATAATAGAGCTTCACAATGGCAGCTTTTCAATAGACAGCGAATTAGGAATTTTTACAACCGTTACAGTTACTTTACCCAGTTTATGATTTGGTGCCAAACATTTTTTGGTAAACATCAATTATTCTTTTGGAATTATTAATCCAGTTATATTTTTCAACGGCATCCTTTCTTGCCTGTAATGAAATTTTTTGAGAAAGGTCAGGGTTTTTATATAGTTTAATTACAGCTTCTGCTAAATCTTCAGGTGATTTTTGTTCACAGTGAAGTCCATTAATTTCATTATCTATTACATAGCTTTGTTGACCGACCTTTGATGCTATAATAGGTTTGCCCATACCCAAGTATTCAAAAAGTTTGATTGGACTATTGAAGAATTCAGTTGAATCATCTGTTTGAACGCAAGGTGATACAACAACATCACAAGCAGCTATAAATTTCGGCATTAATTCAAAGGGCTGCATTCCGGTTATTATTGCTTTGTGTTCTATATTATCAGATTTTAATATATCTTCAATCATTGGTCTAAGCATACCATCACCAACAAACAAAACTATTGAATTGGGAATTTTCTCGGTTATTAATTTTACTGCTTTTGCCAAGATTTCAACTCCGTGCCAAGGGGCAAAAGTTCCTGTGAAACCAACGACATATTTCCCTTCAAGATCGTATTTTTTTCTGATTTCAGAGCCGTCTATATTAGGGTGAAAAACGTCAGGATTTACTGAGCTGCTGTTTACATAAATCTTATTTCCATCAGCACCATAATAAATCATATGCTTTTTCACTTCTTCTGAGATTACAAATATAGCATCGGCTTGGTGCCACTGTATTTCTTCGATATCCCGAAGCAACTTTTTAAAATAGATTTTACCCCATTTTTCTTTAATCCAAAATTGAACACTCTCACATTGAAGGAAAAAAGGCATTCCAAGTTTTTTCTTCAGAAGTGTTCCGGAGTAATTAAAGTCAGCGTGATGCTGGTAAAGAAAATCTGGTTTTTCCTTATCGATTATTTTTATTAGTTCTTTGGTTACTTTTCTGTTGTATGGAAGATTTAGAATTTCAGGATAATTCCAAAATAATTTTGAATGTGGAATAAAGTAAAATGGTATGCCTTCGGGTAATTTCATTCTGCCTGATGATGCAAAAACAGCTTTGTGACCAAGTTTGAGCAGTCCATTAAGTATGCCATTATGCATTGATGACATACCGCCTTCAGTATATGCACCATAGAAATCAGAACGCCAGAATAAACCTTTTAATGAATCTTTAGCTTCCATTTTAGAATTGGTATTTTTATTTTATAATATACAATAACAAAGAAGCTTAGGATTGTCTCGATAACAAACATAGGAAGATTTAATAAGAAGAATTTAATAATAGAAAAAATTTTTTTGTTCCCAAGTTCATCAATTATGGAAGCCTTCCATCTGAAAGAAAGTAGGGAGTATAAAAACATAAAAAAATGAAACCTTTGTAAATCGTTTTCAATACAAGCAAAATAAACATTATTAAATTTTTTACTTTTCAAAATTTTTAGAATTTTCTTTGGTTTTGCTAAATCTTTTTCGTCAATTTTGACAACTTCAAGATTGTTTATGTTCAAATTATGAACACTAACCAATTTTTCAATTCTGCCATTTATGATTAATAATAAATCCACTTTTTTATAGTTTTAAAATAGTATAAACTTAAATTTATGAAAAAGAAAATTATTCTAATTTTTTTAGAATCTTTTTTTACTGCAGTATATTTATTTTAAATTCAATTCATTAATTGTTTATTGCAGTTTTGAAGATTCTACAACTAATGACTTCAGCAGTAATGACTATTATAGTGTTATTGTTATTTTCCAATAGGTTTTCTAACAACTATTTCGTTTGTTGTTGCCATTGATGGAAATAGCTTGTTAAAAAATTTGGAATAAGGAGTTACCCCAGCATTTCTGTTATATTCAATGATTTCATAGCCTTTTTGCCTAAAATATTTTTTAAAGGATAATGGTTGGCAAAGGTGAACAGCGTCATCATCACTTCTTTCAAAATCTATTTTGCCTTGCTTCATCCTTGGAAAAGTCAGTATGAATTTTGGCTCTTTCGCTAACAGAACTTCTAAAAACCACTTAATCGAACGAAAAACACCAAAAAAAGCATCCCAAAAGGTATTCAATTGCCAGAATCGGTCTTTACTTTTAATAAAATGAATAACTGCTGATAAATATACATTAATCCCGCTCCAATTTGGTGATTGAATAATGATAAAACCACCCGGTTTAAGAACTCTATCCATATCATCCAATGTTTCTCTGATGTGAACAATATGCTCAAGGACACACAAAGATGAAATACAATCGAAGTATCCATTTCCGAAAGGAATTTTACCGTTTTCATACTGAACTAATTCTGCATTTGAATTTTTAATTTCCTTGGAATATTCATTGAGCTTTTCATCTGAGAAATAGTCAAGACCAATCACTTGTTTAAAGCCATAGCCCGCTATAGTGTCAGGTATTCTCCAAGAACCGGAGCCGAGGTCGAGCAAAACTGAATTTTTATCCTGAACATATTTATTTATATACTTAGCATAATTTTCATAGACTTCCTGTGGACGTTCCATCAAGCCGTAATTATCAGGTCGCTCATTATAAAATTCAATCAAGGCATTTATGACACTTTGGTAGTCCTTTTCGTAAAGTCTCTTAGGATTAATTGGCATAACCTATTAAATTCGATTAACTAATTTTAAAAATTCAAAATTAAGAATATTTTATTGTAACTTTTAAAAGTAATTACCGTAATTTAATATAGTTTTTATTTTAAGGACAAAAAAAATGAAAAGGTTATATCGAATAGAGAAAAACAAAGTCTTTGGAGGTGTTTGCGGTGGTTTAGCTGAGTATTTCGAAGTTGATCCGGTTTTAGTCAGAGTCTTATTTGTCGTATTATTTTTTGGATGGGGGATAAGTTTACTTGCATATATTATTTTATGGATAGTTACACCAAAAAAATCGGATATAATCATAGAAAAAGCAAACAATACTGATGAAAACCAAGAATCAATAAATTATGTTGATGAGAGGTTTAAAGAAATTAACCACAGAGAAATAAAGAATCATAGGCTATTCGGGGGTTTTATTTTAATAGCAATTGGCACTCTTTGGCTGTTTTCAAACATTTTCGAGTTTTTCGATTTGAGTATATTTTTTCCTATCTTAATAATTCTAATTGGAATATTTATTCTTTTGAACAGTAAGTATTCAGGAATATCAACAAAAACTCATAATAATTTGGAAAACATATAAAAAGGATTTTAAAATGAAAACAGGAACAATTTTTTGGGGTGTTTTTTTAATAACGCTTGGAATTATGCTGCTTATAAGCAGTTTGAATTCATTTGCGCTGGATTTGGAATTTATTTTTAAACTCTGGCCCCTCATTTTTATTTTTTGGGGGCTAACGCTGCTCAAAATCTCAGATGCAATTAAGAAAATAATAGTGATTTTTATATCTGTTCTCTTGGCTTTGTTTATTGTTGCACTCGTGAATACAAGTGTTTCTGGTGTAAAAAATATAGCTGATTGGGATTGGGATATAAATGTTAAAACTGATGATACAAAGAGAGATTATGACAAAAGTAATCTACTTTCTATTCCATTCGATTCTAATCAGATTGAAAGAAATCTTTCTCTTGACATTGGAGCCGGTTCTTTTTCGATTGAAGGCGGTTCTGAAAATCTGATTGAGGTATTTTCAAAATCGAAAAACTCTCAGTTCAATTTGGAAAGCGACTCATTACATCAAAATATTTCTTTTTCTTATACAGAAGGAAATATCAATTTCGATGGTTCGGATAAAAGAATGAATAAAGCTATTCTAAAAATCAACGAGAACCCTCTTTGGAATTTCGATATAAAACTCGGTGCTGCAAAGATGAGTGCTGACTTTTCAAGGATAAAATCGAGAAGGATAAATTTTGAAACAGGAGCAGCTTCTTCCAAAATTAAATTAGGTGAGATGATTGATACTTGTGATTTTGTTATTAATGCGGGTGCCTCGTCAGTTAAATTAGAGATTCCCAAAAATTCCGGATGTATTGTTGAAACTGATATGGCTCTTTCATCAAGAAAATTTGAGGGCTTGAATTTTGATGGGAATAATTTCAAATCCGAAAATTATGATAAAGCTGAGAAAAAGATTTTCATTAAAATCAAGGGTGGAGTATCGAGCTTTAAAATTACAAGATACTAATCTTATTCTTCGGAGGATAGAGCTTCTATAGCTTCTTCTACCGTCTTAAAAAAGTGAAATTGGCTTTGAATTTGAGAAATACTGATTAAATTCATAATATTTTCATTAGTGCCTACTAAAATTACGGGAGTTCCAAATTGGTTCATCTGTCTTTTTGCCAAAAGCAGTGAGCCCAAACCTGCACTATCAACATATTGAACTTCGGATAGGTCAATAATCAATGCTTCAACATCGGGTTGAGAGTAAATCAAAAACTTAGCTTTTAGTTCTCCTGATACTTCTGCATCGAGTTTTTTATTATTTAATTTAAAAATTACTAAATTGTTTCTTTGGTCAACTGTAAAGTTTAAATTCGTTTTTTTCATTGTATTTACTGATTTTGAAAGTTATTGAAAAGTCAAATATAAAAAAAATTTTAATATTGAGACTAAGTTCTCTTGGTGATGTATTATTAACAACACCATTAATTAGGATACTTTCTAAGACATATCCTAATGCTAAGATTGATTATATTGTCGCAGAGCCTTACTCAGAAATATTAACCAATAACCCTTATATATCAAATCTGCTTATCTATGACAAATCAAAGTCAATTTTCAAGCCTTTGAAAAATCCGGAACTGCTCTGCAATGACTATGATATTCTAATTGACCTCCAGAAAAACATTAGGACTAAATTTATTAGTTTAAATAGAGCAAAAATCAAAACAAAATATTCAAAGCAAAGGTTTCATAAGCTCTCTTTGGTTTATAGGAAAAACCCTTTAGTTGAAAATTTTTCAGTTCCATTAAATTATATTAAGTCAATTGGTTTAAATGAGTTGGAGGATGATGCTTTAGGGCTTGAATTCTGGCTCAAAAAAGACCGTCAAGCGAATGATTACTTACCATTTTCAAAAAAATATACAAAAGAATCAAATCCATTAATTACGATAGCACCGGGGGCAAGACATAATACTAAAAGATGGACAGATCAAGGTTTTATAGAATTAATCAAAATTCTCAAAAAGAAATATGATTGCGAAATTAATTTAGTTGGGAGTAAATCTGAAATTGAGGTTTGTTCATTTATCCAAAGTCAGATTGATTTTACACTTAATGATTATTGTGGAAAGCTGAGCATAGAAGAAAGTGCGGAATTGATTGATACTTCTGATTTAGTGATTTCCAACGACAGCGGAATTATGCATATTGCGGCTGCAAGAAAAGTTCCAGTTGTTGTTATTTATGGTTCGACTGTTCCAGAATTTGGATTTCTCCCCTTCAGAACTCACTATGAAATTGTTCAAAAAGATTTAAGTTGCAGACCCTGTACTCACATTGGAAGAGAAAGTTGTCCAAAAAAGCATTTTGATTGTATGAATTTAATTACACCTAATGATGTTTTGAATAAAATTGATGAATTATTCAAGAGAATATCAAAGAATCAGCTTTTATAAATCATTTTTCCTCTAACAGCCACGTTCTTGATTTTAAATGAATCTGAATAAATTAATTCTGAGAGAATCTCATCAGTATTCTTAAATTCTTTTATATTGTTAAATTCTGGATTAAATAAAATGAAATCAGCTTCTTTTCCTACGGAAAGAGAGCCAATGATATTATCCATTTTCAGTATTTTAGCATTACCCAATGTCGAAATCCAGAAAGCCTCCTGTTTAGTAAGGATTTGTGAGGTTTTATCAAGATATAAGCGATAATATTTTGAATTTTCGATTGCCTCCTTAGATTCCTGAAGAATAGAAAGATTATAACCTCCAGCAATGTCTGTTCCCAATCCAATTTTCAAATTTTTATTCTGATATTTCTTAAAAGGCATTATTCCGCTTTGAAGATACCTATTAGATGTAGGACAATGAACAATTGAAGCGTTATTCTGTTTTATTATATCTAATTCTTTTTCATTAAGGTAAATACAATGAGCAAGTAAGGATTTTGAATTTATTATGCCACAATCAAAAAGTAACTCAGTATATGAACCCTTGAAACTATGAGTTGAACGGATAAATTTAATTTCGTCTTGGTTTTCAGCAAGATGTGTCTGGATAAATAAATCATTTTGCTTTGTAATTTTTGCAGCTTCTTTCATCAATTCAGTTGAACAACTTCCCGCATATCTTGGAGACACAATGAAGTTTAATCTGCCATCATCTCTAAAATGCCATTTCTCAATTAGTTTATTCATATTGGAAATATTAGTCTTTATGCTGTAAATAAGGTTATGGGGGGCATTAATATCCATTAAACTATTTCCAATAAAAACACGGACTCCCGATTTTTTTGCTTCCTGAAAAATAATATCGGTTGACTCAAAACTTGAATTTGAGAATATGACTGCTGTTGTAGTGCCATTTTCTTTTAGTTTTTTGAAAAATCTTTTTGAGACTTTTCGAGCGAAAATTGGATTGTTAAATTTTTCTTCTAATGGGAAAATGTAATTATTGAGCCAAGGTAGAAGCTCGCCTTCACCTTTGCCAATAGCTGGAAACTGAGGAAGATGAGTGTGTAAGTCAATTAGACCGGGAATAATTAATTGCTTTGTTCTCGTAATTTCTTTCGCTTTTTGAAAATTTTTTAAACCTATTTTATACTCACCGCAAAATTGAATTTTTCCTTTGTCAACTGCCATAAGACCATCTTGAAAATATTCTATGTTGAAGTTTTCAATAGGATTTAATATAATGCCACGATAAAATTCCATAAATTTGTTAGTCTTATTACTTGAAATTTTTCGAAAATTAAATTAATAAAAAGTTTTCACAGATTTGAAGAGGAAAAATAAAAAACAGAAAAAGGGCAATGTTTTTCTTTCAATTACTGTTTTTACGGTAATTCTAATTGTCATAATACTCTTGATTTCACTTATATTTCGTATTTCAAATTTAGACAAAACTCCCATTACTGAATACAAGAAACCAAAAGCCGAATTAACTTCTTCAATTCAGGTTAGTGTCCTGAATGCCACTGAAGTTCAGGGTTTAGCTGGAAAAATTAGGGATTATCTCAGAGCAAAAAATTTTGATGTTGTTGAAATTGGGAATTTTGACAAAGGGGTGCAAAAATCATTTATCATTGACAGAGTGGGGGATACGCTTGCATCGAGACATCTGGCTGAAATAATCGGGCTTCCTGACTCAATGATTGTTGTCAAGATTGACTCTTCTTATTTCCTGAAAGCATCCCTTGTAGTTGGAAATGATTATAAAAATTTAAGTTTATTCAAAAATTCGGATTAATTTCAATTATCGAGTCTGTGTAAAAAGTATAAAGAATGGTTATTGGTCACTCTGAACGAAGTGAAGAGTCTATTATTTATCAATGACTTAAATGATATGGATTCTTTGCTTTCGCCTATGAATGACTGATTTTTACACAGCCTCTATCCTTGGATATTCATTATTTGTGAATAATAAACTTTGGGAACTATCACTATTTGAGACTTTCTAAAAAGTATAAAAGTAGTTATTAGTCACTCTGAACCAAGTGAAGAGTCTATTATAATTCAATGATTTATGTAATATGGATTCTTCGTCTTTGCCTCAGAAAGACTTTTTTTACATAAACTCAAACTCTGCGAACTCTGCTTATTCCTTTGCGAGCTCTGCGAGAAAAAAGTTTCAAGCAAAGATCGCAGAGAGTAATACCTTTTAAATCAACCAAATTAGACTATCCGCAAAGAACGCAGAGCTTTAAAATAAATTTAATTTCAATGACTTGTGTAATGTAGAACCTTCGCCTTCGCCTCTGAATTACTGGTTTTTACACAGCCTCATTCTTAGGGGGCTCTGCGAGAAATTATCCTTCAAAAATCTAAGTAATTCATTTATTATTATTTGGTCTGAATATGATGCTCTTTAAATATTCCACTATTAAGAATTATGTTCTTAACAATTTCAGTTGAACCCGAATTTTTAATTACATATTCTTTTGAAATTTTGCCTGTTTTTTCCCTCAATTCATTGCTTGTAATCATTGCTTTAAGCCAGTCAAGGAATTCTTCAGTGTTATTAACCGGTTTTAATGCGCCTAAGTTTTTTAAGTTCAGGGCATCAGGTGAATTATTAATCTTAGGTCCAGTTGCTATCGGTATTCCGTAACCCGCTGGTTCAGTAACGCTATGAATTCCAACGCCAAAGCCACCACCAACATAAGCTAAATCGGCAATTCCATAAAGCTTTAGTAATTTGCCAATACTATCAACAATGACCGGAGTCTCATCTGGGAAATTATTTATGATTTTTGAATCTTCGATTATTTCGCTTAAAAGGATTGATTTTCCGCATAAATTAGACAATCTTTCTATATGTTCCGAAGTTGGCTCGTGCGGAACGAATATCAGCCTTAATTTTTTCTGAAGCTCATCAGAGAGTTGCTGATAAGCTCCGAAAATAATATCTTCATCTGGTTCCCAAGAGCTTCCTGCTATCAAAATTAATTCGTTATTTTGAAAAATATCTCGACTGATAATTGGATTTTTTCTGCTTGTTTCTATTTGATTGATAATTCTATCAAAACGTGTATCAGTTAATGTCTGAATTTTTTTATCGGGTAAGATTTTTTTAAAAAAGTCAGTGTGAATCTCTCCAACTGTTGTGATTTCATCAAATAAAGAATAAACTTTTTTTAAGTAAGCTCTGAACAAGATAAAATTAGAATTAAGTTTCAAAGGTTTGGTTGCATTGATTAAAAGAGCTGGGATATTCCTTTTCTTTATTTCAGTCAGTATATTAAGCCATACGTCATACCTGATGAAAACGCAGCAATCCGGTTTGAGCTTATCTAAGAGTAATTTTGCATTCTTTTTTATATCAAATGGTAAATAAATAATTGAGTCAGCAAATTGATAATTTTTCTGGTTCTCATAACCCGATGGCGAAAAGAATGAAACGATAATAAATATTTCTGGATTTGTTTGCTTAATGGATTCAATTATAGATTTAGCTTGCTCGAATTCACCCATTGAAGCTGAATGGAACCAAATTCTTTTTCTATCATAATCAATCTTTGTTTGGTTTAGAATAGCTTTCCAGCTTTTCTCTCTTTTTCGTATTTTTTCATTAAAAAAGAAAAAAAAAGGTAACAGTATTTTCGCTGGAATAACGAAAACCAGATTATAAAGAAAATTAATCATTTAATTAGTCAAGCAAGCGATTTATAATCAAATACCTTTGAAATTGGCTTTTCTTTTCTCTAAGAAAGCAGTTGTTCCTTCTTTGAAATCTTCTGTTCCACATACTTCACCAAATAACTTTGATTCGTAACTTAAACCTTCCATAATTGAAAGATTTTGTGAAGCGAGGATGCAATCAACAGCAGCTGATACTGCAATAGTTCCCTTAGCAAGGAAGGATTTAACAAATTCTTCTGTTTTCTGAAGAAGTTCGTTCAAGGGGAAAACAGCATTGACAAGACCACATCTATAAGCTTCCTGAGCATCAATCGGGTTACCTGCTATTATCATTTCCATAGCTTTAGCTAATCCAACAATTCTTGGCAACCTTTGAGTGCCACCATAACCGGGGATAATTCCAAGATTAACTTCGGGTTGACCAAATTTGGCATTTTCAGAGGCAAATCTAATATGACAAGCAAGAGTCAATTCGCAACCTCCACCAAGAGCAAATCCATTAACTGCCGCAATTACGGGTATTTTCAGTTCTGACAGTCTTTGCATAACAACTGACCCATATTCTGAAAATAGCTTGCCAGAATATTTATCACAAGCATTAAGTTCTTTGATGTCAGCTCCTGCCGCAAAGGCTTTTTCTCCGCTTCCTGTCAATATCAACGCTTTAATATCGGGGGATAGTTGAACTTTTGTGATGACATCATCTAAATCGTCGAACATCTGCTTGTTTAAAGCATTTAATTTGTCTGGGCGGTTAAGCGTTACAATTGCATAGTTTTCTTTTTTCTCAAAAATTAGTGTCTGATATTCCATAATATTACCTCAAAATTATTAAAAACTTAAACTGCAATTTAAAAATTATCACTACATTATGAATGAAAAAAATTTAATTTAAATTAGAATTAGCTTTGTATATATTTACACTCTTTGTTTTTTCGTTAATAGATATTTATTTGAAGAAAATTTAAAATTGATAGTAAAACTAATTAAATATGTAACGATTTTCATTCTTTTGCTTTCGTTTGCTTTTTTTAATGAGTCTGTTGAGGCAAAAAAAACTCAGGCAAAGAAAAAAACTGTCAAAGTCAGCAAATCAAAAAAATCAAGTTCAAAAAAATTAATAAAACTTGAAGAAAAGCTACTTACTGACACACTTTTAAGTGCAGGAATAAGGTATAAAAATTTATTGATTCCTGATTTAAGAAGATATATTTCAGCACACATCATTGAAGTTGATTTAACTAATAAGGATGTAAGCTTGGAGGTTTTAAAAGCCGGAAATCAAATAAATGAATTGAAAAAAATAAGAGAGATTATTGAAGATTATGATTTAAGCGGTCAGCGAAAAATCGTTGCTGCCATAAATGCAAATTTTTGGCGGGCTTATTCTAATTATCCAATAGGTCCAACAATCAAGAATGGCTATGTTATCGAAATGAAAACTCATAAACGGTGGTCCTCCTGCTTGTTTACAAAAGATTACAAACCCTATATTGATAATTTTTATATTGATGGGACTGTTACCAAAAAAAATGGTTGGGTCTTCAATTTAATTAGTGTTAATAGAAGAAGAGACTCGCTTGGAGCTGTCCTTTATAATAAATTTGCCGGAGATTCCATTCCGTATGTCCCGATTAATAATTACAAAAAAGAATTTCAAAAAGCTCTCGATTTAGCCAGAAGTGACACTGTTTTTCAGGATAGCTCAGATTTTGTTTTTGACTCTCTTGCTTTTGCGAGGGAGTTTCAATCGAATAAAAGATTTGCAATGCTTGAATATGGTTTGCCAAAATATACACTTAAGATTTTAAGTGAACCGGCGGTTAATAAAGATATTATTTGTAAGGTAGTAAGTTTTGATACGGTCCCTGTTCATCTTCCCGAAGATTGCTTTGTTCTCTCTTTTGGCAATGAAACACCACCATATTATTATCCAGAAATTGGAGATACCCTTTTAGTAAGGTTTTCGACAAATGTGCATAACGACAAAATTTTCTATAATTCCATTGCCGGGACTCCAAGGATAGTTCGGCAGGGGAAGATATCGAATGAAGCTGTAGCAGAAGGTTCCCGCTCAAGAAGATTTATTAGGTATCCCTTGCCAAGGACAGCAATAGGATTTGATAAATCAAGGACAAAATTCTATCTGGTAGCTGTCAACGGAAACAATGGAAGAGAATCGGTATCAGGC
>JAOABA010000024.1 GCA_026418625.1 Candidatus Kapaibacterium sp.
AAAATTTTTACAAATGTTTTAATAAATCGAGATAAAAATCTTTGCGACCTTTGCGTAAGTCTCAGCGAACTCTGCGAGAAATAAAAAGAGTTTCACGCAGAGAACGCAGAGGTAGAAAAGAGACCGCAGAGCTTTAACTAAATTATTCTTAAATTCGAAATGAATAATTGAAGTTGTTTTATTTAAGTTTTCTTGTTTGATAAGAGTTCAAGATAGTATTTAATGATATTATTAATCTCAATATCTCTATCAAATTTTTGTTCAACTGTGTAACGTGCTTTCTTACCGATTTTATCAAGCAAATCTCTGTTCTGATAAAGCATATTTATTAAATCCGATAAGTCATTGCTATTTTTGGGTTCGAAAATATAACCGTTTTTTCCGGAATCAATAATTTCTGGGACACCCCCACAATCTGTTCCGATGACTGCCAACGAGCAAGCCATTCCCTCTATTATCACCAAACCAAATGTCTCGCAATGGCTTGGAGCAACGAAAATATCAAAGCAATTCATCAGCTCGGGAACTTTGTCAGTAAAAGGAAGAAAAATTACCTTATCCTCAATTTTGTTTTCAGTAATTGTATTATTGAGTTCTCTGAAATATTCTTCATCATTAGAATCTCCGGCAAAAACGAGCTTGATATTTTCCTTGTTTTCCAATTCCATAAAAGCATTCAAAAGCACATCCTGACCTTTCTGTCTGTCAATTCTGCCAATGCAACCAATTAAAAAATCTTCAGTGGGAAGATTGAAATTCTTTCTAAGTTCTATCTTCTTCTCTGGTATTGGTTTAAATTTCTGGATATCAATTCCATAAGGTATTACTCTTACCTTGGTAGAATGAATTATAGTTGTTTTTAAAATATCTTCTTTCATTCTGTTATTAAGGACAACAGCACCGTCCAAATTCTTGAAAATCCAGTTATGGACTAAATCCTTCTTATTTAATCCTGATTGCATTTGCTGGTGGAAAACTATAATCGGTTTTTTCCGTGATAACATCTTTGCAAGGATTGCAGTGCTTAAAAGTGAGGATTTCCCGACAATACTAATATCAGTTCCACTTTGATTAAAAATTTTGCTTAAATTATACGCAGCATGAAAATTAAAATATGGCTGTTTCATTTTAATGTGTTTCACTTTTAAGTCTAATGTTTCAGCGAGCTTTTCCACTCTTGAATTGGGAAATGCAACCACATCTACATTAAATGTCCGGTCTTGAAGTTCTTTGCCGAGCTTGGTTGTTGCAATCTCAAGACCGCCATATTCAAGCAAAGGATTAAAGATTGTGATATTAATATTCATATTATTTACAAAACTGCTGAAGGGCAATACTTATTTATTTTACAAATTCCACATTTTGGTTTTCTTGAAGTGCATACTTTTCTGCCTAAGTTAATAAAATAGTGAGTGAAGATAACCCATTGATTTTTAGGAATTAATTCCATTAGTTCAAATTCAATTTTTTCTGCATTATTTGTCTGAACAAAACCAAGCCTTTGCGAAATTCGACTTACGTGTGTATCTACGACAATACCCGGGACATTAAAACAATGCCCAAGAATAACGTTTCCAGTTTTTCTACCAACACCGGGA
Source organism: Candidatus Kapaibacterium sp. (assembly GCA_026418625.1). GTDB lineage: Bacteria > Bacteroidota > Ignavibacteria > Kapaibacteriales > UBA2268 > CALHRB01. Next base: position 1,599 of record JAOABA010000024.1, read on the forward strand.
ATTTTGAGTAAATCATCCATATTATCGGGGACTCTGCAATTAAATTCTTCCAAAATCATTTTTGAGGCAGCTTTTATGTGTCGGGCTTTAGCTTTATAATATCCTGTTGAAAAAATCAGAGATTCCAACTCCTCATTTTCCAAATTTACGAAGTGTTCTGGCAGAAAATATTTTTTGAAAAGCTGTTCAGTAACAATATTAACCCTTGCATCAGTGCATTGAGCCGATAGTATCGTAGCGATTAATAGTTCGAAGGGTGTTGAGAAATTAAGTTGTATTTTGACATCAGGATATTCCTTCTTCAAAATATCCAGAATTTTTTTCATTCTTTTCTTTTCTGCTTCTTTCTCAGATTTGTTTATCTTTTCTTCGCCTTTTTTCATTTTAACTGTGATTTTAAAAAATTACACATTGAATTTGGTGTTTCTCTATGATAAATATAAGTTTTTATTTCAGTTTTCATAATTTTCAAGCCACAATTTTCAACTCTTTCGAAAAAATCTGTATCATCAGCATAATCAACATTTCTAAAATAACCGATTTTTTGAAATACATCCCTTTTTATAAAAAAAGTTCCTCCTATAATGCAATTATCTAAATGAATTAATTTAGATGGGTTATTTTTATCAGGGACAAAGGGATCACCGAAAATTTCGAAGCCACCGTGGAGCAGATCAATTTGAGGATTTTCCTGCAAGATTAAATATCTCGTTGTAAGATGGTTGATTTTATATTCATCATCTGAATCAAGAAATGTTATATATTGTCCCCTTGATTGATAAACACCTGTATTTCTTGCAGTTGGTAAACCCTGATTTTTTTGGAAAATGTATTTGATATTACTGTAACTTAGGACAATTGGCTTAATTACCTCAAAAGTATTATCACTGCTTCCATCATCCACAATAACTGCCTCCCAATCTGTGAAGTCCTGATTTATAAGCGATTTCAAAGCTCGTGTTATGAGCTTTTCTCTGTTAAAGGCAGTAATAATAATTGAGAAAAAAGGTCCCAAATTTTTTTAATTCCGCAAATAAAAGAAACTTAAACGATTAGTAATTAAAATTAGTCATTAGAGATTGATTTATTAATAGTTATAACTATTTATGGATTTTGTAAAATTTTGGACAGTATGCTCTCTTAATGGAATATTGTTAGATGAAGAGCAAATGGTTTTAATTGAGAGATATTCTAACGAATTGCTCTATTGGAACAAGAAGGTTAATCTCATTTCCAGAAAAGATGAAGAAAATCTTCTTGAAAGACATATCTTACATTCCCTGACACCATTAAAATACATTAGTTTTAAAGAAAAAGCATATTGCCTTGATGTTGGCACGGGCGGTGGTTTGCCGGGGATACCATTGAAAATTGCAAGACCTGATTTGAAATTTACCTTAATTGATTCTATTTCTAAGAAAATAAAAATGACAGAAATGTTTGCAAAGCATACTGAATTGAAAGACATTAAGGCAATAGCAATCCGAGCCGAAGATTATGAAAAATCAAACAACAACATAAAAAGATTTGACTATATTTTTTCGAGAGCTGTGGCTAAAACTGACTTAGTAATAAGCTGGGTGAGGAATATAATAAAAAAGGACGGGTTAATCGTCTTGTATAAAGGCGGAAATTTGGATGAAGAAATTGAAATAGCTAAGAGAAGGTTCAAAGATGTTGATATAAATGTTATCAGCATTAATATGAATGGCAGTTCTTGGTTCAGCGATGAGGATAAAAAATTATTGGTTTGTAAATTTAATATTTAAAACTATTTGAACTTTTTTGGATATATAAACTGAAATGAGTAGGAAAGTATATATAATATTACTTCTGGCAATTTTCTTGTTATCATTCGATAATTTGATTTGCCAAAAGTCAGACAGCAAGATTAAACTGGCACGTGTTAAATATTCAGGCGGTGGTGATTGGTATAATGACCCTTCGGCAGAGGTTAACTTGTTACGTTATGTTGCGAAAGCAACAAATATCCCCGTAGAGCCTGTTTATGAATATGTTGATCTTGCTTCAGACAATTTATTTCTTTATCCTTTACTTTTCCTGACAGGACACGGCAATGTTAATTTTACCGAAGAAGAAGTCAGAAAATTAAGGACTTACCTTCAAAATGGGGGTTTCCTTTATATTGATGATGATTATGGTTTAGATGAGTTCATTCGCAAAGAGATGAAAAAGGTTTTTCCCGATCAGGATTTTGTTGAACTACCTTTTTCTCACGGTATATATCACAGTCATTTCAAATTTCCAAATGGACTGCCAAAAATTCACGAACACGATAAAAAAGTCCCGCAAGGATTTGGTTTATTTTATCAAGGAAGATTGTGTGTATTTTATACTTATGAGGCTAATTTGGGTGACGGTTGGCCAGATCCTGAAATCCATAACGATCCACCTGAAAAGCGTGAAGCTTCCCTTCAAATGGGAACAAACATTATTGTTTGGGCTTTGACTAACTAATACAAAGGACAATTATGCCTGAATATATAAATAAATATCAAGAAATTTTAAGTAGATTAAATTCAACAGCAAGAAAAGAATCCACTTTAATTTTACTCGAAGCTCTCATAAAAATTTTGACATTTGGAATGATAATTTCATTATCATTTTCTTTAGTAGAATTGATAATGAATGGTGATAAAAGCTTCAGGTTCATTTTATTCTTTCTATCATTATCAACTTTATTCGTTTTATCAGTAAAATTCCTAATTCCTTTTTTCAGCAGGACTATTGGTTCGGCAAAACCAAATCCATATAGTATTGCTCTCAGAGTTGGTAATTATTATCCTGAAATTAAGGACAGATTATGCAATACTTTGCAGCTTGTTGGAAATATAAATATAAGTGCCGGCACATCAGAATCCCTCACTCTTGCAGCTTTTGAAGAAGTATCAAAGGAAGTGAAGGGAAAAGACTTTAATGTAATCATCGAAAAAAGCAAATTGAAAAAAAGCCTGATATTTTTCCTCATAACTTTTATTATTACTGTTTTATCATTTACAATTTTTCAAAATAGCCTTGGTTTTGCATTTTATCGGGTAGTAAATTATAATCAGTCATTTAATCCTCCGGCACCCTTCAAGCTTTATTTAGAACCTTTGAATAAAACTGTTCTTAGGGGTGAAAATGTTAAAATCACAGTTAAAACAAGCGGCAATCCACCGGAAAAGATAAATCTAATTATTAAAGAAAATAATCAGGAAAATCCTGACAGTTACAATCTAAAATTAGATAAAAATAATAACTACGTTTTCGAAATTGCAACAATAAAAAATTCAATTGAATATTATGCTGAAGCGGAGTGGCTCACAGACATAATTACTACTGACAAAGGAAAAATAAATGTAATAGATTTACCTTTGATCAAATCTCTGACAGGGAAGCTCATCTATCCATCTTATACAAATTTAGGCGCCAGAAATATTGACGAGCAAACGACTGAAATTTCTGCTTTGATTGGCTCGAGGCTCGATTTCTCATTATTATCAAATAAAGATATAAAAGATGCCAAAATCTTTTTTGTTAAGAATAATTTTAATACTTCCAACAATGATTTAACAGGAGAAACTGCAAAAGAGCTAAAGAATGATACTGTTATCATAGGTTTGAAATCTGCGGGAAATAGGGCAAACGGCGGTTTTACAATCAATCAGTCAGGTGTATTCCATTTCGAGATAGCCGATAAAGACGGTCAAAAAAGCACAAATCCAATTAAATATAATGTTTTAGCTTTAACTGATGAATATCCAAGAATAGAGCTTATTGACCCAACAACTGATGTTCAAATCGGTGAATCAGCTTTACTGCCAGTCAGGTTAAGTGTTTCAGATGATTACGGTATAACAAGCTTAAAGCTTTATTACAAACTTCTCGAATCAAGATATTCGCCACCTGATCCAAAATATTCAAATCTATCTATACCGTTGCTATCTAATGAAACATCAATGGAGGTTCCTTATCTTTGGGACTTAAAGAAAATTGATATATCTCCCGGGGATATTTATGAGTTTTATTTTGAAGTTGCTGATAATGACAGAGTCAGGGGACCAAAAACAGCTCGGACTAAATCATTGCTTGTCAGACTTCCTTCGATAGAAGAGGCACTCAGAGCAGTTGATACAGACCAGAAAAAAATCGAAGAAGAACTGAAAAAAGTCCTTAAAGAATCCAATGAATTGAAAAAACAGATGGATGAATTGGACAAAGAATTACTTAAAAATCAGTACAAACCCCAATTAGATTGGAAAGACAAGAAAAAAGCCGAAGATATTCTTAAAAAGAAAGAAGAAATTCAAAAGAAATTCGAACAAATTCAACAAAGTTTAGACCAACTTAATAAATCATTGCAGGATAATAATGTTCTGTCGCCAGAGACTGTCCAGAAATTTTTGGAGTTGCAAAAATTGATGGAAGAAGTAGATTCACCAGAATTAAGAAAGATGCAGGAAGCAATGCAACAAGCAATGGATAAAATGTCTCCTGAAGATTTGAAGAAGGCAATGCAAAACTATAAATTCGATGAAGAACGATTTAGACAAAGCATAGAAAGAACACTAAAAATTTTAAAAAGACTTCAAGCTGAGCAAAAGGCTGACGCATTAAGCAAAATGGCTGAAGAATTAACCAAGAAACAGGAAGAGCTTAATAAACAGCTTAATAACACTAATCCTTCAGACAAGCAAAAACGAGATGAATTAGCCAAACAGCAGGATAAGTTAAACGAGGATTTGAAAAATATCTCGGATAATCTGAAAAGCCTTGAGGACTTAATGAAGGAGATTGGCGACAATATGCCAATGAAAGAGCTTCAGGATGCGAAAGATGCACTTAATGAAAATGAAACATCAGATGCAATGCAGGAAGCAAGCAAGGATATGCAGTCGGGTGATTTTAACAAGGCTGACAGCAAACAAAAAAAGGCTTCATCGAACCTTAAGAAGTTTGCTGAAAATATGAATAAGCTAAAAAATGAGATGAACGACAGAGTTACTCAAGAAGCCATCAGAAAAATGCAAAAGGCTACTACTGATATGCTTAAACTGTCACAAATGCAGGAAGATCTAAGGAATCAAACCAAAAATTCGGATTATAATTCAACAAAGTTTAATGAATTAGCAGAAAATCAAGCACAAATATCATCTGCAATGAGCAATTTGGTAAATTCTATGATGGATCTTGCCAATAAGACTTTCGCAGTAACACCAGAAATGGCAAAAGATTTGGGAGATGCCCTTCAGAAAATGCAACAAGCTATGCAAAGTCTTGCTAACAGGCAGACAAGTAATGCATCGAGAGCTCAGCAAGACGCAATGTCTTCAATGAATCAGGCAGCTATGCAAATGCAACAAATGCTTTCAATGATGCAAAATCAGGGAAGTGGAGCTTGTGAAAATCCCGGTGGTTCGGGTCCCGGCAAAAAACCCGGGCAACAACCCGGAATGGGCTTTATGGAAAGGTTGCAACAATTAGCTGCTCAACAGCAAATGATTAACCAATCATTGCAAAAACTTTCGGGGCAGGGTGGTGGTTTATCGGATCAGCAGAGAAATGAATTAGGTCGTATTGCCGGTGATCAAGGAAAAGCTCAAAAGACACTGGAAGAATTAGCCAAAGAGCAGAAACAATTCTCAGGGGAAAGACTTGCTTTAGGGGACTTGGAAAAAATTGCTAAAGAGATGAAGGAAGTAATGACTGATTTGCAAAGTGGTAATATAACTCCCGAAACACTCAAAAGACAGGAAAGAATTCTTTCTCGATTACTTGATGCAACCAAATCTATAAACGAAAGAGATTACGAGAAAAAAAGAGAATCCCGCACTGGAATTGATGTTATTCGAAAAAGTCCTGATGCTCTCAAATTAATGACTGATGAAGACCGAAAACGAACATTGCAGGATATTCTTAGAAACTTAAAAGAAGGCTATTCAACTGATTATGAAAATATAATAAAAAAATATTTTGAGCAGCTACAGCAATTCCCTCAGTAAATTGAGCTAAAAACCTTTTTTTTTGAAAGTGAGAATTTATCAAACACTTATATTACTGGAAAAAAATTTGGTATTTATGCGGTCTAAAGCATTGATAAATATATCTACAAATTTTTTTTATTTTTTTTTGTTAATTGAAAGTTAAGTTACTTTCTTAGCAAAATAATTTTTATTTATTAAATTAACGGGATGCATAAGTTTATTAACAGATTAATTAATTTCTTTGATTTATTCAATAAGGTAACAAACATCCCTTTAAATTTACTTAATAAGAAAGGAGAAGTTCTTTTTTCTTCTTATGAATACTGGCGAGAAAGGAATTTTAGTAGAGAAAATTATGACTTAATTGATTCAATTTATAACGAACTGGCAGTTAGCAAACTTAAATCATATCAATCCAAACCTGATTTGTTAAATATCGAGGCTAAACTTTTAATAACTAATAATTTTTTATATTCATTTCATTTACCGTTAAAAAGTTATTCTGACAATTTTTGCTTGGTAATTGGAAATTTTTTTCTTGGAGAAAAGATTTTAGATTTAAAACTTATAAATAAAATTGCTGAGAAGGTTGGCTGTGATGTTTTTTTAGTCGAGGAAGTAATTGATAAAATACCTGTCTTAACACAGGAAAAACTTAATTCAGTTCAAACATTTATTGAAAATTTCATACAGAATTTTCTAAAAACTGAGTCTGATATTATTCCTGAGGAGGAAACACAAAAGCAAGAGGGGAAGATTGCTTCAGCTATAAATCTGAATAATATCAATATAGACTTTTTGGATTTTCTTGAACATAATTCAAGAACTATTAAACTTCTGATAGATGAGAAATTCAATTTTCTCTCAATTAATCAATATTTTGAAGAATTATTTGGTGTTAAAAAGGATGAAATAATTGGGAAAAATATATTGGATTTTATTTCCAAATCATCCAGATCGAGACTAAGGCTTTATCTTGAAAAACTTGAAATTGATGAAATATCAGTGCCTATTTCCATAGAAATGACAAGTAAAAGCCAGCAGCCTTTAACTTTTATACTAAACTTTGAAAGAATAAGGCAAAATGAAGAAGGGAACCGTATTTATTTTGCTTATGGTTTTAATATAACCTCTTCATCTCACGAAATACAGTCGTTAAGAGAAAATGAAGAAAAATATCGGAATATAGTTGAACAATCATCGGATGGAATATTTATTACGGACCAGAACGGCAGAATTATTGAATGGAATAAGGCTTTGGAAAATATTACTGGATTGAAAAAAGAAGAAGTAATTGGCAAATATAGTTGGGATATTAAAGAACCATTTGACCTCGACTCACTCAGTTATTATGAGCTTAATTATATTGTCAGTGAATTCGAAAATTATGGCTATGTTAATGAAAATTATGAATTAATCAATAAGCTAAGCGAGCAAAGAATATTAAACAAATTCGGAGAAAATAAGATAGTTCAATCAATAGTATTTCCTATAAAAACAAGCAAAGGGAATTTGATTGGCTCAATAATCAGAGACATAACTAACAAGAAAAATCTCGAAGCAGAATTAATCAAAGCTAAAGAAGATGCAGAATCAGCTAATAAAGCAAAAAGTGAATTTCTGGCTATGATGAGCCACGAGATAAGAACTCCAATGAATGGAATATTGGGGATGGTGGAATTAGCTCTTACTACCGAATTAACACCAGAACAAAGAGAATATCTTGAAGCAGTTGAGCATTCTGCAGAGTCTCTCTTAAATATAATCAATCAGATATTGGACTTTTCAAAAATTGAAGCTGGAAAACTTGAAATTGAAATTACAGAATTTAATCTTAGGGATTTAGTTGAGAAAATAGCCAATATTTTGTCAATAAAGGCATTTGAGAAAAATCTTGAATTAATCTTAGATTATGATTTTAACTTACCTGATATTTTTTATGGGGATTCGGTCAGAATAAGACAAATTTTAATAAATTTATTGATTAATGCTATTAAATTCACAGATTACGGAGATATTGTTTTTTCAGTTAAGGGTAATAATGTTGAAGGAAATTACTATGAGTTGGAATTTTCGATTACAGACACTGGAATTGGAATAGCCGAAGATAAATTGGATAAATTATTTACTGAATTCACTCAGTTAAGCGACAGTGCAACACGAAATTATGGAGGGACAGGATTAGGACTTGCTATATCAAAACAGTTAGCGACCCTGATGGGAGGCGAGGTAAACGTAAAAAGCAAATTAAATAAAGGAAGCACTTTCACATTCAAGATAAAGTTAGAAGCGGGCGAGATAAAACAGCTCCCTGCAGTATCTAATGAAATATCCTATACTGATAAAAATATTTTGGTAATTGATGATAACCAAAAATCATTGAATTTAATATCGAAAATCCTGACCTATTTAGGAATGAATGTTCAGACAGTTTCAAATCTCAGTGATATTTTTATAAAATTAAAAGAAGCTGAATTAGAAAAGCTGACTTATGATGCAATCCTCCTTGATATTCAATTGCAACATTTGGATGGAATTTCGATAATGAACCAGATAAGAACTGAATTAAGCACCAAAGATTTACCATTTATTGTAATGCTGACACCTCAGGATTTAACAACTCATTTAAAAAAGTTAAAAGCCAATGAAGTTGAAAATTATCTAATTAAGCCTATTAAATTTAACGAGTTAATAAATGTCATAAATTCTTTATTCACAAAAGGAAAAAATAAGCAAATAAAGATTGATTTTAGTGAAAATAAAGAAGATATAAAAGAGGCAGAGAGAAACCAAAACAATTTAAAAATTTTAGTTGCTGAAGATAATATTATCAGTAGTCAGTTAACTGTATCTATTCTTAAAAAAAGAGGTTACGAAGTTGTTACAGCCGCGAATGGTGAGGAAGCTGTTGAACTTTATAAAAACAATCACTTTGATTTAATTTTGATGGATGTTTTAATGCCAAATCTCGATGGTTTTGCCGCTACAAGAAAAATCAGGGAATTAGAGAAAGCGATGAATAGACATACGCCTATAATAGCTTTAACAGCTCACGCTATTGAAGGTTTCAAAAAACAATGTCTCGAAAGCGGTATGAATGGATATCTTTCAAAACCTGTGCGTATGAATGAAATCTATGAATTAATTAATGATATACAGCAGAAAGAGAAAGAACTTGATGATGATAATGATGTCAATCAAATTACTGATTCAACTGATTCAACTGAAACAAATAGAACTATAATAGATTTTGAAAAATTAACTGAAAGAGTCGAAGGTGACACGCAGTTAATTTCGATAATAACAAATTATTTTATTGAAAATTATCCAAAATTTCTTCAGGACATCAAAGACTCAGTTTTGCAAAATAACAGGTCTGATTTAAAATTAAAGGCACACACACTGAATGGAATGCTTCTAAACCTTGAGATACTAACTTCAAGGAACGAAATTTCATTTTTAGAGAATGAAGCTGAAAAAATTTCTCAAGATGAAGCACTAAAAATTCTTAATAAAATAGAAAGCGGATTGAAACAAGCCGAGAATTACCTCAAAAATCTTATAAGCTATAACAATAATTAAATAACTTATTAATAAAATTTGTTTTAAATTTATAAAATTCTTAATATTGCTGATTATAATTTACTTTCTGTAAATGTTAATTTTAATTTATTGTTTTAAAAATGGAAAATGAAAATCAAACAATTTTGATTATTGATGATGATTTCTTTTTTGCCCGATATCTGGCAAGAATAATTCAGGAAAATATACAAATTAAGGTTGAAATCAAAGTTGATCCACACGAAGCAATTAAGTATTTGAATGACAATATACCAGCCTTGATAATTCTCGATATGATGCTGCCTAAAATGGATGGACTGACATTTCTCAGAAATTTAAGAAGTAATGATGCAACACAAAATGTTCCAGTAATTGTTTGTTCAGCTCTCGGGAACCAACAAACAGTAGGAGAATCGGTAAAGCTTAATATAGCCGGCTATATTGTAAAACCTACCAATCAAACAATTGTTATCGACAAAGTTACCAATGCATTAAGTATGTTATCAAAAGAAAATCCGAGTGAATAATTTTTATGATAAATATTATTGATGAATTAATTAAAAACGAGAAATACCCACCTGTTCTGCTTGTTTTCGGTGAAGAAGAATTTTTAATAGAAGAAACATTGAATAGAATCAAGACAAAATTTCAAATTAATGATGAAAATTCTTTTGATTTCGAAGTTCTTGATGGTGAAAAAACAAGTTACAAGGAAATAGTTGAAAAATGTCTTACTTTCCCATTTGTTTCAAAAACAAGAACTGTAGTAGTAAATAATTTTGAATCATTAACAGAAATATCAAAATCAAAAAAGGAGAAGATAAACATTCCTTTCAAAAATTATTTGGAAAATCCACAAAATTCAACTTTCTTGGTTTTAATTTCAAAGGACAGTTCTATAAATAATAAAAGCTCTGCGAAAAATTCACAAAAGGCGCCAAAAAAAGGGAAGAGTCAATCAACGCTAAAGTTTCCTTATGATTTAATTTTCGAGAGACATAAAACTATCGAATTTAAGAAGTTTAAAGATAATGATTATATTAGCTGGATTCAAAAAAAAGTGGAGGCAAATAACAAGAAAATCAGTCCAGTAGCGGCGCAGATTTTTTTTACTTCTTTGAATCCAAATTTGAGAGACATTGATAATGAACTTGATAAACTTTTATTATTTGAAAAAAATAAGAATATAATTGATGAAGAAGACATAACTCAATTGATAGGACAATCCAGAAAATTCAATGTTTTTGAGCTTCAAAAAGCCATTGGGAATAGGGACATTAATTTATCATTGGAAATCTTAACCAATCTGCTTAAGAACGAACGTCAGGAAATGCTCATAATGACTATTATCGCTAAATATTTTATTACATTATGGAAACTCTATGACCTAAAACACTCGAACTTAACGAGTGCCGAAATTGGAGCAATGGTTGGTGTAAATCCCTATTTCATAAAGGAGTATCAAAATGCACTAAATAAATATCAAATTGAAGAGATTGAAAGAGCAATAGTATTATTTAATGAAATAGATGAAAAATTGAAATCAACTTCTATAGATTCACTTTATCTAATGCAAAGCCTTCTGATAAGAATAATGGAAAAAAATTGAAACTTTCAAATTAAAAATAAATAATACGTCTTTGGAATTTTATTTTTTTGAAAACTATGAGACAGAGTCAATATTTTATACCAACATTAAGAGAAGCACCAGCAGATGCCCAAATTCCATCTCATCAACTTATGTTAAGAGCGGGCTTAGTTAGGCAGGTCGCTTCTGGAGTTTTCACTTGGTTGCCGCTTGGATATAAGATTTTAAAAAAAATTATAGAAATTCTGCGAGAAGAGATGGATGCCATCGGTGGGCAGGAATTTTTGATGCCTGCTCTTAATCCTATTGAAATATGGGAACAAACTGGCAGGGTCGAAGCTATGGGAGATGTTATGTTCCACATAAAGAATAGAGATGGACTGGTGTTAGCTCCAACACACGAAGAAATTATTACCTATCACGCACGACAACACATTCAATCATATAAGGATTTGCCACAAATTTGGTATCAGATTCAAAATAAATTCAGAAATGAACCCCGACCCAAATCAGGTGTGTTGCGTGGCAGACAATTTTTGATGAAAGATGCTTATTCACTTGATTCATCTTGGGAGGGATTAGATGAGAGTTACAGAAAGCATTATGAAGCTTATAAAAAAATCTTCACTCGCTGCGGGATAAAATTTTTTATAGTTGGAGCATCAAGCGGTGCAATGGGTGGAAAACAATCCGAAGAGTTTATGATTGAGTCAGATGCCGGAGAGGATGTTTGCGCTATTTCAGATTCAGGCTATGCTGCAAATCTCGAAGTTGCAACATCAGCTATTGAACCAGTTGGGCGAATTTCAGAGAATTTAAATTTAGAAGAATTCCCTACACCAAATGCAAAAACAATTAATGATCTTATTGAACAATTTGGACTTCCTGAGGATAGACTTGCCAAATCTGTAGTTTATATTATTGATTCAAAACCTGTTTTAATCCTGATGCGGGGTAATGATGAGTTAAATGAAACAAAACTTCAATCTGCATTCAAAACAAATACGTTCAGGCCAGCAGAACCTGAGGAATTACTTCAGATAACCGGTGCAAATACTGGTTCAATAGGACCTGTAAATCTAAAAACAAGTATAAAAATAGTTGCTGATAATTTATTAAAAGACGCTAATGGTTTGACAAGTGGAGCGAATAAAGACGGTTTTCATTTAAAAAATATAGATTTAACTCGGGATTGCAAAATTGATGAATATTTAGATTTAAGGACAGTCAGAGAAGGCGAACCCTGCATCAAAAACGGTTCACCACTGAGAATTGTTAAAGCAATCGAATTAGGTCATATTTTTAAATTAGGGACGAAGTATTCTGAAGCACTCGGAGCAAGATTTTTGGATTCTGAGGGCAAAGAACACCCCATTATTATGGGAAGCTACGGTATTGGGGTTGAACGAATAATGGCATCCTATATAGAGCAAAATTACGATGAATCAGGAATTATATGGAATAAAGCTTTAACACCATTTGATCTTCATCTTATTGGACTTGGTTTAAGCAAGACACCTGAAGTAAAAAAAGCTTGTGAGAAAATTTACAGTGACTTAACTGGATTAAATCTCGAGGTTCTGTTTGATGATAGGGATGAAAACCCCGGTGTTAAATTTAACGATGCTGATTTAATTGGAATTCCATATCAGATTATAGTTGGCAAAAAAAATCTTGACAATGGGAAAGTTGAAATAAAGGATAGAAAAACTGGCGAGAGGAAATTAATTGATTTAAATATTTTAAAAGAAGCAGTTCTAAACTTATAAATATTTTAGCAGGGAAGACAATTTTATATTAGTGGTAAATTATTTTGATAAATTGATGTCCAATCATCAAAAAATAAACCTCTTTAAAAAGTGTGAAAATTTTTTACTTATCTGTCAGAAAATTTGTCAATAAAAATAATTCAAGAAAAATTTAAGCCATTAGAGTTTTTTTTATTAATTTTATAATTTGTTAAAAAGCATTATAAAGAAAATAAAAATAAGGTTTATTAAAATGTTTGTGTGAAAGTTTTTAAACAGTGTAAGGAAACACACACAAGAAAAGTTATAAAATTTTGAAAGTCGCATAATGGACGGAGAAAAGTTATCAGTAAAAATTGGAATTTCTTTAATACTCTTTTATATTTGTAAGTTGATTTGTAAGTTGAATAATAGTGAAATTAGTTGACCTTAACGAAAATTTTCATACCATAGGGTTGAAAAGGGGTAAGGTCAATTTTATAGTATTTAAGCTAAAATTTTAGGGAAAAAATAGGAACAAATGAAACAAAAAGAAGATAAGAATAAAGAAGATATTATTAAAAAGTTTGAAACTTCATCAGAAGATAAAGGTAATATTGTATTAAAAGTTCAAAATTTTGTTGAAGAGAATAGGAAATTAGTAATTGGGATATCATTAGGCGTTTTAGTTCTTGCAGTATTAATTTTCTTTATTAAAGGAAGAATAGAGGAAGGTAATCGAGAAGATTCCATAAACGCATCGGTATCAATATCAAGAATAATGCAATATTACCAAGATGGCAACTACCTAACAGCCCTCAATGGAGATAGTGTTAAAAAAGTTCAGGGTGAAAAAGTCATTGGATTAATAGAGATAGTAAATAGATACGAAGGAACAGACCAAGGCAAATATGCAGCATTATATGCTGCAAGCGCTCTGCTTAATTTAAATAGGTATCAAGAAGCAAAAAAGTATTTTGAAATTGCACTAAAATCCCCATCTCAAATAGTTCAAGAAGGTGCAAACGCTGGATTGGCTACAATTTACGAAATGGAAGGAAAATACATAGAAGCTGCAGATTATTACGAACAGGCAGCCCTAATTGCAGTTGAGTTAGGACTCAAAAACCGATATCAATTTTTTCAAGCATTATGTTTAGAAAAAGCTGGGGATAAAGAAAAAGCAGAAAAACTATATAGAGAAGTAATAGGAGATAATAGATCGGATTATGTTAACTCTGCAAAGGCAGGGTTAATTCGTCTTGGCACGATAATTGAGTGATAGAAATATTTGATATAAAATATCAAAATAGTGTGGAATTAATTTAATAATGAGAAATAAATTTAATTTGTTGTTTATAATAGCAATTTTTTTGGAGGTAATATGCGTCGATTGTTTCGTTTAAGTTTACTAATGGTGATATTGTGCTTGCTGTCTTTCGCAGAGAGCTTTGCACAGAACCAGGTTTACGTATCAGGACGAATTGCTCCAGGCCACGTGCGAGTCTTTTTGAAGGACTCTATCTACATTATTAACAGGGACTTAGTCATAGGTGGAACCCTGATAATAGAGCCCGGAACAACAGTTCTATTTTATCCACAGGGTCGAATTATTGACTCGGTTGGTGGAAGAATCATTGCAGATGGTTTAGCATCAGCAACTTACACCGCCAATCCCGGTGGATTAGATCCAATTGCAACCCCCGGTTCAGCTCAGAACCCGACGGGTTATTCAGGTTATGCAGATCTAAACTATTTTTTCCATGCTGGTGTAATTAACAGGACTACAACTAATGAGCCAACTGTTAATACTAGTAAGAGAGATTATATTTATAACGTTGTATTAAACACTGCAACACGAAGACTAGAAAATCTAAGAACAGAGGAAATAGGATTGCCATTAGGTGCAAACCGTGTTAAAATTACAGCTGAACAAGCTATGATGTTCATAGCAGCAAGGTTAGAAATCGATCCAATGAATGATATTAATTTGAATATTAGACCTTGGAGAAGAGTTGGAGATAGAGCAGTTAACATTACAACAGGAAGAATTAGATTTATTGGACAACCAGACAATAACTTTTCAAGAGAATGGGGTCATATAGTCGTTCTTCCCGGTGCCAGAGCAGCATTTTTCAGAAATGTTACATTCGAAGGCTTCAGAAAAGATACAACTATTGATAGATATCCTTATTATGCTGAAAATCAGGCAGATGCAGATTGGGCTGCAATTAATGCTACTATGAAAAAATTAACTAATGGAAGCGGTGGTGTTCTTACAACATTCTCCAGCAGAACTTGGTTAATTAATTGCGAATTTAATAATAATATGGCAAGAAACCGTGGTGGTGCATTGCAATTTTTACAAGCTCCAGATGGTTTCCCCAAAAATGTAAATATAACTCAATTTTATCCAGTCGACAAAAACCCGAATTTGACTGAACGTGACGGTTCAATCTCTCAAATTGTTCAAAATCATCCAATTCCAATGATTGATAGAATTGATGAACCGGGAAATGTCGAGCCAATAGGAGATTATGACAGACAAGCTTATGACGACGGACGTCTGGCTGTATATCTTGGTAGAGTAAGAAATCTCAAATTAAGCGGTAATAAAGTTCTATTAACTAATTTTGGTGAAAGATACATTGGAACTCCACCAGTTAGAGTAGTGATGGATTTAACTGATGAACCAGCTAATTTCCCACAAGTAACAGGTAATTTTGCTTACGGTGGTGCTATTTATATAGCTGGTAAAGATGGGCAACCCGGTATGGATTCCCAAATTGAAATTGGTTTAGGTGTTAATAATTCAATTAGGCTACAGGGTGGAACAGAAATTGTATTTCCGAATGAAGATACATTTGAAGCAGTTGGTAATAGTGCAAATAACTACCAGAATTCAGGAAATACTCTCGGTTCACGAGGTGGTGCAATTTACCTTGGACGATATACCTCTTTAATCGTAGCTGGTAAATTTAATGCTAATGAAACCTACACAAAGTATCTACAAGATTCACTCACAGGAACAAATATTGGTTGGTATTCCAGAGGTGGTGCTATCTATACTGAAAACACTTTTGGAAGATTACAGGTTAGAGGTGGTCCAAGAAGAGATGCTATCAATAACCCAACCGAATTTACAAGGAACAAATCAGGTGCTGGTGGTGCTATATTTAATGATGGTAATACCGATCCTCAAATGTCTCCAATCATTGGTGGTTCGGATGTTGTCGTCAGAACTAGAGATTATGGTTATAATATTAAATTTGCCGAAAACCAAGCTTTAACTTATGGTGGCGCCATCTATACATTAAGAAACTTCACAATTTATGGTTCTGGTGGTGTCGAAGCTAATGCTATTATTGGTTACGGCGGTAAATATCCAGTTCTATTCGAGAATAATACAGCTGGTTATGCTGGTGGTGCTATAGACGTTAGAATTCCTAGTAGTTCAACAATGCCACCAATCAACCAGAGAGCTGTTCAGATTGTCAGAGCCGAATTCAGAAAGAATACGGTTGGACAGGGTATAGCAGAAATGAATAAGCAACACATCAGAGGTGGTGGAGCTATTTATTCATTGAATGCAGACATAAATGTTGTCAAAGGTGTTGAATTCACAGGAAACAAAGTTTATAATGGTAATGGTGGTGCATTAGCCATTATCAATCCTTGGATTGCAACAAAACGATTCTATGTGTCGGACCTTGACAAAGTTGATATTCAATCAAATATGTTAGCCACAGGATTTACATCAGTTGACGAAGTTATGACTTATCAATCTGATGCTTATCCACCTGATGCAAGAATGCTTACAAGATTTCTTGATAATGAAATTGAAGTTGACGAAGATATTTTAACATCGCAAAGTGGAACAGGTACAACCCAGATAGGTCATGGATTACAAGGAACTTCAGCAAAACTTCTTGCAACATCATTTATTGATCAGAATAATGGTTTCGCAGTTGGTATGAACGGAACCATAGTCAGAATTACACAAGGCGGTGCTAAATGGGAATACAAAAACTATAATATACCATATAGATTTAATGACGTTACCTTTATCGGTGGTGGTGTTGGATTTATCGTTGGAGATAGAGGAATCATTCTCAAGACAGTTAACAACGGCGGAGACTGGAGAGTCGTAAGAGATCCATTAGATAATTTCTCATTAAATTCAGTATTTTTCGTAGGAACTGATATTGGTTATGCTGTTGGTGGTAGAGGTAAAATATTCAAGACTACCGATGGTGGTGAAACTTGGTTCGATCCAGTAATTTCAACACAATCACTAAACAACCTCAATGCAGTTTACTTTACTGGTGTAAATACAGGTTATGCTGTTGGTGATAGAGGAGCTATTCTTGTTACAACTAATGGCGGTGCAAACTGGAATATTCAAAATGCAAATACAATAAGTGATCTTAAAGATGTTTATTTCTCAGATGCAAGCACTGGTTATATCGTTGGAAATTACGGAGTTATATTTAAAACAACAAATTCAGGTGGTAATTGGTCAAGAATTTATGACGACCCAGCTGTAAACTTTAACTCAGTATTTTTCACAACACAAACAACTGGTTATGCAACTGGTGATTTTGGTGTTCTTCTTAAAACTACAAACGCAGGAACAAACTGGACTGCATTGACACCAAATACATCATACAGTTTAAGTGACATTTTCTTTGCATCGAGTGCAGTAGGTTATGCAGTTGGTGATTATGGTTTGATGATTGGAACACGAGATGCTGGTGCAACTTGGAAAGATATCATCCCAGCAGACATAAGTATTGTTGATGTTAAAAGATGGCATCCCGATGCAATGCTTCCAGAAAATGGAGTTGGTCTTGGTGGAGCAATTTACATTCTTGATAGTGCAAATTATGTAAATCCCGGAAGACAAGACTCAATATCCTTTAATAGAGTAAGAATTCAAAATAACAAAGCTTATACAGGATCAGCAATTTACTCAGATAATTATGATCTTAAGTTAATCTTCTCAAGATCATTAATCACTGGTAATGAAGCATATAGTGACATCGGTTACGAACAAAATGTTATTACAGGACCTGCTAAGAGCCAAAATCAACAAATTATAGAGAACAAGGCTTCCAGTGATTTAGCTGGTGCAACACTTTATGGTGAAATAATTGGTCCACTACCATCAACAAATTCCTCGTGGGCAGCCAACTCAATATATAATAACAAAGCAAGATTCTTAATTAGGTTACCCGATGGTCCAAATACCAAAGGTGTTCTTGCCGGTAAAGGTGTTGGACTTGGTGGAACAGATACATTAAGAGGAAACTACTGGGGTAGAACCGAAGCCAACGTTACTATGCAGGTTCAAATTAACAAATGGAATTCAAATGCAAATACCGAAACATTCTTCGTTGAATCTCATTTCAATCCGATGAATGAAACTTATATTCCATTTGTATTTTCAACAAATCCTGCTTCATTAGCAGATCCAACACATCAAGGTCCATTTGAATCTCCTGCAAGATTTAATTATAGACCAATTCCATTAAAGAATGGTGCTAATGAAAATACAGTTGGAGATCAAACTATACCCGAAAAGATGCTAATGTCTGGATTAGTTTATGATCTTTATGATAAGGGAACTGATATTAAAGTTGCTGATTATTCCAATAGAAGAATGAGTCCAATTGAAGACTTTGCTGTTGGAATTCCACCAGTAATTAGAAGATATACAGAACAAGCTTATCAGGATAAACCATCATTTGGCAAATATGTCAGACGTTGGTTAAGAGATCCATTTATTGCAGAGCTAAGAGATAATAATGGTAACTTAGTTTATCCAGAATTCGCACAATTACAAGATGAATTCAGACCTGATAAATATGGTAATTATTATCATCCAATAGGTTATCCATTGTTCCTCGAAGCAAGAGTAAACTATGATGGATTAGCCGAAAGAAGCAACCACGATACAAGATTATTAAATGAAAGTGTGTTCTTTGTTATAAATGAAAACACTGGAGACTTTATCAGAGTAAATATGCGACAGGTTTCTGAAAACGCTCCATTCAGAGAAGTTTTCAGAGCAAGAGTAGAACTTGTTCCAGATTCATCAAATAGAAATCCCAATACAACAATTAGAAGAACTATTGAAGGTTTGTATAACCTTGGAACAGGTGATTATTTACTCAGAAACTTAATACATCAGCCATATAACGAAGATAGAGCAGCTTTACCCGGAAGAAAATACCACGCTTCAACTGGTTCTTTCGGAAGAGTTCCAAATCTATTCTCAAACCGTCATTTGAATAACCCTGTTCCTTATATGGCACCATCAAATGCCGGAACAGCTACATTCTTTGCTGGTGAAAGATATACTGCACTTCCAGTTGACACTGGTGATGTAGTAAGAATAGTATCAAGGACTGTTCTTTGGAAAGAAGGAGTAATACCAGCTTATGATGATGGTATTTCGTTCAAGATTGTTTCCTCGACAATGCCACCGGTATTTACAGGAAACGTTGTCAAGTTGCAATCTGACACAATAGTAAAAATTCAACCTTCTGAATATCCTTGGAAGAGATCAGCAGGTATAATGGATACTCTCAAAATAACCGAATTCTTACATAGAATATTTGTTACTGAAGATAGAGAATATCCAGTTGCTCCCGGAACATATAGTGGCTTAACAGTTGATGAAGGACAAGGAAGAGATTCAATCCTTACAGTTACAGCTATTGATACTAATAAATTCTTTGATCCAAGGTCACTTTACTATCCAGATGATTATGCAAGATTGACATATTCTTGGTATGTTTACTCAGAATCTGGTCTTGCAAGATGGTTAATGGTTGATACTATTCCTGCTGGCGATAACTCAGTCCAAAATCCAAGAGATGGAGCATTGGGTTATATTATGTTCAGAGGTCGTCCGATTAATCCATACGTTGTTCCCGGTGGTGAATTTGTTGAAGTTTCTGCTGCAAACTATCCACCACATATGAGAACAATTGATTCACTAAAATCTTTACCTGTTAGCAAGCGTTTACCTGATGATGTTATAGCTAAATATATAGGATTGTTCAGACCATATATGTCAAATGCAAAATATGATCTATTGGAAGAACAAACAAGGGCAAGATATCTACAACAGGATACTATAAACTATGGACCGAATTACAAGATAAACTACCTATTCAAAATATTTGTTGTGGATTCACAACCAAGATTCTTGAATTGGGTTGCAACACGAGAAGAATCAGATAATCAGGCTGATACATTAAGAAGAAGAATTAATCGCAATGGTGATGAAGAAGTATATGTAGTATATAAACCATCAGTTTATACCTGCGGTATGACTCAAGATAATGAATTGAAAGCCAACTTGACAGATAAATTAAGATTCCAAGTTGACTTCAATACTGATGATGAAATGGAAGATGAATGGGCAAAGAACTGGGACTTCAGATTTGGTAAGACAGCTTATGGATTTATGAACATAGCCATTAGAAATAATGATGGGTGGTCTGGCAGAGGATCAGATACTGTCGTTATTGACACAACCACTTATGACGCTGATATGGATGGAAGAGAAAATGATATGGTTATCACTCAATCCAGACCGACTTGGATGTCTAACAAATATTTATTCCAATACGGTGAAGAGGATACTACATATAAAGATCCATTCGGTATTCACGTCACAAGCTTTGGTCAAATCAACGTAAGAATTGACGCAAACGAAGCTTATCAGTTACTAAAACCAAGAGATCAATATAACGGTGCTTATAATACTGACACAGTATTTACCATTGTTGTTAATGATGGACACGGTGGATTGAACTTTATGCCAATGAAAGTCTTCGTAAACATTAAGCCGACAATTATTACTGAGTCATTGCCTAATGCTAAAGAAGATATTGACTACAATCCACAGTTACTTGATTCGGCAAAGATGATCAAGATTTATGATCCAAACTTCCATCAGAATCATAGATTTGAATTAATTTATGAAGATGATCCAAGAGATTTCATCGACAAAGATCCTTGCTTCCCCGAAGCAGGTCAATGGGATATTAGAAATCTTAAGACTACACCAAGATGGCTCAAGATTAATCCAGTAAGTGGTCTCCTTTATGGAACACCCGGAATTGAAGATGCTTTGAGAAATGAACAAGTTACAGTAGCTGTTTGGGACTTGGTTGATGGAGAAATTCAGCTATCAGATGTTAAGACATTAAGTCTATTTGTAGATAGCACAAACCATAAACCAAGACTACTTGCAGCTCCACTCGTTAAATGCGTTGACAAAGGAAGACCTTACTCTGATACATTAATTGTAACAGATTATGATCTGAAGAGATTGGTCAAAAATCCTGGTGATATAATTGAAACATTGACTTTAAGAGTTATTAGACCAGCAAGTGGCTTTACAATTGAGCCAGCTACAATTACTGGTAAAGGTGGCGGCAAAAATGATCCAGATTCAATCAAAGTTGTCATCAAGACAACTAGCTTTGATGCACCAATCGATCCAGACGGCAAAGTAACAATAGAAGTAGAAGTTCAAGATGCAGCTGGTGCTACACACAGATTAATTTACAGATTGAAAGTATCTGATCCTGTTGATTTCATCTGTCCGATTGTTATCGAGAACACATATCCAATAGCTGGAAATGTTCCCGGTGATATGAAGAGTGCATATCAAATTCTTGAATTTGGTGTTGCCGAAGGTGCAACTACTGGTGATGGATTAGATGGAGAGGTTGTTGGTAAACTCGACAATCAATTCTGCGAATGGGAAATTCCACCGAGACCAACAAATGATATCTTTGACGCAAGATGGACAGTGCCACAAACAAATGGAACACATAGAAATATATTCCCAAGAGCAAGAGTCAATGCAGGTGTTACAGTCGAAGACGTGAGAATATATAAAGGTATATTCCAAGCTGGAGCTGAAGCTGGTAATACATCAATTTACTATCCTGTTTCAATTAGCTGGAATAGAAATGATGTTCCTGCAAAAGATGACGCAGTAAGGAATCCAAGACGTTCACAATGGTTCATTAGAGATGCCTACTCCAATGGTAACATATTTAACTATAATATGAGAACTGGTGAAGGCTCTCCATTGACAGGTGAAATCTCCATAAAAACTGAAGGTGATAGGTTCAGAATTCAAATAAATCGTGATGTAGTTGACGCTTTCATTATATTACACGATTGGGCAAGTGATGCACCAATAAGTGGATTACCAAATGAAACAGGTATAATATCTGTCAATCCAAATCCATTATCAAAATACACACAAGTCCAATTTGGTTTGATAAACAATGGCAGAGTGAAACTTGATGTAATTGACGCTCTTGGTAATGTTGTTGCAGTGATTGCTGATGCAGACTATGAAGCCGGACAATACACTGTAAATTGGAATGCTGTTGATAGAAGTGGCAACGACTTACCCAATGGCGCATATACTTGCAGAATGACTGTTGGAACCACAACTTCAATTTACAAAATGGTTATTGTAAAATAAACTAAATTAAACCTGTTCGCATCTACGGATGCGAACAGGATAATAATAGGTATGAAAAAAAATTCAATAATAAATATGGAGATAAAAATGAAAAGATTTCTAAGAATTGCTGTGGGTTTGATGGTTATGCTGGGTATAACATTAAGCTTACAGCCATTGAAAGCACAAGTTTATGGTGAGTTCGACACCATCAGAATAAAAAGTGGTGTTCCTTATCAGGAGCTTGGAGACGACAGAGTCGTCATTCCACCTGCTACATTTGGCTTACCACCAATGTGGAATCCTGATCTTGACGATGGTTATTCATCACCAACCGGTATTCCAATCGGTTTTCCATTTGAGTTTAATGGTGAGGTTTATACAAGATTATGGATCTGCGTTAATGGATTCGTAACATTTACACCTCCTCCATTCGTTCCCTCAAAGCAACCGAATGGATTGTTTATCGATGCTGTCTCATATCCAAAAAATGTTATCGCACCATTTTGGGGTGATCACGTATTTAGACAGCAAAGTGAAAGATTTAATGGATATATGCCATCTGAAATTTCCGTTTTAAGAACAGATAGTGTATTTGTCGTTCAATGGAAAAATTTAAATATTAACGACGGAACTGTAAAATCGAGTGTTGGCAACTTCCAATTAAGACTTTATAAATCAAAAGATCCACTGTCGTTCCAAGGTGACATAGAATTTTGCTATGGACCTGTAGCTGGAAATATTTACGATCCCGGAACTATTGTTGTAACAAAGGGTGCCTCAGTTGGTTTAAAGGGTGAATTCAATGTTCAAGGCGGGTTCAGTGATTTCTTAAATGGATTATATTACAACAAATCACCAGAAGAAGCAAGAACAAAAACAGATCTAACAAATCTTTGGCCCCCCTCAGAAGGTGCAACTGATAAGAGAATTTGGTTTAAAGCATTGTCGAGATTTAATGTTGATGAATGGTGGGGTGATGGTGATGTTGATTTTTCAAAAGCTAATCCAAATAGACATTTAGGAATGGATCAAAGCAGATGGGTTACAGTTAATGATGCAAGAATCATTATGAGATCAATAGCAACAAATATTCCACTTGATAGTGTTAGAAGAAGGCAAGCATATCACGGAGACGTAAACCATAATGGTCGTTACTACTATGACAATAATAATGTGAGAACTGATATTCCTTGGAGAGATAAATATTATGGAGATAATTTACCAGCAGAAGTCAGTTCTATTAAGAGAATTTTCTTCCAATGCAATGAATATGATGCTGCCTTGATTTTACACTATATTAGTGCAAGATTACCCGAATTACCTTGGCTTCTCGACACTGTTCCACAATATGGAAAAATTGGAGCAGATGAAATAGCAAATGGATTCAAATTTGGAAATGCAAATGTCATATCAGAGAATACTTATAGAATTCCAGTCTATCTAAATGGCTATATGAAAGGTGCTATCGGTGGTAAATTTAAAGTAAATGGCGAATTGTTAGATGCAGCAAGCTCAGGCAACTTATTAGTTGATTATTTCGGTAACAATGTAGTTATCGCAGGATCTGACGAATTTGATGCTCAAACACCTGTTTGCTATCTGACAGTTAAGAGTGAAAAACCTGAAATTTCAATCACCGATATACGATTTAATGATGTTAAAGTTGATGACTATAAAGCCACTTTATTAACTGTTGAAGATGCAAATAACTCAGTATTAGTGAGTAATTATCCAAATCCATTTAGTCATAAAACATCATTCAATTTGAATTTACCAAAATCTGGTAATTACAAGTTGGTTATTGTTGATGCTTTAGGAAATACTGTTAAAACATTGTTAGACGGTTATGCTGATTCAGGAAATTCCGTAGTTGATTGGGACGGAACAAACCAAATTGGTAATAAAGTTGAATCAGGTATGTATTTATTCAAATTAACCGGCGATAATGTTTCGGTTTCTGGCAAATTGGTTATTACAAGGTAAGATATTTCTGCTAATAACTGTCTGGCTGCTTATTTTAAGCAACCAGACAGCCAAAGCAGACACAGTTGATGTAGTTCTTTCTCAAGTTGGATCAATTGATGTTTGTGGAGATAAATCCGATAAAGATATAATAATATTAATATCAATCGGAAGAGTGCTTCAAAGCGATTCGTTATTTGGATTTAATTTTGAAATAAGTTATGACTCGGTGAAGTTTAAATTTCATTCACCAGTATATTTGAATACATTAGCAGAGTTCTTTGACATTAAAGATGTAAACTTTGGAAAAAAAGGTTTAGTAAGAGGTTATGCTTCAGTTGGTCTCTTAGGGAGTCAGATTTCAGGAAATAGGCCACTCATAGGAATTTACGGTGACTATCTTGGCAGCTGTGCTGACTCATCAGAGATTAAATTAAATTATATTGAATTTACTGATGAATTCAAAAAAGTGATAAGATCGTATAAACCAACTATGGTTCAAGCTGTTGAGGTAGATAAACCTAACAGATATCTAAAAACTGATTTTGAATTAAATTCAATATCTGATTTAAGAAAAGATACGATCATTGATATTAAAATAAATCTTGAAATGGGAACGCAAATTAAACTCGACACAGCAACTATAGTGATAAAGGCTGATAATAAGAAATTAATTGCATTTGAAGATTTCGAATTAAGTAAAGATTTGGAATTTATATCAAACGAATATATTGATAGTAGTTTTTTAAACATAAAATTTAAATTCAATAATAATATTAATCAGTTTATTAATTTAAAAGCAAGGGTTAATGAAAATAAAACAGATAGCTCAGTTATAAAAGTAAACCCGATTTACACAAATTACTGTTCGTGTGTTAAAAGATTTTTTGGAGACTCAATAATAGTAAGAAGTAAAGAAAAAATTGACACACCAACAGTGGTTTCTGAAGAAAATAATCGGATTGAAAATAAAGCTATAATTAGTTATTATGATAATAATACAGATTCATTCATTTTAAATTTTAAGGAAAATATTTCAGGAGTTCTAAAATTATATAATTTATGTGGATTATTAATAAATGAACAAAAAATTGACTGGAGCAACAAAATCTATTTAGAAGGAAACTATTTAAATAATGGAATATATTTAGGAATCATAAACACAAATTTGAAAAATTATAAAATAATATTGATAAAAAATTAAATTAATCGTTTACCAAAATATTAGGGGGTATTCATGAAAATTAAATTATTACAACGCAAGGATTTCAGGATTCTGCTCGGTTTGTTTATCGTGGTTTTGGCTACAACATTTACAAACGTAAATCTTTTTAGCCAAATCCGACCGAACATTCCTGTATTATCCTTAACAGGCGCCAATAATAACTGGGACGAATCCTGGTATCCTGATGGCAGAATCTGGATGCCAGCATCCTTGAATGAGCCAAGAGAATTTCTTATGCCGGTCTTTATTGATAATAGATGGCACATCTATGAAGAAACTGCCAATATTTATCAACCAGACCCAATTAAGAGCTTTCAATTTACAATTATGTATGACTCATCAGCTTTGAGAGTAGTTGGCGTCCAAAAATTTGGTCCTCGAGATGAGCAGCTTGGCTATGAGCCATTAGCAAAAACCTTTAACATTTCTTGGATGGATGTAAAAGATTTTTCATACAGAAAATATTTGAACCCATTTACACCTGAACAGGATGCTAAAAAAGGTCGAGCAATAAGAATTGTCGGAACTTCTACACAACCACTACCTGTTACAAATTTAGGCGGTGAAGAATTTAAGGTATTGCTTTATATAAGATTTAAGATTATACCAAAGGATGGAGAACCATTTGGAACATCCGGAAATACACCGATTTATATAAAGAACGATACAATTAAATATAATGATCTCAATGTTTGCAAACAGGCACCATTTGAAAAATTAAGACCATACTATCCTTGGGTCATAAGCGACTACCCCGATCCGAACCCATATACCGGTTTGGCAGGTGTTAAAAACGGAGATCCATATGATGCTTCTCAAAACACTGCAAAATGGCCTGTTGAACCAATGCTACCCGGAACAATCTATCTAAGATTAAGTGATAGGATTCCAGTTATTGCTTATACTCTTGACAGAGCTATTGGAACTCAGCCACCAATATCTGAATTAGGTCCAGATCTTTGGAACTTATCGGATCCAATAACAATAGACTCAGGTTCATTTACACCCATTTATGGTAGAAGAGTATTTCAACTCAGAAACGGTATTACAACCTCGAGGCTTTTGGATGTAACATTAGAATCAGACAAACCTTGGTTAAAATTCAGAGCTTTAAACTTAGGTCCAACATCAAAAGTTCCGCCGGGCTTTGGTGGTCCAATTGATAAAGGAACTATTAATTGGTTAGATAATGGTATTTTAGGAAATGATCAAATTGGAACTCCGATCGCTGGTAGATTAACGAGACCTGATGGAGATGTTTGGATTGAAATACGGTGCGATCCACAAGGCTTACAACCTCAAGAAGGTGAAATGGCTGGTATTTATGTTGGTTATATTACAATTAAATCTCATACAGCTTATATTTCTCCAGTTAAGTTGAGAGTAACATTTATCTATTTCAGAGTTCCATACGAACCAGAATTATATAACCCGACAGGTAATCATAGTGGTATTAGATTGACAGTTAGAAACTCATCAGGTGCTACTGGCTTCGAGTCACATTTGATTTTTGGAACTGGTCACAGAGCAACAATTGGAATTGATTCATTATTTGGTGAATATGCTTATGAGTTTGGTTTCACGCCGGGTAAATTCGAAGCAAGATTCTTCCCACCAGATGAAGCACCAGATGAAATTAAATTACAAATATCAAATGGTTATGGTGATTTTGCACCAGACGATGATAATAATGATGGTTCACCAAAACGTTCTAATTCAAGAGATATCAGAAACATCTATGATACTTTAACATCGCTTGTTTATAAAGTAAGAATTAATGAAGATACTGCTGCTAACTATCCAATTATTATTGAATGGGATCTTAATGACTTTCCAGAGGGTGCCCAATTATTCTTAAGAGACACTCTTAATGGTGCGCTATTCCCAAGCATTGATATGAGAAAGGCAACAGTCATAGGAACGACAAAGAGAGCTTATGCTATTCAAGACCCACGAGTTAAATCCTTCTTAATTGAATATACATTACCTAAAGTTATCAACTATGTTGATGAATATGGTAACCCAATTATTAAGAAAGGATGGAACTTGTTATCATTACCAGTTAGACCTATTAACTCAAAATGGGATGTATTTTATCCAAATGCTATTAACATTCCATACTTCTTCTCGCAAAATCAATATCAGCAACCTGATGCAGGTATTCTAAAAGTTGGTATTGGATACTATATTAAATATGATGCACAGGTTGATAGACAGTTTGCAGGAACATTTATCAGTGAAATTTCAAATCCGAGAGATCCAGTTCGTGTTTATCCCGGATGGAATACAATTGGAGCTGGCTCTGCAGCTGTTAATGTTCGTGAAATTTCATTCACAAACTTTAATCTTGAGCTACCAACTGTAAACTATACAAGAACCTTCGGTATTTGGGGTTACAGAACTGATAGAGGATTTTATGAAGCCTCTGAATTAAAACCGGGTCTCGGATATTGGATTAAAGTTAATGCAAACGGATACTATAGGCTTCTAATTCCGAGAGCAAAAGCTCTTGACATAGAAGCTGATGTTAATCCGAAACAAGATATACTGAAAACATCAGATATGCTTGTCATTAGAGATAATGAGCAAAGCCAAAGCCAAGTTTACTTCACAAGTAATGCTGATGTTGATGTTAATGTTTTTGAATTACCACCAGCACCACCATCAAATCTATTCGATTTAAGGTTTGCCGATGGTAAATATCTTAGCAATCAAAACGAGTCTGTTGTTCAATTGCAAGGTGTTACTTATCCATTAACACTTTCAATTAACAATCCTTCAGCCAGATATACATTCTACGATGCAGCAACCGGAGAATATCTCGGAACAATATATGAAGGTTCCAATGGTAGCATCGAAATTAAGAGTGAAAGATCTAATGCTATTAAGGTTTTGAGATCAGTTGTTGCAACTGAAGGTTTCTCAGCATTGGCTTATCCTAATCCAATCGCTGACAAAGGCACTGTTGCATATAACTTACCAGAAAATGGAAATGTTCAAATTAGCTTATTTGATGTTCTTGGCAATGAAATTATGAATCTATTCAATGGATTTGCTACAGCTGGATATCATACTGTTGACATTAATGCAGCTAATTTAGCATCAGGTAGATACATACTCAAAGTAACAGCTGGTGGACAAACCTTAATCCAAACAGTTACAATTGTTAAATAACAAAATTTAGCAATAGAATATCAAATGGGCAACGTCAATGATGTTGCCCATTTTTATTAATTAAAGATTTAATAATTTTAAGCTTTCATTGTAACAAAAACTGATTTTTTTTGTTAAAGTAGATTTTAAGCATTATGAAAAAATTTCTAATAATAATATTGTTATTTACAATTCCCTTTATGTTATTAGGGGACTATAAGAACACAAGAGTTCGTCTTTTTCTAAAAACTAAACTTGGAGAAGAATTTAATACTCTAGTTTTTGGAATAGATAAAGATGCAACAGATTATCTTGATAAAAATATCGGTGAGCAGGAATTATTTCCCGGTCATCCCCCATCTGGATTACACGCTGTTTTTATTATTTATGATTCTATTCAAAAGGAAAATGTCTGGTCTTATCTTGATTTGAAAGCTTTCCCTGATCTTGACACTGGATATAAATATTACAGAATGGACGTTCAGTATCACGCCGGTGACAATTTGATTTTTGAATGGAGACCATTTGGAGATGAAATAAGAGAAGCTTGGATTAATGATATAATAACTGGGGATTTAGTAAAAATAAATATGAAGGATTCCTCCCGTGCATTTATCGAAAATCAATTTATTAAAAAATTTGATTTGAAGGTTAAATATGAGTCTAATACAAATGTTGATGAAGTTCCTAAAGATGATATCTTGATTTATAATAATCCAATCAATGATAATATTCAAATTATCAGCTCTGAACAGATTAAAGATTTTACTCTGTTTAATTTGTTTGGTAAGGAAATGATAAGTGAAAATATAAATGATAAAAAAGCTAACATTGATATTAGTTTTTTATCCTCAGGTCTGTATTTCGTTAAACTAAAATTCTTTAATGATAAAACCATTATCAAAAAAATCATTAAAAACTAATTATAAACTGATTTTATTATAATGATTATAATGAAAATTACTTTAGCACGTTACTATTTTTCTTAATACTTGGAGAGATTATTGGTAAATGATAATAAAGACAAAGATTTGCAAGAAGTAAATCAGGCTAATAATACATTTGATAAAGCAGGTAAAACTTCAAATCAGGCGACTAACAATAAGGAGAGTTCAAACCGCTCAGATACTCATTCTAGTGCTAAGAAACAAACAATTATTAAAAAACAAAGCTCATCAACTTCTAAAACGAATGTCAGTAGCAACCAAAAACAATCAAACCAGCAAAAAGATTTAGAAAAGAATTCAAAACAAAATGATACATTAGTATCAGTTGTTGTTCCTCTTCTTAATGAAGAAGAGTCATTACCAGAGTTAGTGCTTCATTTAGAACAAGTCCTTGGCAAAATAGCTGGTAAAAGATATGAGATTATTTTTATTGATGATGGGTCAACAGATAATTCGTTCGCAGTCATAAAACAAATAAGAGCGAGGAATCAAAGAGTAAGGGCATTCCGTTTCAGAAGAAATTACGGAAAGTCTGCGGCTCTTTCAGTTGGTTTTCAAAATGCCAAAGGACGAATTGTTATAACTATGGACGCCGATTTACAGGATGACCCTGATGAGATACCAAATCTTATAAATAAAATTCGCGAGGGATATGACCTTGTATCAGGTTGGAAGAAAAAGAGATATGATCCAATTACAAAGACTATTCCATCTAAGTTTTTCAATTTTGTAACATCGGTATTCAGTGGGGTTAAGTTACACGATTTTAACTGTGGTCTAAAGGCATACAGACAAGAACTTGTTAAAGACCTACAGGTTTATGGTGAAATGCATAGATACATACCTGCTTTGGCTCACTGGGAAGGATATAAGGTTACTGAAATTCCTGTTCAACATCACCCAAGAAAATATGGAAAGACAAAATTTGGAATTTCCCGCTTCCTGAAAGGATTTCTTGATTTACTGACAGTTATGTTTACCACAAGATTTTTAAAGAGACCATTACATTTTTTTGGAACACTCGGTGGAATATTTGCATTTGCAGGATTTGTCATTGATTTATACTTATTGATTGATTGGATAATAGGTAAAACATACCTTAGCAATCGCCCTCTTGCATTATTCGGTATTGCATTGATTATTGTCGGTGTTCAGTTGATTTCTCTTGGCTTACTGGGGGAATTGATAGCCAAAAATATGTTTGAAAAAGTAAATTATAAGATAAAAGAAAAATTATAAATTCATACGGATTGTTATGATTAAAATATTAAAATTTACGATATTGATTTTTGCTGTGTTTTTTATCAATTATACCTTGTTTTCTCAATTTAAGAATATTAATATAACCTCAGGAGTTTCTACGATTAGCATTCTTGGAAATAATCCGGGTGCTAAGTCAATTATTGAGAGGGATACTACCAAGGAACCAATTTATGGAGGAAGCTTTAAAACACCACAAACGTGTTTTACTTTTCAGGTTAACGTTGGTTTAGATGATCAGAATAAATTTATTATCCCAGTTGGTTTTGAGTATGTTTATTTTTATGCCCTCGAAAGAATACCTGCAGCAACCCAATTGACAGTTTATTTAAGGCATTCCATATCAGTTCCTACTTTTTACACAGGCTTTATGTATCAGTTTATGAAGTTTCCTTTAGCGAATGTCAAAGCTTATGCCGGTATTGAAGCCCGTGCTTCATTTGTCCAAGAGGGAGTCTTTTATCGAAGATTCTATTATCACGCTCTTGATTCTTCCTTTATTTATGAATCAAAAACCAAAGATGCCGCTACTCGTTTAGGGGCTGTTGTCAGGTTTGGATTTCAAGGGGAGGTAATTGATCCTTGGTATGTCAATTTTAGTGCTGCTTACGGCATTATGAATTTGATTGGGAGAGATGATAAACGAGGCGAACTTTTAACACCACTGACAAACTTTGAAACAAAGGAATCATTAGTCTATAATTTACATTTTGCTTTGTTGATTCAATACAGACTTTGATTAACTGATGCAAGTGGACAAAGATTTGATCTACAAGAGCGACTGTTCGTATTTTAAGGGTTATATTCCCTGCAAACCCCATAAGGAAAAAGGGGTTCATTGCAAAGATTGTGAATATTACGACCCAAAAGATAAAATAATCCTGATTATCAAACTTGCTGCCATTGGTGATGTTATCAGGACAACACCTTTGATTCACAAAATCAAAAAAGAACATCCTGATTCGCTTATCTGGTGGCTTACTTATACCCCTGACATTCTCCCCTCGGTTGTTGATGCAAAATTTAAATATGATGCTGAATCCATTACAATTTTTCAGGCAACTGATTTCTTCAAAATTATTAATCTTGACAAGGACCCACAAGCCGGAGCCTTAACTTCTTTATTAAAAGCCAAAGAAAAATATGGATTTACTTTTTTGAATGGTAAACCAGCTCCATTGAATGAGCTTGCCGAGCATAAATTCTTGACCGGGCTTTTTGATGATGTCAGCCAGATGAATAAAAAGTCCTATCTTGAAGAGATTTTCGAAATTTGCGGTTGGAAGTTCGAGGGCGAAGAATACATCCTTGATTGTGATGAAAATGAAAAATGGGATATTCCAAATGAGGGGAAG
Organism: Candidatus Kapaibacterium sp.; assembly: GCA_026418625.1. Lineage (GTDB taxonomy): Bacteria > Bacteroidota > Ignavibacteria > Kapaibacteriales > UBA2268 > CALHRB01. The sequence goes on from JAOABA010000024.1 coordinate 33,869, forward strand.
AAAATAGTAGGTCTTAATACCGGCTGCGGCGAAAGATGGGTTTCGAGGCTTTGGAAAAACGAAAATTGGATTGAATTGATAAATTTGCTTAAAGATAAAGGATATTTTCCATTACTTCTTGGTGGCTCTCAGGAAGACAGCAATAATAAATACCTTTCAGAAAAAACAGGAGCTAATTATCCCGGGCATTTTTCATTGAAAAGATTTATTTCGCTTGTCAATCAGTGTGATGTTGTAGTTTCAGCCGTAACAATGGCGATGCATATAGCAATAGGATTGAAAAAGCCATTAGTTCTGATGAACAACATCTTCAATCCGTATGAATTTGAACTTTACGGAAGGGGTGAAATAATTCAGCCCGAAAAAGAATGCAAATGTTATTTCAGTCCTAAATGCAAGAATCCTGATTATTTCTGTATGGATTATATTAAACCGGTTACTATATTCAATTCAATTGATAAAATACTTCAAAATCAATAATTATAAAACCATCTTTTCAAAATGTCCCGAACTTCCGAAATAAAGTTTGTTGAACTGGAAATCGAATCGGCAGCTTTCACTGGTGTAGGCGTAGCAAGGCTGGATAATCTGGTTTATTTTGTTAAAGGAGCAGTTCCGGGGGACATTGTTAAAGCAAGAATTATAAAGAAAAAGAAAAAACATTGCGAAGCCGTTATTGAAGAAATCATTGTTCCTTCGGCACACAGGATAGAGCCTATTTGCAGCCATTTCGGTATTTGCGGAGGTTGTTCTTGGCAAAATTTGGATTATAGTCAGCAAATTTTCTGGAAAAGGCAGCACGTTATAGACTCTTTCCAAAGAATAGCAGGACTAAATGTTGAAACTTATAATGAGACAGTTCCTTCCGAAAGGCAATTCTTTTTTAGGAACAAGATGGAATTTTCGTTTGGGGATTCAAGATGGCTGACTGACGAAGAAATTCAATCGGAGAGTGAAATTCATAATAAAAACTTTGCCCTTGGGCTTCACATTGCGGGACGTTTCGACAAAATACTCGATATTCAAGAGTGCTATATTCAACCTGAATTTGGTAATAAAATTCTGAATTTAATTCGAAATAAAGCACTTGAATTTGATGTTAAAGCATATAATTTAAAATCTCATAATGGTTTTTTGAGGAATCTGATAATTCGTTCATCGCTTTATTCCTCAGAAATGATGATAATCCTGCTGACAGACGAAATCAAGGAAGAATCTGACAAGAAATTTCTGAACTGGTATTACGAGGAATTCAGTAAGGAAATGCCTGAAAATATTTCAGTTTTACATTCCTTCCATACTGGTTTTTCACCCGTTTATTTTGGTGATTATATAATCATAAAGGGCAAGGATTATTTGATTGAAGAAATTGACGGAATAAAGTTCAGAATTTCACCTTTTTCTTTTTTTCAGACAAACAGTTATCAACTGAATAAATTCATTAAATATATAGTCAATTCTGCGGATATCACAAGCGACAGCATAGTTTGGGATTTATATTGCGGAGCCGGCTCAATTACTCTACCTGCATCCAAGAGGGCAAAAGAGATTTTTGGCTTCGAGATTTCCGAAAGCAGCATTAAAGATGCAAATACAAATAAGGAAATGAATAATATAGAAAACGCTAATTTTTACTCCATTGATTTGCATTCAAAGGAAATTTCTTCGAAGCTGAAAGAATTTCCTGAACCTGTCAGAATAATTATTGACCCTCCGAGAGCGGGTATGCATAAAAATCTGATACAAGTTATTAAGGAGATAGCACCCCCGAAAATTGTTTATGTCAGTTGCAATCCAACGACACAGGCAAGGGATTGTGCCGAACTTTCCGAAATTTTTGAAGTAAAATCAGTTACTCCATTCGATATGTTTCCTCAAACTTATCATATCGAATCAATTGCTGTCCTTGAAAGAAAGCTACGACAAAGCTATGACAAAAACCTTTAAATATAACATATCTGAAATTTTCTACTCAATTCAGGGTGAGGGAACAAGGGTAGGTCGTCCCTGTGTATTTGTAAGATTTCAGGGGTGTGAGCTTCGCTGTGATTGGTGCGATACCCCTTACGCCCTTGAAATCAAACAGAAAGAGCAGTTGATGAACCTCGAGGAAATAACCCAAGAAGTTGAAAAGTATGAATGCAAATTTGTTATGCTGACCGGCGGAGAGCCTCTTTACCACAAAGGAGTGAAAGACTTAATAAATTGGTTCTGTGATAATAATTTTGAAGTAGTTATCGAGACCAACGGTCATCAATCAATTGCAGAGATTGACAAAAGGGCAAATTTTGTTGTGGACATAAAATGCCCGGGTTCGAAGATGGAAAAATTTAATAATTATGAGAATTTTAAGCATCTGAAAAAGAATGACGAAGTTAAATTTGTAATCCTTAATCGTGAGGATTTTGATTTTGCTATTAACATTATCAGAAAATATGAATTAAATAATATAGTTGATAATATTTTATTTTCACCTGTTTTTGCAGTTCTTGAACCTGTAACGCTCGCCGAATGGATATTAAAAGAAAAAATAAACGTCCGACTCCAATTACAAATCCATAAATTCATCTGGCATCCGGGAAAACGGGGAGTGTAAAATTTTAAAGATAAAATCCTATTATTTTTTAAATATCATAGGACATTTTTTAATAGCCTTTCTAATTCTAATTAATTCAATCACTTACATTCTTCTACGTGTTTTTTGGTATTTTTTAAAAATTTCAAAAAATACGTGTTTTTTGGTATTGCTTTAACATTTTTAATCAATTAAGTTACTTTTCGGGAAAGTGTTTTTTTTTGTGGAAAAATGGGTCATCACAAAAACAATTGTAATGCTGTAAATCACTGAAATAAAGAGAAAATGTGAGGGACCACAAAAAAATAAGAAATTTCAAATATGTTGTTCTTTTGATGGAATATAATTCAATTTTGATAAATAATAAGAAAGGTGCATCGATGAAGAAATTTTTATTGCTTTTATTTGCTTTGCAATTATTGCTAAATGTTAATCTGAAATCTCAGGAAATATATTCCTGGGGAAGTAATGGTAGTGGTCAACTTGGCTTGGTGGCTTGGTCTCCCGGACAAATAGGCACTGAAACAACTTGGAAGGTTATTGCTTGCGGTTATACACACACAGTAGCAATCAAGGAAGACGGGACACTATGGGCTTGGGGTAGTAATGTTTTTGGTCAATTAGGAGACGGGACGACTCAAGATAAATCGACGCCCACACAAATAGGGACAGCAACCAACTGGCAGTCAGTCGCCTGTGGTAATAGACATACAATAGCAATCAAAGGAGACGGGACATTATGGGCTTGGGGGTCTAATATTGCTGGCAAATTAGGGTTAGGAGATTACAAAGACAGATCGGTACCAGTTCAAATAGGGACAGAAAGCAACTGGAAAGAAGTCGCCTGTGACATGCATCATTCAATAGCAATCAAAGGAGACGGGACATTATGGGCTTGGGGGAGTAATGATTATGGTCAATTAGGGTTAGGAGATTACAATCACAGATCGGTACCAGTTCGAATAGGGACAGCAACCAACTGGCAATCTGTCGCTTGTGGTTATTATCACACGCTCGCAATCAAGGAAGACGGGACATTATGGGCTTGGGGGTATAATTATTATGGACAATTAGGAGACGGGACGACTGAAGATGAAATGATACCAACACGAATAGGGACAGCAACCAACTGGAAGTCAATAGCCTGTGCTAGCAGTCATACTATAGCAATCAAGGATGACGGGACACTATGGGCTTGGGGGTATAATTACGGTCAATTAGGAGACGGGACGGTAAGTTATATGAGAACCAGCCCGGCTCAAATAGGGACAGCAAACAACTGGAAGAATGTCGCTTGTGGTTATGAACACACAGTTGCAATCAAGGGCAATGGGACATTATGGGCTTGGGGTAGAAATGTTTTTGGTCAATTAGGAGACGGGACGTCAACACAAAGAAACACCCCAGTTAGAATAGGGGACGCAACCAACTGGCAGTCAGTCGTCTGTGGTGATTATCATACAGTAGCAATCAAGGGCGATGGGACACTATGGGCTTGGGGAAGGAATGAATATTATGGCCAATTAGGAGACGGGACGACAACAAATAGAACGATACCAATACAAATAGGGGCAGCAACAAACTGGGAGTCAGTCGCCTGCGGTTATTATCATACAATAGCAATCAAGGGCGATGGGACATTATGGGCTTGGGGGAATAATCAATATGGTCAATTAGGAGACGGGACGACAACAACGAGGACAAGCCCAGTTCAAATAGGGGCAGCAACAAACTGGGAGTCAGTCGCCTGCGGAGGTTCTCACACAATAGCAATCAAGGGAGATGGGACATTATGGGCTTGGGGTGAAAATTATTCTGGTCAATTAGGAGACGGGACGACAACAACGAGGACCAGCCCGGTTCAAATAGGAAACGAAACAAACTGGGTGTCAGTCGCCTGCGGTGGTTCTCACACAATAGCAATCAAGGATGACGGGACGATATGGGCTTGGGGAAGGAATGATTATGGTCAATTAGGAGACGGGACGACAACAACGAGGACCAGCCCTGTTCAAATAGGGACAGCAACAAACTGGCAGTTAGTCGCCTGTGGTTATGAGCATACATTGGCACTTAAGTCTGTTTTAGCAAATATTGCAACAAAAGAAATAAGTAATATAACAACGAACACTGCAGAAAGCGGTGGTGAGATTAGCACAGATGGCGGTGCTGAGGTTACGGCAAGAGGTGTTTGCTGGAATACTGCAGGAAGTCCTGACCTTACTAATAAACTCGGATTTACTGAAGATGGCTCAGGTATCGGTTCATTTACAAGCAATATAAGCGGTTTGTCACCAAATACGAAATATTATGTAAGAGCTTATGCCACTAACAGCGTTGGAACTTCTTATGGCCAAGAAATTGAGTTTACAACTGCTGTTCAGACAAATACCCAACCCCCACTCGGTAATCTTGTATTATGGTTAAACGGAAATGACATTGACGCAAACGGCGAAGCTGACCCAATCGCACAGCCTAAGCCAACACCACCAGACAAATGGTATGTAGAAAGTTTCTTTGATATTTGGAATGATGTTCAGCTGCCAAAGGATTATGCAACTGCTCCGACTAGCGAAAAGAAACCCAAAAAGACTCAGAAGGCAACAAATATCAACCGAAATACAGTATTTTTCGAGAGTGATTACGATGCAAACAGCTACGGAAAATCTGATATGATGACAATAGATTATAGCAGTGAAATCACAACAAGCAACGATAATAAATGGAGTCCGGACGGCTCGCCGAAATCTGTTTTTATCGGATTTACCCCCGGTGATGTGAATCAAAACGGCAACCCTCATCCTTATTGGTCAGACGGGACAAAGTGCATTTTTGAAGCAGGTGGACCGCTTTCCGGCTATAATTTTTATATTAAAAATGGTTTTCTTATCATTGGTGCTTGGAACAGATATCAGAGCGTGTATTTCAAAACACAGATGCCGATTTCTACTAACACTGACTACATTGCACGCCTTGAATTTAAACAGGGAAAAGTAAGGGCAGTTCTAAATTCTTGGAATGGGACGGTAAACAATACAAGCTGCACATCTTGGGAGCCGTTTGACGGTTTCACCAAAGATGCTACGGACAAAAGCGGACTTGGTGGTGCCGCAAGAACACGTTATTACGATTACACAATTGGCTCAACTTATTCGGATGAATACGAGGGTTGTATTGATGAAGTTCTTATTTATAATAAGGAATTGACAGCAGAAGAAATAAGTGATATTTACGGATACTTTTCAAATGGACTCGTTGGAAGATGGAAATTTGACGATGGCGTTGGAGGATGCTATAACCCATCAAACAGCAACCCACCAATACCAAAAGTTGGGGAATGGTCAGTCTTGGAAAATAATAATTATATTGATGTAGATGAGGGAAACTATATCAAGATATTGCCAAATCCTTTTAATTCATCTGCAAAATTGGAAATATATCTGAACAAAGAAACTAATGCAGAGATTGAGTTGATTGATATGACAGGAAGGGCAATTCAAGCTATTCACAAAGGGAATCTTCAAAAAGGATTTTCAGCTTTTAATATAAATGGGAACTTGCTGCCATCAGGGACATATTTCGTAAAAATCTTAGGTGACGGTATTTCTTATTATGAAAAAGTTGTATTGATTAAGTAAAATAGAGGTAAAAAAAATTGGGGCTGTCTCAAAACGAATATATTGAAAAATAGTTAAGAGTTAGAATTAATAATTTTGAGACAGTCCCTTTTTTCTTACCACTTTTTCTGCAAGTTTCGGTTGCCTTGGGGAACTAAGAGCTTGCGGACGTCCTTTTGGACTTTTTTCTCATCATTTCTGATTGCATTGAGCATTCTTTGAGCGTCTTCTTTGGAAATTTTTGGCTCTTGTTGATTTTTCTGATTTTTGTCCTGTTTTTGCTCCTGATTATTAGCTTGTGATTGCTGATTATCTTTATTCTTATCTTTATTGTCTTTGTTTTTATCCTGATTATTCTGGTTCTGCTTTTGGTCTTGTTTATCTTTGTTTTGTTGATTCTTTTGATTTTGTTGCTTTTGTTGTTGCTCCTGAATTAGCATCTTCCTTGCATACTCAAGATTGTATTTTGTATCAACATCATCGGGCTTCAATCGGAGCGATCTTTTATAAGCATCAATACTTTCAGAGTATTTCTTTGCCTTGAGTAAAGAGTTGCCCAAGTTATGATAGGCTTTTGCAAGGACATCCTTATCAATATTTTGACTTGCGAGGTTTTGGTAAATGCTGCCTGACTCGTCGAATCTGCCCTGCTTATAAAGGGAATTGCCAAGATTGAAATTAGCCTTAAGAGAGTTACTGTCAGCTTCGAGGGCTTTTTTGTATTGAACTTCAGCATCAATGAATTTTCCATCCTTGTAGTTCTTATTACCTTCCCGTATAAATTTTTTTGGGGATTCTGAAAATCCGAGATTATGAATCAGAGCTAAAGACAAAATTATTGAGATAAAAAATTTCATTCCGTTTAAGTCCTTTTTGTTTCAAATAGTTTTAAGGATGTAATGAGTTTATTCCTACGCTCTGAAAAGAGCAGCTCAAGAAAGAGAAAGAAGAACGCCAAACCGAAAAAGTATTGGTATCTATCTTCATAATCAGTGAAAAGTTTGGTTTCGAACTCTTTTTTGTCCAGACCAGCCACTTTGGAGAGAATATTATTTAATTCAGGTTCACTATCGCCGGTTGGGAAGAATTGTCCTTTTCCGGCAGCGGCAATTTGTTGGAGCATAGTTGGATCGTATTTTGTTATAACAACATTGCCGTCACGGTCTTTCAAATATCCGGTTAATGAGCCATTATTATAAATTGGGACGGGTGCACCGGTAGTTGTTCCCATACCGATAGTATAAACGACAAAGTTTTTTTCTGCGGCACGGGAGGCTTCGGAGACAGCGTCATCTTCGTGATTTTCTCCGTCAGAGATAATTATCAGGGCTTTCCTGCGATTATCATTTTCTTTGAATTGTTCGCTTGCCAATTCTATTGCACGACCGATTGCTGTTCCTTGAGTAGGAATTAGCTCAGGCTCAGTGAAACCAAGGAAGAGCTTGGCAGCAGAATAATCAGTTGTTAAGGGAAGCTGGACGAATGCTTCACCAGCGAATGCTACCAACCCAATTCTGTCGTTTTCGAGCTTATCAATCAGTTTATTAATCATTTGTTTTGCACGTTCCAAGCGGTTTGGTTTGATGTCTTCAGCTCTCATACTGTTTGAAATATCGAGAGCGATAATAACATCCACGCCCTCACGCTTTGCTTCGGAAATTTTAGTTCCAATCTGCGGGTTTGCAATTCCTAAAATGACACTTGCAACAGCAAGAAGAATCAAAGTAATTTTGATATAGCTTTTGTAAGGAGAGGTTTCAGGATTTAATGTGCTCAGAAGCCGGGGGTCTCCGAATTTTTTGAGTGATGAATTTCTCAAATTTCGATTAATAATAAAAACCAGCAAAATCACCGGGATGATGATTAGAGCATATAAAACTTCAGTATTTTCGAACCTGAACATAAGTCTTTTAGCGATTTAATTTGAACAACAAAAGACGAAAGGAAAAATTAGTTAGTATTTTTAAGGTGGTATGATAATAAGATGATTTGTTCCTTTTAAATAATGATTTTAATCATTTCTTTTATTCTTTATTTTTTTTACTATAGCCCACGAATAAATTCGTGGGATGATTTGATTTTTTTGTTATAAAATAATGATTTTAATCATTTCCAATAATCCGATTTTCATTCATTTTTTCGTGAATCATAACAAATTTGTCAAATTCTTCTTGAAAAGTTAATTTTCGATGATGTTCTTTCTGATTTTTGATATATTCAAACACTTTATTAACAATTGATTCGCTGACAGAATATACAGCGCAACCACTCTGCCAAGAAAATTTTCCTGGGAAAAAATTATTCTGATTAATGAAATGTGAAGAACTTCCTTTTATTTGTTTGATAATATCTGTCATTGCTATTTTCGGATTTTGCAAGAATAGGCAATGAACGTGATCTGGCATTCCGTTTATTATTCTTACCGGGCAAAGAATATCTATGAATTGTTCCCGAATATAATTGTAAATTTGTTCTTCAAAACGAGGTAAAATGAGCTTTTGTCTGTCTTTGACAGCCCAAATTGCGTGTTATAATATGATTGTGACATATTTTTATAAACCATTAAAATGGTTTTATAATTTTTTATGATTTCTTTCACCCACGAATAAATTCGTGGGCTATGTTTTCAATAATTTTTTTATTTTCAATTATCCTCTGACTTTTTGCTTTTTCTAATGTTCATATTATAGTCAGATAATATAAATTTTACAGAAGGGTTTTAAAAAGGGCTTTTTATTTCTAATTGCTTGCAGATAATTTTACAAGTTATATTCACTATTTCATTATGGCGAGGGACACTTGATTGTTTATCATTTTTAGTATTTTGCCATATAGAATGATTGCTACCTTCACGAATTTTAATGCAGCCCATTCGTTTTAAATATCTTTCGAAATCAATTCTTTTCATTTAGCAAAAATCATCTTTCTCTTTAGGACTTTTTGCTCTTTATAATCATTCATTAATTTCATTTTTTGGGTTTCAAGCAAAAGATTTAATGCATCTCTTAAATTTTCTTTTAATTCTTCGATGGTTCTTCCTTGGGAAATTGCTGCGGGGAATTCTTCAATTTGACCTGCAAACCATCCACTCTCCGGGTCTTTTTGAATTAATATTGTCAATTCTGCGTTTTTCATTATCAATAACTTATTAAATCTTATATTTAAATTTGACGAATAATAATTTATCAAATTATTATTATTGTTTAAAAAATTCTTTTCCTAATCACATATTGTTTTCTTTAACCTTCCAAAGGTATGAAATTTTCGGAAGGTTCCCTAAAATGCCAATACATCAAATTTAGCGGGAAATTACTCTTTATAGTATTAATTACTGCAACTCGTTGCTTATCTTTATAAATAAATTCTCTTTGATAGGGAGGGCGAATATCCAATTTTCCACCATAACCAACAACGCTTTCTTCGGCATTATCTTTATAGCCATTAGCTATTTCCTTGACTGTTTCTTCTTTTAGCTCGATTTTCATTGCTTTCTCTTTTTTTTATTCATCCGATGACTTAGAGTCATAGGATGAATTTGAACGAATAAATTTTATATTACAATTAATTTTCTTTCAGTTAATTCTTTCAATTCATTTGTCTTAATTATACCCAAAATTAATTCTTTGCTTGGCAGAGTTCCATTCCTTAAATCAATATAATCCTGATAACTTGAAAAAAGCCAATCTTCAGCTTTTTCCACTAATCCAGAGCGAATTGGATTTTGATGAATATATGTTAACAGGGTTATTAAATAAGAATCTAAGGGAATGAGCTTTGCTTTAGTTTTTTGATTAAAAAGATTACCGTGCCGATTCCACATTTTGTTAAATGAACGAGTATATGACCTCAAAAGTATTGCTATTTGGCTTGAGATTTTTTTAGAATAACCATATTGATATTCATCCGATGACTTAGAGTCATCGGATGAATTACTTCTTTTCACTTTTACCAAAAAATGAAAATGTGTCGGCATTAAACAATAGCCGATAGTTTCAAAGTAATCATCTAAATAATACCGATATTTTTTAAGAAAATACAGATAATTTTCCTCAGAGCGAAAGAGAGCCTCCTCGTTATTCGTTCTATTGTAAATGTGGTAATATGTATTTTCGTAAAATTGCATTTTTTCCTTTTTTATTCATCCGATGACTTAGAGTCATCGGATGAATTTTTAAATCATACCAAATCCCACGAATAAATTCGTGGGCTATGTTTTAATTTTTTTTCAATCATTCTCTAACTTTTTGCAAAAATAATGAGATTATTTTAAACCATTAAAATGGTTTTATTATTCCTTTATGATTTCTTACACCCACGAATAAATTCGTGGGCTATGTTTTCAATAATTTTTTTATTTTCAATCATCCCATAACTTTTTGCAAAAATAATGAGATTATTTCAAACCATTAAAATGGTTTTATTATTCAAATTTCTTTCTCTAAATATTAATTCGGGCTTCTTCGTTAATATTTTTGTGATGTAGTTTTGAAAGGTGTCGGGTTGGAATTGTTGGAAACAGTCTTAGCATCTGGCTCGAAGCCGATTATAAATCAGTTTGGTTAATATTTAAATGATGTTTATTTTCACAGCTAAACTTAATTGATTGAAGAAAAATAATTAAAAAATTTGAAAAAATAGTTAATTTGCTTTTGATGTGGGTCTGAATAAAAATAATATTGGATTGATTTTGAACTATTTTCTGGTAGTGTTGGCTTTTTTGTTTTTTACGGTGTATAAAATTTCGTTTTCATCATCGCAGGACAAAATCTATCAATCGAAAATTAAGTTCTTCAGACCTGTAATTACCGAACTAACCAAAAGGGGAGCAGACACTAACTTTATTTATTCTCTTTTGGCAGATTCGAAGACTCAGTTCAATGAAAGGTTCGTTAAAATAAACGTAACGGGCTACCTTACCAAGACAGACTATTCGCATAATTATAACCGTGCTTCGGTGAAATCATCGAACGAGTTTTTGCAGGAATATATGGATATTCTTACGAAGTGCGAGGAAATATATAAAGTGCCTAAAGAAATCATTTCTGCGATTATCTGGATTGAAACAAAAAACGGGAAGTTCTTGGGAAATAATCACGTTCCCAGCGTTTTTTTAAGCACCGCCCTTGCCGAAGAGCAGTATTTTATTGACTTGAATATTAAAGCAATGAAAGAGACATTCAAAGGTGATGATGAGGAGCGATACCAATTGGAGCAGAAAATCATTAAACGTGCAGGGACGAAATCGAATTGGGCAATGAATGAACTTTTGGCACTCGAAAAAATGAGCAAGATATCACCTATACCCGTGAATGATTTAATGGGTTCTTGGGCTGGAGCATTTGGCATACCGCAGTTTTTGCCCTCAAGTTATATCAAGTGGGCTGTTGATGGGAATGGAGATGGAGTTGTGAATTTATTCACTTTCGAGGATGCGATTTATAGTGTTGCGAACTATTTAAGGGAAAACGGTTGGGGACGATCACGGGAATCCCAGAGAGCTTCGGTTTTCCTTTACAATAATAGCACAGATTATGTTGATGCCGTCTTTAGATTAGCACATAAACTAAGACAGTTGAATCAAGTGGAGTCTGACTCCACAAATGTTATCCAGCAATAATTTATTTTGTTATATTGTTCTTTGCTTTTTTTGATTCTTTCACCTCTCCATTACGGAAGATGAAAGGAATTGCCTCGCTAATATGGCTGACAGGAATGATATTCATATCCTTTTTCACGAGTTCATTAATATCGTCAATATCACGTTCATTGTCCTTTGGTATAATGACAGTCATAATGCCAACGCGTCTTGCAGCTAAGAGTTTTTCGTTAAGTCCGCCAATAGGAAGGATATTTCCTCGAAGAGTTATTTCACCGGTCATAGCAACATCTCCTCGAACTTTCCTACCGGAAGCGGCAGAAATAAGTGCAACAGTTATTGTAATACCAGCCGAGGGACCATCTTTGGGGATTGCACCTTCGGGAACGTGAATATGAATTTCCTTTTTACGATAGAAATCTTCGGGAACACCAAGAAATTCAGCATTTGAGCGAACATAGGAAAGGGCAGCCCTTGCTGATTCCTTCATAACTTCGCCAAGTTTTCCCGTCAATGTAAGTCGTTCTTGACCGGGCATAATGGTTACTTCAATTGGAAGGATATCACCACCTACAGATGTCCAAGCCAAACCAGTTGCAACACCGACTTTATCCTGCAAATCTTCTTTCTTGTCTTTGAATTTTGGTGCCTTGAGTAGTTCTTCGACTTTGGCTTCATCAATAACAAATGATTTTTTCTTGATGGATTTTTTAAAATCGGGATTGTCTTTCAGGATTTCACGGATAGAATCACTTTCGCCGTTTGATTTGCTTTTTCGATGTTTATCATAATCCTGAACAATATTTTTTGCTACTTTTCGCAAAAGGGATGACAATTCACGTTCGAGATTGCGGACCCCCGATTCACGTGTATATTGCCTAATAACCTTGTTGATTGCCTCGTCAGTAATTTTGATCTTTATACCATCAAGACCAAATTCAGCTAAAAGTTTTGGAAGGATATGTCTTTTTGCAATTTCAAGCTTTTCGGGTTCAAGGTAGCTATTGAGTTCAATTATTTCCATCCTGTCCTGAAGCGGTAGAGGAATTTCATAGCGAACATTAGCAGTAGTGATGAACAAAACATTAGACAAATCATAATCAACCTCAATGTAGTGATCATTGAAGGCTATATTTTGTTCAGGGTCAAGGACTTCGAGCAAAGCCGCAGATGGATCGCCACGGAAATCCATAGACATTTTATCTACTTCATCGAGAAGGATAACAGGGTTGATAGTTCCGGCTTTTTTCATAGCTTGGATGATTTTGCCGGGCATTGCACCAATATAAGTTCTTCGATGACCACGAATTTCAGCTTCATCACGAACTCCACCAAGAGAAAATCGAACAAATTTGCGACCTAAAGCTCTTGCGATAGAGCGTCCAAGCGAAGTTTTGCCAACTCCCGGAGGACCGACAAAACAGAGAATTTGTCTCTTTAATGATCCCGCAAGATTAAGGACAGCAATAAATTCAAGAATCCTTTCTTTTGGTTTTTCGAGGTCATAATGGTCTTCGTCGAGAATTTTTCTGACGTGTTCTATGTCGAGATTGTCGTCAGTCTTGGTTTTCCAAGGCAATGAAGTAAGGATTTCGAGATATGTTCTATTCACGGAAAACTCCGGTGACATAGTGGGTGTTTTCTTCAATCGTTCAAATTCTTCATAAGCTTTGTTCTTAGCGTGTTCGGGCATATCAGCTTTTTCGATAGCTTCCTTCAAAGCAGCCAATTCAGGAATGGCTTCTTCTTCTTCACCAAGCTCTTTTTGCAAGGCTCTGATTTGTTCTTGTATGTAGAATTTTTTTTGAGTTTTATGAATAGTGTCCTGAACCTTAGAGTCTATTTCATCTTCAAGTTTTAATAATTCCAATTCTGAAGACAAAATTTTTGCTAATTCAAAGTATTGCTCCTTTAAGTTAGTTTTTTCGAGAATGACTTGTTTTACTTCGACCTTTTGCTGGACATTAGCAGCAGCGAAGAAGAGTTTTCGAACCGGATCGTTAATATTTTCATACGCACCGATAATGTCAGGAGGTAAATTGCGATTTTCCTTGACATATTGAATGAAAAGCTCGGAGGTATGTCTCATTGTAGCTTCGAATTCTTTATCACCTTCAATATAATGAATAGGAAGTTGAGTGATTTCAGCCGATAGATAATCGGTGCTTTTTTTTGGTTTTTTTATTTTTGCCTGAAAAATTCCTTCAACTAACACTTTAACCAAATTGTTCGGAAGCCTTAACAATTGAATTATTCTTGCAGTTGTCCCGTATTGATATATGTCATCAAATGTTGGTTCTTCTATAGCAGGATTCTTTTGTGCAGTTACAAATATAAATTTTTCTCTATCAACAGCCTCTGCAACGGCTCTCAGAGATGAAGCCCTTCCGATAAGAACCGGAAAAATCATATAAGGAAAAATAATGATATCTCTTAATGGCAATATATTAAGAACTTTTGGTATTGTTATATTTAGTTTATTTGCTATATCCAGCTTCAAAAGTGATTCATCAAAATTATCCATATCCATTACTGACCAATTAATTAATAAAATTATGCATAATATAAATTACACGTTAATATAATTATATTGTTTTATAAGAGATTAATTAAAAAATAAAAAACCATCGGTTGTAAAAAAACCGATGGTCTTGAAAAAAAATCTAGCTTAAAATTAGATTTCGTCAACTATCAGAACAGTAATTCCGCCAGAAGTTCTTACTCTTCCAACGAGAGTAATTTCCGAACCGGCTTTATCGGCTAATTTTTTTGAAGTGTTTTTGCCATCAGCATAAACAACGATGTAAACTTTATTCTTAGCTCTAAAAGCAAGGAGTTCCCCCCTTTCATACATAGCTTTTGCTTCATCTTTAGTTAGATTTGGTGCTTTATTATTTGTTACAACTGACAGTAAATTAACAACATAACCCTTAACAGATGTAAAACCTTTTGGAAGTTTTGCTGGTGGGGTTTTTGTATCACCTTTTACAACAGTAGCCGATGGATCGGGTTGAATTATTTTACCTTTCTTTTCAATTGGTGCTTGTGCATAGGTAAGAGACATAGCCAGCAAGAAAGCAGTTGCAAATAAAAGTATTCTTTTCATTATTTTTCCCTTTAATTGTTAATAAAATCTATTAATCAAATCAAATTATCTGACTTCAGCATTTAAATTTTTCCTTATGACTGGTGCAGGATTGTTATTTTTATTTGTCAAAGCATAAGGTAAACCGGGTGTTTTCTGATATGAAACTTCAAGTTCAACATATCTATCAGGAGCAGTTCCTTGAAGAATAACACCATTGTTTGCTTTAACGAAAACTTTTGCAAAATTGCCTGCTGGATTTCCCGGTGGATAAGACTTAACGAACAAAACAAAACCTTTTGTTTTATTTGTGAAATCAACCATTCTTTGCAATGGATTTGGATTTTTGTCAATACCTTGAGAATCAAAAACATCACTCAATTTATCAACATTATCAACAACTTTGTAAATATCTAAATTTCTTGCTGGTTGACCATTATTATTGTAGTTACCTTTGTCATCGGTATAGTCACTTGCTTTTGGCGAACCGATTTCATAAACATTATTTCTTGTATCAAGGCAGATATCCCATTTTACATTACTTGCTGCAGTCAAAGTTCTTGGTTGACCGTCATCGTCTTGGAAAACAAGACCGCTACCACGTGAGGAAGCATATTCATAAACTCTTATGCTAAAGCTGTATCTGTGAGCTGGAGCCCATTTTACTGAAACAGGAACACTTGCTTTACCATTAGAAAATACTGCTTTAATCGAGAAAGTGTATTCTTTAATTTCAGGTAAACCTGAGATATTGGCTATTGTTGTTCCCTTAGGAATAACGATGGGATTGAATGTTCCGGGTGTAATTTCAACGACGTATTCTTTGAAAAGAGCTTCTACTTCCGATGGAGATGCGTCGAATTTTAGAGAAACAGTAGCACTGTCAATTGACGTTGCCATTAAGTTGCTAATGGGTTTCGGGACAGGGTCTTCAGTGGCAGTTGTTTCGTCACAAGATATAAAAAGCAATGCAGAAAGGGTGGTTAATAAGATTAAACCTAAAATTTTCTTATAAAGCATATTTCCTCCAATAAACTGAAAAATGTGAAAAAAATTACGTTTTTAATTCAAAATTATTATTATTGAACGTAATTTGTGCTTAATTTAAATTTAACTATAATTAACAAATGCAAAATGCAAACAATAAATTAACAAAACAAGTTCAAATATCCATATAAATTTAAAATGTTTCAAAAAAAATTACAAAAGAGGAATTATTTTATTTTGAATTTCTCCTGCAACTTCAACTTGACCGAGATTTGTTATGATAACATCAATCTCAGTTCTAAAGCCATTAAAACCTTTTAAATAAATACCCGGTTCAATTGAGAAACAAGAGCCTTTGATAATATTTCTTTCATCTTTTGTTTCCAAGTTATCCATATGCACCCCCGGACCGTGAACTTCCTCACCTATATTATGACCTGTCCTGTGGAAGAAATTGTTTTCAAATCCTGCCTGATTAATTATTGAACGGCAGGCATCATCAACTTCCCAGCCTTGAACTGATAAAGAGTTATTAAATCTTGCTTTAAGTAAAGAAAGTGCTGCATCTCTTGCTTTGCAGGTTATTTGAAATATGTTTTCCAAGTTTTCAGGAACATTATCACCAACATAAGCCATCCAAGTAATATCAGCATAGATTGAACCGGGCTGATTTTTCTTTGCCCATAAATCTATCATCACTGTATCTCCAAGCTTGATTTCTGAATAAATTTCTGGGGTTGGTATATAATGTGGGTCTGCATTATTTGCGTTAACTGAAACGATTGGTCCCATATCCCAAATCATATTATTTTCTCTGAATTTGTCCTGCATCAATTGTTGAATAATGAATTCATTGCAGCTTTCATTGTTCTTAATTCGCTTCGAAATTTCAGAAAAAGCAAAATCTTTCACCTGATAAAGAACTGAGACAGCTTGTTTGTGGCTTTCAATATCTTCATCTGTCAAATGTGACTCAAAGAGGCTTACAAGTTCCCCGCTTGAGGCAACCTCAATACCAAAGCTCCTTATTAACTCGAGCGTTCCCCCATCTACAACACAAATATAGGGTATCATATTATTTTTTGAATATTGCATTGCAATTTTTTTGGAATCCCCTAAAATTTCTTTTAACAGATTATGTAGTTTCTGCCAAGCAAGGTAAACGAATTTTTCTCCGGGAAGATGGTCGAGATTATAAGGTTCGATACTATGAACAAGTTTTTTGGGGATTCCATCAGAAGGAATGAAATAAAACCATCGTCGTGTAAAGATTTTATTGCTATCAATGGAGAGAATTTTTTGAGCGATGGGGTCACGACGGTGAAAATCATAAAATAGCCACCCATCGAGCTTCAATTCTTTAAGTGCTTTTTGAATTTCTTCAATTTTCATTTGATTAATCCTATAATTCTATAAATCTTTTAGATATTTACACAGTTTTGGTCCAATATAATTCGCTAAAGGTAATGGAATTTTTTTCCAAATACTTGATGCGATTTTGTATTTATTATAAATGTCAGAATTTTTGTTAGTTAGAACTTCTATTTTTATCGGGACTGCTCCCCATCTTCTTTTGAATTCATAATTACTGCTTAAATAAGCTGACCGTCCAAAGTCAAAAAATTTGTCATTTGATTCATAAGATGATTTTATGATGTTGTAATAAAGAAAATGTCCAGCTAAATGATTTTGAACTTGATTGAGTGTTCCAGACCAAGGTATCCAACAAAAATCATTATCTTTCAAAATACAAGCAGCAGAAATAATTTTATTTTGTTTTTTTGATGTAAGAATAAAATAGTTGGCTTGAAAGTAATGACGAAGTAAAAAAAATAGCTTTTTGGGCAAAGAGGGTGTTCCGTGAGTATGCATTATTTTTTGAAAAATCGAATAAAATGTTTCGATTATCCTGTCGGAATCACCAATTTCAATTTTAAAATCTGAAAAATCTGAATTATTAAGATATCTTTTTAATCTGCTTGAAAAAGAGTTCTTGACTTCATCAAAACTAAGGTTTTCGAAATTTATGCGGAGTGTAACTGGGGACCCAGATGTAATGTTTTTTTCATCAAAATTCAAGGCTCTAATCTGGTAATTTTTATTCTTTAATTCTTCGGTAAGGTTTTTAGCTGAATTAAGAGTTAGGTCAGTATAACTCAAAATTGGTAAATAAGAATAAATCTTAGAACCAAGAAATCCTTTTACTATTGCATAACCATTTTCAAATTTATAGTTGTAGAGTTCTTTTAATAAGTCTGACCAACGAAGACAGAAGTTCTTAGAAAAAAGGGTGCTATGTAGAGATAGCTCTGTCAAAGTTTAGCACCGATACTGAAGTAGAACATAACAGGACCCCAAATGGCTTTGTCTGGATTTTGTTTTAAGTAAAATGACCTGCCTATGCTAAATTTAGTTGGTCCAAATGGTGTATCGATGGAAATGCTACCACCCAGACCGTGTCTGAATTTTAAGAATTTTATTTCTTCGGGCAATTCCCAAACAGACCCTAAATCATATCTAAAACTAATGTAGGTATCGAAGACTAAAGTAATGGGAGATAAAAACCTGTATTCAATTGAACCGAGAGCAATTTGTCGCCCTTTGAACTCATCTTCACGCATCCCAAAGAAGGATTCTTCGCCACCAAGCATAAAGCTTTCTGTTATGGGCAAGGATGCATCTGCTAGTCCAAAAAATAGCTTAGGTTTTATAGTATGTGAGCCAATAGATATATTACTATGGTAATAAAAAATTAATTTAGAAAATCCTTTATTATCGGGAGTTTGCAAAAGAGAAGATTCAAGAGATAATAAAAGTAACCTGCCTTTAGCAGGAAAATAAGTTTTATCTTCTGTATCAAATGTGGCACCTGCCTTAAAAGTGTGAACGGCAAAATATGGTAATTTATCTTCGATATTTATATCATTAACTCGCTGCCTTTCAAATCTCAATTCGAGATAAAGCAGACCTTTTTTCTCGAATTGCCATCCAAAAGTAGTTTTTAAGCCAAATCGTTCATAAACAGACTCATCCTTTATTATATTTTCATATTTATTTTCAGATAATATTTCTGATTCAGTAAAGTTATAGACATTTTTTTTATCGTAATAAAAACTCGCTTTGCTTGTCAGGAAGGTAGATAATATGCGGGGGTAAGAAAAATTAAGATGAGTATAAATGTTTCTGCTTCCACCTAAGAATCTTAAGTTTAATTTTGAACCAGAAGTTAGAAAATTATCATATAAAACATCTATGTTCCCTCTGAAATTTCTTTCGTTATCAACACGAGCACCTAAGTTTACTAATTGAGTGCCGATTTCCCGAACTTCAACAGTAACAATTGAAGCGTCATCTTCATCGGGTTTATCGTAAGAAATTAATACATCGGAAAAATAACCCGTTGAAATTAGATTTTCCCAGGATTTGTTGAGTTTGTTAATGTTAAGATTTTCATACTTTTTGAATTCTAATTCACGCCTTATAATAAAATCACTGACAGAGTTGTTGCCTTTAATTTTTATATCTTTAATTTTAATTTTTCTGACATCAATTTCGAGAACTTTTGTAAGATGATTGAAAAAGTAACTTTTAACATAGATTAACTCTGGTGAATTGCGAGTGAATTTTAGAAGACTATCAAGAATCACATGGTTTAAATCAAAGTCATATTCAGCGCTTTTGAATAATTTTATAAGATAATCATAAAGTTTATCATTATTATCATAATTTCCAGTTAGTTTAATATCTTCTAATATAGAGGTCTGAATTGGGTTAATTTTTAAGTGATTTGATGATAAATTGTTGATTGAGTCAGTGAATTGAATAATTTTTGACTGGATTTTTTCAATATATTTGGATGCAGCAAAAGAGCCGGCTTCAATAAGAAAAGGAATATTAGTAAAATCTGAATTGCTATGTCTATTTAGTTCCGGCGTAATCAAAAAGTCCGTTAAAAAGCTAGATTTATCGCTGAATTTTTTCATTAATACTGAAAGAACTTGATCTGCAACATTTAAAACGTTATCTAGATCTTCGGTTTGTTGAAGACCAGAGATTGTATTAATGGCAATGATTATGTCTGGGTTATATTCCATTGCTGCTTCTACTGGTATATTCTGAAATATCCCACCATCGACAAAGATCATTGAATCAATTTTTATTGGTTTATTAACAAGTGGAATAGTAGATGAAGCTTTTATAGCGAGAAGCAGATTCCCCTTTGAAAAGGTTATTGGTTCACCACTTACTAAATCTGTTGCAACAGCTCTAAATGGATATTTTAAATTGTCGAAGTCGCCATAAGCCTGATAGGGAGCTTTATATAATAACTCTTGAAGGAATTGATGATACTTAAGCTGCGAGCTTAGCCCTTCGGGAACGACAAATTTAAAATCATTAAATCGAAATGTCAGAAAATTTCTATCATTGATTTCCTTTTGGTCAAGAAAATAAAAGCTACGAAGATGTTCATCTGTTAAAGATAAAATTTCATTCCAATTTGCATTTAGAACAATTGACTCAAGCTCAGAAGCTGTATAACCACTTGCGTAAAGGGCACCTATAATAGCTCCAATACTTGTTCCAACGATATAGTCAAATTTGATACCTGCTTTTTCCAATTCCTTTAAGGCACCAATTTGAGCCAGACCTCTTGCTCCGCCCCCACTAAGAACAAGAGCTATTTTTGGAGAACGAATATTTTGTTTAGTGAAAGAATGTTGAGGGTAGAGATTTGAATAATTTAAAAAGAGAATTATTACAAGAATTATTGGATAAATATAACTATTTGATTTTTTATAAGACATAAACATTAACGGATTTCGAAGCTGTCGTAAATCCCTTGATAGGTTAGAATTTTCTGGCTGACAGATTTTACGTAAGCTCGCATCGGTCCAATTTTTAATCTTTCGTATAATTCTTCGACAAGGTCTTTTCTGCCTTCGACCACAGTCAGGACATTCCCATTGTTCAAATTTTTAACATATCCGTTCAATCCAAGTGCAGTGGCATTTCGGTAAACGAAATACCGAAATCCAACTCCTTGGACTAAACCAGACACTATAAATTCCGCTGAAATAAGATCATCCATTTAAGTAATATTATATACTATGTCATTAGAAATTTTAAGTGATGTTTCTCGATTTATCAGGCGATTGATTATTGCTAAAGCAAAATCAAAAGCAGTTCCAGCGCCTCTGCTTGTAATAATATTTTTATCTTCGACAACAATATCATCTTTGTAATTATAGCTATCGAGTTGAGACTTAACTGATGGATGACTTGTTATCATTGTATCAGTTGAGATTAGTTTATGCTCAGAGAGTAGAGTTGGAGCAGCACAAATTGCACCGATTAATTTGCCTTTTGAATTATGCAAGGCAATTATTTTTCTTAAATGCTCATTTTCTATTAACCTTTGGGTTCCTACTGCTCCGCCGGGAATAACAATAGCATCAAACTCATCGTCAACTTCAATGTCTTCAATTAATAAATCAGAAAGAATTTTAACACCCCTTGAACAGGTAATAATATCATTTTCACCTGCTACTTTTACTGAAATTCCAGCACGACGAAGCATATCAATCACAATTACTGCTTCCATTTCTTCGCTTCCGTGCGCCAAAGGAACTAAGACTTTTATATCCATATTACTACTAATTTTGTTTCAAGAATTTAAAATTGCCATTATCATCAACATCAATCATAACAGTATCACCAGATATGAAGCTACTTTCGAGTATTGCCAAGCTCAATGGGTCTGCTATATGTTTTTGAACAGCTCTTTTCAAGGGTCTTGCTCCGTATTGTGCATCGTATCCAAGTTTGGAAATCCAGTTAAGTGCTTCATCGCTGATTTTTAATTCAATACCGTTATTTTTAAGCTTTGCAGCCAATAATTTAATTTGAAGCTTTGCTATTTGAATTATTTCATTTTTAGTTAATGGTTTGAATAAAATTATTTCATCGATTCGGTTCAATAGCTCAGGGCGAAGCCTTCTTTTTAACATTTCGGTAATACTTACTTTTAGTCCAGATAAAATACTATCCCTATTGAATTCATCAATATCAGTCAGTCTTTCCTGAATTAATTCTGTGCCTAAATTAGAAGTCATAATGATGATTGTATTTTTAAAATTAACAACTCTTCCTTTGCTATCAGTCAGTCTGCCATCATCAAGAACCTGAAGAAGAATATTAAAAACATCAGAATGAGCTTTTTCGATTTCATCAAGAAGCACAATAGAATAGGGTTTTCTTCTGACAGCTTCAGTTAGTTGACCTCCTTCTTCGTATCCTACGTATCCGGGAGGAGCACCAATAAGACGTGATACTGAGAATTTTTCCATATACTCGCTCATATCAATTCTTACGAGAGCGTTTTCGTCGTCGAATAGAAATTCCGCTAAAGCTCTTGCCATTTCAGTTTTGCCAACACCGGTAGTTCCGATAAAAATAAAAGAACCTACCGGGCGGTTGGG
The DNA here is from genome assembly GCA_026418625.1 of Candidatus Kapaibacterium sp. GTDB lineage: Bacteria > Bacteroidota > Ignavibacteria > Kapaibacteriales > UBA2268 > CALHRB01. Next base: position 56,208 of record JAOABA010000024.1, read on the forward strand.
ATCTTGCAAACCAGCTCTTGATCGGCGAATAGCATTAGCAATTGATGATACTGCTTCTTCCTGATCAACTAGTCTTTGGTGAATTCGTTCTTCCATTTTCAGGAGTTTTGTTCTTTCGGATTCGAGCATTCTCCTAACAGGTATCCCAGTCCATTTTGCAACTATTTCCGCAATATCCTCTGCATCAACTTCTTCTTTAAGTAATTTGCCTTCTCTTTGGATTTCTTCGAGCTTTTGATATGAATTTCTTAATTTTTTTTCAAGCTCAAGAAGCACTCCATACCTTATTTCAGCTACTTTAGCAAGATTGCCCTGACGTTCGTAATCATCTGCAATAAGTTTGTTGTTTTCGATTTGAGCTTTGATGTTTCTAATTTCCTGAATAATGCTTTTTTCTTTTTCCCATCTTGCACGTAGCTCCATTTCCTGAGCTTTCAGATTGCTTATTTCTTTCTCGATTTCTTCTAATCTTAACTTTGTTTTTTCTCTTGTATTATCTTCTATCATATTTTTAGCCTAAAATTTATTAAACAAATTTAAGAAAAAACATTATAATAGTTTCTTCCTAAAAAAAATTTCCGATAATAAAAAAAGTGGCTAACAAAATTTTATTTTATGTGTTATTACTATTGAAAGTGAATTGAAATAAGAAATAAAAAATTTTAGAGGTTTAAACCTTGAAAAATTATTTAGAGTCAAATATATTAGTTAATTTTGTTAAACTTTTTTTAGGAGAAAAAATATGAAATTACTCAAAGCAAGCTTTCTGGCAACATTGGTATTGTTGCTTGTAGTAGGACTAAGCTCCTGCAATACTGACAGTTCAACAGTCGCCCCTACAAATAATTCAACTGATCTTATGATGATTGATAATTCAGCTACACCAAGCGAAGTAGTTGATGCAACACTCGACCAGCCAATGCAAATGAGACCACCACTCGATGATAGAGGTGGCAGAGATATGGGTGAGAGAAAGATGTTCAATCCGATGTTCAGAGTTATTCAGGAAATGAAACTCACACCTGAACAGATGGAACAATTCAGAGCTTTACTAAAACAAAGAAATGACTGCATCACCGAAGCTTTGAAGATATTGAGAGAATCCGAGAAAGCTATTTTGGAACAATATAAGGCTCAGTATCAGGCATTATATGAAAAAGTAAAAGCCGGTGAAATAACCAGAGAAGAATTCCGTGCTCAAATTAGAGAATTAAATCAACAAGTTAGAACCGCTTTTCAAGAAAATCCAGTAAGGGAGAGAGTTATGGCGATGATTAAAAATTGTGATGAAGCATTCAATACTTCAGTTGAATCCTTACTCGATGAAACCCAATTAGCAATCTGGAAAAAATTCTGGGAAACTTTCAAAAATAGAGTTGGAACTGGTCCAATAAAATAAAAAAGTTAAATTAGCAACACTTATGAAGCTGTTTGGTTAACCAGACAGCTTCTTTTTTTTGTTAAACATTTTATTTATTCTGCCGAATATTTCATTATTAAATGGATATATATTTAATAATGGAATATGGAAAAAAATGCTGAATATTTAAACGGGGAAAAGACAATACTTATCATTGATGATAAGCAAATTAATATTGATTTTCTAAGTAGTTCGCTTAAAAGAGAGGGTTTCAGGGTTATTTCCTCAAAAGATGCTTCAAATGCTTTGAATTTAGCAAAAACAAAACTTCCTGATTTGATTCTCTTAGATGCTCATATGCCCGAAAAAAATGGTTTTGAGATTTGCGTTGAGTTTAAAAAAATTGATGAAATAGCTAGTATTCCCATTATTTTTATGATTGCTAAAAATGACAGTAAATATTATAATCAATGTTTTTCTTCAGGCGGTTCAGATTTTGTTTGTAAGCCACTAAATATTCAGGTTCTTGTGCATAGAATTAAAACGCATATTGAATTGCGAGAGTTAAAAGAAAAATTACTCCCACCATCGAAAAGACGAAAACAGCAAAAACCACTTAGTGAATTAATAAAGATGGTTTCTTTTTAATTTTTATAAAAAAGTTCTGAATACAAATTTATACCTTACATTTTCGTTTTAATCTTTTGTTTATATTGAATTAAAAATGACAAAGATTTTAATTTTTTTTCTTGTTGCAATACTTATAATTATCATAGTTATAGGCTTAGTAGTAAAGTCATTTAGGAATTATTTAAATAATTTTTTTAAAGGCTTTGAGATGCCATCAAAAAATAATACAGAGCAATCAAAAAACAAAGTCATATATGAAAAGAATGGAATAGTTGTTATGAAGGGCGAATCTAAGCCAAAGAAAGATTAATTCTTAAAAACAAATCATAAATCATCAAGAGAAAATTACCTCAAAATGTTCATAAACAAGAAAATTCGCATTGATAATTTTTTTAATTTAATTTTTTTTTGAAGGAAAAATCTAAATAAGTCAAATGGTTTCAAAAGCTCCGGTTTATGCTGCGATTGACGTAGGGACAAATTCATTTCATTTAATCATAGCAAGTGTTAATAACAGAGGAATGCTTCACGTTTTCCTTAGGGAGAAGGAGATGGTAAGGCTTGGTAGTGGTAGTGGCGATATGAAATATATTCAGAAAGATGCCATAGAAAGAGGAGTAAAAGCCTTGCAGAATTTTGCCGAGCTCGCTCGTAGCAAGAATGCAGAAATTAGAGCGGTTGCAACAAGTGCCGTTCGTGAGGCTCTAAATCAGGACGAATTTTTAAATATTGTCAAGGAAAAAACAGGAATAGAAATCGAAGTAGTTTCTGGGACTGAAGAAGGGAGATTGATTTATATCGGAGCTATTCACGCTTTGCCAATTTATAATCAAAAGGTTTTTATTCTTGATATAGGTGGTGGAAGCACCGAAACTATTATTGGTCAGGATGGAGAAATTCGTTATGTCCATAGTGAAAAAATTGGTTCAATCAGGTTGACAAATCGCTTTGGTCTTGATGGAAATATTACAAATGAGCAAATTAAAGAATGTAGGGATTATATAAGGGGTTGTTGGACTCCGATTTTGAAAAGAATTTATTCAATTGGTTTCGAGACTGTTGTTTGCACATCAGGCACTATTTTGAATATAGCAGCTATGTCACTCACAATGAATAAGGAAACTGTGCCAGATATTCTCAATGGTTTGACCGTAACAAAAAGCAGAATGCTGGATGTAATTGATAGAATTTTAGATAGTAAAAGTTTGTCTGCAAGGCAAAATTTACCGGGAATGGATCCGAAAAGAGCTGATATTATAGTTGCGGGTGCTTTAATTCTTGAGCAGGCTTTGATTCAACTTAATATTGAAAAAATTCTTATTTCTTCTTTTGCTCTTAGAGAGGGAATTGTATTCGATACCGTCCAAAAAAAAGAGGCTTTACAAAAATTTCACCATCTGAGTCGTTTAAGATTTGAAACAATTTATAGTATTTGTCAGGAATATAAGGTTAATTTAACGCATTCGGAACACGTAAAAAATATTTCGTTGAAATTATTCGACGACCTTCAATCATTGCATAGGCTTGGCTACGCTGAACGGGAATTATTAGAAGCAGCAGCTTTACTTCACGATATTGGTTATCATATTTCTCACGACCAGCATCATAAACATAGTTACTATATTATTAGTCATTGTATAATGCCCGGTTTCACGAATCCTGAGTCTGAAATCATTGCAAATATTGCAAGGTATCATAGAAAGAGCCATCCAAAGAAAAAGCACGAAAATTTTGAAGTTCTTCCTGATAGTAAGAAACAAATTGTTAGAATATTAGCCGGAATACTTCGTATTGCTGAGGGTATTGACAGGCGTCAAATGCAGGTAATTAAAGATGTTAAAGCAGAAATCAAAGACAATGAAATTAATATTTTCCTTTATCCTGATGAAAATGAGCAAAACCCTGACATAGAACTATGGGGTGCCAATAGAAGAAAACTGTTATTACAGGAAACTTTTAATCTTCCCGTTAATATTAGTTTAGCAGACAAAGCATAAAAAGTGAAAATACATTAATTTTAATTTTTAATTTTTGATAAAAATAATGGTTAAAATAGAAGAAAAATATTTTTTTGATAAAATAAGATTAAGCAAAGAAGAGCTGACTAAGCTACTATCAATTGCATTGGAAAAAGGTGGTGATTTTTCCGAAATTTTTATTGAGTATAGATTTAACAATTCTGTTACAATAGAAGAAGACATAGTTAAAAGCTCATCACGAAACATTTCAATAGGTGCTGGAATTAGAGTATTAAATGGAGAGCAGACCGGTTATGCTTTCACAAATGATTTATCTTATGACAAGCTAAAAAAAGTAGCTATTACCGCTGGTTCCATAGCAAATTCGATTAAAACTAATTCTGCAGTAAATTTAAATGAACAAAGCTCAAAAAATCAATTTTATTCCACTCATAACTTGGTTACTGAGCTTGATTTAAATAAGAAAATTAATTTAGTTCGCTCTGCCTATGATGCTGCTTTAAATTATGACAAAAGGATAGTTAAGGTTAGTTCAACTTTGGCAGATGAAGTTCAATTTGCTTTGATTTGTAATAGTAATGGAATATTTATTACAGACATTAGACCACAAACAAGATTAATGGTGGTTTCAACTGCAGAAGAAAACAAAATAAGAGATACTGGATTTGAAAATGCAGGTGGAAGAGTTGGAGTTGATTTCTTTGAAACTGATAAAAGACCTGAAGAGATTGGTAGATTAGCCTCGGAAGAAGCAATAAATCTACTTTCGGCTGGAGATTCTCCCGCTGGAGAAATGACCGTTGTTCTGGGAGGTGGACAATCTGGTGTGTTAATTCACGAAGCAGTTGGTCATCCACTCGAAGCAGATGGTGCTTGGAAAAAAACTTCCATTATGTCAGGTAAACTTGGTGAAATGGTTGCAAATCCCTTAATTACTATTTATGATGATGCAACAATTCCTTCTTATCGAGGAAGCCTTAATGTTGACGATGAAGGAACAGAAACCGAACCTGTTTTATTGATTGAAAAAGGAAAATTAGTTGCTTATATGAATGATTTACTATCCTCAAGAATAATGAAACATAAACCTAATGGTCACGGCAGAAGGGAATCATACAGATTTTCGCCTATTCCAAGAATGAATAATACTGTTTTAGAAAAAGGGGATAACACAGCCGAAGAAATCATTAAAAGCGTTAAAAAAGGATTTTACGCAAAATCTTTTCAAGGTGGGATGGTGAATTCGACTGGTAAATTCACATTTTCAGTGAACCTTGGATATTTAATTGAGAACGGTCAGTTAGCCAAACCTGTGAAAAATGCAACACTTATTGGTTCAAATTTTGAAATATTACAAAATATTGATATGATTGGAAATGATACGGGATTCTTTCTCGGAACCTGTGGTAAAGATGGTCAATCAGTTCCTGTAACTTGTGGCACTCCAACAGTGAGAATTAGCAAAATGACAGTTGGAGGCAAATTATGAGTAAAGATATGAATTTGCTGAGCTTAGCCGAAAATTTGGTAAATTATAGTAAATCCAAAAATGTTGATGAAATTCAAGTTTCAATAGCAAATGAAGATGAATTTACTGTTGAAGTTAGAAATGGAGAGATAGAGAGATTAACAGAATCTGTTTCAAAAGGAGTATCAATAAAAGTCATTTTGGATAAAAGGGTTGCTACTGCATCAACATCGGATTTCGACGATGAAACACTTAAATTTTTAGTGGATGATGCTATTGAAAGAGCAAAACTATCAAGTCAAGATGAATTTGCAGGATTACCTGACGAATTTTTTGATAAAAGTCAAGAAATTGATTTAGAAATTTATGACCCACTTCTCGAAGAAATTCAGCCAGAAATAAAAATTAACATTGCAAAAGAAATTGAGCAAATTTGCTTAGCTGATAAAAGAATTAAACTTTCTGAAGGGTCTTTTTTTCAATCAGGTTTTGGCGAAGTTTTTATCGCTAATTCAAAGGGATTTTCGGGTTCATTTAAATCTACTTCTTGTTCATCTGGGGTTTATTTACATTCAGCCGATGAGAATAATTCATACGAAGAAGGTTGGTGGTCCAATTCAGTTAATTTTAACGGATTGATGAAGCCGGAAGAAATTGCAAAAATTGCAATTAATAGAGTTACACGTTTGATTGGAGCAAAAAAAATTGAAACTCAAAAAGTCCCGGTAATTTTCGAAAGACCAATGACTTCAATGCTATTAGGTTTTTTAGCAAGTTGTTTGAATGGTCATTCTATTTATATGAACCAATCTTTTCTTGTTGACAAATTAGGTCAGAAAATTGCGGGTGAAAATATAAATATTATTGATGATGGATTAATCAAAGGTGCTATAGGTTCCAGACTTTTCGATAGAGAAGGTGTTCCAACAAGAAAACTGTCTTTGATTGAGAATGGAACTCTCAATTCTTATATTCTTGATACATATAGTGGAAGAAAATTAGGTTTGAAATCAACCGGTCACGCTTCGGGTGTAACTAATTTTTACTTGGATAAAGGTAACACCAATCCAGATGAAATAATAAAATCAACCGATAAAGGACTTTTGCTAACAAGAACTATAGGGCAGGGAACAAATCCCACAACTGGCGATTTATCACGAGGTGCTTTTGGTTTGTGGATTGAGAAGGGCGAAATTGCTTTTCCTGTTGCTGAAATAACTATTTCAGGAAACTTAAAAGATTTACTTAATAGTATTGAAATACTCGGTGATGATTTGATTTTCGACCGCTCAATCACAGGTCCGACAATAAAAGTTGCTGAGATGACTGTTGCCGGTATTTAAAAATTCGAGCTTTAAAGTAATTTACCAAGGTAAGTGGTCTAAATCAACATTTCCACCTGAGAGAATTAAACCGATTCTTTGGTTTTTGAGGTCAATTTTCTTTTCTAAGAGTAATCCAAGTGTTATGGCTGATGAGGGTTCCACAATTATCTTCATTCTCTCCCAAATAAGACGCATAGCCTTGATAATAGCTTCATCACTAACAGTGATAATATCATAAACATAATTCTTTATTATTTCAAAAGTTATTGTTCCCAATGAAGTTAACAAACCATCGGCAATTGTTTTGGGATTAATTGATGGAACGATTGCCCCGGTCTGAAGGGATTTTTTTGCATCATCAGCGCCTTCAGGTTCTGCTCCTATAACTTTTGTATTCTTCGAAAGAGTATTAATCGTTAAAAGAGTTCCACTAAGTAGCCCCCCACCACCAACTGGAGTAATTATATAATCAAGTTGCTCTATTTGATTAATAAGTTCGAGTGCGGCTGTTCCTTGCCCAGATATGACAAAAGGGTTATTATAAGGGTGAATAAAAACTGCGTTAGTTTCTTCCACAACTTTTTCTAAGGTTTCTTCTCTTGATGCAAGTGTTGGCTCGCAGAAAATTATTTTAGCACCATAACTCTGAACTGCATCAATTTTGACTTTCTTTGAATTATTGGGCATAACTACATAAGAAGGAATTCCTCTTAATTTTGCTGCTAATGCCAGAGCTTGAGCGTGATTTCCAGAGGAATGTGTTGCAACTCCTCTTTCAGCCTCTTCCGAAGACAGGGCAAAAACAGCGTTAGATGCTCCACGAAACTTAAAAGCGCCAGCTCGCTGGAAATTTTCGCATTTAAAGAACAAAGAGCAACCTGTTATCTCGTTAATAATATTTGAGGTATGAACCGTTGTATGATGAATTAATGGCTCTATCCTTATTTTTGCTTCCAGAACATTGTTGAAATTTGGCACTTGCATTTTTTAATTTTTTTATTCAACTATAAATTTAAAGTTAAAGAATTAAAAAGAAATTTATAAATAAATTACTGCTCACGGAAAAGATATCTGTGTTTTTTAAGGTAAATTTCCAAGATTTTTCTTGCTCGAAATAGATGAGCTTTGACAGTTCCGAGAGGTATATTCATCCTCTCAGAAATTTCTTGATAATCAAGCTCTTCTTCGTGACGTAAGTGAATAATTAATTGATAATTATCCGGCAATTGAGATATAGCTTCTTTAATAATTATTGTTCTCTCATTCGAAAGAATTTCTGAATCTGGCATATTCGAATTATCTACTATCTCATATTCCTGCTCTTCATCACTTTCGGAGTTTTGAAATTGTAGAGAAATTGTTGTTAGCCTTTTTTTCCTTAAAAAATCAATACAATGATTGGAAGCCAATTTGAATAGCCACGAAGAAAAGGGGTATGTTTCTTGATATTTATCCAGCGAGTTATAAGTTTTTATAAAAGTTTCTTGAACCAAATCCTGCACATCATCTTCATTTTTAATCATTTTTCTGATAAGAGAAGTTATAAGTGGTTTATATTTTTTCTGCAATAATGAAAATGCGGACTTATTACCATCCAAAATGATTTTGATGATTTTTTTGTCGTCCTCCTGACCCTGATTATACTTTATGTCTAAACTTTTTTCCAAAAGATATCATAAAAAAAAATAAAAATATGAATTAAAATTGAAACATTTATGAATATTTTAACTTCCATAGTAAATAACCTAAAATTGAATTTTGTTGAATTAGATTAAATTTTATAAATTAGAATAATTTAAAATAATTAGGGAAAGAATTATGCCAGAGACTTCGGGTATTCACGAGATAATTAATCCGGGAGGGACTGGTAGTTCTTTTAGCCCTGCTTATTCGAAATTACCTACAAAACCATCTATAAGAAAATCAAGATTAAAAATTGGAGAGATTGTTCCCGGAAAAATTCTGGAAGTTCATAAGCCTGACATTGCTATCGTAAGTCTTCCCGAAGGAAATTTTTCTGCTGTTCTCCATAGTAATCTGCGTTCTGATGATTATCTATATTTCAAAGTAATTGAAACAGAACCAAATTTACTATTGAAAATTCATAGTGTCCCTGTTAAGTTCGAAGGAAAGGAAATCTCGAATTCTGATATCATTAGGATTTTGGATATTCCCAGCAATAATTTTTTTATTGAACTGATTTCGAGTCTTAAAAAGATCAGGAAAAATATTTTAAGGGATGAGATTATTGTTATTAATCAATTCTTTGCCAATCTGCCTAATGAATTTAAGGATTATACTAAATTAAATATTGCTTTTAATCTAATTTTGTTTTTGCTGGATAACAAAATTCAACTCAGTCATACAAATTATTTTGCTTTTAGCAATGTTTTCTATTTGAACAAGTTAGCCAATTCGCTCGAAATAATTTATAAATATGTAAAAAAAACTAATGATGATGTATTTAAAGAACTCAATGATATTTTTGAGAAAATTAAAAATCCTGAGAAGAGCATAAAAGATTTATTTGATGTTTTTTTATATGAAAATTCACAAAGAAGTCAATTAAAATTTTATGATGCCATTGCAAGGATTTTAGATAGAATAGGTAGCGACGCTGAGTTTTCCAGCCTCATTGAGCCATTGAAAGTTGTGATGAGATTTATAGAAATCTTGCACATTTTTAATTTGATTAATTATAAAAACAAGAATAACTTGTTGTTGATTTTACCATATTTTAGAAATGATAAATTTTATTTAGCAAGAATTAATGTTCAAAGAAACAATAAATATAAAATAGAAACTGCTGAGCTTCGCATTGAAACAAAGAAATTCGATAAAATCGATTTTAAAATTCAAAAAATGGATGAATTTTTTGAAATATTAATAAAAAATAACACATTAAAATTCCAACAAATCATAAAGGAGTTTATAAATACATTAGCGTCATCGTTGGAGAGTAAAGAATTAAAACTTGGGTTAGTCAAAATAGTAAGTTCTTTTGAAATTGAAAGTTCTGACGAGGAAAAGAAGGATCAAACAACACAGGCAATCTCGGTTGTAATTTGAGATTGCCTGTATTTAGTAAAAAATTAGTTTTTAGAAACAACTTCGGTAACGAATTTAGCAGCTTCTTCGAAAGTTTTAGCAACTTTGAACTTCATTCCTGATTTTTTAAGAGTTTTAATTCCTCCTGCAGCATTCGTTCCATCAAGACGAACTATAACTGGGACATTTACTTCCACATTTTTCAATGCTTCGACGATTCCATCAGCAACCTTATCACATCGAACAATGCCACCAAAGATATTAATAAGAACAGCTTTTACATTTGGGTCGCTCATCATAATTCTGAATGCATTTGAAATTCGTTCGACATTTGCACCACCACCAACATCGAGGAAATTGGCAGGTTGTCCGCCGGATAATTGTATCAAGTCCATTGTGGACATTGCAAGACCGGCTCCATTAACCATACAGCCGACATTTCCATCAAGTTTAATATAATTCAGGTCATATTTAGAAGCTTCAACTTCAAGAGGGTCTTCCTCGCTTTCATCGCGCAATTCTGAATATTCAGGATGGCGGTAAAGTGCATTGTCATCGAAATTCATCTTTGCGTCCAAAGCAATCATTTTATTTTCGGTTGTTAATACCAGAGGATTTATTTCGAGTAAGCTGCAATCCAAAGCTTCGTAAGCAACGACTAATTTTGAAATAAAATTAACAAAGCTTTTGAAAGCATCTCCACTCAAACCAAGACCAAATGCTAATCTACGAGCTTGATAATTTTGAAAACCAATAGCGGGATCAATCCATTCTTTAAGTATTTTTTCTGGAGTTTCTGCAGCAACTTTTTCGATTTCAACGCCACCTTCGGTTGAAACCATAATTACATTTTTACCCACCTGTCTATCTAAGAGCATTCCTGCATAAAATTCCTTAGCAATACTGACTCCTTCTTCAATCAGAAGGCGTCGAACAACTGAACCTGCCTCACCAGTTTGAATTGTTACTAATTTATGTCCTAATATTGTTTTTGCATATTGATATGCGGCATCAGAAATATTACCCCCGCTTACTATATTAACCCCCCTAACGGGTTTATCGAAGAGAATATGTGGTTCTCCACTAAAAATGTTGTGTATTGTGCCTTTCCCTCTACCTCCAGCGTGAACCTGAGCCTTAATTACGATAGTTTCTATTCCTCGTTGAACAAATTCTTCGTAAGTGATTTTTCCCGCTTCTTCTGGGCTAAAAACTACTTTACTGAAAAGAACCGGAACATCGAATTTTCTGAGTAAATCTTTTGCCTGATATTCATGAATTTTCATAAAAAACTTCTCTATTTGTTATTAATTTCTGATTACATTTTGACAAAACCCAAACTTAACATTTTTCAATATTTTATCAAAAAGAAAAACAATTTTATTCTCTCCTAAAAAACATACACTATCTAAAAATTGTTTCAAAGTGTATGGAAAAAAAAGATATTTAAACTTACAAAATCTCGATAATCATTGCACTAGCTTCGCCGCCACCTATACATAATGTAGCCAAACCATATTTCTTTCCGTATCTCTTTAATGCATAAATCAAAGTTGTCAAAACTCTTGCACCGGAAGCACCGATAGGATGACCAAGAGAGACGGCTCCGCCGTGAACATTGATTTTATCATAGGGCAGTTCAAGTTCTTTGGCTGCCATTATTGTAACAACTGCAAAGGCTTCATTTATTTCGAATAAATCAATATCACTGAGATTCATTCCGGCTTTTGCGATAACCTTTTTTATTGCTTTGGCTGGAGCGGTTGTGAACCATTCAGGTTCCTGAGCATAGGATTCGTGAGCAATAATTCTTGCCAATGGCTTCAAACCCATCGAATTTGCTTTATCTTCTGAGCAGACAACAACAGCAGCAGCTCCATCATCAATCGAAGAGGCATTAGCAGCGGTAACAGTTCCATCCTTTTTGAAGACAGGTTTCAATGTTCTAATTTTTTCGAAATTAACTTTTGCAGGTTCCTCGTCAATTGCAACAGTTATCGGACCTTTTTTATCCTCAATAACAACAGGAACTATTTCATCATTGAAATAACCGTTTTTCTGTGCATCGAGAGCTCTTTGATAGCTCATAATGGCAAAATCATCTTGTTCTTCACGAGAAATTTTATACTCATCGGCACATAGCTCACCTGCCATACCCATATGAACTTGTTTATAAACGTCCCAAAGTCCATCGTGAATCATTAGGTCAACAAGTTCACCATTACCCATTTTGTAGCCGTTTCTGGCTTTGAATAGTGCATAAGGAGCATTAGTCATAGATTCCTGACCACCAGCAACAACTATTTCTGCATCTCCGCAGCGAATAGCTTGATCGGCGAGCATAACTGATTTCAATCCGCTTCCGCATACTTTATTTATTGTCATACAGGGAACGCTAACGGGAATTCCGGCATAAATAGCTGCTTGACGTGCGGGTGCCTGACCAACTCCACCAATTAAAACGTTACCCATAATAACTTCAGAAACATCTTCTTTCTTGATACCTGCTCTATTAACGGCTTCCGAAATTACCACTGCACCTAACCTTGGAGCCGATAAACTCGCAAGACTTCCCATAAAAGCACCGATTGGTGTTCTGACTGCTGATAAAATAACTGATTTCATATTCTAACCTTTCAAAATGAAATAAAAAAATTGTTTTGCTTAAAATAATAAATTTAGATTGATTTAAGCAAATTTTTTCCTGTTTTTTTATTCATTTTTGTTTTTTTGAATTAATAATTATAATCAGTTAATTTCGTAATTACTATTTTGAAAAAATAATGAATGATAAAATGTCTGAACTCAATGTTATAAATAAAATCGAAATTAGCACTTGTATTCTTTGTGGTGAAGAATTATTGAAGTTAAAGGAAAGCGATACTTTACGCTGTGACTTCTGCGGAAAAATTAATCAGATTTCAAACCAATGCACTAACGGGCATAGCATTTGCGATGAGTGTCTTGGTCTTCCTGTCAATCAATTTATTAAGGAATCCTGCCTTAAATACAAAGGAACCGACCCTAATGAACTTGCTGTGAGCATAATGAATTCACCTTTAGTCAGAATGCACGGACCTGAGCATCATTTCATTGTTCCAGCAGTGATGCTAACAACGACTTATAACTTGCAAGGCAAACATAATCAAGTTCCTGAAATGCTTGATAAGATTGAGAAAATAGTTGAAGAAGAATCACCAAAAAGTTGTTCTTATAATCTTGGGAACTGTGGAGCGGCTATCGGAACAGGCATTTTCCTGAAAGCTTATGAGAATATTGATAATATGACCGAAGACGAATGGTCGCTTACAAATATGATAATTGCTCAAAGCCTTAAGAAAGTTGCGGAAAGCGGTGGTCCAAGATGTTGTAAGCGTGATACATACATTTCAATAGAATCAGCAGTCGAGTTCCTTAAAGAGAAATATGATATACAACTAAATCTCTCAGAAGCAAAATGCACGTTTTCACACAGGAATAAATCCTGCAAACGAGAGGACTGCGATTATTATAATCTGAATTTCTCGCTAGTATAAATGACTCTCTAACCGTGAATATGATAACTAATTTCTAAGAAAATCTGTTTATTAATAATAGTCTTGTTTTAGAAGACTTTTATTAATGTAATATAAAATTGCTTGTTTATAACAAGCTTGATTGGAATTTGATTTGAATTACATTTGATAAATCACTCAGTAGATTCGGCGAATTTTTTTCGTTTTCTATTCTTGTTTTAGCAATATTAAAATAATTTTCATCAATTTCAATTCCTATAAAATTTCTATTTAATCTTTTAGAAACCACGCCAGTTGTGCCACTTCCCATAAATGGGTCTAATACTGTATGACCTTCCTTGGTAGCTATTAGTACAATTCGTTCCAATAAACTTTCTGGTTTTTCAGTTGGATGAATTGTTTTATGTTTTTCAGCATTTATTTCCCAGAGATTTTTCATTTGTTTTCCACCATTCAATTTCTTTGCCATATCATAATCGAAATAATATTTTTTTGATTTACTTGCTACCCATATAAGTTCAGTTGAAGGTGCAAATCTATTTTTTGAAAGTAAAGGAGTAGCATTACGTTTGAACCAAATAACATCATTTATTATCCATAGACCAAATTTTTTCAAGATTATACCGATTGAAGGATGGTTATGCAAAGTTCCGCTTATCCAAATAGTTCCATAATTTGATAAAACTCTAATTGACTCTTTTAGCCAAGTTTCGTTAAATAAATGTATATTATCAATTACATCCCAATTCCCTTTGTGAAGCTTTGCAACTTTACCGTTTTTGGTTGTTAAATTGTCTTCTCCGGATAGGTTATAAGGAGGATCAGCAAAAATCAAATCAATGCTGTTTGAATCGATAGCTTTTAATACATTTAAGCAATCTCCTTTATATAATTTAATTACTGACATTAAATAACTCTAAATTATGATATAATCTTTTTTTAGCTAATTCATAATATGTTGGATTAATTTCAATTCCAATCCATCGACGATTTAAATTTTGAGCTACCACACCTGTTGTTCCAGTACCAAAAAAAGGGTCAAGGACAATATCATTTTCATTGGAAGAAGCTAAAATAAATAACTCTATTAGTTTTTCTGGTTTCTGAGTGGGATGCAATGATTTTCCATTTTCACCTCTCATCCTTTCTCTCCCTTGAACAATGGGTAATTCAATGAAATCCAAAAAGTCTCTTAGTTGTTTTTTCTGACCGTCTTTAGTTTTTTTTGGATTAAATTCTTTAATAGCTTCATAATTGAAAATCCAATTAGACCCTTTAACAAACCAACAAACAAATTCAGTCGAATGAGTGAAAGTTCTTTTTGTGATATTAGGCATTGAATTAGTTTTATACCAAGTTATAATATTATTTAATTTCAAACCTAACTTTTTTGAAACAGTGATCAATTCCGCAATATTATGTTGGGTACAAGATATATAAAGACTTCCATTATGAACTAATATTTTATAACAAGCTGATATCCATTCTTTAGTAAATTCTACATAATCGTCATATTTAAATATATCCCAGTTTTCATTAACTTTGTAGAATGCTCCTCCCGTTTGATTATTAGTTAGATTTAACGATTTACCTGATAGGTTATAGGGAGGATCTGCAATTATTAAATTCACAGAATTTTCTTCAATATCCTTATTGAGAATTGTAATACAGTCACCTAAATATATTATGTTAGTCTTCATATAAGATAATTTTTTTCCAATTTTCAATTACTTTAGGAATTTTCGAATACCATTCTGTATGACCTTTAACTTTATCAGTCATTTCAATTATTTCCTTGTAAAGTAATTCAATATCTGTATGATAAAATTTCTTACCCGTTTGAATAAGATTTAGTAATAATTCAAGAAAAACTGAAAACTGTTCAGTAGTTAATGGTATAATTTTTTGTCTGAATCCATCATATCCAAATTTTACTGAAGTCCAAAAATGATAAAGTGTATCGATATGAATTTTTGGAGAGATAAATACACAATAGTTTGTAGATTTACTATATTTTGATTCAAAATCTCTTAAATGTCTCATAACAGGTTGACTCTCTCTAACCCATTGATAATTTGAAGTATCGAGAGTTACTTCAAAAATAGAATTGTAATTTTTATAAAAACATTCAATGTCAGGCTTGTTGCCCGTTGCATGACCGATAGGCTCACCGTTATCGTCAACAGAATAATTAGGCTTTATTTTTAACTCATCGTTTATAATTTTTAAAGCATCTGTTATGATTTTTTCAAATTGTTCTGGTGCAAACTTTTTAATAAGTTTATAATTTTTTAGGTCATCAATGATTTTTTGGATTTTATCAAAATTTACAGAAAACGATATTCTCTTTTGCTTATCAATAAGATCTAAATTAAAGGCTCTTAATTGAGTTATATAATCTTTTAATTCTTGCATTGAAAACTTATCAAAATCCTTAATTAAAATATCTGAATTTATTAATTCAGGAATAATATTAATATCTTTGGCAAATTCATTTATTTGCTTTATTAAGGATTTAGCAATTTCTTTCAAACTATGCAGGTTTTCGAATGGAAGTCTTGGTAATGAAATATCTGAAATGTAATTCAGATAATCACCAGTTGTATTAAAATTAATTGATGCTCCTGAAAAAGTTTTGATTAAATGATCAATTTCTACTTTTCTTGAGGGTTCTAAATCAATTTTCCAGTCAGCGCCAAAATTTTCAACGGATACTTTGAAATAACGAGTTAAGCGAAAATAACGCATAATATTATCGCCGTATTCGAAGAAGTTATTTATTTGTTTTTCATTTGGATCATTGGTTTTATAAAATAATTTAGCGAATTCATTTATGAATGACTTTTTATTATTTTGTTCTCGGTATCTAATTATTTTTTCTTCATAATCTTTAATAAGTTCAAAATTTATGAGAGAAGGTATAAACAATGAAAACTCTGTTTTTGTTAAACCTTTTTTTTCTGAATTTTTATTAACATTATTTATTAGGTGCATTGTTGCAATAAATGGTTGGACATTAAAGCCAAATTTTTTAGAAAATTCTTTACTCCAAGGATTTGGAAATTGAAGTTTTAAAAGTGATTTAAAAAAAATGTAACCAATATCAAAATCATCAGAAATAAATTGCTTACCAAGTTCTGTAATTATTATATTTCCTTCCCTCTCCCGAGCTATTGAAAAACCTAATTTGTTTAATGGATTGACTGACTGTCTTCCCCTCATTGCAGGATCGACATAACCCTGAATGTTAAAAATATCTTTAGCTACTTCGAAAGGTATTTCTATTTCAGGGTTTTCATAATATGATTGATATTTATTTGGTATTTCTAGTGGTCGATATAATTTTTTTTGAATTAATAAAATTTGATATATGATTTGATTAGAAACATTGAATGGTTTACCTTCTAAAAGTGATAATACTTTTAGAAAATTTCTTAATCTTTCAGGATTTCTTACTGTGGTTGATATACTCCAGAGTTTCATAAATTAATAATGATAATAAAAAAATAAGAAATTATAAAAAAACAATATAATATATATTTAAATTAATCAGAAATTTAATAAATAATTAAAGTTTTTTATACACAATAAAAATGTTATTGAATATCTAAAAACTTTAGGTATCAGTCTGTATTTCCTGTCTACCTGCAAGTTTATCATCTGCTATGGCTGATTTGATTAGTTTCCTTAGGTAAATGAAGCAACCAATAAGCAGAGGTATATTGAGCAAGGCAGGAATATAGCCAAATTCTTCAATACCAAAAATGAGGAAATTATATAAACCGTGAATAAAAACTGCTATGAAAAATCCTTTGACAATCAATTTCAATTCTAATCTGCTATCATCCACAAACCTTGCCTGACCGATGTAATAGCCCATAATTCCGGTGGCAACAGCGTGAAGCGGTAACGATGTGAATGCCCTCAAGATTGCAACCTCCATACCATGACCCATAACGTAAATGACATTTTCGAACGCTGCAAATCCCATACTTGCTACAATTGCATAGACAATTCCA
The DNA here is from genome assembly GCA_026418625.1 of Candidatus Kapaibacterium sp. Classification (GTDB taxonomy): domain Bacteria; phylum Bacteroidota; class Ignavibacteria; order Kapaibacteriales; family UBA2268; genus CALHRB01. The sequence continues at coordinate 73,552 of JAOABA010000024.1, forward strand.
TCCATTGCTTCATCGAAGTTAACATTTTTATATGCAAATTGCAGAACAACCCATAGCTTCAATCCTTCCTCTATCATACCGGCAACTATAAATGATTTGGCTGCTATGTATAATACTGGAGCTGAACCAAGGATGGTTGAATAGAAATTATCTATAAAGAGTTCAATGATAATCGCAGGAATAATAATAAATATTCCCCACAAAAATATTTTAATTATCATTCCCTTTGGTTCCGGTTTGGCTTTGTCCATTCGGTTGAAATACCAAAGTAGAAAAAAAGCGGGTGCCAGTGCCATTATAAGTGATATTAAAAAATACATATTTTAACCCTTTTAATAAATCAATTTAAGTGCTTCTTCTATTTTTTCAGCGGTATAAATAAGTTCGTCCTCAGAATGAGATGTCGAAATAAAAATTGCCTCGAACTGAGAAGGTGGCAGATAAATACCATTATTTAACAAGTGATTGAAAAATATAGAGAATTTTTGTGTATCGGATTTCAAAGCGTCATCAAAACTATTAACCTCATTTTCGCAGAAGAAAAGACAAAGCATTGAACCCACCCTATTCAAAGCCAAATTTTTTCCTAACTTATTTAATATTTCTCTTATTTTTAATTCAAAATTTTTGGATTTTATTTCAAGTTCATTATATATTCGTGGGTTGTTTTTAATATATTCAAGAGAAGCCAAACCGGCAGACACCGCAATTGGATTGCCGCTGAGTGTCCCCGCTTGATAAACAGGTCCAGAAGGAGCGAGTAAAGACATAATTTCTCTCTTACCTCCAAATGCACCAACTGGCATACCACCGCCGATGATTTTTCCTAATGTTGTCAAGTCTGGTTCAATTCCATAAATTTCCTGAGCACCGCCTTTAGCAAGTCTGAAACCGGTCATTACTTCATCAAAAATTAAAACAATACTCTCTTCGCTGCATATTTCTCTTAAACTTTTAAGAAAGTCGGGTTTTCCAGCAATAACACCCATATTTCCGGCAACTGGCTCAATAATAATTGCTGCAATCTGACCCTTATTATTCTGGATTAATTCCTTAACAGATTGAATATCATTAAATTTAGCGGTCAAGGTATCTGCAGCAGTTCCTGCTGTAACTCCGGGACTCGTTGGAATTCCAAATGTCAGTGCTCCGGAGCCAGCTTTAATCAAAAAAGAATCAGAGTGCCCGTGATAGCAACCTTCAAACTTAATTATTTTATCTTTCTTTGTAAATCCCCTTGCGAGACGTATGGCGCTCATTGTAGCCTCTGTTCCGCTATTGACAAGTCGAACCATTTTGATAGATGGGACGAGTTCACATATAAGCTCTGCGATTTTAACCTCAGCTTCAGTTGGAGCGCCGAAACTTGTTCCATTTTGTAAGGCTTCCTTGATAGCTTGAATGATAAAATCAGGTTTATGTCCGAAAATATGAGGTCCCCAGCTACCAATGAAATCTATATATTCATTCAAGTCCACATCATAGATTTTTGAACCTAGACCTTTTCTGATAAACCTTGGGTTACCTCCAACTGATTTGAAGGCTCTAACTGGTGAATTTACCCCTCCGGGTATTAATTCCAAAGCTCTTTGATAGAGTTTAATACTTTCTTCAATATCCATAATTTTTCAAATATTAATTATTTCTGATTATCAAGAAATCTGGCAACATCTTTAGCAAAATAAGTTAGAATCATATCGGCACCTGCACGCTTTATGCCCGTCAATGACTCAATCATAATTTTTTCTTCGTCAAGCCAACCCAAGTTTGCAGCAGCCTTAATCATTGAATATTCGCCACTAACCTGATAAGCTGCAGTGGGAAGCCCAAGTTCGTGTTTAACACGATAAATAATATCAAGATATGGTCCTGCAGGTTTTACCATAACAATATCAGCACCTTCGAAAACATCTTCGGTTACTTCTCTAACAGCTTCATTGCTATTTCCGATGTCCATCTGATGAGATTTTCTATCTCCAAATTTTGGAGCACCTTCGGCAGCCTCACGGAACGGACCGTAGTAAGCGGAAGCATATTTTGCTGAATAACTCATTATCGGAACATTCAAAAAGCCGTTTTCTTCGAGTATTTCTTTAATTGCTGCCACTCTTCCGTCCATCATATCAGAAGGTGCCATTATGTCAGCACCAGCTTTTGCAAGGCTCAATGATGTTTTAGCGTAAATTTCAACAGATTCATCGTTTAAAATTTCTTCACCATTTAAAACACCGCAATGACCGTGAGAGGTGTATTCGCAAAGGCAGACATCAGCAATCACAACAAGATTTTTAACATTTTTCTTAATTGCTCTAATTGCTTGTTGGATTATACCATTGTCATCATAAGCCTCCGAGCCAATTTCATCCTTATGTTCGGGAATTCCAAAAAGGATAATTGCGGGAATGCCAAGAGAAGCAACTTCTTTGCATTCTTCGACTAAAACATCTACACTCATCTGGAAGACTCCCGGCATTGAGCTTATTGGTTTTTTGATGTTTTCTCCGTGTGTAGCAAATAGGGGATAAATTAAATCATTTTTTGTAAGAACTGTTTCCCTAACCATATTACGTATAATGGGGTTATGTCTTAGTTTTCTGAATCTTCTGAATTCTGCTATCATTTAAACCTCAATATTTATATAAAATTAAATTAATTTCAAAATTTCATTGGCTCCTAATTTATCAAATTTCTGAGCTAAATCTTTACCTATGTTTTCAGCTTCACTCTTAGGCTTTGAAATCCTATCTTTAATGAATTTTGTCCCATCAATAGTCGAAACTATCCCTACAATTTCTACCTCATAATCTTTTATAAAGCAATGAGCAGTTATTGGTTTGCTGCAGCCTCCGCCCATTAATTTTAGGAACTCTCTTTCAGCCGAAACGCAAAATTCCGTATCATTATTATTCAAAGCTTTTAGAATTTCTTGGAATGGGTTTTCTTCTCTTGTTTCAATTGCAATAGCAGCCTGTCCAACAGCTGGAATTATATCCTCAATCGGTATGATTTGGGAAATATATTCGGTCATACCTAATCGGAGAACACCAGCATAAGCTAGAATCAGTCCGTTAAGCTCAGTGTTAAACAATTTTTCAATTCTTGTATTAACATTTCCACGCATATCTTCAAGCTGGAAGTCATTCCTTTTAATTAATAATTGAGCTCTTCTGCGGAGAGAACTTGTTGCGATTTTTGCTCCAGATGGCAAATTATCTATTGTATGACTCTTGTTTTTTGCAATCAGAACGTCATTTGGAATTTCGCGTTTTGTAACTGCACCAATTTTCAAGCCGTCAGGCAGTTCTGTTGGTAAGTCTTTCAAACTATGGATTGCTATATCAATATTTCCTGAAAGAAGCTCGTTTTCTAACTCTTTGGTGAATAAACCTTTGTCATTTATCTGAAACAGTGCTTTTTCTAAAATTTTATCGCCGGTTGTTTTGATTTGAATTATCTCAACTTTTAAGGCAGGGAATTTATCCAAAATCAGATTTCGGACAAAATCTGCTTGCCAGAGAGCCAACCTACTGCCTCTTGTTCCAATTTTAATTGTCATAAGTTATTTTGATTTTTATAATCAACTTCAAAAATAAGAATTATATTTATTAATTTTGACCTTTTATTTTGGTAAAAACTCTTAAATGTCGAAATATCAGATTCCTGCAGAAATATTAGAAAAATATCAGGTTTTGAAACATCAAATCAAGGAGAGACTTTTTGAATTTTCACAAATCAAACCGGAAAATTATTTCTATGAGTTGTGTTATTGCATCTTAACTCCTCAAACATCTGCAATTAATGCTGAAAAAGCGGTTATCAGACTTGAAAAAGCAAAATTTCAAACAAAAAAATTTGATCCAACTGAAATTTTGAATGATAAAAGTCAGTATATTAGATTTCATATCACAAAAGCCAAAAGATTGATAGAAATGAAGGAGAAATTTGATGATACATATAAAATATTAACATCAAATATGAAGGCAGAGCTGAAAAGGGAATGGCTCGTTGATAATATAAAAGGAATTGGTATGAAGGAAGCTTCACATTTCCTAAGGAATATTGGTAATACTGGTTTGGCAATTTTGGACAGACATATTTTAAAGCACCTTGTTTTATGCAACATATACAAAGATTTACCAAAGGTCTCAACGAAAAAAGATTATCTGGCTGTCGAGAAAAAATTTAAAGAATTTGCAAAAAAAGTCCAGATTCCTATGGATGAATTGGATTTATTATTTTGGAGTTATGAAACAGGTAAAATTTTAAAATAAAACTTAATTATAATGGATAATAAAAATATATTAGTAGCCGCAGGTGGAACGGGTGGACATCTTTTCCCGGCAGTCGCGGTAATAGAAGAACTCGAAAAACTGGGATTTAAGAAAAATCAGATTTTTTTTGTCGGTAATCCAAACAAAATCGAAGGCAGAATAGTTCCCTCGCTTGGTTATAATTTTCTACCACTTGATATTTCAGGTTTGACAAAGATTTTTTCTTTCTCGACCCTATTACTTCCATTTAAAATTATTAGTTCTATAGCAAAAGCAAGAAGTTATATAAAAAATAATAACATTGGTTTGGTTATTTGTGCGGGTGCCTATCTTAGTTATCCAGTTGGTTTAGCTGCTTATTATAGCAAAACTCCACTTGTTTTAATGGAATCTAATGTTTTTCCGGGTAAGACCATAAAATTACTTTCAAAGAAAGCCGATTTGATTGCCCTTTCATTCGAGGAAAGCACCAAATATTTTGATAAATCAATTCAAGATAAAATCAAAATTCTTGGTAACCCTGTTCGAAATAAATTATCAAACCCTACAGATAAACAAATAGCAAGGAAAAATCTGAGTTTAGATGAGAACAAATTTACTATATTGGTTTTTGGAGGCAGTCTTGGGGCAAAGAATATTAACTCAGCAATAGAAAAATTAATTACAGAAAATGATTTGGACCTTCAAATCATCTGGCAGACGGGCAAGAATTTTCAGACAAAGATTGATAGAGAAAATATTAGAATTTTTGAATTCATTGATGATATGGCAACTGCTTATTCTGCTTCGGATTTGGTGATTTGCCGTGCCGGAGCAACCACAATTGCAGAATTAACAGCAGTGGGCAAACCCTCGATTTTAGTCCCATATCCTTTCGCTGCTAATAACCATCAGGAACATAATGCAATGATGATGGTTCAAAATGGAGCTTCGATTATGATTAAAGATGAAGAGTTAGATTTAAAGCTAAAAGATAGTATTACAAAATTATTTCATAATCAGGATTTATTGCTTAAAATGGGTGATAATGCAAAGAAGCTATCAAAAATTAATTCTGCGGAATTGACAGCCAAAGAAATAATGAAATTGTTAAATCATACATAATCATTCATTTAGATTTCAACCTAAAAGTCTATTTAAAAAGTAAAAATAATTATTAGTTACTCTGAACGCATTGAAGAGTCCAAATATATTGATATTGTATGGATTTTTTGCCTTCGCCGCAGAATGACTATTTTACAAAAACCGCTGCTAAAGAATAGACATTAGTAAAGATTAACATAATTGCATTGGATGAAAAAGTTTTTTGAAAGAAAGGTTTTCTTAATGAGCGGGAAATATAAGTGAATGATTAGAAAAAAATAGGGGCAATTCGAGAATTGCCCCAGTTGATTTTTCAGAATTTCATCGTTTACATATCTTTATAAGGATTTGGACCAATCTTATCAATTGTTTCAGCAAATTTATTGAAAATATCAGGTATTTTAACGAATTCGTCAATTGATAAAGTATGAATTTCGACTCTTTCGGGTTCAAGAACTAATTGTTTTAATTTTTCCTGAACATTTTCCATCCTTCTATTGGCTAATTCACTGCCTCGAATGAAATGGCACTGATAATCATCGCCATATTTACAACCAATTAAAATGATTCCATCAAAACCCATCGAGAGAGCGTCTGCAATCCAAATTACATTCATCGAACCTAAACATCTTAAAGGTATAATTCTGATATTCGGTGAATATTGAATTTTATTCCTTGCAGCGATATCGAGAGAAGGATAAGCATCGTTTTCACATAGGAAAGCAAGTATCCTTGGTTTTTCGGATTCTGTATCAGGCATTTCAATTGATTTAATCATAGAAGAAATGATATGAACAGAGTAATTCTTGAAGCTTATTATTCTTTCAGGACAGGCACCCATACATATACCAC
>JAOABA010000046.1 GCA_026418625.1 Candidatus Kapaibacterium sp.
CCCTTCAGAGCATGGATTCGGTCCTTTATTTGTTAGCTGTGGTGAAAGCAGCGCAAAATCAGAAGCACTTGGTCTTAACCCTTATGCTGCTGCTTTGAGCCAACCTAAATGGTTAAAAGCTTTAGGACGATGGTCTTATGAAAATGCAGTTCCATTGCCAAAAGATGCTTATGCTGGAAAAACTGTTATTATAATAGGTGACGATGATTCCAGTCCCGGTGGTGGTCAAGTAGCTCTTTATATTAGTAATACTGTTGGTGATCTTGATAATGGAAACCTTTATGTAATGTGCCGAGATGATGGTGACACATCCGAAACAACAATGAAAGTTGGTCAAACATTCAACGTTACATTCAAAAAAATTAATGATATTACACAAGAAGAATTAAATACTCAATCAACAGCCTTAGGAGCTATCAGATTCGGAAGAACAGAAGATCTTGATTATCAAAAAGGTGGCGGTTCGAATGGTAGAAACATTTATTTCACAACAACTGGTCAGAAAAACTACCCAAGCAGAACAGTTTATGGCAGAGTCTATAGATTAGTTTTGGATGCAAATGATCCTCTCAAAGGTAAATTAGAATGTATTCTTGATGGTGATGACAAAAGCGGACCTGCTAAATTATTCCAAAATCCAGATAATATCTGTGTAACAAGAAATTATGTCTATATTCAAGAAGACCCAAACACTTATGGCGATGAAACTCATGATTCATATATATATCAATACAACATTGCAACCAAAGAAATGAAGATTGTTTGCGAAATCGAACATTATAGAGGTCAAGCAAATCCAAACAATCCCGGAACTCTTTATGATAAAGCCGATTCCAAAAAGGGAAGTGCTGAATATGGTGCTTTGATTGATGTTTCTGATTTAGTCGGAGTGCCCGATGTTTTCCTTCTTTGTATTCAACCTCATGGATGGAATCACGATAAATATAAAAATCCAGACAAAGGAACTCTTAGACCAACTGAAAATCAAGCAAGTTTGGTAGTTATTTTAAAAGGTTTACCAAGATAATTTGATAACAAATATGGGGCTGTTCTGTAAATGAATAGCCCCAATTTTAAAAATGAAAACATTTCTTTATTTATATATTTTTTTTATTTCTTTCAGCTTATTTTCAACTCCACAAATTGCACTTCAGACAGCAAATCGTTGCATAAATTGCCATCTCTCTGAGTCTGGCTCTGGATTAAGAAATGAGAATGGATGGAGAACAGTTGGAAAATACTCCTTAATTAAACCAGACTGGATTGGTTTAAAAGATTTCTTTGACTTGACTAAACTAACTAATTCTGCACTTGATGGGAAACTATATTTCGGTGCTGATATAAGAGCTCAGTATTCAAAAACTTTTAAACCCGGAACCCAAAGAAAATTTTTTGTTAAACAGGTAACGGGTTACGTTTCTTATGAAGTAAGCGACTGGCTTTGGCTAGAGGGTGGGTATAATTTTGCTGAAACAAAATATAAAAATCACGGACAACAAAGCTGGACAGCCGGTGTTGTTCTCGATCCATTTCCAGAAACCCCAAAAGTGAGGATAGGCCATTTTCAACCGGGTTTTGGAATTAGATATGATGACCATACAATGCTAATCCGGATGATAGCAAATGAAAATGTTTATGCGAATCCACTTTTTGCGATTGATTTCTCAGATTTTGGGATTGAATTATATAAAGATGTCTATAGTCCCTCCCCTGAATGGATTTTTAATCTTTCTGGTGGTGTTTTTAGTTCGAATAATCTTTCAAAAGTAAAAATCAATAGCATTGAAGGAGCCAAGAACTTAACAGGTGAAAAAAACGCTATTTATGTTCTTAAAGGTATGCTTTCAGAAACGATTGGTATGAGCGATTTTACAAGCTCTTTGGCAGGTATGTCAATACTAAAAACTACTGATTACACACAATTTAATTATTTTGCAGGGATTAGCTTTTTCAAGAGATTTTCACTGCTTTTTGAATATAGTAAAGGGAATAAGGGTGATATTTTTTCTCTGGAAAATTATCAGGGTATATTAAATGTAAAAATTATTGACCCTGTTTATTTTGAAATTAGAGCTGAGCGAGCAAAATCAAATTACAAGTCTTTGGAAATTCTAAACACTACTCAACAACTTGTATTCGCTACGCAAATATTTATTCTGCCGTTCATTGAGGTTAAGCAGGAATTTCGTCTGATAGATACAGAGCAGAATCCAAGAGAGTTCACCCAGTATAAAGGAGCTTTGTATTACCTTCAATTACATCTGTTCTATTAATTAATGAGGTAAAAAGTGGAAAACAAACAAGAAAGAAGAGAATTCCTCAAAAAAGCAATTGTATTAGCAGGTTCCTCTTTGTGTGCTACTTGTGCACCGGCTTTTTTTTCAGCTTGTGAATATATTCAGGAAAAGCCTATTCCAACAATGTTTGATAGAGTTAGAGAACATATTGTTGATTTATCTTTATTCCCTGAGTTAAGCGAAATTGGTGGAGCAATTTCAAAATCATTTGGTAAACCTTTCGCAGGAAGACCTGTTATTATTATCAGAAAGGCAAAAGAAACAGACGATGATTTCAGTGTTTTTAGCTCTATTTGCCCTCATCAAGGTGGAGAGATTTTGCTAAATGATGATAAAGGTAAAAATCACTGGTGCGCAGAGCATTATTCGGAATATGAATTCTTTACTGGAGAAAACCTTAAACCCCCAGACTACGAACCGGATTACAAGGAGCCCTTAGTTAAATTGAAATATGAGTATTATCCCGAAGAGAATAAACTCAAGTTTTTCTATTAAACTCTTTCAATTATCGTAGCATATCCCTGACCAACACCTATACACATAGTGCATAGGGCATATTTTCCTTTTCTTAACTCAAGTTCGTACATAGCAGTTACAATTAATCTGGCGCCACTCATTCCAAGGGGGTGACCGAGAGCAATTGCACCGCCGTTGGGATTGATTCTTTCGTCAGAATCATCGAGCCCCCATTCTCTTATACAAGCAAGACCCTGAGCAGCGAATGCTTCATTTAGCTCTATTATGGAAATATCATTAAATTTTAATCCAGCTAATTTCAAAGCTTTCTTCGAGGCTTCAACGGGTCCAATTCCCATAATTCTTGGTTCAACGCCAACCACTGCAGAGGATACTATTCGGGCTTTTGGTGTCAAATTAAATTTCTTAACTGCTTCTTCAGAAGCCAAAAGAAGTGATGATGCCCCATCATTAATTCCCGAGGAATTTCCCGCTGTAACAGACCCATTTGGCTTAAAAGCTGGTTTTAGTTTAGATAGTCCTTCAATTGTTGTTTCGGGGCGTATGAATTCATCATCGGAAAAAAATAATGGTTCTCCTTTTTTTTGAGGAATTTCAACAGGAACTATCTCCTTTGCAAATCTGCCACTTTGAAGAGATTTCGTTGCTTTCATTTGAGAGTGATATGCAAATAAATCCTGATCTTCTCTAGAAATGTTGTATTTTTCGGCAACATTTTCAGCGGTCTCACCCATAGAATCAACACCGTATTTTTCTTTCATTTTTGGATTGACAAATCGCCAGCCAAGCGTTGTATCATAAATTTGTATGTCACGTCCGAAGGGAGTCGAGGATTTTCCAAAAACAAATGGGGATCGAGTCATATTTTCAACGCCACCCGCAATAACAAGATTATATTCTTCTGTTTTTATAGCCCTTGAAGCATTAATGACTGCTGACATTCCGGATGCGCAGAGTCTGTTAATTGTTTCACCGGGAATAGTGAAAGGTAAATCAGCAAGTAATAAAGCCATACGTGCTACATTTCTATTATCTTCACCGGATTGATTTGCACATCCCAAAATAACATCATCTATAAGATTTTTGTCAATTTCTGGGTTTCTTTCAACAAGCTTTTTAATGACATAAGCGGCAAGGTCATCTGTTCTTACGCTTGATAATGCACCGCCATATTTTCCGATGGGTGTCCTTATTCCGTCAATTATATAACAATCTTTCATATTTTTATTCTTATTTATAAAACATCTGAATAATCTTTATTAGTTCTGTAAACAGTTCCCCGAAAAAGAGCAACTTTTCTTTTATGTTGATTAAAAATAGTAATATCGTAAACTGCTGTATTATTAGTTAAATTTGATTCTTCTGCAATTGCGGTTAAAGTATCACCGGCAAATACAGGTGCAGTGTAGTTTATCAAGGCTTCAAGGGAAACGGCTCTTCTTCCGTGAGTATTAGAAGCAAAAGCCAAGGCACTATCAGCAAGAGCAAAAGCTATTCCCCCGTGAAGAATATCAAAACCATTCAGCATAACATCAGTAATTTCCAATTCAAGGGTAACTTTACCAATTTCGACTGATAGTAATTTTATTCCAAGCCAATTGCTGAATCTGTCATTTTTCAGCATCCATTCAACAATTTTTTGTGGGTTTTCAGGGTTCTTCATCATTTTTAATTATAAAACTTCCAACCTCTATCTGCCATTCTTTTGAGCATAGGGCTAATTCTGTATCTATCTTCGCCATATTCATCGAAAAGTGCCTGAAGTTGATTTATTACATTGCTAATTCCAATTTCATCAGCCCATTTAAGTAATCCCTTGGGGTAATTCACACCTAAAGTCATTGCAAGGTCAATGTCTTCTTTAGTGGCAATTCCGAAAAGAAGTGAATCTGATGCTTCGTTGATTAGTTGAGCTAAAATTCTATTAAAAATTTTTGTTCCTAATTTTCTATCTGTATTAGGTTTTGGTTGGTTCTCCAAAGAATAATCATAAAAACCTCTTCCAGTTTTTTTACCGAACATTTTTGCTTCGACAAGTCTTTTTTGAGTAATTGAAGGTTTAAAACGAGGCTCGAAATATGATTGTTCGAAAATTGATTCTGTAACTTTATAATTTACATCGTTTCCAATTAAATCCATAAGTTCGAAAGGTCCCATCTTGAAACCACCAATTTCTTTCATTGCCCAATCAATAGTGGGTATGTCAGCAATACCCTCATCGAATATCCTGAGAGCTTCTGTATAAAAAGGTCTTGCAATTCTATTGACAATGAAACCGGGTGTATCCTTTGCTAAAACCGTGGTCTTGCCCCAGGATTGTAATAGAGACTTAATATCTGTTAGAATTTTAATATCAGTAAGTAAAGACGGGACAATTTCAACCAATTTCATTACTACGGGAGGATTAAAAAAATGAATGCCTAAAAATCTTGAAGGATTTTTCAATGATGATGATAATGAGGCGATTGAAAGAGAAGAAGTGTTTGAACCAATTATACAATCTTCGGGAACAATTTGTTCAAGCTCTGAATAACATACCTGCTTGATGGTTAAATCCTCAACAATAGCCTCAATCACTAAATTACAAATTCCAAACATCCCTAAATCGGACTCGTAATACATCTTGGAAGTAACTTCCTGAGGGCTTTTATTTTGTAATTTATTCTTCGAGTGTAAATTTTCGATGGCTTTGATAGATTCATTTTTTGCTTTTTCAAGCACCTGAGTATTATTATCAAACACTATTACATCGTGTCCATTGATAGCTGATAGCACAGCTATTCCATTACCCATAGTTCCGGCACCCATAATCCCAACTCGTATTTTATTTCCTTTTTCCATAAAATTTTCAAATAGTTAAAAAAATTTATTTTCCTTTGAATATTGGTTTCCTTTTTTCAAGAAAAGCATTTACACCTTCTCGATAATCTTGAGAATTTCCTGCCAGACATTGAGCATTTTTTTCGGCTTCTAACTGTTCTTCAAAGCTATTTTCGAAAGAGGTATTAAGCAGTTTTTTTGTCAAAGCCAAGGCTTTTGTTGGCATTTCGCTCAATTTTGCGGAAAATTCTCTAACAAAAACATCAAAATCTTCTTCTTCTGTTGATTTGAAAATCATTCCAAGATTTTCAGCATCTGTTGCAGAAAGTTTATTACCCAACATCATTAGAGAGGTCGAGCGGGCTAATCCTATTAATCTTGGTAAAATATAAGTTCCCCCACTATCCGGGACTAATCCGATTTTACTGAATGCCTGAATGAAATATGCCTCTTTACTCGCTATGACAAAATCGCAACATAATGCAATATTAGCTCCTGCTCCAGCTGCAACTCCATTAACAGCGGCTATAACCGGTTTTTCCAAATTTCTGATTTTTGTAACAATTGGAATATAGTTTCTTTCAACGATTTCTGATAATTCTGTGTTCAAATTGATTGCTTCGGATAAGTCTTGCCCAGCAGAAAAGGCTTTTCCAGTTCCAGTAATAATGACTACCCTTACCTCATCATTTTTATTAACCTCATCCAAAGCATCTTGGAGCTCTTTAGCCATTTGAAAATTAAAACTATTGAGAACTTCGGGTCTGTTTAGTGTTATTTTGGCAATGTTATTTTCTAATGAATATGAAATAAATTGATATTCCATTGAAACTCTCCTAAAAGTTAATGGCATTTGAAATGTTCAAAGGGTTGTTGACAGTTATTGCAATAATATAAGGATTTACAAGCAGTCGAACCAAAGAAACTTTTAAGATCAGTATTGCTTGAATCACAAAAAGGGCAATTCACTGTCTGTGTAGTTGAAATGATGTTAAAAATATTATCAGAAGAATTTTTTACGGGAGGAGCTATTCCATATTTTTTCAACTTTTCTTTAGTTCCCTCGCTAAGCCAGTCTGTTGTCCACGCAGGAGATAGAACTGTTTCTATTGTTACATCTGAAAACCCTTTTTTCCCAAGAGAAAATAGAATGTCATCTTCAATCTGCCTCATTGCCGGACAACCAGAGTATGTGGGTGTCAATAATACCTTGATCTCTCCTTCCTCTATTTTTATATCCCTTATCATACCCATTTCAATGATATTAACCACTGGAATTTCAGGGTCAGAAATTTGTGATAATGTATCGAGAACTATTTTCTTAATATCTTCTTTCATACTTTTAATGAAATTACTTTACCATTTTGCTTGTGGAAAAGAACGTGGTAGAATTTGCATTACAGCAAGAATATAATCAAGATGCTCAGTGTGATTGCCGCTTCTACCACCTGTTTGCATAAAGATTTCATTAGATGGTAATTCGAGTGTAGCTTTTTCAAAAATATCTTTGATATATATTTTCCATTTATCATAAATGACTGATAAATTAGGGAAATATCCATTTTCAAAAAGCCTTTTACTTAAATCATCCATTTCGAAAAGTTCACCCGAAAATCGCCAAAGTTCATTAACAGCCTTGTTCATTCTGTTATGACTTTCTTCTGTTCCGTCTCCTAATCGAATTATCCATTCTGATGAATGTCTTAAATGATATTTTATTTCTTTATGACTTTTAGCTGCGATTGCTGCAATAGTTGAATCAGCAGAATTTTTCAATTCATCATAAAGGAAATATGAATAAGAATCAAAGATAAATTGCCTTAAAATTGTAACTGCAAAATCTCCGTTAGGTTGCTCGACCAACTTTGAGTTTCTGAATTCAAGTGAGCTTCTGAAATATGCAAGATCATCTTCTGTTCGACCTTTGCCTTCCAATTCACAGGCATATTTGTATAACGAGATTGCTTGTCCAAGTAAATCTAAAGCAATATTAGTCATTGCGATATCTTCTTCCAAAATAGGTGCATGACCGCACCATTCTGAAAGTCTCTGACCAAGTATCAGGCAGTCATCGCCCAATCTTAAACATAATTCAAATAAATCATCTTTTCCGTTGCTAATATTATTAGACATCTAAATTTACTCCTTTTGGGACTTTGTAAAAATGTGGGTAACGATAAATCTTATCATCATTGGGATCGAAAAATATCTCATTATCTTCATTTTTTGTTGCAGTTATACATTCAGAGGGAACAACCCAAATACTAACTGCTTTGCCTCTACGGGCGTAAACGTCTCGGGCATTTTGAAGAGCTAATTCTGCATCTGGAGCGTGAACACTACCTGCATGTTCGTGAGGTGCTCCCGTTTTGACCTGAATGAAAACCTCCCATGGCTTCCATTGAGTATCATTCATATTTTCATTCATTAAATCCTCTTTATTTATTGGTCATCATTGATATATTCAGTTGATTTCAATTAATTTATAGATTGTTTTTTCATAGAATGAGCAAGAGCAGCTTCTCTGACCCATCTACCTTCTTCGTGAGCCTTAATTCTTGCATCAATTCTTTCTTTATTGCATATTCCTTTGCCATTGATAACAGCAAAAAACTCTTCCCAATTCAATTTTCCATATTCCCAGTTCTTTGTTTCGGGATTGTATTTTAAGTCGGGATCGGGCAATGTCAAACCTCTTGCATTAGCCTGCGGAACTGTCATATTGATAAATCTTTGTCTGAGTTGGTCATTAGTTTCAGTCTTAATTTTCCAACGCATTAAAATTTCAGAATTAGGGGATTGGTCATCAGGAGGTCCAAACATCATAAGAGATGGAAACCACCAACGATTAACAGCGTCCTGAGCCATCTTTTTTTGTTCAGGAGTTCCTGCACAAAGTTGAGCAATCAGTTCATATCCTTGACGATTGTGGAAAGCTTCTTCTTTTGTAATTCTAATCATTGCCCGTGAATAAGGTCCATAAGAGCATTTTGCAAGCATTGTTTGATTGACCATAGCTGCACCATCAACAAACCAGCCGATAACACCAATGTCAGCCCAAGTCAGTGTTGGATAGTTAAAGATATTGGAATATTTAGCCTTACCTTGTAGTAATTGATTGATTAGCTCTCCTCTGTCCACACCAAGAGTTTCAGTGGAATTGTATAAATACAAGCCGTGTCCTGCTTCATCTTGAACTTTGGCTAAAAGGATTAACTTTCGCCTTAAACTTGGAGCTCGAGTTATCCAGTTTCCTTCGGGAAGCATTCCAACAACCTCGGAGTGAGCGTGCTGCGACATCATTCGTATCAATTGTTTCCTATAAAGTTCGGGCATCCAATCCTTTGGCTCAATTTTTTCCCCCGCATTTATTTTAGCCTCAAATTCGGCTAATTTTTTTGGATCTTCATTTTGAATTTCTCTTATCATAACTGAAAAAAAATATTAGAAATAAATAGTCAAATTTCTTACGTATTTTAATTTAATTTAGTGCAATATAATAAAATTTTTAGATTGATAAATAATAATATTAGATTAGATTTGTAATTATTTCATTTTTATAAGATTAAAAATTATTATCTTTGCTTGACTGATTACTAAATTAGAGTAATATTTATGAAAAATTATTTAAAAATTTGTCTGATCTTCCTAATATTTCTTTCTTTCCATGACTATTCTTTTGCTAATAAGAAAATTTTAAGGTGGGCGGCTGATGCCGAAGGAAACGCTCCTTATATTTTTCAGGATCCTAAAGTTCCAATAAATAATATTGGTTTTGAGGTTGATATCGTGAATGCAATTTGTAAGGAACTTGATAGAACACCAGTTTTTGTTCAAAATCAGTGGGATGGCTTAATTCCCGGTTTATATCGAAAGGATTATGACATTGCTATAAATGGCTTGGAAATTACCGAAGATAGAAAGCAAAAAGTTCTTTTTAGCAAACCATATTACTTAACGTTTGAACAATTAGTTGTTCTGCAAAACGAAAACAGGATTAACAGCCTTGCTGATCTTGTTGGCAGAAAAGCAGGTGCCTTGAAGAATTCACTGGCAGAACGAATTCTTTTAGCAAAAGGGGGGATTGAAGTTCGAAGCTATGAAGGCGAAGTTAATGCTTTTCAGGATATGCTTAATGGACGAATTGATGCCTGCCTTGTAGATGCACCTATTGCTCTTTATTATGCTGCTTGGAATCCACAATACAAACTTGTAGGTCAACCTATAGGAGAAATCTCTTATGGAATTGCTATTCGAAAAGAAGATACAACTTTGTATAATGATATTAATAGAGCTATTGACAAAATTTCTAAATCAGGTGAATTAAGAAAAATATTAGAGCAATGGAATCTTTGGAATTATATGATGGCTATTTATCTTGATGATAAATCGGAATCTAATATTCCACCCACTAAATATGAGGCATATCTAGCAGCACAAGGTAGGGAACTTGATTTCTGGGAACAAATGGAAAGATATGTCAGTTTTCTTCCGGTTTTTGGACAGGCTGCACTCGTAACTTTGGGCTTGTCTGTGGTTTCTATGCTTGTTGCAATAATTTTTGGGTTATTTGTTGCTTTAGTACGTGTTTATGCACCTCCACCTTTCTCAAAACTTGCAGTTATGTATATAGAAGTTATCAGAGGAACGCCATTATTAATTCAACTTCTAATTATTTTTTATACCCTTCCTACATTTGGAATAAACCTGACACCTTTTTGGGCAGCTGTAATTGGACTTGGGCTTAATTATGCTGCTTACGAAGCTGAGAATTACAGAGCAGGGCTTTTTTCCGTTCATAAAGGGCAGATGGAAGCGGCTATATCTCTCGGAATGACTAAGAGTCAAGCATTAAGACATATTATTCTGCCTCAAGCTCTTAGATTAGTTCTTCCACCTGTTACAAATGATTTTATTTCACTTTTGAAGGACTCTTCATTAGTTTCTGTCATTACAATGGTTGAATTAACCAAAGTTTATAACTATATCGCTTCAACCTATTTTGATTTCTTTGGCACAGGTATTATTGTTGCTATTATTTACCTCCTTCTTGGATTACCATTTGTTAAATTTTCGAGGATGGCTGAAAAAAAGTTCAACATTGATAAGAGTAAGTCAATGATGAATGTTTGAAAAATAAAAGATTACAAATTTTGTCTTATTTGACGATAATTTTCTTTGTTTAATTAATTTCTGATTATTTTAATTTTAGGCGAAAATATGAAGAGATATGTCATTTTTTTGATGCTTTTGTGTCTTGGAGTTGAATTATATGCTCAAAAAATGAAACCACCAAGCGTAAACCCTAATATCCGAAAGGCAAGATTAGGCTACAATAATATTGAGGAAGCCCTACCTGAAGCTGCTACTTTGAAGAATTTAATTATTATGAATAAAAGACTTAAAGTAATACCTGAAACCATAAGTGAATTCAAGGAACTTGAATCAATTGACCTAAGTGGTAATCAACTGACAGAGCTTCCGGCTGGCTTCAAGGAGTTAAAAAAATTACGTGTTGTCATATTAAACCGAAATGCTTTTACCGAGTTTCCTAAAGTTCTTACTGAGCTTGAAAATATTGAAGTTCTTGATTTGTCCAATAACAAGATTGCTTCAATCAGTAAAGAGATTGAAAATTTGAAAAATTTAAGAAATCTCAAACTTTCAATGAATAAATTAAGCGATATCCCTCCTGAGATTGGAAAATTAGCTAATCTCACAGACTTAATTCTTGATGACAATGAATTTGAAACTTTTCCAATTAATATTACTAAATTAAACTCTGTTACTACTCTGGGACTTAGCAATAACAAATTAAAAGAATTAAGCCCAGAAATTGGAAAAATGACAAATATTAGAAAATTAAATCTAAAAAACAACAAAATTACCTCAATTCCAAAAGAAATTTCTAAAATCAAATCACTCGAATTTCTGGAATTAGAAAATAATTTATTAACAACTTTACCGAATGAATTTGGACAATTGAGTGAATTAAAACAATTATCATTAGGAGAAAATGAAATTCTAAAATTGCCCGAAAGTATTGGGCTTCTGACAAAACTTCAAAATCTCGATTTCAGTGATAATCGAGCTGAAAATATACCGGCTGAAATTGGAAAATTAACCAACTTAGTTCAACTTGAACTAAAAAATTGTATTATAAAATCATTTCCTAAAACTTTCTCTCAACTTGTTAATCTAAAATCCTTGAATCTAAGCAATTGTGGTTTGACGGAATTTCCGAAAGAAATTACTGATATGAAAATGCTGATAACGTTAGATATTAGCAGAAATAAACTGAAATCAATACCTTCAACCATTGAAAAAATGGTTTCATTGCAGACTTTGAAAATGGATAATAACGAAATTGAATCATTACCAAAAGAAATCACCAAACTTCCAGCTCTAAGGACTATTTTTCTTAATTTTAATAAATTGAAAACTTTACCGGAAGATATAGAAAAAATGCCAGAGCTTAAAGTTCTTCAAATGAGAAAAAACGAATTCAGTGACGAAGAAAAAGAAGCCATAAAGAATAGGCTTCCAAACGTCAGATTGTCACTATAGACTGGCAATATTTTTGCTGTAAACAAATTATTTTAATAATAATATCTTTAAAATGGAACCGGGTCAGGATGACATATTACTAAAGCCGGGCTTAAAGCTCTTTTTTAATAGGGAATTAAGTCTCATCGAATTTAATAAGCGTGTTCTTGCTGAAGCTGAATCACCCGAACATCCTCTTTTGGAAAGATTAAAATTTATCTCGATTTTCAGCTCTAATCAAGATGAATTCTTTATGATTAGAGTTGCTGGGTTGAAGAATCAAAAGCAAGCGGGTGTTGTTGAGCTTTCAACTGATGGAATGACTCCTCAAGAGCAATTGAAGGAAATCAGAAAAAGACTTATACCCCTTTATGAAAAACAAACCAAGATATTACTTGAAGATATCATTCCTGCATTAGAAAAGGAAGGAGTCTTTTTTCATAACTACCGTGATTTGTCAGACGAAGAGAAAGAAGAACTTAATAAATTCTTTTGTCAATCAGTATTACCTGTTTTAACTCCTCTTAGTCTCGACCCAGCTCATCCTTTCCCACGACTTATTAATCGTAGTCTTAATATTGTTTTTGCAATTAATGATAAACATAAAAAATTTGATGAAAGAAAAATAGCTTTTATTCAATTGCCCTCATTTTTACCAAGATTTGTAAGGATTAACAGAAATTCCGGTTATCATTTTGTTTTGATTGAACAAATCATAAAAGCTAAAGCACAAGTTTTGTTCCCGGGTTTAGAGATTATAACAGCACATACATTCAGAGTTACACGGGATGCTGACATCGAAATAGCTGAGGATGAAGCTGAAGATTTGTTAGATGAGATTGCTGAGCAAATCAAGCATAGGAAATGGGGAACGGCTGCAGTCAGACTTGAAGTAAGCGGTAGAATGCCACATTATTTGGTTGAACTACTAAGACAGTCTCTTGAACTTGAAGAAGATGATGTTTATATTCTTAACCGTCCCCTGAATTTACCTGATTTTATGCAATTGGTAAAACTGGATATTCGACATTTGAAAGATCCACCTTTTCAAACTCGTATTCTACCGGAATTACAGGGTGTGAACAAAAATATATTTTCTGCAATCAGCGAAAAGGACTTATTAGTTCATCACCCATTTGATTCTTTTACCAATAGCGTTCTTAGATTCGTCAACGAAGCAGCGGATGATCCAGATGTTCTTGCTATTAAAATTACTTTATATCGGACAGGCACAAATTCACCAGTAGTTGAAGCACTCAAAAGGGCTGCTGAAAAAGGGAAAGAAGTAACAGCCTTTGTTGAACTTAAAGCAAGATTTGACGAAGAAAGTAATATTCATTGGGCTCGTGAACTTGAGCAAGTTGGTGTTCATGTTATCTATGGAATTCTTGGTTTGAAAACCCATTGCAAAGTTCTCTTAGTTGTTCGAAGAGAGCATAATATTTTGAAAACTTACGTTCACCTTGCCACTGGTAATTATAATCAAATAACAGCAAGGCTTTACACTGATATCGGTCTTTTTACTGCAAATAGCGAAATAGCATCCGAAGTGATTCATTTGTTTAACTATTTAACAGGGTATTCCTATTACAAAGAATGGAAACATTTATTGGTTGCTCCGATAAATTTAAGGCAAAGTATAATCAGTCTGATTAACCGAGAAGCTGAATTGCATACTCCTGACAATCCGGGTTTTATATTTGCAAAGATGAATTCCATAGCCCATGATGAAGTAACAAAAGCTTTATATAGAGCTTCAATTAAGGGGGTTAAGATTAACTTAATTGTTCGTGGCGTTTGTTGTTTGAGACCCGGTCTTGAAGGAATTAGCGAAAATATTGAAGTCCGAAGCATATTAGGCAGATTTCTTGAGCATTCAAGAATTTTTATGTTCAAAAATGCCGGAAATCCTGAATTTTATTTATCAAGTGCAGATTGGATGACCAGAAATCTTCACAGACGTGTAGAAGTTGCCTTCCCGGTTTATGATGAAAATATAAAAAAAGAACTTCACGATATATTAAACATTTACTGGAGGGATAACACTAAATCTTGGCGTTTACTTCCTGATGGTAATTATGAAAAAATTACTCCAAAGAATGGTGCTGCACCTTTTTCGGCTCAGGAATTCCTTCTTAAGCGCATAGAGAAAGCAAGAAAAAAAATACCACAAAAAATATTGCATTTTTTTAAATCTCAATAATATATTTGCAATGTTACTCAAATATTCTTATTTTTCTTTAATTGTTTAAAATAATTTATAAGGATTTTTATGGCTAAAAATGTTATTTTCAGAAAAAAAATAAATCTTTTAATTATTATAATTTCATTTTTCACTTTATATGCCTGTGAAGATGGAAAAGTTAACATTTTCAGTGTTGAGGACGATGCTAACTTAGGTAAGCAAATTGATGCTGAAATTCGAAGTAAACCCGGTGAATATCCAATATATAATTATTTTGAGCCAAATCAATATGTTCAAAACATCGTAACAGAAATAATCAATTCACCCTTTGTTAAATATAGATCATATTTTCCATATAAAGTTCAAATCCTTAACGATGACAAAGTCGTAAATGCTTTTTGCACTCCGGGTGGTTATATTTATGTTTATACTGGTTTAATCAAATTTCTTGATAATGAAGCGACTCTGGCAGGTGTTCTCGGGCACGAAATTGCTCACGCAGAAAGAAGGCACGGAACAAATAGAATGACTAAAGCTTATGGCATTCAGGTTCTTTTGAGTATCGCTCTTGGTAATAATCCTTCACAAGTTGAGCAGATAGCTGCAAATTTATTTTCAGGTTTGTATTTGATGAAAAACAGTCGAGATGATGAATACGAATCCGATGAATATTCATTTAAGTATTTGCAGACCACTCAGTGGTATCCGGGTGCGATAAAATTCTTCTTTGAAAAGGTAAAAAAAGATGAGAGTAGTCCATTCTTTGAAGTTCTTTTGTCAACCCATCCAATGCCAGAAGATAGGCTTAATGCAATAAATAAAATGATTATTGATAATAAAATTGGTGAACCTAATGAAATGAACCTTCAATCAATCAAATACAAGAATTTTCTAAAAAGTTTGCCATAAATTTTAATATGAATTCTGTTTTTAAAAAAATATTATTCATTTTCTTTGTTGTATTTTTATTCCTTTCCTGTAGTCAGATTAAAAATATTACTTTTGATGATGTAGTTAAGGTTGGGAAAAAAATTGAGAAAGACACTGCTGTATTAAAGCTTTTTAGTGTTGAAAATGATGTAGCACTTGGACAAAAACTCGATGAAGAAATGAAACGAAATCCAAAGGATTATCCTTTTTACATTTATAATCAACCAATTCAATATTTACAGGACATTGTCAATAAAATTATTTCTTCTCCTTTGATAAAATATCGCAATATTTTTAAATATAAGGTTCAGATTATTGCCGATGATAATGTAATAAATGCTTTTTGCACTCCCGGTGGATATATTTATGTTTATACTGGTTTAATACGTTCGTTGAAGAATGAGGCATCACTTGCAGCAGTTCTTGCACACGAGATAGCCCATGCAGAGCTTCGTCACGCAAAGAACAGAATGTTAAAAGCTTATGGTGTTGATTTAATCAAAAGCATTATTGTTGGTGAAAATCCAGATAAATTAAAAGAAATGGCAGGTAATTTCTTTTCTGGGACTTATCTGATGAAAAACAGTCGTGATGATGAATACGAATCTGATGAATATTCTTTTAAATATCTTCAATCAACTCAATGGTATCCCGGTGCTATTAAGTATTTTTTTGATGTTATCAAATCCGATGTTAAACCGGATTTTGTCGAACGATTGAAAGATACACATCCTATTCCTCAAGAAAGAATTGAAAACATAGATAAAATGCTTAAAGATGCTGGTATAAAAAATCCAGATGAAAAGAGCTTAAGAACAATGGAATATAAGTTATTTGTTAAGACTATGCCTTAAAAAACCTAAAAACCACTTAAATGACAGCTTTCGAAAAATATTTATATGTAAAAAATATTAATAAATCCATTTTGTGCGTGGGTTTAGACCCTGTTTTGGAAAAGTTGCCCGTTATTCTGAAAAAAGAAGTTAATTCGATTTATATTTTTTGTAGGGATATTATCGAAGCCACAAAAAATATGGTTTGTGGATATAAGTTAAATTTTGCATTTTTCGAACAATTTGGTGTTGAAGGATATGAAATTTTAAAAAGGCTTTTTGATTTAATCCCCAATGATTTGATAAAAATAGCAGATGCTAAGAGGGCTGACATAGGAAACACTTCAAAAGCCTATGCAAAGTCTATTTTTGATTACTTTATGGCAGATGCGATTACTGTCAATCCTTATATGGGTTTCGATTCGCTATCTCCTTTTTTTGATTACAGTGATAAAATTGTCTTCATTTTGGCTTTGACTTCAAACCCGGGTTCTCAAAATTTCCAGAAGAAAATTATTAACGAGAAGCCCCTTTACCAATTAGTAATTGAAGACTCAATAAATTGGGGAAATTCAAAAAATACTGGTTTTGTGGTTGGTGCTACTCATCCGAAAGAACTTGTATTGATAAGAAAAATAGTTCCTGATAATATTCTACTGATACCCGGAATAGGAGCCCAAGGAGGAGACATAGAGGCAATTATTAAAGCTAACAATAATGGACCGGCGATAATAAATGTATCAAGATCTGTTATTTTTTCTTCATCGGAAAAGGATTATGCTGAATCAGCTGCACAAGAGGTTAAAAAATTAAACAAAATTATTAATAATTTTTCTAAATGAGGTTTTAATGCAAATAGGAATAGTTGGACTTCCTTATTCTGGTAAAACAACTTTTTTTCAAACCCTAACAGAAACTCATTTCGACCCTAATGTTTTACAAAAGAAGGATGTTAATCAAGCTATAATTAAGGTCCCCGACGAAAGATTAGATAAATTAACAGAAATATTTAACCCAAAAAGGAAAGTAAATGCCACAATAGAAATTGTTGACCTTGTTGGAATCCAAAAACCCGAACCCGGTCATTCAGCATTTACCACACAGTTTTTATCTAAAGTTAGAACGAATGATGCCTTAATACACGTAGTTCGTGGTTTTGAAGATGAGTCTGTTCCACATATTGAAGGCTCGATTGATTTACTACGGGACATTAAAACATTCGAAGAAGAGCTAATTTTTTCTGATATGGCTTTTGCCGAATCTAAACTTGAAAAATTAGAAAAAGATATTCAAAAACAAAAAACTAAAGATCAAGCCATAAAAGAAATTTCTATCATAAAAAAATGGAATGAAGTGCTTAGCGAAGGAAAAGCGCTAAGGGAACTCGAATTCGATCCTGATGAACAGAAACTAATAAGGAATTATCAATTACTGTCAGCAAAACCACTTCTAATAGCATTAAATCTCAATGAGTCGGATATTCCCCAAAAAGATGAGATTGTAAAAAAAATCAGCAGCAATTTTAATGGTAAAAACATTAGAATTGAACCTTTTTTTGCAAAAATCGAAATGGAGCTTGCTCAACTTTCTGATGATGAAAAAGCTGTTTTTATGGAAGAATATGGTCTGGAAGACTCTGCTATTACAAGACTGATTAAAAGTGCTTATGATTTACTTGGGTTACAATCATTTTTTACTGTTGGTGAGGACGAATGTCGCGCTTGGACTATAAAAAAGGGTATGACCGCTCAAGAGTCTGCCGGTGTAATCCATACTGATTTTTATAATAAATTTATTAGAGCTGAAGTTGTTCATTACAAAGAATTTCTTGAATGCGGTTCTTTTGCTAAATGCAAGGAAAAAGGCTACTTTCGCCTCGAAGGAAAGGAATATATAGTTAAAGATGGTGATATTATGCATATAAGACACGGATAATCAATATATTTTTTATAAATATGCAAGAGTTCTTACTACATAAGATATATGGTCTTCAAGTCTGGCAATATCTTGGAATTTTAGGATTCCTTGTTGGTGGTTTTCTTGCCTATAAAATACTTGGTTGGATATTCAACTTCTTCCTACTAAAATTATGCTCTAAGACAAAATACAAAGAGATTTTCGAGACATACATTAAAACAATCTATAAGTTATCAAGCTTGATTGTTGTTGTGTACTTGATTTATGATAATCTCGAATTTCTTAAATTAGGACGAGCTTTTAAAAAAACTGCCACAACAGCTTATGAACTCATCGTTCCTTTACTTATATTTGGAATCATCTATAAATTAACTTATGTAGTTTCAGATATTATCAAACATCTTGCTTCAAAAACCAATACAAAATTTGATAAAAGCTTTGCTTCCTTGGTCAGAAGAACCCTGAAGGTAATAATAATAATAATTGGAATTATTTATTTACTTAATTATCTAAAAATTGATATTACACCTGTTATTGCAGGGGTTTCAATCGGAGGTTTAGCAGTTGCTTTAGCGGCACAAGAAACACTCAAGAATTTCTTTGGTTCAATTACAATCTATTTAGATAGACCTTTTGAAGTTGGGGATTGGATTATTTCTCCGGGTTTCGAGGGAACTGTTGAGGAAATTGGTTTACGTTCAACCAGAATTAGAAGTTTTAATAATTCGCTAATAACTGTGCCAAATGGAAAAATCATTGATGCTGTGATTGATAATATGGGAAAAAGAAATTATCGCAGATTTCTTCAATTTTTGAGAATTTCCTACGAAACACCCACAACTATCATCGAGGATTTTATTTCAGGAATAAAATCTATTGCAAATGAACATAAATATGTTGTAAAGGAAAATATTCAGGTGAGCCTACACGAATTTGCGGAATATTCAATTAATATTAGAATAAATCTATTTTTTAATGTTCCTGATTATCTAACTGAACTCGAGTTAAGACAGGAACTAATGGAAAAAATCCTTCAACTAGCCGAGAATTTAAAAGTCAACTTCGAAAAAGCAAATAGACTTTTCTCATAGCAACACCAAAGTTACACTCAATAAAATAATTTATTTAAAGCTGATAAAATTAATATTTTAGTCTAACTAAACTTTTAATTTTTTGTTAATTATTTTAGGATTTGTTATGTATAACTTTATTAGATACATTTTGCTATGTTTTTCGATTATTTTTTTGTTAATTGAAACATTAAAAGCTGACCATAGAAAATATGTTTGGACATATCAATATATGACAATGGATAGAGGTGAAGCTGAATTTGAAAATTATCTTACTTTTTCGACACCAGAGTCAGGTAAATTTGAAAACAATACAACTTTTGAAAATCAATTTGAAATAGAAATCGGTATGACAGATAATTTTGACTTTGCTATTTATCAGGTTTTTAAGCAAAAACCGGGAGGGAATTTTACTTTCGATTCTTATAAACTCAGAGCAAGATATAAACTAATGAAAAAAGATGAATTTTTATTCGATCCATTGATATATGCTGAATACAAAGGTTATCCAGATTTTTCACAACATAAATTTGAATTTAAACTTATAATGGCTAAAGATATTGGTCATTTTAATGTTGCTCTAAATCCAATTATTGAGCTTGAGAGTAGTAAAAATTGGAAACCATTATTTTTATATTCTATTGGATTAAGCTATGAATTATCTAAATTATTATGTTTAGGAGTTGAATTTAGAGGAAGCGAAAATGGTCACTATGTTGCTCCTGTGATTTCTCACGGTTCGCCAAAATTATGGATTGCCGCAGCTCCAACTTTTATGCTTGGAGGTATTAAAGCAGGTAATCCTGAATTTCTATTTAGGACAATCATAGGTGTAGGAATTTAGATTTCTTAATATCTTCTTCGAAATTTGAATTAAAAAAGGCTCCTCGAGAAAATCGGGGAGCCTTTTAATTTAAACTTGATTATTATTATTTATGAATAATCAATTCTTTAACTTCTTGGAATGGTCCGCTTGACATTCTAACGAAATAAACACCTGAACTAAGTTCATCAACTGGTAAGTTAACTGAATATTTTCCGGGTTTCATCAATTGTGCAACTGGTGTAGCAACAACTTCACCCTTGGCATTGAATACAACTATTTCAGTCCAACCGTCAAGTGCAATTTCAAAGTCTAAGGTTGTTCCGGAAGAACCAACTGGATTTGGAACAATGTTGCCAAATGCATATCGGTTAACTCCGATATCAACTAAACGAATGTCATAAACGCAAGTCGGGTTAAGCTTAACTTCGTCATCAGTGTGAGTCATAGCAAGGCACATATTACCCTGAGCTTGAATATTATGCTCTATTTTTGATAAATCGGGAATATTCTTATCAGGTCTTAAGAGAGAAGCCAATGTGAACCTAAGTAATTCACCTCTATCATTGATGATATAGTTTCCAATAGCTGATAATTTCATAGTTATCATACCTTTCTTGTCATCAATTGATAGAGTTCCGGGCTTAATCTCAAGCTTGCCTTTGAATGCACTACCTATTTCAATAGTTGATTCAATTACTTTAAGAATATCGCCGTTGTATTTGATATAAACATCAAGTTCTTTAGCTTTTGCCATACTGATATCATTTGTGCCTTCAAGCTCAATCATTATTGGTATAGGATCACCGATTGTGGGCCATACTCTATTAATGTTTGGTTTAATCACAGATATCTTTGTGTTTCTTGTAAAGCTAACAGCTTCGACAACTACTTCAGTAGTATCGTAAGGTTTACCTTCGATATTTGTGCTGAATATAACTTTAACTGTTTTTCTACCTACAACAAGTGGCGCATATCCGATTTTTATTATTTTTACTTCACCGGATTTCATATCAAATCCTTGAGCATCGTAAGGATTTTCGAAGAATACATCATCTGCGTCGGGTTCGAGTCTTATTGAATTAACTTTGAAATCACCTGAACCATAATTTTCGACTCTAACATTTAAAGTAGTATTGGTTCCGATGCAAATTAGTGCTTGATCTCCACTGACTCTCATAAATTGAGAAATTCCATAGCCCGTCCAGTTGGATGTTACTTCGAATTCGGCATCGCTAACAGTAGTTATTGAGGCAGTAGCAGGACCGATATGAGTAGCAACAAAGTCAGCGTCAAACTCAATATATTCGCCGGGTTGTAATGTTACCGGTAGGTTTAAAGCTGCTTTGTTAAATCTAAAGCCTTCGGTTCCATAATTTACTCCATCGGTTGAGATTGCACCCGGAGGATTAACAATCAAATCAGTTATAGTAACAGCATCTTCCCATTGATATCTTGTATTGGTTATTCTTATGGTTCTTGTTTGTTTCTTAGCAAAATCATTAACTATTGTTGTGTCAAAATCATAATCTGATGTTGAGATTACAGGAACAATACCAATACCTTCGAGGACTGACTTAGTTTTGCTATCCGCAGAATTTTCGAATGCAAATTCAACATAATGCTTTCCAACAACTTTTGGATTGAACACGACTGGTGTGTATAGCTCTTCTTTTGGTTGAAGAACAAGATTTAAATATTTAGTTCTATCAAATTCAAAAGCTTCAGGATTTTGAGCACCCGGCTGTTGAATAAGACTTGTTACAGAGACCTGTTCAGTTCCAGTATTAATAACAGTCAATATTGGGAAATTGTTATCAGCTGGATATGGTCCGTCATTATTGAAATTAGGTCTGTTAATTCTTCTCTTGCCCCAGTCATAAGAATTTGAAGCAAGTCCGGGAGCTATACCACAACCAAATATAACACAAATGCTATCAATTTGTCTTGCATCGTTGAAGAATACTATTTGATCGGGGTAATCCCGTTCTGCTGTAGGAGCAAAATAGACATTAAATATGAATGATTTCTTCGGTTCGATGACAATTGGTGTTGCTAAAAGTCCATTAACATCAACAGGTGGTAAGTCAGTTGAATATACTGGGTCTGTTGGACCTTTATAACCAGTGATAACGAGATCAACAGAACCTGAGTTTGTTATTGTGAACGGTTTATTAACTGGTGGTCTGTTGATAGTCAAACAACCGAAATTAACATCCGTTACCTCTATTACTGGTTCCCCAACTTTTGCTTCGACTCTTGATTTATAGGCAAAGAAGCAAGTATCGCCAATACCAATTGAATCTGCGAAGCTACCTTCTTGTGTGGCTGTGAATTCAATTGTAAAGTCAATAGCTTGTTTAGGTCCTAACCAATATGGAAGAACAACATTAGGTGGTAAAATTAGTTTAAATCCTTCATTACCGCTTTTTAACTTGATTTCTGTCAACTTAACAGGTGAGGTTTCAGATTCATTAATTGCCTGAAATTGTGCTGATCTCGTTTCACCAATTTTTAAGGTTCCAAAATTAAATTTGTCAGGTTTAATAGCTAATTTGATAGCTTTATAAAATACTGTTATAGTAGTATCATTACCACGTCTATCGGAAAAGACAATAACAGCTTTAGCATCTTTTTCAAGATCAACAACTTTAAGCGACCAATTGGTTGTTCTTGTTTCACCCGGTATGAATTCATCATAATCTAAGATATAATTATAGCTTTCGGTAGCATCAAGAACAATCATAGAAAGGTTTGAACGAATTTTTGCATCATCTGGCATATCAGTAACAGTAGCTCCTTTTACAGTTCCATCACATTGAACAATCCATTTTGGATTTGGTGGAACTGTATCTGGTTTCTCTAAGTCTGCCAAAGCAGCGCTTGTTGGGAAGCCATAAGAGTCATAACTTGAATATCCAAATGAATAGGCAGCAAATGGTCTTTTTGCTCTGATTTTATAAACACCATCACCGGGAAGAGTAATGGTTTTTAAAGCGTATTTTCTTCCTTCTACATTGTAATTAAATAATTCATCAATGCCGGGGAATCTTGATCTCAATGGACGCCAAACAAATTGACCGCCTTGAACCTGAGCAAATTCCATATCAATCGGCATCATACCAAGTGAGTCGGCTTCATAAACCAAGTTGATATAGTTTTCAGGGAATGCATCTCCACCCATAATACCGGGAGTGCAGAAAGTTATTTCTTTTTGGTATTGCTGCAAAGGTGTTATAACCATAACAAATGGGTCACTATTTGGATGGGGATAACCATCTTCCTGAACACCGGTATTATATAATGTAACACCTATTGGTTTATCACCAGATATAACTACTGAACGTGGAGTTTGTCCAAGTGGAACCATTCTCATATCCAAGAAAG
This sequence comes from Candidatus Kapaibacterium sp., assembly GCA_026418625.1. Taxonomy (GTDB): domain Bacteria; phylum Bacteroidota; class Ignavibacteria; order Kapaibacteriales; family UBA2268; genus CALHRB01. Next base: position 23,286 of record JAOABA010000046.1, read on the forward strand.
CTCTTCCTTCAATACCGCCAGCATCTGGTAAAAATCCAATCTGTGCACCGTCTTTATAAATTCTAGTATTAGGTTCTTTTGCAAATATCTTTATTGGAGATGAGTGTTTTCTTTTTGGCACTTTTGGAACGTGGTAATCAGTTCCCCAAGTGAATGTTGGAATGTCCATCTCAACTGTGTAATCGCACCATTGATTACCTGTTGGAATGTTATTACATTGATTTCCAGTAACAAGAGCAACAGGTTTGTTTGCAACTACTTTACTTCCAGAAAGTTCAGCTTCATCAGCATCAGTTGAAAACATCCAAACATCGCCTTTCATAAGAATTGCTTCTTTTGTTTGACCGGGTCTCATACCTCCGGCAGTTCTTGTAACAGAGTTACCACCTAAAGTAAATCTAACTCTTGTATCGTCATAAGCTGCAACTATTCCGCAGGTATTGGGAAGTTTGTAATTCCAAACAGCTCGGAACATAGCATCTACCTTATGACCAGCAACAATATATTCTTTGCCAAGTGAGGAAACGGGTATAGCAAGAAAACCATCGCTAGTATAACGGTATCGGACAACACAATATACCACCATCGGGTCATTGGCATAAACGTGGATGCCTGATCCCGGATATACTTGCTCAGGAACGTTTGGATCACGACCTGCTTTAGTATAGGCTTGACCAATGGTTGGTGTTATATTGAATTCTATAACATCGTTTGGAATTGTCATTCTTGATCTTAAGAAACCTTTTCCGGGAACTTCAACGGTAACTAAAGTTTTAACCGGAGAGGTTACAAAAATCTTGATAAAGTTACTGAATCCATAACTTTCATCCTCAAAGCAAGGTGGTATAGTAAACCAGAAATCCTTACCTACGTTGTTTGCTCCAAGCATTTTAGGAAGACTGCTTTTTATATCTTCCTCATTGACTTCACTTAATGCTATTTTGGGAATAATTATCCCTATGAGCAAAAACATAAAGAGGACTATTCGTAAATTCTTCTTCATAAATTCCTCCAAAAGTTAAATAAAATTAATTGAGTTTTCATAGTTTATTATCGTCAAATATAAATAATTTTCTTAACAAATTATTGTATTTTATTGCTAACACCTAAATTTTTTTATCTAAGTAATAGTATTAACAACTCAAAGTAACGAATGTTACAAAAAAAATAAAAAAATTTAATTTTTTTATTAATCAAATTAAGCCTAAGTCTTTACCAGCGATTTTGAAAGCCTCTAAAATCTGCTCAAGATGAATATCTTCGTGAGTTGCCATATAACTTGTTCGCATCATACTCATATTCGGTGGCACTCCCGGTGGAATAAAAGCATTAACGAACACACCTAAATCAAAAAGTTTCCTCCAAAATAGAAAGGCTTTATCAACATCACCAACAATAACGGGCACTATAGCTGTTTCGTGCTCAACGATGGTAAATCCTAACTCTTTAAATCCTTTCCTCATTTTATTAGAGTTTGAAATTAGTTTTTCAACTCTCCAAGGTTCTTCTATTAATAAATCAAGTGATGCTAAAGCAGCCGCACAAGATGCTGGTGTCGGGCTTGCACTAAAAATAATAGCAGGGGAGTGGTGCTTTAGGTAGTTAGTTACTCTTTCTGGACCAGCTACAAAGCCGCCAAGTGAGGAAAATGTTTTTGAAAATGTTCCCATTACCAAATCAGTTTCTGCTTCTTTTCCATAATGTGAAGGTGTGCCACGACCACCTTTTCCAATAACACCTACAGCGTGAGCATCATCAACAAGAATTCTTGCTCCATATTTTCTTGCTACTTTGATGAGGTTGGGTAAATCTACAATTTCTCCAGTAACCGAAAAAACTCCATCAGTAACGATAAATTTTCCAGCTGATTCTGGAATTTTTGAAAGGGTTTTTTCAAGGTCTTCCATATCATTGTGCTTATACCTTACGAACTCGGCAAAACCTCCTTTAGCCATCATTGCACCGTTGACTATACAGGCGTGATTTTCTTTATCGGAAACCACATAATCACCTTTTGAAGCGAGAGTAGAAATCACACCGATGGCTGTCTGGTAGCCAGTGCTAAATAATAATACTGATTCGTAGCCGAGAAATTCAGCTAACCTTCGTTCTAATTCAATGTGTAAATCAACAGTTCCGGTTAAATATCTCGAGCCTGAACAGCCAGTTCCATATTTTTTTATGGCGTTCATCGAGGCTTCTTTTACTCTTGGGTGAGCAGTTAAACCCAAATAATTATTTGAGCCGGCCATAATAAATTTTCGTCCTTCTATTCTCACAACGGGTCCCTCATTTTCTTCGATTGCTCTGAAATAGGGGTATAAACCCATTGCTTTTACTTCGTCGGCTCTGACAAAACTATAACACTTTTCAAATAAATCCACTTATTCTCCAAATAAATTAATAAAGTTGTAAAAAATATTTTTTAGCAATGACAAATATTATAAAAAATATCAGCATTTCAAAATTTAATATGACTAATTACTTGATTATTATTGATTTTTTTATTTGACATAATGATAAACGTAGCTTGGTTCAATTGATAATACTTTAAAATTTTCGGGAACACTTATTTCGGGGATTAAAACACCAGTATTATCATTTAATATTTGGTAATAATCTAAACTTAAATTAATATCTCTTGGATTAATTTTTGTGATTAAATCTATACCACTTCTTATTGTAACTTTAAATTTGTTTGGAATTAAAATATGGTTGTCTCCTAAATCTCTTCCTTTTATCGCAATTGGAACATCAAAAAAAGTCATTTCTGCAATTTGTTGAATATCTCCACTGACTTTAACCTCTTTTTGGGATAGAGTTATAATGTTCGAAAGAGTATCTTTCAGTGGAACTTCGAATATGAATGGTTCGTCAACTTCAGTGAAGACCCTTTCTTCGGTTGTCCAATACTGAATCTGATTAATAATTTTTTCATTTCCTTTGATATTAATTATGTCTGGATTTACTTTTAGTTTTCCAATTAATAAAAATCCATCTTTTGGTATGACTTTGACTCTCGGTTTGACCTCGATAGAGCTAATGCTGATTTTTCCTAATCTTATTGTTATAGGTGGTGAATTCGTAGAGACCGCCCTTGCATTCCCTAAAAATTTAACATTATCAATCAAATCATTTCTGGATATTTGATAAATTGTGTCAATATCCTTATTTGATAAATCTATAACTATCTCATAAGTTGGGTTAATGAACATAAGGTTAAAAAGTTGCCAACCGTTGCCTTTTACTTCTATTGGGACTTCTTTAATAAATCTTTCCTTGCCAGTTAATTCGATTGACCAATTTTCTGAAGTAATTATTTTTAGTGGAATTTTGATTGTAGTATAAAATTCCTGATTCAAATTAGTATAGAACCATAATGCGATAGCGAATAGAAAAGCTCCAATAATAGCTTTTTTACCTGTAATTTTTGTAAAGCTTTTACCCAAAAAATTCGGTAAAGTATTTTTTTTATTTTCCACTTAATTCGTTTCGAATATTTTCAAAATTTGTGCTTTTTTCTTGAACAATTTATCAATATTTTTTAATAATTCTTTTTGCTGTTCAAAGTCAATTTCTTTTATTTTGGATTTTAACTCTTTTAACTCTCTGTCAATTCTTATAATTTCCATATTTAGGTAAGCATCAGTCAGTGGTTTAATAGAGTCAGTAGTTTTCAAACCTCTTATATAATCTTTCCAATTCGAACTTGCTTGTTCATTGATTAAAGCATCCTCTTTCAAGATTAGTTCAAGTAACAGACTTTTTTCAGACTGATTGTAACTATTATCATCGTCATTTTCTAATAATTTTTCTGTAATTTTCTCTCCAGAGCTAATTATTTGAACTAATATTCTGAAAAGTCTTTCAGCTCTATTCGTAATTAGACCACGTTTCAAAATTTTATATTTTTTATCTAATTCGTTTAAAATTTCTGGTTTCTTTAAGATATAATGAAGAATAATTTTTTCTTCAGGTAGTATTTCTTCTTCTATTTCTTTTTTATCAGAATTGGTTTTTTCAAATGCTTTTGTTTGTTCGCCTTTGTTTTCGGTTCTTTGTAAATTAGTATGAGTCTCTTTGGATTTTTCTTTTGTTTCTAACTTATTTTTTTCGCTGTAAATAGCTTCTAACTGTTTTTCGGTTAAGTTCAATGAAGAAGCAATCTTGGAAATATAAATATCGTGCTGCAGTCTATCTGGAATTTTTGTAATTAAATCAAGCAGATATCTTATTAATTCAGCTTTTTCAGTTGGGGAATTAATATTAGTTTGTTTTCTTTTTATTTCAATAATAAATTCAATAAAATCAATAGCTTCGTCCAGATATTTTGAAAATAGCTGCTTGCCGTGTTTTCTTATTAAACTATCTGGGTCTTCACCTTTTGGAAGAAGGACAATAAAAATTTCGAAACCCTGCCTGATAGCAAGTTCTAAGCCTCTTTCAGTGGCTTTTATTCCAGCTTCATCAGCATCATAAACGAAATAAATTTTCTTGCAATATGATTTTAAAATTGTAAGTTGATCATTAGTTAAGGCTGTTCCGCTCGATGAAATACTATTTTTGAAGCCAGCTTGATGAAGCGAAATAACATCAGCATACCCCTCGACCATAATTGCATATTTTTTTGAACGAATTTCATTCTTTGCTTGAAACAGCCCGTAAAGAGTTTTGCTTTTATCGTAAACTAAAGTCTGAGGTGTGTTAATATATTTTGGTTGATCCTTGTCGTCAGTTAGTATTCTTGCTCCGAAGCCAATTACTTTGCCAAATTTGTCCTGAATTGGGAACATAGCCCTGCCTCTGAATCTGTCGTAATAAGTTCCATTTTCTTCATTTTTAACAAGCAAACCAGATTCAGCAATCAAGGTTTCTTCATAACCCTGTTTCTTCAGAAGTTTAAGAATTTCATCCCAACTGTTGTTAGAGTAACCAAGGTAAAATTCTTTAATTGTTTCATCTTTATAGCCACGATTATGAAAATAAGCCAGAACGGACTTTCCGGATGTTGTCATTAGCATTTTATGATAATGCTCATTAGCTTTTTCTAAAATTTCAAGTATTAAATCTCTTTTCGATAATTGCTCATTATTTTTTTTAGACTTAGTTTCTTCTAAACGTATACCGGCTTTCGAAGCAAGAATTTTGAGGCTTTCCTGAAAACTATATCCATAATAATCCATCATAAAGGTTAGGGCATTACCGGCTTTTCCGCATCCAAAGCATTTATAAATCGATTTTTCGGGAGAAACTGTGAAAGAAGGTGTTTTCTCTTGATGAAAGGGACAAAGTCCAATATAATTTGTCCCTCTTTTCCTAAGGTCAACAACCTCACCGATTACATCAACAATATCGGTAAGTTCAAGAACCTTATTTTTTATTTCTTCTTTCATTATTAATCATAATTTTCAAAGTTCTAATTTATCAAAAATTAAAACTTGTGATTCATCAGGGCACTTTTTTAGCAATTGTTCAATATTTAAATTATAAACTGGATGAACGAATTCAGGAGTTAATTCAAAAATAGGTTCTAAAACAAATTTTCTTAAATGCATTCTTGGATGTGGAATAACTAAATCAGTTTCATCTATAATTTCATTATTGTAAAAAATAATATCTATATCAATTTCTCGCTCGTGCCATTTAGCTCGTTTTTTTCTACCTAAATCAATTTCTATAGCCTTACAGAGTTGCATTAAATCATTTGCTTTAAGTTCTGTTTTCGCTAAAATACAAAGATTTAAAAATTTTGGCTGATTGATAAAATCAACAGGGTCTGTCTCATATATCGAAGACAGTTTAATATTAGTTAACTTATTAGACGAAATAAGAGATTCAACAGCTTGTTTCAAATATTTTTTCCTATCACCAATATTTGAGCCAAGTGAGAGAATAACAGATTTCAATTTAATTTAAATAATTAAAACTATTTACGTGTAATTGATTGTTCAGCTTCGATGTAACTCACGACATTCCTGATTGGAACATTCATTTTCCTTACCCTGACAGTGGCTTTTTCAATGTTTGGCATTTTTTCCATTACTTGATTTAAGATTTCGTTCGTAATTGTCTCGATAAGGTTGTAAGATTCCTCAGTAATAACATCTTCAATACAAACCATTGCTTCTTCATAATTAACAGCATAGTTAACGTCATCATTTATGATAGCTTCGGTGGCATTATAATACAAATCCAAGTCAACTTCGTATTTGCCACCGAGAACTTGTTCTTCGGATTTTACTCCGTGGTATGCATAAAATACAGCATCTTTGATTGTTAACCTTGTTAGCGATGTTTCTTTCATAATCATTTATTTCTTACAACACGAAAACCTAAATTATAATTAAAATTATCACCAGTTGATGGAAATGAATACCTTTTTGCAGGATGACCTTTTGAAGGATCATTTTCAAAGCAACCACCACGGATTACCCTATGGTTCGAAACTGGTTCTGGTCCCCTTGGATCAACTTCAGGGGAAAAAGTATAATAATCTTCATCATAGAAATCCCAGCACCATTCATAGACATTGCCGAACATATCATAAATTCCCCATTCGTTAGCTTTTAATTGTCCGCATTCTTGAGAATGTTTATTAGAATTTATTGAAAACCAACCCATTAATAGAATCTCGTCTTCAGTAAAATCAGTCTTTCCAGCTCTTGCTGCGTATTCCCATTCTGCTTCAGTTGGTAGACGATAACCATTAGCATTAAAATCACAAGTTACTTCCTCTCCATTAATTGTATAGCAGGGTGTAAGTTTCTCTGTTATTGATAGCTTATTACAAAATTCGACAGCTCTAAGGAAAGTAACCTGATTTACTGGTTTATAGTCTCCAAGCTCAAAAGTGTGGCTCGGATTGGAATTGTCCATAATCGTTTTCCACTGCAATTGATTAACTTCAAATTTGCTAATGAAAAACGGTTTTGAAATAGTTACTTTATGCTTTGGATTGTTTTCGTCAGTTCCTCCCATAATAAAACTACCAGCCGGAACCAAAGCTAATGGTAATAGCTGAAAACTTCCCTGAACAGTAAAATCTTTTGAGTTGCTGATTTTATTATTAACAACAACTGTTACTTTGATAGTTTTGCCTACAAGCGAACCTTCAGGAACTTTAACTACGATTTTGGTATTTGTCCATTGGGGATAATCCCAAGCCCTTTGTCCCCCAAAATCAACATAGCTGCTACCTCTTGAGTCGCCAAAGTTTGTTCCGTAAATGCCAATAGCAGTTCCTATCTGTGCTCTTGAATTATCAAGATAGCTTATTTGAGGATCACCTTCAAATGGGGTAATGGTAATATTGATAAAATTACTTTGCTTGTTTCCAACAACCACAAACATATTGCCAGACTCAGCTCCCGCTGGAACTTTGACAGTAATTTTAGTATCAGACCATAAACTATATTCTGTAGCTTTTGTGTCCTTGAATTGAACATAACTTGCACCTTGCACGCTGCCGAATCTTTTTCCTGTGATTGTAATATTATCACCTATTCTTGGTTTATTATTATCGACGAGATCGATTTGAGGTGCTTCTTCAGCTTCTTTTATTACCAAATCTACACCATTACTCTTTCGCTTACCAACAACGACAAATACTTTTCCAGTAGTCGCACCCGGTGGAACTTTAACTTTTATTATATTTTCGGACCATTGGGAATATTCGGTAGCTTTCACACCATTAAATTCGACATAAGATGTGTCTCTATTAGCACCAAAATTTCTACCATTAACAGTAATAATATCTCCTATACTTGCATTCGAAGTATTTAAATTCTCAATTAAGGGTGGATTAATTCCAATTATTAAATCAACCCCATTGCTTGATTTTCCTTCAACCCAAACTACTACTTTTCCCGTCGAAGCTCCATTTGGAATTTTAACAACAATTCTATTATCTGCCCATTCAAAATAATTAAAGGCTTTTACACCGTTAAATTCGACATAACTATTGCCACGAGAATTTAGAAAGTTCCTTCCGAAAATAACAATTGATGCTCCAATTTCGGCTTCTTTCACATCAATTGAATCTATAAAAGGTGCATCAGCTGAAGGGTCAATAATTTCGAAATCTAGTGAATTGCTTATTTTTCCATTAACATTTACATAAACCTTTCCAGTAGTGGTTCCCATTGGAACATAGAGCTTAATAGTAGTTGATGTCCAAGAAATATAATCCATAAATCCCGGTTTGGAACCATTGAAATCAACGAAACTATTTCCACGGGCATCTCCAAAGTTTTTACCCTCCAAAGTAATTGCTTGACCAATGATTCCTTTGTTTGGAACTATTGAATTCAAAACAGGATCTTCGTTTTGATTTATTGGGTTTTCTTTTTCTGAACAAGAATAAATAATCAGAATCTGAGTTATCAGAAATAAGTTAAATAGTATTTTTTTTATTGTCATCGTAATAGTCCCTCAATTTATTTAAATAATTAAGTATTATCGGAAAAAAAAGAAAAAGTTACATTTTTTTAATTAATCTTCGTCTTTTTTCTTAATTGTCAGCACCTTAAAAAGACAATAAAAAGTCAATGAACTGACAATTGACCAAGCTATAATCATAAAAATAATTCCTTCTGTTTGTAATCCGTTCATAGTTACTCCTTAATAATACCATTATACTGTGGTTTGTTTTGCTTCCAACCAAAATAAACCAATAAACATAATCCGAAAAAGATAACTAACATAAAAATTCTTGCACCCCATAAGTATGGAATATTCTCGGGATTTGCTTTAGTCATTAAAAAAGTTGGTATAGCTTCCTGAATCGTCCAATTAATAAGAATAAATAGTAAATACAGAGGTGTTACATATTTTATTATGTAGTAAAATACCTTTGGAACTTTAATATCTGCTCCTCGGTTGATTTCAGCCCATCCTTTGTCAATACCCCAAATCCAAGCAAAAATTATTACTTCAATTAAAGCAACCACTACAAGTCCGAATGTTCCTGCCCAATAATCAAGCTCATCAAGGAAGCCGAATTTGAAAAAGAAAACAACAAAGTGAGATGAAATGAATATAAATATACCAACAATGGTGGTTGCCCTGTTGTGGGAGATTTTAAATTGCTCTTTTAGGAATGAAATCAAGGGTTGAACCATAGCAACCGATGATGTTATTCCTGCTATGAATAATAAAAAGAACCATATAAATCCAAAGAACTCACCAAAGGGTATCTTCTGGAAAATAATTGGCATCGAAACAAAACCCAGGTTGAAAGCACCTCCCTGTGCTATTTCTGTAGTGGTTGTTAATCCAAAGAAAGCAACAGCAACAGGTATAGCGATAGAACCACCAATAATCACTTCAACAAACTCATTAATTGAAGCAGTGGCAAGTCCTGAGAGTGCAATATCACTTTTTGCTTTAAGATAACTTGCATAAGCCTGAAGAGTGCCCATCCCAACACTCAATGTGAAAAATACCTGACCTGCAGCTGCCAGCCAGATTTTTGAGTCGCTCAAAGCTTCAAAATTTGGATTCCATATAAATGCAAAGCCGTTTTCGACATTCCAATCAGGTTTATTTACAGGGTCTGGTGTTCCTATAAATACAACCCTAATTGCTAATATTATTCCAAATACAAAGAGAGCCGGTAAGGCGACTTTTGCCAAAAGTTCAATGCCCTTTGAAAGCCCCCTTTTCAATACATAAAAGTTTATTGCTAATGTGATTAAAAGGAAAATATATGATGTCCAGATATTAGAAAAGAAACCTTCACCTGCACCTTGATAACTCCTGAGGAAACTGCCCATTGATTCAAAAGTTGTCTCCCCGAAATACATTTTAGTCAGTGAAAAAAAGCTGAATCCAAGCGTCCAGGACTCAATATAGCAGTAATAAATCATAATTATAGTGGAAATGAATAATCCTATGACGCCTAAGTATTTTGCTATTGGATTTCTCCACATCACATCGAACATTCCGGGAAGACTGCCATGGGAATATTTCCCTCCATTTCTGCCAATTGCCCACTCCACCCACATAAGAGGTATTGCAAGGAGTATGAAAGCTATGAAATAAGGTATCATAAAGGCGCCACCACCATTTTGAGCTGCTTGAACCGGAAAGCGGATGAAATTTCCAAGACCAACGGCATTACCTGCCATTGCCAAAACAAGCCCTATACGTGTTCCCCACTGTTCTCTTTGTGTCATTTTTTCCCAAGAATTTGAAACTTATAAGGACATTTATTCAGCGTTCAATATAATAAAAAATTTCTTTTTTTTAACCTCATTTTGATTGATTTAACTAAATTGTAATTGATAATTTTTGCAAATAAATTATGAAATTCGGGTTAAAAGCAATATTAGTTATCTTCTTGACAGCATTTTTTTGTATTTATCCACCTTTGAGAAATTATAAACAGAATGATATCAAAGCTGCTTTTGACTATTTTGCTGCAGATGCTTTCTACTATTTAAATGTTGCTGATAACTATCAAAAGACTGGTTTCAGCACATACGATGGAATTCATTCAACCAATGGTTTTCATCCGCTCTGGCAGTATATTCTCAATTTTAGTTTTACAAAAATTGATAATCCTGAAGTTCAAATAAAGTTTGTCTTTTTTTTATCCATATTATTAGTATCTCTTGGTGCCGTCTTTCTTTCAATTGCATTGTTGAAGTTTTTTGATTCTTTTTCATTATCACTGATAACCATAATCCCCGGTTTTTTGTTTCTTTTATTTTCTTTTGTTGTGTTTCCATACGGTTCGCCTTGGTCATTTATGAACGGAATGGAAACTCCATTATCAATTTTTCTTTTTGGACTTTTTTTCCTAATTCTTTCTTTTTCCAAGGACTTAAATTCTCTTGGTCATATTAAATTATTCATACTTTCGGTATTTCTTACATTCATTACTTTTTCAAGACTTGATGATATCTTCTTATTAGTAGCCTTTTCTATATTACTGATTTTTAAATCTGAAAGAAAGGAAAGATTAAGAAAATCAATAATTTTTCTTGCTTTTCCTTTTACCCTTTTAACAGCATATTTAATCTATAATCTATCTTATTCAGGGTTTTTATTACCTGTTTCGGGTTTGATAAAATCTAATTTCTCTTTTGATAATTTTATTTATACTTTCTCATCACTAACCTCTTTTGGAATTAAGGATAATTTTTTCGGAGAACACTCATATTGGCGTGTAATTTTTTTGTGGATACCTCTTTTATTTGCAGCCTATTATTTAAATAAAAATTTTTCGAAAAGTTCAAATGAGTTTTGGATTTTAATTCCTTTATCATTTTATATAGTTATAAAAGCTCTTTATGATCTCTTTTTTGTAAATTTTTGGGATCAGGGGCATTGGTATTTTGCATTAAGTATAATAATTACTAATATTCTTATTGGAGAAACTATCCAAAAATTTAAGACTAATAAAATTCCATCTATCTTAGTTGTCATAAGCGTTTTAATTATCACGATAATCTACGCTAACTTTTTTATGGAAAAATTCAGATTCAAGGAAAATAAATATTATGAATTCTGGCAAAAGAGACATAAGATTGAAAAACAAATTTCTGAAATTTATGAAGGAAAAGGAATTATAGAGTTTGATGATGGTATTATTGCTTGGTCCCTTAATTATCCTATTATCAGCGGAACAGGATTAAATCTTGACAAAGAAGCCTTTGAATATTATAAAAAAGGTGAATTCATCGATTTAGCAGTAAAGCGTGCTTATTCGGCAATGGCATCAGTTCTTTATATTAATCCTCCTAATGAAGCTCTGACAGACTCAGTAAAATTCAACAATTGGATAAAAAATTCCTTTCCGGCTCTAAAAAAACAGAACCTTGAAAACTGGAAATTTTCATTAAAATTTTATGATAAAGAGACAAATTTTTATTTAGTTGGAATAGAGGAGAAAAATTAACAATTATAAATATCTCACATATTCACCTAAAACTTTTGAACCTTTAATAATTCTTATTTTCATTTTAGCAGTTCCTTTATATTTATTAAAAATTTCTTGAGGATAACTTATTTTAACATAATATGAATTTCTTATTGAATAATTAATCTTATTGTATAAATCCTTAAGAGACTGAGGGTCCGAAGATACTATTGACAAACCTCCTGAATTTAATGATATTTCTTCAAGAGCCTTACAATCACCTTCAACTGATTCAAAACACACAGAAAATATTGGAATATTATTTATTATTGCTTCATTTATTAACTCATCTGTTGTATAACCCGGTTGATTGTTTTGTCCATCTGCAAAAGCAATAACAGACCTTATGAAAGTATTTTTATCAATTTGTTTCATATTATTGATTGCATACATTATGGAGTTATAAAGAGCTGTTGAACCACGATTGAAAGAATTTTGTGAGACAAATTCGCTTAAGAAAGATTTATCATTTGAAAAACCAGAACTAGGGTCGTAATCACTACCAAATTTTATTATTTCAGCTATATCTTCAGCCTTAAAAAAACTAATGAAGTTTTGAACAGCTGAGATTAATTCATTTATTGGTATAATTTCAACGTTAACACCCTGGTTATAATCATTTATGGTATAAAGCATATACATAGACCCGCTAAAATCCAATACCAATGAAGTGGCAATTTTAGATTTTGTTGTTGAAGAAGCATTAACAAATAAATCTTTAGTACCTAATTTATAAATAGATGAATCTTCTATAAAAATATTTGCGATGAAGTTTTCAGGTTTTATGTCGGTTATTGAGTCCAAGTTATTTGGCACTATGAACAAAGTACCTTCAATTCTACCAGGTTCTACACTGCTTGTAGATAAATTAATCATAAATTCAGCAGTGTTCTGTATTTTAAAAGGGTCTACCTGTTCTATTTCGGTGGTTACATTAGTAAACTTTGGAGTATTACAAAATTTTAACAGAAACAAAATAATAATGACGATAATAATAATTAAAATAATAACCCAAAAAAATTTCTTTTTCATTACTATCCTCTAAAATTTTTTTGTAAATTATTCTATATTTAGTAGTAAAAATAGTAAAATAACAGAAAAAAATGAAATTTTATATAATTATCTTTTTTCTTTTTTTTAATCTCTCTTTTCTTTATTCCCAAGAAATTAATATCCCCGCTGATACATCTGGGAAAATATTTGTTATTACAGAGGAATTGTCTAATAAGCTTGGAATCTTCAAAGAATATGAAAATTTTCAGGATGCCAGACTTTTCAAAATTGACGACTCTAATTATTTTCTTGAAATAAATTACAAAAGTGAAGATTTATTATTAAGAAAAAGAATCAACTATACTAAATCACAACTTGACTCATTCAGGCTCGATTTTTCAAACAGATTAGCTTTGATGGATTCAATTAAACCCCTTGACCAAAGCGGAAGACTACCTCTTATTGTCTCATCAACGATCCTTGGCTTAGGCTTTTGGGGTTGGGCTTTGCCAACGATGCTCGAGGTTGATAATGGAGCTGTATTCACAGGTTTATATTTGCTAACAGCTGGAACTTCTTTTGCACTTCCTTACTATTTAACTATGAATACTAATATTCCTAAAGCAGTTGGGACTTATACTTCGTTTGGCGGTTTTGCTGGGATTTTTCATGGCTTATTTTTATTTGACCTTGTTAATGGCGGAATATCTAATGCTCCATCAAGCTCTATTATCGGGACAATGTTATTTTCGAGTCTATCGGAAATGACGGTCAACAATATAATTTCGAGGAAAAATAATTTTACAGACGGAAAATCTTCCACTATGATTAGCACCTCTGTTTTTGGAACTTTTCTTGGTTTAGCATTAACAGACTATTTGGCTCTATATGATACCCCAAGGCTTTGGGCAGGTGTTACTCTTGGAACAAGTATTCTGGGGTATTTGGCAGGTGATTTTCTTAGCAATAGACAAAGCTATTCCGAAGGAGATGCAACTGTTCTTACTGCTTCGGGACTTCTTGGAGCTGCACTTCCTATTAGTATTGTAGCTTTGACTGATCCATCTGATACTAAACCCTATTCCGCTGCTGGAGCTATCGGTGCCTGTCTTGGCTTGTGGTTAGGTGATTTTCTTACTTCTAGTGTTGATTTTGAAAGCTCTCACGGTGATTATATAATGCTTGGAACTTTTGGTGGTGGTCTGATGGGAGCCGGAATTGGTTTAATTGTTACCTCTTCAGGCAAAAGCAGAAATTCTATACCACTTTTTGCAACAATAGGAGGTATAGCAGGTTTTTCTACACTTTACTTTAGTTTTAAGGGTAAATCGCCAAAGCCATCTTTCAGTAATATTGATTTTAAGTTCAATCCATTTGCTCTGTATGCCCCATTAATTTTCAAAAAAGATGATGTTTACACTCCACTTATGCAACTAAAAATGAATTTTTAGAATCACCTTTTTGAAATTCCTCTTTCTGATTGATAGTTCGTTTGGTTCGCAGAAAAAGATTTTAAAGATTTTGTGTTATTATATTTTTTTGTTAATTTCGTCAATCATCGAAATGATAATTAGGACATTATGGAAGAATTGACGAAAATATATTCTGCTTTGTCAGACAAAAACAGGCTGAGGATTCTAATACTGCTCTCGAGGAAATCTTTATGTGTTTGTGAACTCCAAGCTATACTAAAAATCTCTGTTTCAACAGTTTCGAAGCATCTCTCTATTTTAAAAGAAGCAGGCTTCATCATAGACGAGAAGGATGGAAAATGGGTCAATTATAAAATAAATAGACTTAGCAAAAATCCATTAATCCATCAACTTTTAGCAGCAACAGAGGTTTATTTAAAAGATAATCATATTGTTTTGGATGACCTAAATAAAATAATTGATGTCGACAGATATGAAATTTGTAGCAATTAAATATTTCGCTGATTATCAAAATGATAATATGTTAACTTTAGTCTGATGGATTTAAAAAAAGAAATAAAAATATTTATATATCTCGCTGGTGCCTTTATTCTTTTTTATAACCTGCCAATCGGTAATCAAAGATTTGACGGTGCTATTTTCGAAGCCTTGGAACTGATGAAGTGGTATGCTCAAGAACATGTGATTCTATGCTTACTCCCTGCTTTCTATATCGCTGGCGCCATTGGTGTCTTTGTTAGTCAGAATTCTGTAATGAAATACCTTGGACCAAATTCAAATAAAACCTTAGCTTATGGGGTTGGCTCAGTTTCCGGTAGCATTCTTGCAGTATGTTCCTGCACTGTTTTGCCGCTATTTTCAGGTATTTATTTAATGGGAGCGGGCTTGGGTCCTGCTATCGCTTTTCTTTACAGCGGTCCAGCAATAAATGTTTTAGCAATTATTTTGTCCGGCAAAGTTTTGGGTGTTGAAATAGCTTTTGCTCGAGCAATTGGTGCAATTGTTTTTGCTATAGTTATTGGATTGATAATGGCATACATTTTTAGAAAAGAAGAAATTGCCAAAATGGAAGCTGCAGCAGGGTTGCCCGACCCAGAAGAGAAAAGACCTCTTTGGAAAACCATTATATTTTTTGCTTTACTCATTGGTATTTTGATATTTTCTAATTGGGCTAAACCTGATGTAAATGAAGGATTTTGGTTCTTTATCTTTAGTATAAAATGGTATATTACTGTAGTTTTTTCCATAATTTTTTCAGTCATTTTAATTTTCTGGTATAAAGCTAATTGGATTAAAATATTAATTGTCGCTATAATTATAGCTATATCAACATTCTTTTTTCAAAATCCCAGTTTTCCTTTTGCTATCGGTGTTCTTGGTTTAACATACGTCACTACGACTGGCAATGAAGAATTGAAGCATTGGTTTGAATCTACTTGGACATTTGCAAAACAGATAACCCCTTTGTTATTTGCCGGAGTTTTATTTGCTGGATTTATGCTCGGAAGACCGGGGCATGAAGGTATTATTCCCTCCGAATGGATTAATGGTTTGGTTGGAGGAAATTCATTAATAGCCAATTTCATCTCTTCTGTTGTTGGTGCTTTTATGTATTTTGCAACCTTAACTGAAATTCCAATAATTCAGGGTTTGATGGGTTCGGGGATGGGAAAAGGTCCTGCGCTTGCACTTTTACTTGCTGGTCCGGCACTTTCACTCCCAAGTATGCTTGTCATCAGAAGTGTTATAGGAACAAAGAAAACAATTGTATATGTCTTGTTAGTTATATTATTTTCAACTGTTGTTGGTTTTATTTATGGTCTAACTTAATTAAAGGTAAATTATGAAAAACTTTTTATTATCATTAATACTTACTATTATATTAACTCAACTTTCATTTGCCAATGAAAACAAAACAAAGATTGATGTCTTGTATTTTCATGCTACAATTCGCTGCCATGCTTGTTTAACAATTGAAGAATACACTCGAAGCATAGTAAACACAAGATATCAGAAAGAATTACAAGATAGCACGATAACCATTCAATCCATTGATTTCCTTGAAGAAGGAAATGAACATTTTCAGGATGATTATCAATTTGATACTCAAACCTTGATTTTAAGTAAAAAAGTTGATGGCAAAGAAGTAAAATGGAAAAATTTAACCGAAATATGGGATCATTATAGTGATTTTTCAAAATTCGAAAAATACATTACTGAAGAAATAAATAAATTTTTAAAAGAATTATAAAGAGTTAAAAATGAATATTAAAATTCTTGGAACTGGCTGTGCTAAGTGTGAAGCACTCGAAAAAAAAGTTCGCCATATTGTTGAGGCTCAAGGTATAAATGCCGAAATATCCAAAGTTACCGACCTTAAGCAAATAATGAGTTATGGTGTTATGATGACTCCCGGTTTGGTCATTAACGAAAAAGTTGTAAGCTTTGGTTCAATTCCACCCGAAAGCCAAATATTAAATTGGTTGAAGGAGAATAGTTAAATGAAAAAATATTTCTTATTCCTGACACTTCTTCTTCTTGTCTCTCAGTATGTCTTGGTAGACGCTCAGGAAAAACCAAAAATTACTTTTATCCAGCTTGGCTCTGTTAATTGTATCCCTTGCAAAAAGATGCAACCAATTATGAGTTCAATCGAAAAAAAATATAGCTTCCAAATCAAAGTAATTTTTTACGATGTTTGGAAAAAAGAGCATAAAGACAAAGCAAAACAATATAAAATCAGGTTAATTCCAACTCAGGTTTTTCTTGACGAAAGAGGAGAGGAAATTCATCGGCACGAGGGCTTCTACCCTGAAGAAGACATTGACAAATTTCTTCAATCCAAGGGTTTAAAACCTAAAAGTTAATATTAATTTTTTTATATAATGATTGAATCAATATTTACATTCCTGAGCGAATTGCTTTACCAGAATATATGGTTGGCACTTGTATCATCTTTTGCTTGGGGGATTTTGAGTATTCTGCTCAGTCCCTGTCATTTATCGAGCATACCTTTAATAATTGGCTTTTTGAGTTCACAGGAAGGATTAACTTTAAAAAAATCTATCCAGTTATCATTAATTTTTGCGATCGGAATTTTAATTACCATTGCTCTAATTGGTGGAATCACTCTGGCAATGGGAAGACTGATGGGAGATGTAGGTTCAGTAGGAAATTATATAGTTGCTGCAGTTTTTTTTGTCGTTGGTCTCTATCTTCTTGAGGTTATTGTCTTGCCTTGGGATGGTGCGAAAATAAAAGGGACTAAAAAAACAGGTTACATTTCTGCATTCATTTTAGGGTTAATTTTTGGCATCGGGCTCGGTCCCTGCACTTTTGCCTTTATGGCACCTATTTTAGCCATTGTTTTTCAGGTTGCTACAACAGATACTTTTTATGCTGCTGGATTATTAAGTTCATTTTCGTTTGGTCATATAATCCCAATTGTCATTGCCGGCTCTGCGATTAACTTGGTTCAGAGGTATCTTAATTGGTCTGAAAGCTCAAAAGCCACTAAGATTCTTAAAAAAGTTTGTGGTGTCTTGGTGATTTTTGGTGGAATTTATCTAATTTATACTACTTTTTAACCTTTATCAAATTTCTATCATTCATTCATTTAGCAGTTTTCAAATCCCTTTTCACTGAAAATTATTTTTTCTGATAATTAATTCTAAGCTATTTAATAGAGAAAAATTCGAATATTTGGTTTGAGGGTATTCTTTTGACACTATTAAATCTTAAACTGATATCTATCCCTTTATAAAGAATATTAATAAAGAAAATATTATTTTGTATATTTGTTACCTTGTTTGGTTCCAATCAAGAGTTTTAATGTATAAATTATTTTCTTATATATTAATAATTTTATTGTGTTGTATAAATGTATATCCACAGTCAAATGGTTCAAAAACTGAATTAATTCCTTCACCATTTGATAAATCACTTGCTGAAATTGGAAAGATTGAATATATTGGAAATAAGACATTCACCGATGAAGAACTGAACAAAATAAATAATTTAAGACCAAGTGAAAGAAATGTTTTCCATAGAATATTTCAATATTATCTAAATGAAATAAGCCAAAACAGGGCTACTCCACCACCGCTAATTGATGCTTTCAAAATGTCAATTAATACTATGGTGAACGAGTTAAGGTTTTATGAGCCTATTAGAGTTAAAGATGAAATTGATAAAATTAAAAACTTCTATGAGCAAAAAGGTTTTCACAATGCTTCAGTCAGATATACAATAGAACCTGATTATAAGAAAATGATTAATATCATTAAGGTTTTTATTGAAGAAAATGATAGATGGAAAATAAGTAATATAAAATATATTGGACTTGATTCACTGCCCGATGATATTAAGGAAAGAACCAACAAATTAAAATTACTTAAGATAGGCGATTATTTCGATGAGATTATTTTAACTCAGGAAGTTGTTCTCCTTAACAGATTTCTACTTGATAACGGATACTTTTATACAAAGTTTGAAATTCCATTGGTTACTATTGATACTTTAAAAAAGCAAGACAGTATAACAATAATATTTCACACAGGCAAAAGACAGAGGTTTGGCGAAATTTACATCGTTGATAAAAAGAATGGGCAACAGTCGGTGGGATATAATATGAAATTAGCCCAACTCGAAATCAAGAAGGGTGATTGGTATAGTTTGAGCAAAATAAACAGAAGTCTTTCCAATTTACTGTCATTAGGAACTTTCGATTTTGTTTCAATTGATACATCAACAGCTGTTTACCCAAAAACAGACACTTCAATACCATTCAAAGTCGAATTGCAATATCGCAAGCAGCAGGAATATGGTATAGGTATTTTCTCAAATCGAACTGTAATAGATAATTACCTGAATGGAGGTATTGAAGCATCTTATATTCACAGAAATATTTTCGGCTCTGCACAAGTGCTAAATCCTTATGCAAGATTTGTCATTCAAAATATGAGTGAGGCTCTTTATGATAGGAGCAAAGCTCTCTTTGAGTTCCAGATTGGAGTTAATTTTGCTCAACCGCTTTTATGGACAATTGATGTATCGAGGATTGGTTTAACCGTTCAACCACTCTATTCTGTAAGAACTGTATATAATCAATTAAGAATCAATACCTTCTCTTTGCCGATTAAATTCCCCGTAAGTCAACCAAAATTCACATATATCCATAATTTTTCAGTTGATTTTAACTTTGAACGGGAGCTTCCCTTAAATTTTTCTGATGCAAAGAAAAGGATGCTTGAAAATGCAACAACAAGAGAGGATAGCGTTAGGGTAGAAGAAATTTCAAATATTTATGGTAACCTTGATGAATTCGTCCGAACAAAAAATCCAATTTTCACATCAACTTCATTTGGTATGTCTCTTATCAGTGATACACGAGACAATCCTTTTTCTCCTAACAGTGGACATTTTGCCATTTATTCCTTTGAACTACCGTTCTCAGCTTTTACTGGTACTAACAGCATTCTTGGAAACAATAAATTTCTAAGATTTCAGCTTGCTAATTATTGGTTCTGGGGTTTGAACAACCAATTAGTATTAGCCTTAAAGCAAAGGGAGGGATTTATTTATTGGTGGAATAAAGCGGAATCTTTTATTCCTTTCGAGAAACAATTTTTTGCTGGGGGGGCTAATAGTGTTCGTGGATGGCCCTCAAGAAGATTAAGGTACACAAAAAGAGAACTTAATCTAACCGGCTCAGCTTATGATTATGCCGTAAACTTCGTCGGGAATAGTATTCTTATAGAAGGAAGTCTTGAATTAAGGTATCGTTTTGCTTCAACTGGTTCTGGTTTAATTGCAGAGCAAATAGCAAATTTTGGTATTACCGGTTTTTTGGATTGGGGAAATGCTTTCAACTGGTTATTGCTCGATGATAACACAAAAGATTATATAGATAAGTATAATTGGTGGGAATTTGGCACTGGTTTGGCTTTGGCTCTTGGCTTGGGTTTAAGGTATGAAACACCCGTTGGACCATTCAGAATAGATTTTGCATGGCCCCTCTATGATCCCAATCGAAAAAGTAGTGATAAATTCATATTTAATAGGCGAGATGGTCTTTCAGCGTTTACTTTTCATGTTGGCTTGGGTCACTCATACTGATTTATTGAAACATTTTTATCTTTCTGCCGTAACTTATTAATTATAATTTTAAATGATTTTTGAGGTGAATATGAAAAAAGAAATGTTATTAGGAATTATAGTTGCTTTTTTATCTTTAAGTCTTTCTTCTTTTGCTTTTCAAGAAGAAGCCAAGAAAGATTCATCCGATTCTGGCTTTTTTTCTGAATGGTCTGAATGGTATGGAATTAGAACATTATCTAAGTCAGAAAAATCACCTTCCCTTGATTTTTATTGGGGTTTTTTGCAACCTTCATTTAAGTTACAAAATTATCAGGATAGATTCAGTAAAATTGGTGATTTGTCACTAAAAATTGGTTATTCCAGATTAACCACTAAAGAGTTTATAATAAAATATGCACAAGAAGGTGTTCTTTTTCAAGGATTTTCATCAGGATATAATCCGTCATTCGAGAAGAAATCCAATGAAATTGAATTATCTGGTTGGAGAGCAGGTTTAGAAAATGCTTCAGGTTATGGCTATGAATTTTCTGATAATTTTAAATTACTTCTATTTAATTCAAACGCTCTGATTTGGTCGCGTCTTGAATTTAAGGATGGTCAGTTTATGAATGATCCATTGCATATATATGACACATACAACGAATCTATCAGATTCGGTGATAAATTCGAAGGTGGAATAAAAATACAGCTCTTTAAGCCTCTTGGTGTTTCTGCTTCTTATGAGAGATCAATCATTTTCCCGAGGCATATGTTTTGGTATTGGCTTGGTAGCGAAGCAATCGAAGCAGTTGGACAAGGTTTGGTTGATGGTTTTGTCCGAGCCGTTATCAAATCAAATTCTGTTGCTGCACCAATCGTTGCTTTTGCTTTGAAAAACGGATTATCCTATGTTTTATATGAATTAAGGTCTGAAAAAATGAACTGGCCCTTTGATACTGCCGTTCCATTGCATTTCCAGTCATTTAAGATTGGTTTATCGTTTATGTTTTAGTGATTTTAATATAATCCATTATATTCTTTAGAAAAAGAATTTTTCAGTTGAAATATGTGCTTAAAGTCATACTGACACACGAAGCTTTGGAGAATCAATTATGAATTGAAATTGATTTTTGCCAAAGCTTCAGTATGACATTTTTTTATATTTTAATTTCAATGGAATAATGAGGAATAAATTTATATTTATGTAAGAATAGTTTTTACTTTGGAAGGATGACAGTGAATGTTGTTCCAACATTTTCCATACTTTCCAAAATAATTCTTCCATTATGAGCTTCAACGCATTTTTTTACAATCGAAAGACCAAGACCATATCCATAAATACCATTAGTATTCGAGCCTCGGTAGAAAGTGTCAAATATTTTTTCTTTATCCTCGGTTGGAATTCCAATACCTTTATCCATAACTTTAAAAATTACTTCGTTATCATTACCACTGAGTTCAAGTGTTATTTTACTATCCTCATTCGAATATTTAATTGCATTTGAAAGAAGATTAGTTATGATAAGAACAACCAAATTTTCATCAACTTTTGCATTCCCACAGCCCCCTTTATAAACAAAATCAATTCTATCTATCACTCCACGCGCAAGTTGAACATTTTCAATTATTGCTTGAGATAGACTAACTAAATCTATCAATTCTTTCGAAAGTTCAAATTTACCAGCTTCTAATCTTCCGATTGTCAACACATTCTCCATAAGATGTGTAAGGTTCAGAACTGTTTTTTGAATTCTATCGAAATGTTTTTGTCTTTCTTCTAAGCTCCAAGTACCTTCATATCTTTTCAATAAGTCAGTCGATAGCATAATAGATGTCAATGGGGTTCTCATTTCGTGAGATATCATCGAAATAAACCTTGTTTTTAATATGTTTAAGTCTTTCTCTTTTTCAACAATTAACTCAAGTTCCTTAATAGCTGCCTTTGTTTCGGTAATATTAAGCAACATACATATAATCCAAGGTTCAAGAGATTCGGAATCAATATATCCTAAGGACATTAAAGCTGACTTTTCGATGTTATTTGTTGATTGTATTTGAATTTCCTTGGTATGAGATTGATTTTCAGTGTTTAATTGATTAAACAAATCAATAATTACTTGTTTATTTTGAAAATAATCCAAATCATAGAGATTTTTACCGATTATTTGGTCTTTATTTATTTCTAAAAAATCAAGTAAGCTATTATTTGAATCAATAACCGTAAAATCAGTAGCCCTAAATATTATAATTCCAACCGGACTAAGCTCGAACATCTTAAGAAACCTTAGTTCTACTTCCTCTAGATATTTTTTTGTTTTTGTGTTTTCGGTTATATCTCGTGATATATCAAGAATATATTTTGGATGGTTGTCAAAGGACTTTATCAATACTTTTTTTGTTTCAAATACTTTAATTTCATTTGATTTTGTTTTATGGAGTTCTTCTTCGATTTCAATTGTCTTTTGTGTATTAAGTAATTTTTGGTCGTAAGAAGTATAATAATCAGCTAACTCTTTTGAATAAATTTCATAATTAGTTTTTTCTAAAATATCTTCTTTTGAATAACCAATTAGCTTCTGAAAGGTATCGTTTACGTAAACATATTTTAAAGTTTCTGCATCTTTGAGAATAATAGCATCAGGTAGGGAGTCTAAAATTTTAAAAAAATATAAATCTTCAATTGGAAATTCTTTTCCATTGAAAATTAGCCCATCTAAATTTTTTGTAAATAAATTCAAATTATTAACATAATAATTAATTGAGTGTTATAAAATTATCGTTAATAATTTAAAAATATTTACTTATTTATCCAAGTTTAAATTATTAAAATGAGCGAGTAGCTCCAGTTAAACCAAAATCCAATAATTCAGTAACTATTTTTCCATCATCGCTAACAGCTTTGACCATACCATTGATTGGGACATCGCTATGATACCAAGCATCGGTTGTATATTTTCTGCCAAGAACGGTTACTTCAGCTTTAGCTTTATATGTTCCATTAAAAGTTCCAGCTGGAACTGTTACTGTGCCTCCGTTAGAACCTGATGTAAGCTTTAAATTTAACGATGATAATGTTTGTTTATACATACCCTTTGATAAGCTTAAAACCATTCCATCTATTGATGAAACATTTCCATCTTTATCTTTTATTTTTACCCAAACAATATCAATTTCATCCATATTCTTTGTTTCATTAGCAGTTTCCAAGCCCTTTATAAGCATTTGATTCCAATTTTCCTCTGATTCTGTAAGTGAATAAAATTCAAAAATCCATCCTCCTTGTTCCTGACCTACTATTGATATTTTATTAACTGATTTTTTCCCTTCATTATTGCTTCCTTGCAAAACCCATTGACCAACTTTTAAAGGCATTGGTTTTGAAAAGCTGCCAGACATTGTGAATGATTTAGATGAACTATTTCCGTAGAAATTATTTATTTTCTGCTGAAGAGCGGGATTTATCGAAGGTCCGCAAGAAACAATTAATAGCGACAAAAGAACGAGAGCAAGATATTTCATAATTACCTCAAATTAAATTATGGAAAATTTAAATTAACAAAAATAATATTTTAATCAAAATTAATTTTTTATGAAAATAAAAAAAGAGGCTGCCCTGCGAGGAGACAGCCTACTTTTATTAAATACTGATATTATTTTGCTCTGAAGAATTCAACTCTTCTGTTTCTTTGTCTATTTTCATCGGAAGTATTTGGAACCAAAGGTTGGTCAGGTCCCACGCCTTTTGTGGTTAGTCTACTGGCTGCTATACCTCTATCAACAAGCCATTTTTTAACAGACTCAGCACGGTCAAGAGAAAGTTTAATATTCATTTCTCTATCACCTACATTGTCAGTATGACCAACTATTTCTAATTCCATATTTGGAGCAGCCTGCAAAGCTTTGAGAGCAAAGTTTAATATCCTTTCAGACTTAGGAGTAATATCAGCTTTACCAGTAACAAATTCGATGCCTTTTAAGATAATTTTTTCGCCTACTGGTATGCTTAATATATCATCATCTGGATCAAGTGGATTTGCACCGGTTGCAACTTCCACTCCATCTTTGACACCACCGCCATCCGTATCTGGATCCAATGGATTAGTCTTGTATTTGTTAACTTCCTCACCATCAAGGAGCCCATCACCGTCAGTATCAGGATTATTTGGATTGGTGCCTAATTCGATTTCTCTTTTATCCGAAAGACCATCACCATCACTGTCTTTCTCAAATTCAGCTACTGTAAAGTGAACACCTAATCGTGTAACCCAACTTGCATCAAAAATATCATCATAGACTGGATTATAATTGTCTGTCAGGGACATATTTGGATAAATGTTAAAATCCAGACCTACGGACTTTGAGAAATTATAAGAAAAACCGATACCAAAAGGTATGCTTAAAGTAACTCCGCTGTTACTTGAATTAGGATCAGGATTGTTAGGAACATCATTAACATTATAAATCATTGCTCCAAGACCACCAAATACATAAGGTTGGAATGATTCACTGGCTACATCAATATAATACCTTAATCTTAACTCAATAGGTATATAGGTAGTTGAATATTACGAAAAACCACCAACATTTTCTGTAGCATTAGAATAGTAAGAAATACTTAACTCCGGTGTAAAATTTTGCATTAATCCATTATTGAATAAGCCATAGATACCGAACAATGGTCCTATTGTTCTTTCATACCTTTTTGCTTCATTTACTCCTCGAGTTAAACCTGCGCCAATTCCAATTGCTAAGCTTCTGTCCTGAGAAAAACTTTCCAAGGAAAAGCTAAAAAAAATTATTAATAGAATAAGGTAATTCACCCTTTTCATAAATGCACCTATAAGTAAATTGAACATATTATAAAGTTGAGTTCAAATTTCAACTAATTTAATTTAATGCTTAAGCATTAAAAAAAACAAATATAGGTATAATAAAAACATATTCAAAAAATATAATTATAAACCCATATTATGCATTAGTGAAAAAAAACATTTTAATGTCATGCTGAACGAAGTGAAGCATCTATTTAAGATTTAGTGGATTCTTTCTCACTTCTTTCGTCCTAATGATAGCTGCCATAAGTATTGAGAATAATTATTAAATTCCTATTACATTTTCTGAGATAAATCTGGAAAGATAAAAAAAATCCACCCTCAATATTTGAAGGTGGATTTATAATTTTAAGTAAAATTATATTTACTTGTTAAGTATAACTTTTCCGCTTCGTGTGAAAGTGGCTCCGCTTACTTTGTAGATATAAATACCTGATGGCAGATTTGAACCATCAATATTAAATTCATAGTAAGTCTGTCCTTCGAGATTACCTCTGAAGATTGTTTGAACTTTTTCGCCAAGTGCATTGAATAATTCAATTGTAACGGGTTGAGATTGTCTAACTGCCATCGAGAAGTTTGATTGAAGCTCAAATGGATTCGGATAAGCATCAAATATCTCGACTTCTCCATTCATCTGATATTCAACGTATTCTTCGTTTTCTCTCTTCCAGTTATTGTTGCAATTGTTACCAAAGCCATATTTTGTGCAGAGATAATCTTTTGTTGATTCCCAAATATTACCATCTGCAGAGTTATGAACAATGATTTCGCCAATATAACCATCGAAGAACTTACCTGTGCCGCTAAAGCTACCATCGTGGAATCTGGTCCCATCAACTGCTGCACCAATACCATTATCACTATTGTCAGTTTTAAGCTCAACAGTTCCAACTCCTTCGTGTCCGCTATTATTCAGATAAACGTCGAATCTATCTGTTCCTGAATTATATCTCAATCTTGCCATATATGTGGTTTTTCTTGAAATATTGAAGCTTCTGAAGTGTGATTTTCCATTACCCCAAACACCTGCATAAAATTTACCATCTTCGATATAGAAATTGACACCGCTTGATGTTCCTCCCATTTCAAAGATTACCATCTTGCATTTGTTAGAGCCTTTACCTTTGTCTTTATCGTCATCATCATCACCATCATCTCCACCAGAATTGATTGAGCAAAGGTTGCCACCTTTATAGCTTTCACCTGAGACAACTGTAAAATTACCAACTGTTAAACCGGGACCGATTGGTTGAGAACAGGATGTATGTATATAATTATAATATATATTATTAACATATATTTTTATTTCAGTTCCCATTTTATTATAGGAGCCTTTTCCGGTAAAGCTGAATGTTGAATTCTTATATACGTAAGAATTATAAAGTATCTGACCATCCTTTTGAACTATTTTAATGTTTGCTGAGTTTCCGGTATATTTGAGTGTTAATTTGGTTACACCACCGGAGCATCTTCCGCAATCTTCGTCATCATCCTGTTCGTCTTCGTGTTTGCATTTGCTGTCGTGTTTATGATTATATTCCTTGCAATTGCATTTATCTCCAATATTATTCTTTGTAGTAAACACAACGAAGATTGATTTGTCATAATTTGGATTGTTAAGATTTCCTGATGCGTTGGCAACTTTAAGGAAGTCTGAGTTCTTTTCATTGCAATAATGCTCATTAAAGAATATTCCTCGTTTCTTGGTTGAACCAACCTTTTTTGGAAGTGTATGAGGAATATTATCTTTGTATTGCTGTTTTGCATGATTATTATATTGTGTTAAATCCTGCCAAGACCAAGTATTCGGTGGAGATAAGGGTAGTTTTGACCCTTTGCATTTTTGTGATGTAGTTCCAGCGTCAAGCCATAATACCGGAGAGTTTATGGGATAGTTAAGGACAGTTACAAGAACTGTTACCGAGCTCTGATTTCCGCTGGGGTCTTCAACACACAGATTTACTTCATAAGTTCCGGGTGCATCGAATGTCAGGCTTTCACCGCCATCTTCATCACAGAATGATAAATATACTGTTCCGCTATTGTCAGAACTTCCATCATCAACATCCTGAGGAGTAATTGTAACAGTGCCGTCTTGACCGAGTTGAACTGTGATATCTTTGCCTTTAGCAATCGGAGGTGTATTGTCTTCAACTGTGATTTTTGCATTGTCAGTAGCACAATTATCTGATTCATCACAAACTTTCAATTGAACACTGTAAGTTCCGGGGACTGAGAAGGATAAATTACCAGCATTTGTTCCCGGTCCATATTCAACACCGTTGTAAATTATTGTGAATGTTAATGTACCGCCGCTATTGTCAGTGCTTCCATCGTCCAAATCTTCAGGGTCAATAGTTACACTTCCATTTGTTCCTGTTTGAACTGTTATGTTTTGTGCATTCGCATTCGGTTGTGTATTGTCTTCAACTGTGATTGTCACATCTTCGGAAATATCGCAATTACCATCTTCTGGGTTGCAAACTTTTAATTTAACCGTATAAGTTCCAATGGCAGTTAAAGTTAAACCATTAGTTGCATCGTATTCTTCAGGTGTTCCATTATTGTCACTATCATAAAGTATTGTGAAAGTTAGGTCAGAACTACAACTATTTGTAATTAAACATTCAAAATCAAAACTTCCATTATTGATTTGAGAGGGGAATACTTTAACTTCACCGTTAGTTCCACCTGAACCAATTTCTACTTCAATATTTTTGGCAAGAGCTACAGGGAAATCAAAAATAAATTGACCAACAACATCAGAACCTCTTGTTGGATTTGAAGTGTAATCCATATCATCTGCTATATATTGATCTACTCCATTTGATCCGGTATATGCAGTAAGTTGATTTGTTCCAAAATAATAGCTATTATTAACCATAAAAACATTTCCGGTGTAGTCTTCATTTTCATCAATGAAACCTAAGCCGCCGGATGTTGGTATATTAAATTGAAAACCGGAAATTTTTGAATCACCAGCAGAGACAGAGGTAATTATAGGTCCTGTTGTTGGGTCGATAATTGGTGTTCCATTTATTCCTTTCAATTCAACAGGGTAATAAATGGTGAATTGTTCAGAATAATTAGTATTAGTTTTTACGACTTCAACAACATCTTTTTCATTATCATCGCAAACTGAATGAACAGCTAACATTGCATTTGCTATATTGTCAAATTCGGATGCTGGATTGCTATTATCAACTGTGATATTTCTTGTGGAATAATCAGATAAGTCATAAGTGTAAGGTGAAAAATCAATCTTACCATAAATCATACTTGCGCCGGGAACAACATTAGGATCATAAACATAATCTGGTCCACGATCTAAATTATACTGATATACGGCATCTTCATTATAAAATGTTCTTCCACCGTCAAAATTATCACCATCAAAATAGTAAAGGGTATGATCGAATTCTCCCCAAGCATACTGAGGACCGTTAGAATAATCGAAGCCGCCTAATTCAAAATCTTCGTTAGGCTCTTCGAAATAGTTTTCCTGAGCACAAAGGGCATAATCAGTGTTATTGAAAATACCAAATCTTGTGTTGGCATAAATTACATTTCTATACACGACAACTTCATTAAAGTAATTATTATCTCCGATTTCACCCTCGTCGCCCGGGAAAAATGGCTCTCCATTATCTCCATTTAACGTGATTGCGTCCATATTGAGATAAAAGTCATTTCCGTTGACATAAATATCATCAACACCACCATAAATGTAAAGACCGGTATGAAGATTTATTGCTATACTATTACCGATAATATCAATATTTGAAATATTAGAGCTTGAATTATTCAACAAAACAATACCATTGCCGAAAGCTCCTTCCCCAATAGATACTGCACCACCAAGCTCAAATTTTAAGTCATAGAAACCAGCATCATAACATACGTTATTTCCGATTAAAGAATTTGTCATTTTTCCTAAAACAACTAAATGGCTCATTCTCAAATTGTAAACAAGGTTATATTGAATTGTACAGTCATCAAAACCACTTCCGTTTGCTTCGAACCTAATTGCATCTCCAAGTCCAGAAATACCATTGATTTCATTTTCAGTTATTTTAATTTTTGTCCCACTGCCGTCAACAAAGATTCCATGTGTTCCGCCTGTATAGACAATAGGATCTTCATCTTCCTCTTCATAAGATAAATCATAGTAAATATTAACAATTGTTCCATCGCCGGTTTGAGGACCAATGTTATTTTGAGTAATTTCAACATTCTCAAGGCCGGGAGCAATGTAAATAAGGACATTTCTCTTATTATTTTCAGAGAATAGATCTTCTGAAGACCTTTTCAAATTTAGAATTCTTAGGTTCTTGATTGTAACATTTGAATGATAAATAGCTATTGTGGGCTCATCACCTTCAAGCCCATGAATTCTCGAAGAATAGCCATATTGGGGTGTAGGATTATCTGGGTCAACTTTTGGATTATTCGGGCTTGATTCACCGTAAACAAAATCACCTATACCAATAATTTGCAAACTTTTAAATTTCAAATTTGATGAAATAACTATGTTCTCAACGTAGTAAGGGGTAGAAGTTGTATTTCCTACAACATTAATTATATAGTCTTGATTACTATTAGTGCATTTACTTAATGCTTTTGATATTGTTCTTAACGGTTGGTTAATATTATGACCATTATTTCCATCATTACCAGTAGTGCTCACCCAAAGGTTTGTTGCCGCATTCAATGATAATGTTGAGATTATCATTGTTGCGAGAAGAAAAAGTAAAACAGGCACTCGTTTTAGCATATTTGCTCCAAAAAAATAAAAAAATATATTATTTATATTTTAAATCAGACAAAATTAAATGTTTCAATAAGGAAAAAAAAGTTCCAAATACCTCCATTTTTTTTTTAATGGGTATCAAATCAGACTATATGAATACAAATTCATAAGTTAGTTACAAAAATAATTTGGTATTTAGTAGTTTTTAAAAACTATCGAACATTTCAATAGCTATGAAGATTAATTTGAAGAAATATTTTCAAATTTTTTCATTGGTAGTTTAATTACAAATGTGGAGCCTTTATTTAATTCGCTGTTTACTTCAATGAAGCCGTTGTGAGCATCTACTATCCATTTAACAATAGACAATCCCAAACCTGCTCCGTGAGTGGTGCTGGAACGTGCTTTATCAACTCTGTAAAATCTATCGAAAATGTGTTTGAGCTCATCTTCGGGAATTCCAACTCCTGTGTCGGACACAGAAAGAATTGTGTAGTTTTGATTATTAGTCAATTCAATTTTAATTTCACCACCCTGTGGAGTGTATTTTATGGCGTTATCAACAATATTAAGGGCGGCTTGATGTATTCTTGCCGAGTCAATATAAACAAAAATATCATCTTCAATGTTTTTCGAAACTTTAATATCTTTATTTTCAGCTAAAATTTCAGCATCTTCGGCGATATCCTGAATTAAGCGTGAGAGATTTGCCTTTTCGAAGTTCATATTAATTTGACCTGCTTCAGCTTTCGAAAGCTCCAATAAGGTCTCGACAACATTTGTCAATCTAACTACTTCATCCAAAGCACTTATGAGAATATCTTCATATTGCTCTTTGCTTTTGTCTGAACGAAGTGCAAGTTCAAGCTCGCCTCGTAAAATTGTTAAAGGTGTTTTCAATTCATGGGAGGCATCCGATGTGAAACGCTTTATTTGTGCAAAAGACTTCTCGAGCCTTGAAATCATACTATTAAAAGTTCTTACCAAATGCCCGATCTCGTCCTTTGTATTTACTTCGGGGATTCTAAGCGAAAGATTTTTTTCAGATATTTCGTCAGCAGCCAAAGTTATCTGATCAACAGTTCTCATTGCCAGCCTCGAAAGCACCAATCCACCAATAATTGATAAAATTAAAACAAGCGGAAAAGCAAGAATTTGAATAGCGAAGAGTTCGTTAAGGTTTGATTGTATGTCGGACATACTGTAACCAACTGAGATTATGGCGTGAGGTGTTTTTTTTACCAATAATCTAACTTGCTGTTTTTGAAGATTATAATATGTAAAAACCGAATCAAGTTTATCACCGGAACTGTCGTAATCAAAAGTAAGTTTAATGATAGAATCTTTGTCTTGAGGTTTTATAGATAAAGTGTCCTTCGGAGTAACTTTTTTAAAATCAGCCAAAACCGGCAAGGAGTCCGTCAAAAGGTTTCTTGACCTCCATATTACTTCGTTATTCGTATCAGCGATTTGAATGAAATAGTTTCTTGGGTTAAGCAATATATGCTCATAGACTGATGACCAGACTGCGTCTTGCTTTTCTCCTGCCATAATTTGAGCTTCGAGCGAGGGTCTCAAAGGACCAACAAAGCGGTTTCGTTCGCTTTCCCTGAAAATAGCGAATTTGTCTTTTCCGGTTCGGTTTAATTTAGCATTGAATGTGTTTTTATTAGTAATCTGATTTTCTGAGATGATATAATCGAGTGAATTGACAACCTTGACAAGTGAAACATCAAGATTTTCGTGAAGATTTTTCGAGACCGAAAGATATGTGTATGCACCAAAAGCAGACAGTGACAATGCAACTATTGCACTATACCAGAACGTGAGCCATACCTTTAGTGAAACCTGAGTAGCCAAAATTCTAACTTATTGCGTTAACTTATTATAATTTTCTTGTTTTTAAACGTTTTAAATTATTAACTTATTATTTTTAATTATATCCACAAAATTGATATTTTTTTTATTTTAAATTTGTGTTTTTAACAATTCAGAGAATTGTCAGAAAAAAACGTAAATATAGCAAATAAAAAATTGGAAAAAGGCACTTCCAAAAAAATATTTAAAAAAATTTTTAAAACTTTTTTTTGGATTTTTGTTTTTGTCTTTTTAGCGATTTTCCTTTTCCTACTACTTTATCAATTCTATCCTTTTAGGAAAGTTGTTATAAACACAGCATTAGGCATGGTTAATAATGAACTTATTGGAAAAATTGAAGTCAGTGACTTAAAAATAAATATTTTTAAAGGGATTCAAGTTGATGATTTGAAAATTTATGCTGACGGTGATATTTTTGCTGATGTAAAATCCATACAAATTAAATATGATATCCTGCCACTTTTTAAACAAAGATTAATTCTTGAAAATGTAATAATTGATAATCCTAAGTTTAAATTAATCAGGAACTTAAGCGATAGCTTATGGAATTTTGAAAAAATTGCTAAGCCAAGCGAAGATACAACTGAAACAGAAACACCAAATTGGATTATTGATTTAAAGAAATTCACTTTAAACAATGGAATTGTGTATGTCTATGATTCAACATCTATTAAAAGCAACTCAGGAAAATTTAATCCAACTGATTTAAATATTTCGGACTTGAATATAAATCTTAATGGAACTTATAATCTATTCAGTTCAAATATTCAATCAAACATTAATCAATTTTCTTTTGTAGAGAATAACAATAACTTGATTATCAGGAATATTCAAACTGATATTTCTATTGACACTAATAAAGTTTCAGTCAATAATTTTTCATTATTAACAAAAAATTCAGGATTAAGGTTTTCAAGCGAAATTAATAATATAAATATTTTTGGTAATCTTGACAGCCTCGAAGATAAAGCTAATGGCTTTATATCTTTACAAATAGACAGCTTGGATAACTCTGACATTGGCATTTTTACAAATACAAAAAGCAATATTCAAACAAAGTTTTCTCTTGTTTCATTAATTGAAGGAGATGCAAAGGAAATAGAAGTTAAAGATTTTAGACTTTCGAGCGAAAAAACAAATATTAATCTAAAAGGGAAAATTAATAAACCGCTTGACTTTCAGAATTCGAGATTTTCATTGGAACTTGGCGATTCGAAAATAGATTATTCTGATTTGGTTTCCAACTTACCTCAAAATATTATTAAACCTATACCAAGATTTAGTAAATTGGCTATTAAAAATCTTACAGCGAGCGGAAACACAAAGCAAGTTGATGGTTCTTTAGAAATTGAGAGTGATTTAGGAAATGTCAAATCCAGTTTTGCTCTCAATCTTTCAGAAAATTTATCATATACCATCAATCTTGAAGCAAATACTTTAGATTTAAATAAGTTATCTAATAATGATATTAGCGGACAATTGAATTTAAATGCTTTAATAGTTGGCGAAGGGACTGACCCCAAAAAAATGAATTCGAATATTAAACTTGATTTAACTGACTCAAGGATTTTGGATTACAACATAAGAAAATTGAATTTGGCTGCAAGTATTCAAAATTCAATTATTAATATTGATACTTTGGATCTAAGATTATTTACGAAAGGACAAGATACATTATTAGAAGATAATTTAAAATATTCTGACATTTCAATTAATGGGTTGATTGATATCAAGGATATGAAAAAGCCAGAATATCAGATAAGCGGAAAATTGCAAAATCTGAATTTAGCACAATTAACAGATAACGATCTCGCACCCCAGGTTTTCACAAGTAATTTTCACATAAACGCAAGGGGAATTGACCCCGACAGCATTTTCGGATCTTTTTTTACTGAGGTTGAAGAATGTCTTTTTGGTGACCGTGCTTTGCTCCCTTTCAATTTCTTTGTGAGTTCTGAAATTGATTCAAATGAGGAAAGAAAAATCAACATTGAATCTGATCTAATGAATCTTGATATAAGCGGAAAATTTAATTTCACTGACTTTGAGGATTTCATCTTAAATAAAGGTATTTATATTGCTGATTACATAACCAGTAAAGTAAATCATCTTGCTTATCAGATAAATGATTCAAATAGAAGAAAAGTAAAATCATTTAAGGAAGGAAAATTAAAGTTAATTGGAAAAATTAAAGATATATCCCCTGTGAATATATTCCTTGATGATGCAAAAATGTCTCTCAGGGCAGATATTGCTTTGAGTGTTCTATCAGGAAAAGACTCGGCTTTTATATCATTAGATTCTTTGAATTTAATCACATACAGATTCAAGAATCCTCAAGCTGATGTTAATATCAACCCTTTAAAAATATCAGCAGATCTGGAATTGATTTTAAGAGATTCTATCCCTATTATCAACTTGTCTAATGTTGAGTTAATATCTTCAACCACAAGTTACATTAATGATATATCATTTGAAAAACCCACTGCAAAGGCTTCAATTTCGAATGATAGCACAAAATTTAGTGCAGTCGTAAGTATGAATAATACGATTAAAACATCTGCTTCGGGTTTGATGACTATTGAACCTGATAGATACAACCTGACATTGAGCGAGGGAAATTTCAGATTGAATGACTCATTTAGTTGGTCGCTGACAAAACCATTGATTTCTTATCTTGACTCGACAGGCTTCATAATTGAAGAACTTAATTTCAACCGAGAAAAAAATGAAACCATAAATGTAAAGGGAAAAGTCAATTTAAATCGAGCTGACAGTCTCGAAATAAATATTGTCAATTTCAATTTTGAAGCACTTAAAAAATTCCTCCCAAAAGAACAAGCTGAATTACTTAACCAGATTAGCGGAAAATTTGAAAAAATAGATGCTTTGATTAACGACAGCCTTTTAAATCCAAATATCATATTCGATTTTAAAACATCGGATATAATATTGAATGATTATAATATCGGAGTTTTATCAGGTAAGCTCTTCCATAAAGATGCAATATTAAAAGGACTTTTGGAGATAAATTCAAATTCAAACAAAATCCTGACAGCAAAAGTTGATACATTCCCAATTGATTTGTCAATATCTGATGTTAAAGAAAGATTTCATAACAGAAATAAAATCTCAGTTGACATAACAGGGAAATCAATTCCTTTGGAAATTGCTGGTCCATTTGTTCCTCAGATTGAAAATTTAAAAGGAACTGCAAATGCAGAGCTGAAATTCACTGGTTATGCACCAGATAATTTCAGTTTCAATGGCTATCTTGATATTTTAAATTCAAGTTTTCTTGTAACACCAAATAATATGAGATATTATGGTGATGGAAGACTTGAGCTATTCTCTGACAGTGTCGTAATTAAAAACTTCAATTTATATAACACTCGGGAGGATTTGGTTGACGGACAATTTCAGATTCAAGGGAAAATTAATCTCCTTGATTATCAAATCAATGATTTCGACCTTTATTTCAACACAAAAAGATTCAAGGTTTTAAACCGTGGCTCTATTAAAAATATGCCAACTTTATACGGAGATTTTATTATTTCGACAAGCCCCAACCCATTAAGGCTTTATGGGACAATGAAAACCCCCACCCTTTCAGGCGATATTAACGTTTTCGGAAGAAGTGAACTCTTTATGCCGCTCACAACCACAAATGTTCAAAGCAGTATGACTGCTGTCCGCTATGAATTTTTGCATAATCCCGGTGTTTCGAGAGATACATTAAAACAAGAATCTACTAAACAAGAAAAAGAAGAAATCAAATCCGATGAACAAAGAACTACCGAGAAAGAGGTTGGATTTGCAGACTTGCTTAATTATGATATTTACCTAAGAATTTTAGAGCCTTTCACCGTAACGATGGAACTTAATCAATTGGGTCAGGTATTTGCAATTATTGGAACTCCTGATAGATTTGTTCCCTTGCATTATGAAGTTTCCCGTGAGGATAGAATTCCAAAATTGAGTGGTAGTCAGCTTGTTTTGAAGGAGGGGTCCAGACTGAAATATTTTAAAATTTTTGAAACAAGCGGAAATATTTTCTTTCCAACAGGTTCAATTGATGACCCCGGAATTGATTTGACAGCTGTTTACAAAGGTTATTCAATGAAGGATAATCGTTCCCGCCCTTTTGAAGTAATAATGAAAATAACAGGAACAAAGAACAAACCAGCAATTAAATTTGACTATGTATTAGACGGTAACCCTGCTGTTGGTGATTCATCAATAGTAAGCCAAGATGCTTTGTTTTTATTGGTAATGGGCAAAACAAAGGCAGAATTTGAAAGTGGTTCACAGAAAGGTATTTTCGATTTTGGAGAGCTTGGTTCCTCAGGTTTATCATCATATATATCAAAACTCACTACTGAGTTACTACAAGGAACCGGCGTTATTCAAAATGCTGAAATAAATTTTGCATCTGGGTCATTTGAACTGGACAAAGCTGAATTACGCCTAAGCGGTCAGTTATTCGGGAATGTTACTTGGAGAGTCGGTGGAACGATAGCAGATATTGCGGCAAATAACGAATTTAGTATTGACATACCACTAAACTTTTTCCAACAAACTGACATTCTAAACAACATTGCTATCCAGCTCACAAGGGCAACTAACCTCAACCAAACCATCAGCAGAAATCAAAAGGAATGGGAGGTTAAAATTAAATTTGGAGGTAGTTTTTAGTTTTTTTAAACCTGCCTAAATTATTTTCGTTTATTTGTAAATCCTTCAAAATCATAAAAATAGATGATTTATAATTGTTATAATTGCTATAATAAAAACAATTTTTTTTGAATATTATAGGTATTGAAATATTCCTTGTTTGATAATGTGATTTTTAAAAAAACAGCACACTGAATTCAGAAATTAAAACTTACTTGGTGAGTGTGTTTTATCAGAGAAAATTCATCCGATAACTCTGAGTTATCGGATGAATATCGAACATTTGCCATCAGGGCTTTATTATGTCAGTCTTGGTGATGAGCTAGGGAAATTTGTAAAGGTTGAATAGCCACTGCTTTCAAGAAGTGGTCTATTATAATAATAATATTTACTCGTGGAACAGATGCCTCTGTCTATTCTTCATCATTCCTGTGCATACAGGAATCTCGTTTAGCCACAGAGAGTCCAGCATCCACAGGAGTGACATATGGGTGAGAGTCTCCTTTCTCCGAGGGTGTTTCAAAAATAGTCAATCTGAACCGAAGGCGAAGAATCCATATTACATAAGTCATCGATAAATAATGGACTCTTCACTTCGTTCAGAGTGACCAATAGCCATTTTTCATACAGCCTCTTTCGCAGGAATGACGTGGGAGTTTAAAAAGTTGCTTTATCTATGTGTCTGAAATCAGATTTTTACAATTTTCCAAGTAAGATTATAATCTATAAAAAAATGTCCAACATTTGCGAGATGTTGGACATCTTTATATATTCAATATTCTTTTTTAGTAAATAAAGTTACTATTAATAAGCAAAGACTTTTTCTTCAGTCTTTTCTGTAACATAAGTATCAAAAGAAGGTGGATTTTCAAGTGCTTTCTTAACAGCACAAAGATTTGCAACGTTGATTAATGCATCTTTATATTTTTCTGGAAATCCAGCAGGAACTTTTATTTCTAACTCGATCTTTCCAATTCTTCTTTGAATTGGATCATAAATCGGTCTTTGCTCGATTTCTATACCTTCAGGCGAAATGCCTCTACTTTCGCAAAAGCCTAATACATAGATGCCTGCACAAGTGCCGATAGAAGCAAGAAATAACTCAAAGGGAGCTGGTGCTGTGCCATCTCCGCCGTCAGCTATTCTTTGGTCAGTGTGAACAACATATCCATTTATGTGTGCATCGACTTTTTTATTACCCGGAAATGTGATTTTTATGCTCATAATTATGTCTCCAATATTTATTAAATTATATTTTTAAAAATTTATTTATCAAAATCAAACTATATAACTATCTATTCATATAATTATTGTAAATGCGCAGAAAAAGAAAAAAAAGTTGGATTTGGCTTAAAATATCAATTTTGATCTTCATCTTTGTTCTTGGTTTTAGCTATTTGTTTTATAGAGCATTAGTTAAAAATGTTCCGGGTGAAAAGGAAATTTTTGTAACAATTGAAAAAAACTCAAGCGTTAGCCTAATTGTAAAAACATTCAACAAATACGGTATTTTAGAACCGGCTTGGTTATTTACTCCTATTGTAAAAATTTATACAGAATTAACAGGAGCAAAAGTTCAATTTGGAAAATATAGATTTACACCAGAAAATACTAACCTTGATATATTAAAAGCAATTTTTTCGGGTAAGCAACTCTCAATTGTTCGGGTAGTTTTTCCAGAAGGCATCCAATTGACAGATTTTGCCTCGATAGCTAAACGAAAATTGAATTTAGATTCATCTGAATTTATCAGGTTATGTTATGATGATAGCTTGATTAAAGGAAATCAAATTGAAGCATCTTCTCTTGAGGGTTATTTAATGCCAGACACTTATGAATTTTTTTGGGAAGAAAAACCAATAAATGTTATTCATAGACTAATACAGGAACATAAGCGTGTTTGGGACGTAAATTTTAGCGAAAAAGCGAAAAATTCCAAGTTAACAAAACATCAGATTTTAACTCTTGCTTCCATTATTGAAGCTGAGACTAGTGTGAAAAGTGAAAGACCCAGAGTTAGCGGGGTATATTACAATCGCTTAAAATTAAACTGGAACCTTGAATCTGATCCCACAGTCCAATACGCAATCGGTAAAAGAAAAAGGTTATCTTTTTCGGATTTAGATTTTGATAGTCCTTATAATACATATCTATACAAAGGTTTACCACCGGGACCGATTAATTCTCCGAGCAAGAGCTCTATATCAGCCGCTTTAAATCCAGAAAATCATAATTATCTTTTTTTTGTAGCTGTTGGGGACGATAGTGGAGCTCATCAGTTTTCAACAAATTTCAATCAGCACCTAAAATTTAAATCACAATTCAAAAGAAATCAAAGTAAAAATAAATCTGAATAATATTAACCAATATTAAATTATTGCTAATATTTGCACCATACCTAATTAGTTTATGATAGTTGTTAACTTAACCTTTTTTTCGTAAAGTAAGCGAATTCCTGCAATTTCATTAAGTTAAGAAGGAATTTTATAAACAATTCCCTATCTGGCATAGTTTTTTAAAACAGAAACTATTGAGAAGTTTAAAACTTAATTTTATTAAATAGTTGACGATTATTCTATTGTCAATTACTAAAATATCAGGAAGATAATATGGCAAAAGATAAAGAAAAAACAGAAGAAAAGGAAGGGCAGGAACCTGTAAAACCAGAAACAGAGGCTAAAACAAAAAAATCCGGTGGTTTGAAGTTACCATTTGTTCTTGGCATTATAGCAGGTGTATTGCTTATTCTTATCTTAGCGGTTAGATTTCTTTTTCTTCCATATATTGTTGGAAGTATAACTTCTGAAGCTAACGCTGGACAAGCTAAAATTGAAGGTGAAACAAAATCTGAACACTCGGATAATCCTTTGAAGGAAGAAATTGAAGTTTTCAAGGCAAATGAGAAGCTTTCAGAGTTTTTTCAAACCGGAAGAATAACGACCAATCCCAAACAGTCAACCCAATTTGTTGTCGCTGATTTTGGTATTATTTTCTTCCCGAAAGACGAAGAAAGCCTTAAAGAGCTATATCCCGGTGGCAAAAAAGAAGAAGGAAGTTCTGCACTACCGCCTACTCTTTCCTCAAGGGTTCGAGGAATTATTAATAGTGTGCTTGGTTCAATGACAGTTGAAGAATTACAAGTCAAAAGAGACTCAATTCCAGAGTATGTTATGGCTAATCTTAAGCCATTTTTCAAGGAAAAAAAGTTATTTATTAAAGAAGTAATATTACAGGAATTTATCATACAATAAGTTGGAATAAAAATGGCTGATATTCTATCACAGGCTGAAATAGATTCTTTACTTAGCGAAATGACCTCGGGAACGGTTGACGTTGATGATTTTATCAGCGGCAAATTAAAAAAATCTGATATTTCGAGTTATGATTTTAGACGACCTAACAGAATATCTAAAAATCAAGTTAGAACATTACAGACTGTTCACGAAAGTTTCGCAGAAGTTTTTGGATATTATTTGGTTTCAAAACTGCAGACAGTCGTTTCAATTTCTGTTACTTCTGTAGATCAACTTTTTTATTCAGAATTTATCTTATCTGTCTCGAATCCAAGTTGCCTTTATGTTTTTGAAATTGATGGAACAGATGGAAATGGTATTCTTGAAATCAGCCCTCAACTTGCTTTAACAATTGTAGAAAGATTACTTGGGGGGAGTGCTGAAATACAACCAAAACCAAGAACTATTACACCAATCGAACAGGCAGTTGTTCGAGGTATTGTCGAACACGCTTTATCAGACTTAAGGAATGCCTGGCGTTCAGTAGCAGAACTAAGCTTTAAATATCAGCGACTTGAAATGGAAGCTGATTTTGTGCAGGTGGCTCCTTCATCAGAAATTGTTGTTGTTGTATCATTTGATGTAAATATTGGAATACATACTTACCTAATGAATCTATGTTTTCCAACTTTTGCATTGGAAGATGTTTTAGCAAGATTGAACAGACAGCAGGTTACTACCTCAGTTATTAGACAGTCCCCAGCGAGAATGAAGGAGAATTATGCAATATTAAGGCAGCAAATGTCAAACACATTTCTTCCTATTGTTGTCGAACTTGGAAAAGCTGGTATTACAGTTCAGGAACTTTTAGCCCTCAAACCGGGTGATGTTATTAAATTGAGAAAAAAAATAAATCAAGAGGTAGAAATATCTATCGCTGGAAGAAAGAAATTAGCTGGTCGTCCGGGATCTGTTGATGGCAAAAAAGCAGTAAGGATTACTCGCTTACTCACGGACGATGACCTTATTGAAGAAGATATAAGTTACAAAAAGGAGGATTAAAATGTCAATGTCTCAAGAAGAAATTGATGCAATGGTTTCAAATAGTTCAGCTGATAAATCAAATGATGAATCACTTGCTATGCAAATTAAAGAGCCTCAGTTCCCAGAGATGACCACCAGTGATAAAAATGGTGAAAATGGTGATCAAAAACTTGAATTGCTCTATGATCTGCAAATGCCTGTTACTATTGAACTCGGCAGAACTAATATGATTATTAGAGATATACTCAGGCTTGGCAGAGGTTCTGTTATTGAATTTGATAAACTTGTCAGCGAACCTGTTGATGTTCTTATAAATGGGAAGAAGGTTGCAGAAGGTGAAGTTGTAGTCATTGATAAGCACTTCGGAATAAGGATTACAACTCTTATTGACCCATCAGACAGATTGAGGGCTGCAAGAAAACTTAATTAACGAAGGAATAATAATGGATAATTCACTAATAACATCTTTCTTGACTTTATTTGCTATGGCTGGCGGACTAATTGCCGTTATGCTCATAGTGAAAAGACTTATTCTAAAAAATAAATCTATAAATTCTAATTTAGAATTAAAGATTTTGTCAAGACTGCCACTGAGGCAAAAATCTTCACTCTATGTGGTCAAAGTCGGAACAAGAACTATACTAATAGGTGCATCTGATCAAAACATAAGAGCAATAGCTGATATTACGACTGAATTCAATAAAAACAGTAGTTCAGATTCAGTAAGTAAAAATCCTCAAAGCATTACGAGACAGACTGATTTAGTCAAAAGTGAAAGTGACCTTTCATTTTCAAATTTCATAAAATCTGCTTTTAAAAGACAGAGGAATTAGCTTATTCCTCTGTGTCTCTTATCATTGTCAAAATCATTTTAAATTTTTCTGTTGCCTTTAATGCGTGAGGTTTATTAGCCGGCATAATAATCAATTGTCCTTTATTAAGGAAAAATGATTGACCAGATATAATTATTTCCGCCTGACCATCAATTATTTGAACCATAACATCAAAAGGTGCAGTATGCTCGCTCAGACCCTCGCCTTTATCAAAAGCAAAAATCGTAACAGTCCCTTTTTTTCTTTTTATGATTGTCCTGCTAACGACAGCTCCATCTTGATAGGCTATTAAGTCTTCAGGGTTAATTATTATTGATGTAAGATCATCATTTACAGTTTTCAGAGGGATATCCATTTTTTTCCTTTCTATTTACTAAAATATGTATGAAATAATGTATCATTTTCTTTTTCGCAAAAAACTTTGAAGCCCTGACTACCAATCATATCAATCAAGGGCGTTGGTTGGAATGGTGTAATTAGTTTGAAAACTTCACCATTAGCTAAAGATTGGACAGACATCATAACTTCTTGTATTGGATGACCACCGCTCATTACTATGGGTCTTGCGTCCAAAGTATTTACTACTTTTAATTTATCTAACCAATCGGGTAAGTCATTTAAGAGTTCACTTTGCTCCAATCCTATATAAGATCTTAAAACATTTATTGTTTCAGCCAAATTTTTGTTATTTTTTGAAGAAAGCTGTTCGATAGTTGTATTTTTATATATCATTTCTTTCAATGCTGGATTTGCTAAGTTAGCTATCTCTGGAAATAGTTTCAGAAAAGATTCCTGAATTTCAGGGAAATCGCTGAATAGCTCTTCAATTGTTGTGTGTGGAGTTATATATTTTTTATTTTCCATTTTTCTTACCTTTCTAAATTATGATTTATTATAATTGAGTAATCTTTGTTCGCCTTCTAATTTTCTCGCTTCAGTCAAATCCTGTGATACTTCAAGAGTTCCAAGATATTCTCCTTTGTTATTTCTTAAAGCGAAGTATTCAATCAGAATGAATTTACCGTGCAAATTAATCCAAAATGAAGCACGGCTCTCTTTTCCTGATTTGAAGTCATCAACAATTTGATTTACTATGTGAACGCTCGAAGGAGGATGGCACATACGGACATCACGCTTCAAAATTGCCCTATTGCGGTTAAAGATTCTGTCCTTCGATTGA
Source organism: Candidatus Kapaibacterium sp. (assembly GCA_026418625.1). GTDB lineage: Bacteria > Bacteroidota > Ignavibacteria > Kapaibacteriales > UBA2268 > CALHRB01. Next base: position 66,140 of record JAOABA010000046.1, read on the forward strand.
GAAAAATAGCTTACTTTGTCATTTCTGTCAACAAAGGTTAAATCAACAGGCAATGTATTCAAAATTGCTTCAAGCTCTTCGGCTTTAAAACTTCCAGTTGGGAGCTGAATTGAGTCTGAGTCTTGAGCAAATTGTGGCATATCGGAAATATCTTTTGGTTTCCATTCAACTTGAGGATCATAGAGACAATAACCAATTTCGTTTGTTTGCATATAAATTTCATACCATTCAACGTCAGTTAGCCTGTCCATACACATAGGAAGAAGAATTTGCTCTTCTTTGAATGTCATATCACTAACAGAGTCAGAAGCTGGTCTGAGCATTATATCAACGATAACTTTCAGCTCGTTACGGCTAATTGCTCCTTCGACATTCAGTGCTGAAATAGCTTTTTTAAGTAAATCTCTTGTTTGGTCGTGCTTTCCCCACATAACCTTGGGTGGTCCAGTTATTCCATATTTCTCTAAAAAAGGAAATAAGAGGTTTTCTTTTCGTTGATAGTGTTTCTCAACATCCATAAGATTATTGAAAGCTGATTTTAAATGAAGCAATATTTTATCAATTTCAATTTCTTGACTGTCATCAAGAATTTTATCATATAAGTTGTTCAAATCAGCAACAACTTTTAATAATGCTTCATTTTCTTTCAAGAATGTGTCAACCGGATGACCGGGAGGAACAGGTTTAGCACCTTCGAGGTCAATATTTCCTTCTAAGGCTTTTGTATGCAAGTCGCAAAGCCTTAGAACTTCATCCTCCGGCAAACCCTCACTGATTAATTCCTGCTCAACCTGAACAACTTCGCCATAAGGTATTTTCTGCATTAAAGCGGCGATTCGATTTTGGATTTCATCAGGTGCAGTTCCTTTGTGCAATTCCAAAATCATATGTTTTAGCAATTCTTTTCTTTTTATTGAATTATTAATTAGTTCACTCATTTTAAATCCTTTTTATATTTCAGACTAATTTATCCGATTTAAAAAACGTTGTTTATTAATTATTATTTTGTTATCAGTTTAAAAATTTTTGAATTTTTTTGTTTAAATCTGCTGATGCTTTATTAAATGGGGTGATTGGTTATAAATCTTAGATTTTTAATTTGATTTGAAAAATTAAATACAAAATTCCTAATAAACTCTGCGAACTCTCTTTCTTACTTTGCGAGCTCTGCGAGAAAAAAAATTTCACGCAGAGGACGCAGAGAATAGCTCCTTGTATATTACAAAATTAGACTATCTGCAAAGGACGCAGAGCCATTTATCACAATTATTCAATAAAATATAACTTAATAGATAAAGTATTTTATTCGACTGTCACTCTGACAAACGAAGTTTGGAAGAGTCCATTATGATTTAAAATGGATGCTTCACCTTCGGCTCAGCAAGACATTCGTTTATGCTTTCATTTCCATTAATTAATTAGAATTTAAAATTTGTGATTTTGTAATATAAATTAGTGGTTCTTGATAAACTCTGCGAACTCTGATCTTTCTCTGCGGTCTCTGCGAGAAAATTTAGTCAGAGAATGTTAAAGAACCAAAATTCAACTCAAATATTTTTTGAATAAGAATTTGAATTAAACTGAAAATTAATTACCACTGGGCTCCACTAATTGAAAACATTATTTTTGGGCTGGTTCTTTGCGAGAATCTGGCTACTAAATCAAACCTGAAGAATAAAAGTATGCGGTTTAAAGCTATACCTGCTTCGTAGTAGAGTCCGTCAGGTGTTTGAGATGTTGAATTTGGTAAATTTATATTTTTATTAGCAAGATAGTTCTTTGTATTTTCCGAGAAACCTGTCCAACCAATATTTCCAAGAGTTATGAATTCAATTCCGAAAGAGGCTATATTAGGAATTCTGAATACACCGGGAATAATTTCTCCGAAATTATGTTCCATTGACAATGCAACATACTTGTCACCGTAGAATTCCTTGACAAACATCCCTCGAAAAGCACTCTCAGTTGCAAAATTTGAGACTGCTGATTCGAGACTGAAAAATTTCTGTGGAGGAGCTTCTCCATTTATCAAACCCCCTGACAATCTCATATCAAGCCTCCATAAAGGTAAGGTGCGGGTTCTGATGTTGAATGATGAATAAATTTTAGTAAAGTTAAAATCACTACCAAGAATTTCAGGTTTAGAAATTTCGGTGTGAATATGGAAGCCAAGATTGGTTAATCTTCTGTATGGATGAAAATTTAGATTTAACTCAAATCCAAAGGATCTATTTGTTCCTTCTATTATTTGAGGGTTAGCCCTGAAAAAACTACTTGAATTAAAAAAAGCAAAATTAGTATTTGTAAAAGCAGTTCTATGTTCTTCGTTTCTAAAAAAGAGGCTGAAGCTCGATGGTCGGACAAAAATATCTCTTCTAAGGAATCTCAACTGTCCCCAAGTTGTAGTTGCTGATAGCTCAAACCCATTCCTGTAGTAATAATCACCGTAATCATTTTTTGATAGTAAGGAAAGGATTGTTATTGCGGGATATTTGACTATATAGGGGTTATCAATTCGAGAAAGCGTTTTATAACCCGACAAATTAAATGAATATAGTTCGTTTTTATCCAAAAAATATCTAAAGCTGGCTTCTAATATGGGGATTTTTGATGAAAAAGGATAAGCTGTATATAAATTAATCTCGCTTTGGTCAAATGGTCTAAATTTCAATCCAGCTCCTAAAGTTAAACCATTAACACGATTATATCTTATTATATCTTCTAATCCGGTGAATGGTGGGCGATTGAATTGAGCTAATAAATTGATTACAGGTCCAAATACTTTTTCAAGAATATTTGTTCCTTCGAGTGAATCAGGATTGTCTCTCAATGATTGAATAGCTTGATAAGCTTGAAATTCTTCCTCTCTCAAAGGAATAATAATGTTTTCTTTCCAGAAAGCACTATCAATCTTACTTGCAAAATCGCTTATTTCAACTCTGCGTCTCGAAAAAAGAGAATTATCGAGAGGGATATTAACTTTATAATCGAAAGCTGATGTTTCAATTCGAATATCCAACCTTGGGGAAAAAATCCAAAATAAATCAGCTTGAAGTGAGGAAAATAATCTAAGACCTTTTGGAAGAAAAAAGCCGCCACCTACATCTTCGAAAGTCTGGTATAAGCTTAGTTTTGCATCGAATGGCAATTTTACGGCTTTGTTAGGCACTAAATCAACAAGAACCGGACCCAAATTTTCAGCATCAATAAAAACGTAACCATCGAATAATTTCCTAAAATTTGATTTTGGTTCTGCTCTTATTTTTTCAATTTTTTTACCTTCATCTTCTAATTCACCAATTAATGTAAATTCATAAAAATCTGGAGCATCTGGATGAAACGGTGTGGCAATTTCCTCGTTCAAAATATTGACATAATCATCGTAGGCATTAAGGTTTGTTCCCAATGCAACATAATTAGCTTGTGGCGGGACATTAGCGCTTTGTCTTCGTTGAACGATTTCATTGTAATATAAATCTGGCTTCTTGAAATATCCTAAAGAGTAAGATTCGAAAATAGATACAATTGTTGTATCAGCAGGACGGTCGGTTCTTCCGGCTGTCAATGTATCGGTTGATGCAACAAATTTGGTATATAAGCTGTATGAGTATGTTCTTAAAGAATCCTGTTTATCTTGCTTTCTTTTAATTACTTTTCTCATTAGCTGAGCGCCCGGATCTTCTGCGATGACCTCAATTTGAGGCATTTCTACCGATGAAGGATTAAGGTAAACATCTAAATTGACGTTCTTATCTAAAATTTGTATTTCTTTATTTTCACTCTTAAAACCAACAAAGGAAAAGTTTAAATGGTAAGTCCCCGGATTTAAATTTAATTCATAATACCCACGTGAATTTGAAAATGTTCCTGTCTGGACATTTTTTATCTTTACAGTAACAAAGCCCATTACCTCACCGGTGGAAGAATCCCGGACAGTGCCATAGATTTTATATTTTGCTGCAGTCTCAGAATAGACAAGCGAATATGACAATAACAACAATAGTATATAAATAAATTTCTTTGCGTTCATTTAGTTGTTTGAAAATTTCAATTTTGGAGTAATAAAAAACGATAGAAATCAATATTTGTTTATTTTCACTGTAGTATGGGATTTGGTATTTTATTATCTGAAATCAATCAACAAAAAATTTTGTAACATAAATAAAATTAAAGTGTTAATTTTATTTGTTATGTTTAGATATTTAATAATATTTTTTCTTTCTTTTACTTTAGCTTTTTCACAAAAGGAAGCTCATATATGGTATTTTGGAGAGGGGGCAGGTTTAAAATTTGATAACTCAAGTAACTCACCTTTTGTCTTAACTGATGGTGCTATGATTGCACCTGAAGGTTGCTGCACAATATCTGATTTTGAGGGGAATCTTCTATTCTACACCAATGGTGAAACAATCTGGAATAGAAATCATCAGATATTGAAAAACGGCGATGGACTTTCAGGGAGCATTTATTCAACTCAATCAGTTATTATTTTGCCCAAACCAAGCGACCAAAGTCTTTATTATGTTTTTACTATTAATTCAGAAGATGAAAAGATAGGGCTTCAGTATTCTATTGTTGATATCAGTCTTGATAATGGAAATGGTGAGGTAATCGAAAAAAATATACCTGTTTTTACACCCGTAGCTGAGAAAATCAATGCAACTCGTCATAAGAATGGCAGAGATTTCTGGATTATTACTCACGAACTTTATACAAACAGGTTTGCTGCTTTTTTACTCACAAATAACGGTCTTGAAAAAACTCCTGTTTTTAGCTCAATCGGTTTGAGCTACACAGGAAACAGAACGATTAATATGGGGTCACTTAAAATTTCACCTGACGGAAAAAAGATAGTTTGTGGGGTCTTTTCAAAATTTACCTTTGAACTATTTGATTTCAACAACGAGACAGGTGAAATTTATAATCCTATCACCATTCCAACGAATGAGTCATTAAATGCTTATGGTTGCGAGTTTTCTCCGGATATGAAAAAGCTCTATACTACAAGTTTTGATTCTTTCGTAAGGCTCTATCAATATGATTTAAGTTCAGGAAATGCTCAGGATATTATAAACTCTGCTGTGCTTATTGCCGATGTTGATGCTATCAACGTTTTAGGAACTCTTCAGCTTGGACCTGACAACAAAATCTACTTAGCAATTAATAAAAGTTTATATCTTGGAGTAATAGAAAAACCAAATGAATCGGGCTTGAACTGTGGTTATAATCCAAAAGGAGTTTTTCTGAATAATAAACTGAGTAGGCTCGGGCTACCTAACGTAATTTATGATTACTATAATCCTGAAGTACCTCATATTTTAGTAAGTTTGCCTGACACATCTGCTTATGTTGGAGAAATTATTTCAATTCCGCTAAAACTGGAGCTATTTAATCGTAAAAAGCCAAAAGGTCAATATTCTTTTACTTCCACGATTGTTTTTGACAGTAAGTTATTAGAAATAAAGGATATAAAGGGAGCATTCATTTCAGAAAACAGAATTATTGACAACAAAAGGCATCTTACGATAATATCTGATAAAATTGAATTAGATAAATCTGAACAAGTAATTGCTGAAATTGTTGGTTTGGTTTTATTAGGGTCATCAAGAGAAAACAAGTTAGAAATTCAAGATTTTCAACTTTCTGATGATGCTATAATTGAAAAAAAGGACGGAAGTTTAACATTGAAAGGTGTTTGTCAGTTTGATTTAAATCAACTAATTATTGCTTACCAACCCACTTTAAAAATGTATCCTATTCCAAGCAATGGTTATATTAATTTATCTTTGAAAAATTTTCAAAAAGGCTCTAATCATATTGAAATTTATGATACAGAGGGTAGGCTTGTTTTTAAAGACAATATTACTATATTTGAAAACCAGACGGAGGAAGTAATAAGAAAATATCATTTGGACATTGGCAGTGGAGTATATTTCATAAAAGTTGGAAATGAAGATAAAATGATTGATGATTTATTAATTATTCAAAAATGATTGATGATAAAAATCTTTACTAAATATATATTATTTTTCTTTTTCATATTTGTTTTACAAACAAATCTTTATTCCCAAAAGGAGACATATAACTGGTATTTTGGAGAAAGGGCGGGAATTACTTTCTTGCCTGACGGAAAGAATCCGAGAGCCTTGACTAATGCTGCTTCTACTTTTAATCAACTCGAAGGTGTTGCCACAATATCAGATAGTGATGGGAACTTGCTATTCTATACTGATGGCAATAATATTTGGGATCGACGGCATTACCTTATGCCAAACGGCGGCGGACTAATGGGGAATTTCTCTGCAACTCAATCTGCTGTAATTGTCCCACAACCTGAAAGAAAAGGGATATATTATGTTTTTACGGTTGATGCCATCGGTGGAGGTAATGGTTGTAGATATTCTATAGTTGATATGTCCTTAAATAACGGTTTTGGTGATATAATGCCAAAAGAGAAAAATATTCTTTTATTTTCACCTGCAGCGGAAAAAATTACTGCGGTTGTTCATAGAAATAATATTGATATCTGGGTTATTACTCACGAATTTCTATCTAATAGATTCAGAGTTTATTTACTTACAAGAAATGGTTTGAATGCACCGATAATTCAAGCTATTGGAAGTGTTCACGGAAAAGCGGCGGACGATATTTTTAACTCAATCGGTTATATGAAGGCTTCACCTGATGGGAAAAAAATTGCCCTTGCTATTTGCAAGGACAGCAAAATTGAAATTTTTGACTTCAATAATGCCAATGGAACTTTGTCAAACCCAATTTCAATTACCGATACAAAGTATATTAATGCTTATGGAATAGAATTCTCTCAGGATGTCTCTAAACTTTATGTTTCTACAAGTTTTATTAATTTTACTCAGGTATTTCAATTGAACTTGAGAGCCGGCTCGAGAGATAGAATAGCTGCTTCTGCAGTAGCTATCGGTAATCCTGCAAGTTATTATGGTGCTTTGCAGCTTGGTCCGGATTGGAAAATTTATGTTTCGCGTAAAGATGAGTCGTGGCTTGCAGTAATTAACAACCCGAATGCAACCGGTGCAGCCTGTGGTTATTCTGATTTAGGCGTGAATCTTATGGGACGTAAAGCTCAGCTTGGTCTTCCTACTTTCATACAAAGCTATTTTTCAGTTGACACAGATATTTTTACAAATTCACCCATCTGCGAAGGTCAGACTTTAGAATTTGAAGCAAAGGATACTCAAGGAGCCACTTACAGATGGACAGGACCAAATAATTTTAATTCCAATCAAAGACGAATCGTTATCCCAAATGCAAAACCAAATTTATCAGGTGTTTATCAACTAATAATAACTGTTTCTGGCAATAATTACTTTGATAGTGTTTATATTCAGGTTAATCCAAAACCAATAGCCAAAATAAACCCAATTGGTAATATTATCTTCTGTGAAGGGGATAGCGTTGTTCTTGAAGCGACTCAAGGAAAAGATTATTTTTATAAATGGTCAACTGACGAAACAAGCCAAAAAATTACAGTAAAGAGGTCTGGGGATTATTCTTTAATTGTTACCAATGAATTCGGATGCTCTGACACTGCTTCGATTAAAATTATCGCCAATCAAAATCCTAAAGTAAAGATTAATGTTCAGGGAAAAACTAAGTTTTGTTTGGGTGATTCAGCGATTTTATCATCAAGCATAACCGGAACAGGCTATCAGTATAATTGGTCAACAGGAGAGAAAACACGCCAGATTATTGTTAAAACTACCGGAAGGTATTTCCTTACACTAACTTCACCCGAAGGTTGCAAATCGTCTGATTCGATAGATATTGTTGTTAGTCCGATTCCAATACCGATTATTACTGTTTCCGGTAATAGTAATTGCGATGGAGATACTGCAACTTTAGGGCTAACAAAATCATATTTAGCATACCTTTGGTCAACAGGGGAGACAAGTCCAAATATTAAGGTTCACAAATCAGGCAGATACAGTGTGTCAGTTGTGGACTCAAATAACTGTTCGGGTGAAACATTTATTGATTTAGTTTTCAATAAAATACCAGATATTGAACTTATAGGAGATACTCTAATCTGCGTAGGCGAGGAAACAACAATTTCAACTAAAGAAATTTATGCTACATATCTCTGGTCAACTGGCGAAAATACAAGCTCAATAAAAATTGCAAAAGAAGGAAGCTATTCATTACGTGTTATTGATAATAACGGGTGTTCTAACTCAATAACCTTCAATATTTTAAGATATGATTTGACTCTTGAAGCTGAAGACTTGATTGATTTTGACTCAGTTCCCGGTAATTCGGTTAATTTTAAAGAGTTAATAATCAAAAACAAAGGTAAATATGACTTTACAATAAAAAACATTAGAATTCTAAACTCTCAATCTGCTTTTGAATTAGAGGAAGGTTTAACATATCCAAAAACCATAAAAAGTTCAGACCAAACATCATTAAAAGTTTACTTTAAACCAATAACATTAAATTCATTTGCTGATAGTATCCTGATAGAAATTGATAACCCCTGTAAAATCGAAAAAATAATTCAATTACGGGGCACAAGTGTAACAAATACTCTTGTCTTTGTGCCGGATACTGTAGCGGATGTTGGAACCGCAAACTTCAAAATTCCAATATATTCAAGAAAACTTTATGATTTCAATTTGCCACCGGCTTTGCCTTTTGAACTGACACTTAGTTTTGATCAAAGCTATTATGCCTTGAATGAAAACAATCCTTATATAGTTTCAAGTGATATTACAGGCAATATCAGAAGATTGAAGATTGAAGGCATTGCACAAAATTTATCTTTAAATAATACCGTAATTGCAGAATTGATTGGTCTTGTCTGCTTAGGTGATGGAATAAAAACACCTATTAAAATTGAAGAATTCAATTGGAAAAATCAGCTAATGTCAACCCAAACCCAAGACGGAAGTTTGGAGATTAGAGGAGTTTGCCAACCTGATATTGCAAGGGTTAAACCATACATTTTGACTAAGTTAAACATTGTGAATAATAATTTTGATAATGATATTATCGCAGAAATAAAATCTGAACTCAAAGGCAATTATTATTTATCAATTTTTAATATAAATGGTGTTGTTGTCGAAACTATAAGTTGGAACAAGAGCGATGAGGTTTTAGAAGACAAGAGATTCAATTTGAATTTAAGTCAATATGTTGCAGGGACATATTTTATTAGATTGATTTCACCTGACGGTTTTCAGGTGAAAATCCTAAATTTTATTAAGTAATCTATTTCAGGCAGCTTTTAATTTTTTAGCTTGCAATATGAAGAAAATTCTGATATTAATTTTATTTTTTCAGCTTACAAGTTTTTCCTTTGCTGAACTGAAAAATAATGTAATATCAAGAAGTGCCTGTGGATTGAAAGTCATTCATAAAAGCATTGAAATAACTTACAGACATTCCAACTATTCAGGCAATACTATGCCTGTTTTATTTGAAATCACTGAATTCCCCGATTCCTGTTTTATTGTTGATAATGTTTATCTATGGTGGACCGTATCATACAAGAAAAAAATTGAGCAACCAAATGTTTCAGTTGTTTATGGCAACAATGTAAAAAACTTTAAGGCTAAAATTACAGGCGAAGCCGGTCCTAAGTGCTGGGTTGAAACAGGCACTATTGGTTATAGAGCTGATATAACTGATGCAATTGTTGGAAATGGTTTGTATAGCATTGCTGTGGAGACATCACAATATGAAACTGATGGTTTAACTCTTTTAATAATTTATAGGGACTTAAATTCCAAAAGTGAAGGGCATCTTTACATACGAGATGGGCTAATTACAAAGGGAGATGGCACATTTTTTACTGACACTACACAAGTTTTAGATGGTTTTAACGCTTGTGACAACGCAGATTCTGCTTGGGGTTTGGTTATAATTTCGGATATTCAAGGAGCTGACCCTTCTTATACAATGATAGTCAATGGAGAAATTCATAAATACGAACCGAAATTCTGGAATTCCGAAATTATACCAATAAATATAAAGAAAAATCAGAAATCATCATTATTCGGTGTAAGTGCTTATGGTGATTGCTATTCTTGGGCAGTAATGGGGATTTATTTCCAGACATCTTCCTGCACGAATTGTTTCTATGATAAAAATACTTATTCAAATTTTAAAGATACACTCGTATGTCAGGATAGTGATGTTCTTTTGCGGGGATTTGGTGCTGATAAATATGAATGGATTGATGACAGCGGAAAAGTTATTGGAACGGGCAGAACCTTTAATTATAAAGCAAGGAGAGACACAAAGATTTTACTGCGTGGTTTTTATAACTCCTGCGGAATTGGCGAAGATAGCCTGACAATAAGAGTTATTAAAAAGCCTGAAATTTCTATCCAGTCTAATCCCCAAGAAGTTGCTTGTTTGATGACTCCAAAAAATTACAAAGTGAAAATTAGAAATTTTGGATTTCAGACAGAAAAAATTTTAGGTATGTCCCTTAAAGCTAGAAATGACTTTAAGGTCAAAAATATTATCAATTTTCCATATTATCTTGCATCAAATAGTGACATAGATATTGAAATTGAATTTAAACCAACAATAATTGGTTTGATAAGAGATACTTTGGTTATGATGATTGAAAACCAATGCCAGACTGAGTATTTGATACCTCTATCTGGTGAAGGCTTAATTAATAATTCTTTCGTTACTTTGCCAGATACTGCTGCAATTATCGGAACAAGAGATTTCCAAATTCCACTTAAAGGAAGACTGATATGCGAAATCTATGACTCAGTTTATATTAATTTCAGCGGTTTAATATCTTTTGACAATTCTGCTTATGAACCAGAGGTGAGTAAAAGCAAAAATGTAGTTCAAAGCTATGTTTCAAATGGAGACAGGAAATTAAAAATAAGTGGAAGAATTTTCAATATAATTGATTCAATGACTACGCTTGCAGTCTTGAATGGAAATGTCCTTTTTGGAAGGCAACACACAACCCCTTTAATTATTGAAGAATTTAAGTGGGAAGATGAGTCAATCAGTGTTGATAAAGATAATGGTAGCTTGACGGTTGATGCTTGTGTGTTCGAACTCGGTCAAATTGAATGGCTTAAAAATGTTGATTTTAATATTATTCAGAAACCAACAACTAATGAAATTAAAATAGAAATAGTAAATTTAGAATACAATTCAAATTCATCGCTATCTGATTTTTTGAATGTATATAATTATCTTGGAGAAATAATTATTCAAAAAGATTTAAAATCAGCAAAAAATTCTGGAAAAACGTCAGAAATTATTTTGGATTTAGATAATCATCCTTCAGGACTTTATTTCTTTGTATTAAAAGTCGAAAATTCTTACATCAGCAAGAAATTCTTGTTTGTTAGATAAATTATTCGAAAAGGCTAATTGAGTTTGTCTTTGCCGATGAAATTTTCAGGGCTTTTTCTGCATTATTCAGCAAACTTTCAATATTGTCTTTTGAGTCAGCCTGAGCTATTCCAAGGCTAATAGTAACATTGAACTTCTTTGAATCAACTTCAAGAAAAGTTCTTGCCACATCTTTACGGAGTTTTTCAGCCCATTTATTTGCTTCGAGCAAATTTAACCCCGGCAGAAGAACTCCATAATTGCCACCTCTCGATTTTCCAAGTATATAGTATGGTTTTAAGCTTTGTTTTGCTATTTTCATTACGTGTTGAAATATTTGCTCATTTCTTTCCTGATAGGATGAAGGGTCAAACGAAGAATATTTATCAATCTTAAACAAACACAGTGTGAGATTTGTTTTCATATCCTTCGATTTGGCAATTTCTTCAACAATCCTCTGGTTAAAAGCATTTGTGTTCATTATACCAGTTGTGTTGTCGAATAAGGCACTGGACTGCAGGACTTCCATCATCATTACGTGTTCTATGCTAACACCAGCATTTTCTGCCATTGTTTCGAGGACGCTAATATCATAAGCCGTGATACCGCTTTTTTCAAAACCTTCAATAAACAAGGCACCATATATGTCAGTTATTGATTTTAGCGGGACACCTGCAAAGAAGCCTCCTAATAACTTGCCTTCTTCGGGATGAACACGGACTACATTATCAGTTAAATTCGATTCATTAACGGTTTTGCCAGTTAAAACAATTTTACCTACAAGAGAATTCTTTAAATCAACTGGAGTGCCTATTTTAAGCTCTTTACCTTCAACTTTTGTTTTGTAACCCTTTAAACACCAGTTATTAACTTTCTCATCATAAATGACAACACCAATAGTAGTAAAATCAAAAATCTTTGTAGCTGATTCAATTATTGAGTCTATTAAGCTTTGCATTGAAGGGGCTTTGAGTGAAGTATAGTGCCTGAAAAGGCTTATCGCTCCTAATGCTTTTGAAGCTTGCATCAACTCGTATTTTTCAGTATAACTTTCGACTAATGCACTTATTAATTTCGTGAAATGACCCATAAAACCAACTGTGAAAGCATCATAAGCTTCTATAATGGTTGAATCGGCACATAAAATACCAATAACTGCATTTTTATAAAACACAGGAACCCCAATAAACGAATTTACAGGAACAGTTCTTGAATAATATGGTATCAAATCAGTTACAGCTGAAGTATTTATTTCTGTTAAAATTTCTGGCTTTACATTAAGGACAATCTGGCTAATGACATCATTTTTCAATGGGATTTTTCTTCTGGTAGTCAAAGCATCAGGTATATCAGAATCAATAGATTCAAGGATCAATTGCTTTTTTTCGTGATTGACAAGGAAAAAGGCTGCTGTCCTTGTATTTGTTACAGACCGAACAACCTTGAGAACCCTAAGAAGGAAAAACTCAAATTCTTTCTTTGGTTCGTAACCGGCTACCCTTTCGTTATCAACTAATGCAGATAAAGTAACATCAACATTTACCTGCTTGAAGTTTTGTGTAATGGGTTTATCGTAAGTACTTTGAACTGAAGGTTTAGCTGTCTCTATTGGGGGTTCAGTTTTTGTTTTAATTGTTATTTGAGGTTCTTCTGTGATTTCTTTCGTTTGAGTTGATTCGACTTTTTGTTTTGGTTGAATTGGCTTTTCATCAGCTTTCTTTTCGGATTCTTTACTTAAATCAATATCAAGCGGAGAAAAACCGGGAACGATTTGAGAATCAGTTTTCTGTTCTTGCGTGGGCTCAGTTTTTTGTTCCTCTGGTTTCGCTGATTTAGATTTTATTTTAAATTCCGAGACTTCATCACCAAAAACTGTATCTTCAGGAATTTCAGCTTTAACTGGTTTCTGAATTTTGATTTCTTCCTGCGTTTTTATTTGTTCCTTCTTTTCTTCATCCTTTTTCTTGATTTTAAAACCTTCTTCGGCACGTTCGAATTCTTTCTGGTTCATCTCATCGGACTTGATAGGGTCGTCATTTGCAAAAGTAGATTCAAAATTTTCGAAAACCTGTCTTACAGAATCTTTATCTCTTATTTCAGAAACTGTGAAAGCTGGTTTGGAACTTGGGGTATAGATTGAACCAACGTAATCCTTTAGCCTTTGTGAAATCATTAGAAATAGAGCTACTGCACCAAGAATTGATACCGAAACACCAATCAACCTGATTGCAAGCTCTGGTAAGAAAATTGCAATGAGCAATCCGACAATGATTATAACGATGGTAAGCCCATCGCCCGGAACAAGGATTTTACGAATATTTATTTTTCGCTTAGTCATAAGGAAACATTAATCAAAAGAAAAAACATTTCTCCCCCCGAAGAAAAGTCAAAATGCAAATAGTTAATTTTTTTTCAAATTTCAAAAAAAAATCTTACAAATTTTGCAATTTTTTTATTGATTTTCTAATGAGAATTTAACAAATCATATTTTTTATTCAAAAATAATTTTTAGAGAAGCAAAAAAAGTTCGTCCCCAAGCAATTGGAAGTATTGTTGAACCTGAACTGTGGAAACCTTCGATTGATGGAGCTGATTGGTTAATATTTGTTACGTTCAGCAAATTTTTGCCCCCCGTTAAAAAATTGAAACTTAAATTTTGGAAAAATTCCAATTTGAAATTATAAGATAGAGTGAAATCAAGGGTATGATAATCATCAATGAAATATTTCAGTGGTTTTCTATCGGCATTCAGAGTGAAACCCGGTTGCTTTCCAGTATATTTATAAAATAACGATAATTTAACATCGAGAGATTTCAAATCATATATAATATTTGTCTTAAATTCTGGGGAAAAGCTGAAATCCTCTTCTGGCATTAAATAATCTTCTGGTTTGTTATATCTACCAATGTAAGAAACGCCAGAATTGAGCGTAAGATTTGAACTAAAGAAGCTAAAATTAAAATCTCCACCAAGAGTTTTGTATTGTCCGATGTTAAGATAAGAAAATTCATCTTTCCTTACTGCAGCTAATGTTATTAAATCATCAATATTGTTAAAGAAAAACCTTGGCTCGAATTTCATTAAAAAATCGTCAGATTGAATTTGATAAGTAAAAATAGCATTTATACTATGTGACTTTTCAGCTTTAAGATCAGATCTTCCTCGAATATTATGATTTATATCAACAAAATTGAAAAATAACTCTTTAAGGCTTGGCGACCTAAACCCACGAGCATAGGATAATCTTAGAATTAGTTGCTCATTAATATTCCATTTTAAATTTAATGACGGGATAATCGGTGCATCATATCTTGTGTTGCAAATCAACCTCATAGCAGGTTGAATTATTATATTATCAATTGGTTTATACTGAAAACTCAAAAAAGCTGCATAATCGCCAATGTTCTGAGTCAGGTTTTCTATTCTTTTTCCACCTGCATCTTCAAGATTAATATCGAAACCAACTTGATAGCTTAATTCTTTGATAGCGGCAACACGGCTAAATGTCCCTCTTAATCAAATTGAATTAAAAGCTGAGGGATCCTGTGCTGTGGAGGCAGAAGTTATAACTTCTTCAAAAGTAATCAAATTTTTGAAGAAAGTGTTCTTTCTTCTTTTGAAATTCGAATAATTTGCTATAAAATCTATATACTTGTTTTCACCAATCTTACCCTTGAGAAAAATAGAATTACCTAATCTGTTAGTAAAATATTTATCATCGAAAGCTGATTCGCCGTAAGGTAGTCTCGGTTCACCTCGATTTAAAATGAATTCATAAAAAAAGTTACCTGAATATCTTAGTTCAATATCACCGAAATTTTTAGCTACCGAAAAGTTAGCAAAATACTGTTCCTTCGGTTTCCAGTCCTTAAATCGCTTCTTATCAGAATTTGAAAAGCCTGCAAAGAAATACCTTCCACCGTTTAAAAGGAACCTATAATCACTGATTTTTGCAGTAATATCAGCATCAAAATTTGCAACACCCACCGATTCGTAATATGAGTTGACAGATGTGGTAAATTGATTTTTTATGTCTTTTGAAATGATATTAATTACTCCCCCGAGTGCATCAGTGCCATATATAGCCGACATAGGACCTTCGATTATTTCAATTCTTTCGGCATTATTCAAATTCAACTGATTCAAGTCAATATTTCCGTTTAAACGCCCTGTTACTGGGACACCGTCAATCATAATTTTAACATTCTGTCCCGAAATCCCGTCAATACTTATGTTACTTCCAAGTATGTTATC
Source organism: Candidatus Kapaibacterium sp. (assembly GCA_026418625.1). Lineage (GTDB taxonomy): Bacteria > Bacteroidota > Ignavibacteria > Kapaibacteriales > UBA2268 > CALHRB01. The sequence continues at coordinate 81,744 of JAOABA010000046.1, forward strand.
AACACCAATTCTCATATTCATCTCTGTGGCGAGGACATCACGAAGATTGACAGCAGCTTGACTTGATATTCTTTCCTTATTAAGTACATTCACTGGAAAAACAGATTGTTGTGCTGTTGTTGGTATGAATTGACCGGTGGTTACAACTTCATTAAGCATAATGGATATGGGAGTCATATAATATTTTAGCTCTTTTGAAGAGCTTTCAATTGTATCTTCTATAGTTTCATATCCAACAAAGGTAATTTTTATAATAGATTTTTTTTGTAATGGATTTTTTACAAGACCAAATTTATTAGTTTTCAATGTTAAAGATGAATCCTTACAATCATTATCAATACAAGTTATTTTCACCGTTGCATTTTGAAGTGGGGTTTTATTGCTATTATCAAGGACATAAATATTGTATGAAAAGGCTGAATAATAACCCTTTAATATTATAATAAATATTATTAAGTATTTAGCAATTCTTTTCATCTTTTTTGATTTAATACACTTCATAAAAAAGCAGGAGGGAATTTAATCCTCCTGCTTTAATTAAATTAAGACGGACAGTATTAATTTACAATTAATTTCTGATTGAATATCTTACCGCCAATATTTAATCTTACAAAGTAAAAGCCGGAGTTAAGATTTAAATTATTGATAGCAAAAATCTCATTGTTATTTCCAATATTAAAAATTTGAGAATAAACTTTTGAACCAGTTATATCAACTATATCCAGATCAAATTTCTGATATTCAATCAAATTTGAAATGAAAATATTTAATTGATCACCATTTGAAATAACATTTGGGAAGATAGCGAAAGATGAATTATTTCCAGAGGCATCATCAATTACTGATAAAGGCAATCTTTCAGTGTTGAAATAAATATTTCCTGATGAACTCACAAAGCCTGTAAACCAAAGTTTATAAAGATAGCCATCATCTTCTGAAATAACAAAATAGGTTATCGTATCAGGTATGATCCATTGGAATGTATTTTGGTTGAATATTTTCCAAAGGTATCCTATAGCATTAGTTGTGTTAGTGAATTGATTTAAAAAGGGCTGTTGAGCCTCATTATTTTTAACACCTGTTACTTTTGCTACTTTAACTCTTGGATTAATTCTTGCACCTGTTACAGGGTAATTATCATAAACAACTTGACCCATTCTTGCAACATCAGTATATTTTCCGAAAACAATATCCCATTCAGTGGATTTTGGCTCTAAGTCAAGAATTTCGTCTGATACTATTGAATAATAAACAAATAACTTACCATCATAATTTTTCGAGTTGATTTCCACTGATTTTAAATCCGAGCCATCAAGGTTAGCATATTTTATGGTATATATCCAATTTGCCCATTTTACAATAAAAATCTTTTTGTATTCACCATTTGGCAAAGCTATAATAAAAAGAGACTTTCCAGTTAATTGATGAATGGCTTGATTATATTGACCCCAACCGAAGTCACCACCTTGAGCAAATCCATTTCTATCCATATTAAAGGCACCAATAGCCCAAGTTTTTGGAGAATTGTAATATTGTTTAAATTTGACACCTTCTAAATCAGTTGAAAGTCCGTTTGTGTCGAGAGTTCCGGGTTCATCGAAACTGGTGGCATCGCTACCTACAACATACCATAATTTAACCGTTGAAGCATCATTAATTCTAATGGAAGCATCGAGGGCTGTCGAAAGAGCTATATCCCATTTTGTGACATTTGCTGAGACATTTGCCTTTGTTCCAAGTTTATACCAACTAAGCAAAGTATATCCAGCACCAATTGAAGTGGAATCCGTAGCTGCATTTATGTTCAAAAAACCAACAAGTAATATTATTAGAGTATTATAAATTAATTTTAAGAATTTCTTGTATAATGATATCATCATTTGTTATACCTCAAAAAACAAAAACAAAAGTGAAAAAACGGTTAATAAAATTTTTAATTGCTTGAATTTTTCTTAGATAAATTTAAAAAATACAAAATTATTAATTACCAAATTTTTTGTTAAAGCTCAATAAATCTATATTCCAAAAGAAAAATATTCTAAAGTTTTCTATTATTATCCCGATAATACCACTTGACACGGATGTTAATAAGTAGAAATACGGATATTCTACTGAGAATTGATATGTATTTTTATTATGAATGACATCCGTAAAATAGACGAAAGCGACATTAAAATAGCCCTCTCAAAAGGGTCAAACTCTCTTTATTCTCCCTTCAACAATCACTATTTAGAAAACGAAAATAAGATTTCAAGTACTGAAATATCCTTTTTTAAAAATAAATTAATGTCAATTTTATTGAGGTTAACTATGAAAAACGCATTTTGGTTACGAATTATGTTCGTTCTTTTTTTCTCTTTCATCGCATACACATCTAATGGAGCAGTAATAGAGTATTACGTCTCAACTGGAGGAAATAATGCCAATAATGGTAGAAGCGAATCTACACCTTTCAAGACAATTACTTATGCAGTATCTAAATGCACGACTGCAACAGATGATTATATCATCCGCTTAATGCCAAATAGTCAATGGGGTGCTTTCCGTGAGAATATTCGAATTAGAAAAACAAGTTCAATTAAATTCAATTCACTCACATTAACTGGTCCTGAAATTGATTATGGTAGCGACGGTTTGCTTGAGCTTGAAACAGCGCGAATAGGAGGTGTTGAGACAAGCACAAATTATGGAAATCCAGTCATTAGTATAGAAGCAAGTAATGTTTCAATACAAAACTTAAGGGTTTATCATCCTTCAAGAATCAATACAACATCCTCTGGGAGCAATCTTATAAGTATTGCAGCAGGATGTAGCGATATATACA
>JAOABA010000028.1 GCA_026418625.1 Candidatus Kapaibacterium sp.
AAGTACATAGAAATGTATTATAACAGCAAAAGATTGCATTCAAGTAATAATTACCGGACACCTAACGAGGTTTATAATGAGTTTTTCAACAAGTAAATTTAATTCTTTTATTTTTGTCTACTAAATGGGGTCCAGATCAAATTAATAATTTCATTCGCACTAATAAATTTGTTTTCAAGAGAACTGATAATTTCCATTAAGTATGTCCTCTCTTTCGGAATTTAGTTTTTGATATGATTTTATATATGCTTTCCATTGAATATAGTCATCCCATTTTTCAAAATTTTCTTCAGAGTTAGATTTTATTTCTTCTTCGAATTCTTGGAAATTTTTATTATACTTCTTTTCAAAAAAAGAGAGCTTGTCCTTTATATTATGAATTTGATAAATTATACTATAAAGTTGGTAATCTTTTACTTGCTCAAAATTAATCTTTACCATAAAAAACAAAAATTTGTTAATAAGAAGTTTATACGAATAATCAATAAGCAAATTTTAAATATGTTTATAACTTTGAATTAAACGTATTAACTGAATTAAATCTTTTTTATTATTATATGAATTGACATATTAATATTATTTATAATTTATAATTAAATTTTTACAATGATATTTTTAAATAGTCGTTTAAAGTTATGTATTAATTAATTTCTATAATTTTTAATTACTTAAAATGAAAAATACAGTAACTTTTACAAGCGCCCTTCCGAATGACATAATAACTTTGATAAATGACTACTCAAAAAAGTTAAAAATACCCAAAAGCAAATTGATTAGCAACGCTGTCAAAAATTACATCTATGAATTGAAAAGGCAAGAATATATTCAGTCTTTTAAAAGAGCAAAAAATGATCCGGATATAGTTGCTTTATCTGAGGAAGGTTTAAATGATTTTTTGGAGTTGATTAATAAATGAAACAGAAGGATATTTATTTAGCGAATCTTAATCCATCTATGGGCTCTGAGCAGAAAGGAATCAGACCAGTTGTGGTTATAAGTGGTAATGCAATGAATGATAATTTAGATATATGTATTGTCTGTCCCTTAAGCTCGGTTATTAAAGGATATGCTGGCTGTGTCCCATTAAATAAAGACAGTCTTAATAATTTAGAGTGTGATTCTGAAATAATTTCCTTCCAAATAAGAACTATAAGCAAAGAAAGACTGATTAAAAAAATTGGGGAAATATCAGACGGTCAATTGAAAGAAGTAAAAACAAAACTTCTTGAAGTTTTAACTTTTTGATAAAATTATTTTTAAAACAATTTACTCATTATCCTATCTCTTTTACTTATCTAATCTGGGTATTTATAAAAAGCCTTAGTTAAACAAACATCTTTTTTTTGTATTTTATTAGAATTTACATTCTTGTTTTTTAAAAAAATTGAAATTTTCTTTTCTGCCGCAAATTTATACTCTTGACAAACATTTTGAAGGTTTGCCTAAAGTAAAATATTTTGAAAAAAATTAGATTAAATTTTTTTAATCCAAACACTTATACTCTTTTAAACTCGAATATTCTTCCTAAATTTCATAATTTTGTATTTTTTTGATATTGATTATGAAAGAAATTAAAATTCACGAAGTTGGATTGCGGGACGGTCTGCAGATGGAATCTGAGCCGGTTCCAACTGTAACCAAAGAACAATGGTCAGAAATGCTAATTGATTCAGGGCTTGATATTCTCCAACTTGGTTCATTTGTTAACCCTGCAAAAGTCCCGCAGATGGCTGATACTGACGAGCTATTTGAATACTTCAAAAATTCCAAGAAAAATAGAAAAACTCTGCTTTCTTGTTTAGTTCTAAACGAGAAAGGCTTGGAAAGAGCAGTCAATGCTGATGCTGATATGATTTGTATGGGTGTTTCCGCAAGCGAAACTCACTCTAAGAAAAATACAGGAATGACAACCGATGAAGCCCTTGAAAGAATCATCAAAATGGCTATCGAATCAACTAATTTAGGTAAAATGGTTCAAGTTTCTGTTCAGTCTGCTTTTGGATGCGGTTTCGAAGGAAGAATATCAGAAGAAAAGGTAATAAACATTGTCAGAAGATATGTTGATTCTGGTATTACGAACATAAGCCTTGCTGATACAGCCGGACACGCCTATCCCGAGCAGGTAAAACGTTTATTTAGCTCTATTTTGGAATTGAGCGATAAAATTAATCTTGCCTGTCACTTCCATAACACCTATGGTTTGGGTATGGCTAATGTATATACTGCAATTGAAAATGGCGTAACTTATATCGAAACAGCCTTCGGTGGTCTGGGCGGATGTCCTTTTACAAAAATCGCAGCAGGTAATGTTTGCACAGAAGATTTTATTCATTCCCTTCACCGAAATAATATCCGTAAAGATATCAATCTTGAAAAAATTATTGCTGTTTCAAAGTATGCCTCCGGCTTTTTTGTTAAAGAACTTCCCGGTCTGGTTTATAAAACCGGTGGTCTAAAATATTGATTTTAATTATGTTTAATTATATAGATAAAGATTATGAATATTCTTGATGGTATTAGAGTTCTTGATTTAACTAATGTGTTATCTGGTCCTTTCGCAACATTGCACTTAGCTTGGCTTGGTGCAGAAGTAATAAAAATTGAAAATCCAAAAGATGGTGACCTTGCAAGAAAACTTGGCTGCGTCCCTGAATATAATAAAATGCTGATGGGCACAAGTTTCATAGCTCAAAACGGCAATAAAAAATCAATGACATTAAATTTGAAAGATGAAAAAGCAAGGGAAATTTTTAAAAAACTCGTTGAGAAGTCCGATATCGTTGTCGAAAATTTCCGTCCGGGAGTTATGGATAGGCTTGGTTTAGGTTATCAGGTCTTAAGCGAAATTAATCCAAAAATTATTTATTGTGCTATTTCAGGATTTGGGCAGACCGGTCCTGACGCTTTCAAACCTGCTTATGATCAAATCATACAAGGATTAAGCGGATTGATGGATCTCAACGGCGATCAAAGGCTTCATCCATTAAGAGTTGGCTTCCCTGTCTGTGATACTGTTGGTGGTCTTAATGCTGCCTTTTCAATTATGGCTGCCCTTTATTACAGAGAAAAAACAGGTGAGGGACAATTCATAGATGTTGCTCTGCTCGATTCCATTATGCCTATGATGGGTTGGGTTGTAGCAAACTTAATGATTGGCAATCAACATCCCGTTCCAATGGGTAATGATAACTTCACTGCTGCTCCTTCGGGTGTCTTCAAAACAAAGGATGGTTATATAAACATTGCAGCTAACAAGCAGGAACAATGGGAAATGCTTGCTGATTTGCTCGAACTTTCTCATTTGAAGGAAGACCCAAGGTTCAAGGAGCGAGACACTCGCAAAGCAAACCGTTATGAACTTACACCTCTTCTCGAAGAAAAGCTCACGCTCAGAAATACTGATGAATGGGTTGAGCTATTCAATAAAAATGATATTCCTTCAGGTGCTATTCTTGAGCTTCATCAAGCTGTTAATTCAGCACAGATAAAGCACCGAGACACTTTTTCCACTGTGACTGTTGATGGGGTTGGTGAGGTTCAACTTTTCAATATGACGGCAAAATTCAATAAAACGCCCGGAAAGATAATCAATCCGCCACCAAAATTATCCGAACACACAAAAGAAATACTCATCAATCTTGGATATTCAGAGGAGGATATCAATAATTTTAAATCTCAGGGTATAATCTGATTTTTCGGTTTAAAATTTAATTTATTTCTGCCGATAAGTAAATCATGGCTTATTGGAAAGGAATTTTTATTTTAGACTATGATTAAAGTCATTGATATAAATGAACTTAATGAGGGTGATGTTCTTGCGGAGCCTATTCATAATGCTCTCGGTCATATTTTGTTACCTGCTAATGCTGTAATCTCTGCAAATAGCCTGAAACTACTCAAAACATTAAACATTACTAATATTACCATTAAAAAAATAGATGAGAATAGTCAGAACGAAGGTCTTACGGACGAAGAAGTAGAAAGCACGTTAAATATAATGGTCGAGAAAATTGGTTGGTCTCCTGATAATGAGTTCGAAGAAGAATTGCTGAAAATGGCTGCGATTCATAAATTGAAAGGTAAGTCTATAAAATGATAAATGTTGATAAAATATTAGAAAATTTGGATGAATTTCCAACATTACCAACAATTTACTCGAATTTATTGGAATGTATTTCAAATCCACGTTCAACTGTTAATGATGTAGCTCAAATTATTTCAAGAGACCAATCTGCAGCCCTAAAAATCTTGAAGTCAGTCAATTCTCCATTATATGGGGTTAGTAAAAAAGTTGAAACTATCAAAGACGCAGTTTTCCACCTTGGATTCAATGAAATTAAGAATTTGGTTGTTGCTCTTTCGGTTGTTACGACCTTCAAAAATATAAAAGCAACAAAAAATTTCAGCCTTTTGGAATTTTGGAAACATTCAGTTGCAGTTGGTGTTATATCAAAATTAATTGGGGTAACCTGTGGTGAAAAAAACACAGAGAATTACTTTCTTGCCGGAGTAATCCACGATATTGGCAAATTATTTTTTGTCCAGTTTTTTAATGAAGAATATGACAAAGTAATAGAAAATGCTTTTTCTTCAAAAATTGAGCTAAGTAAAGCCGAGATGAATTATTTTGGAGTTAATCATATTCAGATTGGTGAAAAAATTGCAGTCAAGTGGCAACTCCCTGTTGTTTTTCGTTCTGTAATAAAGCATTATCAAGATCTTGATTTTGAAAATGGAAATAGTATGATTACTACTTCTGTTGCTTTAGCTGATTATATTGCTGACCTTCTTGAGCTTGGATTAAGAAATAACGGAACTACTTTCAAACCTAATCCAAAAATATGGGAAGTCTTAAAATTGAATAAGGGTGATTTATTGGAACTTTATCCAAAAATTATTGAAAATTATAATCAATCAATTCAAATACTAATTGTAAATTGAAAAATGGAACAAAATACTGCAATTGAAAAAAATATATCTGAAATAATTGAAGCATTCAAGACATTATGCTATAATTTTGGGAGTAATTTCGACACTGTCTGCTCTGAAGCTATTAGTATTTTCAAAAAATTTTTCGAAATCGATGATGTTGCAATTTTCAGGAAAATCCCAAACACACTTGATTTTCATTATTATAATCTCATTGAAGGCAGAATTCAAGAGTATTGGAATGATAAATTTCAAAATCTGCTTGATGACGGTTCAATTGGAATGCTTTTAGCTTCCTGTTCAGTTGTTTCCTCGAAGATATCTGATAAGAATTATAAATTAGCTCCATTAATCAGCGACAAAGACATCTATGGAATATTAATAACTGAATACGATTCAAATAAAATCCCTGATGATTTAATATTTGAAGACATTTTAATAATCATATCAAGCTATCTTTCTCATAAGATTACCAATCTTGAGCTAAGTAACAGAATAATTGAACTTGAACAAAATATGAATCTTCATATTGCAAGCCGGACTATTAACCTTGTTAAAAACAATCAACAGCTTGCAGACAAAATCAGAGGTCTTTATAAAAATCTAAGTATGGCTTTGCCTCACGAATTTAGAACACCTCTGAATCAAATTTTGGGTAATTCCGATTTTCTGATGAAACATTTTGATGTCACTGATCCAAAAGAAGCAAAAGATATTATTTCGGATATTTATGTTTCTTGCAGGCGTTTGCAAACTCTTATTGAACATTATCTTGTTCTTTCTCAACTCGAGCTAATAGCTATTAATATCGAGCAATTAGATGAAATAAGAAGTGCCAGAACACCTTCAGTTGAAACATCAATCTATAACGTCCTTTCCTCAAAAAGCGATTATGAAATGAGATACGAAGATTTCAAAATTGAACTAGAAGATGCTTCAATCCAAATGTCTGAAAATTTCTTTACTATTCTTATGACTGAATTGATAGATAATGCAGTTAAATACTCCGATAATGGAAAACCTATTATTATAAAAACAAAAGCTGATTCTGAAAATCTTAATTTAATGGTTATGGATTACGGTATGGGTATTAATCAAGAAGACTTAAACAAGATTGATGCTTATACCCAGTTCGATAGAGATAAATTCGAGCAACAAGGCTTGGGTTTAGGTTTAGCAATTGTCCACCGCATTGTTGATATCAGCGGTAGTAAAATTAAAATCGAAAGCGAAGTTAATAATTTTACAAAAGTCGAAATTAGTATTCCATTGGCTAATAATTAGAAAACGAAGGATAGGAAAATGGATAGTTCAATTGATAATAACGAAAAAGGTAATGAGTATAAAATTTTAATTGTTGACGACGATATCTGGTTTCATAAATACTTTACCAAACACCTAAAATCTTGGGGATTTGAAGTAATTTCTGCATATAACCCTTACGAAGGTATATCCCTTGCTGCAAAAGAAAACCCTATCCTAATTTTTCTTGATTATATTATGCCAGAAATGAACGGCGATAATGTCCTGAAAATTTTGAAAGCAGTTGAAAATACAAAGGATATCCCAGTTGTATTCATTTCGGGGAACCTAAGCGCAGATGTCATAGGAGCTGCTTACAAAATGGGTGCTAAAGGATTCTTGACAAAACCGGTCTCTTTAAAAGTTATTTATCAAAAAATTGAAGAGTGTCTTGGCAGCGAAGTCTTTGCAAAATTAAAACTGGAGCATAACCCAAGCGAAGAGCCAAATTTCAAAGTATTTAAATTGTAATTAAAAAATATGGCTGAATAGTATTTTTAGTCCAATTCCTATTAGAATCAAACCTCCGGCAATTTCCATTTTCTTGCCAAATCGGTTTCCAATCTTTTTTCCAAGTAGCATACCAAGCATAGATGCAATGAATGTAACAAAACCAATAATAACAATTGACAGTAGTATATCAAATTGTAAGAAGCCAAAACTTAATCCAACTATAAAAGCATCAATACTTGTGGCTATCCCAAGCCAAATAATATTAGTAAAACTTAAATAATTCTGGTTGGTGTATTTTATATCGCCGTTATTTTTCTTGATGCTTTCATATACCATTTTAATGCCCAAAATAAACAAAAGAATAAAAGCTAACCAATGATCGTAATCCTTGATGAATTTCTCAACCTTTACACCCGCAAACCATCCAAGAAAAGGCATTAATGATTGAAAAAAAGTCATTACCATTGCAAAACCAACTGCCCTTAGAAATTTGATTGCAGTGTCAAACAAACCTATTGATATTGATACAGCAAATGTATCAAAAGACAAGCTTAATGCAATCAATATTATTACAACTAAATCCAATTTAAATAATCAAAGTTATTCTGAAATTTTCTAAAATTTAGTATTCATATCAAAATAAATTATGTTTCTTAGCTTTGAATCAAGGTATGTTACAATTTGAGGTTCATATTCAAAGCTTTTCATTTGCATTGTAACCTCAGTTTCATATATGTCTTTTAAATTTGGAAGTTCTGACTCAATAACAACAAGCTTTGGTCTGAATCTATCCCAATCATTCGATTGAAGCACCTCGATTTCCATCCCTTCTGTATCAATATTCAAAAAATCAATTTCCTGCCCTTCGGGAAGATATTTCTCAAGAACTTCACTGAGTGGCATCACTTGAATTTTTTTCACCTCTTTAATTTTCTCGATTAAGCCTTCTTCCTCAAGACTTTTCTTGTTGAATGTATTCATCGAGCTTGTATAATCCAGAATATAATAATCTAATTCAGTTTTTGTTCGCCCAATGCCAATATTTAAATTTATATCTCTCTTCCGGAATTTGTTGAAAATCTCGATGCTCTGCGGATTTGGGTCAATATTTATACCCCGCCAATTCTCAAAAGTATAAAAATAACAAGTATTTGAAACATTCAGCGGGTGGAAAGCTCCAACATCAACATAAAATCCGTTTTTCTTTTCCCTGAATATATTTCTGATATTATAATCCTCTCCCGCTTGTGAGTAAGAGATTATCTTATTATTCAATACTTTAACAATAGAATTTGTCAGCGTAGTCTTGATATTCCTCCTTAAAGTGTCAGGAAATAAATAAGCTATTTTTTTCAATAATTTGTTCAATTTTTTACTTATTCAAAAGAAAAAAAATAAAATTAAGAAAAAAATATTTCTCTCTTATTAATTTGCAATCTTTATTAATTCAAATATTTTAAGTAATTGCATAATAAAGCAAAGAATATAGCTTTAATTTTAATTCTTGCTGTCATATCTCTTCCGGCTTTGCTATTTCCTCTTTCGGGTGATCTATCAGTAATGTTTCTCGGTGGAAAATTTATCGCAAACGGCGGCAGAATCTTTGTTGATTTCATTGATATCAAGCAACCCTTAATTTATTATATATTTGCTCTATCGAACATAATTTTTGGTGATTCAGAAATTTCTCCAAGAATTTTGGATTATATCATTCAAATTTCTACAGCTATAATAACTTTCTTTGTGGTCAAGAGAATTTCGGGGAAGACGGTCATTGCATTTCTCGCTCCTTTATCGTATCTTATCGCCTATATTTCATTAAATTATAGCAACACCGCTCAATGCGAAAGCTTTTCAGGTCTTATATTGATATTGCTTCTTTACCTCTTTACAAAAGAAAAAATTAGAGTCGCTGATTATTTAATAATTGGTTCATTAATCGGCATTCTTGGTGGCTTAAAAGTCACATTCTTAATCATTATATTTGCCTTGCCACTTTTAATGCCCAATATAATTAATAGCAACGGCTCAAAATCAATTATTAATTATGTGTTTATCTTTTTTGGCTTGGTTTTACTTTTATTCTTGACTCATCTGCCATTGTTAAACAAGGAAATTTTTTACGGTTTCAAAGATGCTTGGGCTTTTCTTTCTTTTTATTCAGACTTTCCACCGTTTAATATTGATTTTTTGCGAGAATCACTCAAAAAAACAGCTATCTTCTTCGGTGATAATTTCTCAATATTTCTTTTTTTCTCATCTTTTTGGGCTTTGAAACTCATTTTGACAGATTCAGTTGATACCAAAGAAAAGAAATTGTTGAATACAGCTTTTATTTTTATCATTTTTCTATTTCTTTCAGTTGTTATTGAGCGGAAAATGATGGTTTATCATTTTTCGAGGTTCCTTCTTCCCTTGGCAATTGTCAGTTCCTTCGGAATTTATAGCCTTTTTCAAATTTTAAAAGATAAATATCAGAGTAGTAAAACTATAATGAAATTCGGGATTTATATTCTTGTCCTTCTTCTCCTTTTATTTTCGCCAATTCCGAGATATTTTAACTTGCTTGCAATGAGCTACAAATATTTTTTCAATGAATATAAATATAATCAGATGTTTTCTGATGATACGAGTTCATCAAACAACCGGATTGAACAGCTTGAAGTTATAAATCATCTTAAAGAGATTGATAAAAATGATTTTGTTCTCGTTATCAATTCGGGCGGAAATATTATTAATCACTATATAGAAGGAAGGACAACCGGCTTTGGACATTCCTGTTTCTATCTGTCAGTTTTTAAAGTTGACAACTGGAGACAAAAATTTTTTGAGGAGTTAAAAATAGCAGATTGGCTTGTCATCCAAAAGAATGACAGGCATTATTTTATGACAAGAACCAATCTATCGAGTTATGAATTGATAATGGAAGATAGCCTTTTTTCAGATATTATAAGAAACCAATATTTAATAAGCAAAGAATTTAAAAATTTTGCATTGTTTAAGAGAAAAATCTGACATCAACCCAATTCATTGAAAAACCTAATATTTTCTTTAAAAATGTTTACAGATAGATTAATTAATATAGATTACTATTCTTTTCATTTTTTTTGAATTTTTTCTCGCAGAACCTGCAAAATAAGAAATTGAGTTCGCAGAGTTTTTTAAGAATTATGGAATTAATTTTTCAAATCAAATTCAAAAGAAATCAAATTTTAATAGCTCTGCGTTCTTTGCGGATACTCTAATTTTGTATTATGCAAGGTATTATTCTCTGCGAGCTCTGCGCGAAACCCTTTTTCCCAGAGACCGCTAATTAAGAAATAGAGTTCGTAGAGTTTATCAAGAACTACGGATTTTAAATTACCAAATCACAGTTTTTAAATCCTAATTAATAAATTGAAATGAAAATATAGACAAATGTTATACTGACCCAAAGTGAAGCATCTGTTTAGGATGTTCTGGTTTCTTCTTCACTTCGATCGTCCTTGTAACAGCTATCATAATTATCGAGAATAATTATTAAATTCCAATTGCATCATCTGATATAAATAAAAAAGCTGTCTCAAATGAAGAATATTAATAAATTCTAAACCTTTGAGACAGCTTAATTTAGATTATTCGAATTACTTCGCTAAAGAAACACTTCGTCTTTCTCGAATAACTATCACTTTAATTTGACCGGGATATTCCATTTCCTGCTCAATTCTCTGAGCAATATCATTAGCAAGATTATCGGCTGTTACGTCGTCAATTTTTTCTGGTTCAACAATAACTCTGACTTCTCTTCCTGCCTGAATTGCAAAGGTTTTAATAACTCCGTCGAAACTTTGGGCTAATGTTTCAAGTTTTTCAAGTCGTTTCACATAATTTTCGAGCGACTCTCTTCTTGCACCGGGTCTGGCACCACTTATAGAATCAGCAGCCTGAACGATAACAGCATAAGGT
>JAOABA010000037.1 GCA_026418625.1 Candidatus Kapaibacterium sp.
CCAGTGCTATTGGAGGATGAAATTCTGGCTTGAACAAGATAAGCCTGACCTTTTTGCAGAGTAATGTTTTGAATATTCAACCCATTGGAATAAGTTTCAGTAGCTGGGTCAATCCTGACACGGGTGCTGTCTTCAACGGCAACGATAACAAATTGTGATGGTGTTCTGCTATTTCCAACTGCATTTCGACCGTCTGAATTATAGGACATTACAAGGTATTCATCGCCTAAAACATCAGTCGGCAAGACAAGAAAAGCATCGCTTGTCGTAACTGCCTGAGATAAGGCATAAACTGTTACTTCATCATCAGATGTTATATTAAAAGTTTGAACCGCAGGAGTTTCGTTTTGATTTCTTGACCAGTTGTTTCCACTGTCGTTATATCCTCTAAGTTCAAAATCATAATAGTGACGCTTGAAAACATAGATTTTACTTGGGTCAGTTATGGTAAAATCCTGTGTAAATGTTTGATTGTTAAAATTCTTAAAAGTTATTTTTCCTTTAGTTGGAACTTCGGATGTTATGAAAATGTATATACTATCGTTTGGAATCTCAGGAGGGAAGTTAGTTCTTCCATTGTGAAAATTCGGCATAAAAGTAAGCCAAAAATCAGTTCCTTTGCTATCAAAACTAATGTCAGACGATTTTAGATTTGCAAATGAAAAAAACAGTAAAAACAAAAAAATGTAAGTAATTTTTATATTATTTTTGAAATTGAAGTAATATAATTCTCTATTTTTTCTTAAATTTTTTCGAGTTTTCATAACTGCTTGATATTAATTTAAGGTTTTAAAGACATTAATTTGTATATAATATTTTGCTTAACTTTATTTAAATTTTAACAAACCTAAAATGCGAAAATTACTTAATGCAGAAATAAAAAAAATCAGGTTAAATCCAGAAAAAACAAAAGAGATAACCAGAAACCCAATTACTTTAATGCTCGATAATGTAAGAAGTCTATATAATGTCGGTTCAATATTTAGAACCTGTGATGCAGCACTTGCCAAAGAATTAATACTAACTGGATTTACACCGTATCCACCAAGAGCTGAAATTGAAAAAACAGCTTTAGGTGCGGTTGAGACTGTCCCTTGGAGATACTTTAAAAGCACAGCTGAGGCAGTTGAAAAGCTCAAAAACGAAGGAAATAAAATTATTGCAGTTGAAATCACCGATGATTCCCGAAAATATGATGATTTAACTTTTGATGATTTTCCATTATGCTTAATTTTGGGAAATGAACTTACAGGAATTGATAACGATATTCTTTCTCTCTGCGATTCAGCAATCGAAATTCCGATGTATGGCGTGAAACATTCATTAAACGTCAGTGTCGCAGCTGGCATAGTTCTTTTTGAAGCCGTAAAAATTTGGAAATCCATCAAAAACAGTAACACATAATTTTTAATTTTGTTTCCTGATTATTTTACTTTTTTTGATTTATTAATTAATATGAAATTAAAATTTGCAATACCGAACAATCCAATCTTTAAAGATTTTTATTCAATCTCAAATAATGAAGTGGAAATAACCCTAACCGAAGAGAAAAACTGCATCGATTTGATTTCCACCAATAGAGTGAACGCGGCAGTTTTGTCGCCATTAGGTTATAGCCGAGGTGTAGCCATATCCGATTATAGAATTATCCCGGGTCCGGTTTTAGCTCTTAAAGGTTATACAGGCTTTTCCTCAGTATATTTTCGGGACAATCTTACTGATATTATAAATTCATTTGCAGATAATCCTGATGATTTTATAAGTATTGCTTCCAGAATAATATTATCTGAAAAATATGATTTAACAATTAATCCTGAAATTTTTTCAAAAGAAATTGACAATCAGATAGAAAATTCTGATATTATTATTTCATCAAGAGAAAGCAAAATGCACAAACCAATTCTTGATATAAGCGAAGATTGGTTCGATACATTCGAAATTCCTCTTATTTTAGGCTTTTGGGTTATTAATGCTCATTTAGAAGGTATTAACTTTCATTCTATTATTAATTCTATTACTAACCCAAATTTATTAAAAGAAGAAATGGTTATTGAAAAATTAAACGATAAGGTTTTAAGAGAGCCAAGGAAAGGAATAATCCTTAGATGGTGGAACGAAGAAATTGAATTTGCTTTGGAAGAAACCATTAAATTACTTTTCTATCATCAATATATAAAAGATATTGCTGCGGTAAAAATTTTTGGCAGAGATTAATTTTATTTATATCCAAATTTATGAAGTATAAATAGGAATATTTAGTAAATTCTTAAGATGTAAATTTGTGTTATACTTGCTTCTATCACAACAAAGCATTTTCAAAACGCCTTTTTTAATATTTTTATTTTATTATTTTTTGTAACTTTAAATCTTATTATTTGTTATTTCTTCGAGACTTTTCTGGAGAAATATTTTTTTTATTTAACTTTTTTTTGAAGAAGAAGAAAAGATTTTTTTTTGTATAATGTTTGTAAATTTTAATTTGTGGATTAAAGCTATAGTAATTTTGGCCAATAAAAGAGTTAAATGTTGAAAAAATTGATTCTTATTATTTTTATTTGCTCTTTGATAATAGCAGCAAAATCTGAGGACATTAAAATTAATGAATTAATGCCCAAAAATGCTTTTTCATTGTTCAATAATGATTACAAAGCTTATGACTGGATAGAATTATACAATACTTCACCAAATTCAATCAATCTAAAAAACTATCGCATTTATGATAAAAATGATTATGCAAAAGCATATATACTACCCGATACAGTAATTCCCCCAAAATCTTTTTTGAATTTATTTGCAAGTGGAATTGACACAGTTGTAACAAATGCTTTTTCAATAGAATCATCGGGTTATGGAGTTAATCAAAGCGTTTTATTAGCAGGCTATAGATTTGATTACCTCAGGGTGTATGGAGATTTTGAGATTTATGTCGAAGTTCCTTCGATTGAACCATTTGAAAATGGTTCACCCCATTGTGGGTTATTTGTATCGGAAAAACTTGACGATAAATCCCCGTTCGTTGCTCTTTATTATCAAAATATTAACTATTCAAATTCATATTGGTTTTGTTACAGGGATTCAGTCTTAGTTACGCCTAAATATGAATTACCTCAATTTATAAATCCTAATCGAGTTGGCCATTTAAGGATGAAAAGAATAGGAGATACAGTATATGCTTACTGTGAAGACAAAGAGGGTTATGTCTTTCAAACAAGCAGCAGATTCTTTGCAGCCAAATATGTTTATATTGGCATCGCTACTGCAAGTTCAGATATGTACAGAATCACCCGCTTTTCATTCAGAAATTTAAAAATTAACGGTCAAAATTATGACTTTAAAAAACTATATAACTTTGAAATAAACACCAAAATTTCAGGTAAGAAATATTTATCTAAGGAAATTCATACTAATTTTAAATTATCTGAAGAAGGCGAAACTGTTTATCTTTGGAATCCCGAAGGAGAGCTTATAGATTCATTTAAATTTCCCAAAATGACTCCCGATGTTTCCATTGGAAGACTACCAGACGGCTCTGATTCAATCTTTTTTTTCAGAAAAGGAACGCCCTCAAAATCAAATAATATCTCAGAATTTTATCTTGGCATAACCGAAGCCCCTTCTTTTTCTGCTTCGTCGAGTTGGTTTAATGAAACTACAAAAGTTCAAATAATCAATATTGATTCTTCTCAAAAGATATATTATACTCTTGATGGTTCTGTCCCTACAACTAATTCAGAACATTATGATAATCAAGAATTTGAAATTAATAAAAACACAGTAATCAAAGCAATGGCTTTTAAAGATAATTATCTTCCAAGCGAGATAATTACAAAAACTTTTTTTATGAATGAGTCATCATCTTTGCCTGTTGTTTCGATTTCCTGCGAAATTTCTGAATTGACCAACGAAGACAAAACAGGAATGTTCGATAGAAGATTCGAAGATATTAGATCAACTATCAATTTTGAATTTTTTGATAAAAATAAAAATTTGGTCTTCAACTCGCCAATGGAAATGCGGCTTTTTGGGCATGGAGTTGCAAGAGGTTGGTCTCAACCTTCACTTCGTCTTGACACACGTAAATATCTTGGAAGTAAAAATCTTAATTATAAATTCTTTGGAGAAAATTCGCTTAGTGAATATGAAACTTTAAGGTTAAGAAACTCAAGCGGGGATTGGACTCATTCATTCTTGAGAGATGTCTTTGTTTCTGAATTAGCAAAAAGAATTCCATCTCAACTTTCGGCTTCTTTTCAACCAGTTCTATCTTTCATCAATGGTGAATTCTTTGGGCTATATAACTTAAGAGAGCATCTAAACGAAAGTTTTTTAGCTGTTAAATATAATATACCTGAAGATTCAATTAACATAATTCGCAATTTTACAGAAGTTACTGCTGGTTCAGTAAATTCTTTATTTAGATTCTTGGATTTTCTATTTAAATCCAATATTGAGGATAGCACTGTAATTAAAGAAATTAGGAAAAATTTAGATTTAAATAATATTTTTGATTATACAATATTATCATTATATACTTCAAATTATGACTGGCCCTTTAATAACATAATTGCTTGGCAGTCAATGCAGTATGACGGGCGATGGAGATTTATTTGTAACGATTTCGATTGGTCTTTCGGGCTTGATAACTATGTAACTCACCCGGAAAATGACTGTGTTTTCAGATTTTTTGCCAATAGAGATTCTTCAGGTTGGTTGTTTTCAAAAATTGTTACTAAACTTTTAGAAAACCAAAATTTAAAGAATAAATTTCTAAATAGAGCTGCAGATTTGCTAAATTCTACATTTTTAAGCGATCCTGTAATACAGCTTATTGACAGTGTCCACCATCTTTATGAACAGGAAATTGACAGGCAAAGAGCCAAACATTCGGACTGTATGGAGTTTAGAGATGAAAGCCATCAAGCTATGATTGATTTTGCTGAAAAACGTCCTGATATCCTCCGACAACATATTGTTGAACAATTTAACTTATCCGGAACGGCTAAATTGAAATTAAGTAGCAATATTAAAAATCTGAAAATTCGTGTAAATTCCTTACTCATAGATTTGAACAAACCATTTGAAGGTATTTACTTCAAAGATGTCCCAATTGATATTAAAATTGTTAATTCAAACAATTACGAGTTTGTAGGTTGGTCAAAGAAAGACATTCCCAACCAAAGTTACCTAAAATTAATTCTCGAAGATTCAACAGAACTTATCGCAATTTTCAAGGTTGATGCAGAATTACAACCAATTGTGATCAATGAAATTATGTATAAACCATCGAATGATAAAGATTGTCGGGATTGGTTCGAGCTTTACAACCCTAACAACAGAGAACTTATTTTGGATGGTTATGTTTTCAAAGATGACAATGATGCTCATATTTATAACTTTCCTAATAGTACAGTCATTCCTCCTTTTGGTTATTTAGTTGTATCCGAAAATCCAACTGAGTTCAAAAAGTTTTATTCTGATGTAAGCAATATTATAGGTGGATTCTCTTTTGGAATTGGAACAAAAGACAAAATAAGAATTTTCGACTCTTTTGGCGTTTTGGTGGATTCGGTAGAATATAAAAATTCGGTTCCTTGGCCCCTTGGAGCTGATGGAACGGGATATAGCATTGAATTGACAAATCCCACCTTGGATAATAACAGAGGTGAAAATTGGAAAGTTAGCTCTATTTTTCTTGGAACACCCGGAAAAGCTAATTCAACTTTTTCCTCAGTTGAAAAATTCTATTTAACAGCAAACCAATACTTTAAAGTATATCCCAATCCTGCTAATGATTATATAACAATTTCAATAGATAATTCAATTAATGATGATAATAGTTTTGTCAAAGAAAACCAAATAAACATTTATAATAGCCTTGGTGAATGCGTAATATCTGAGAGACAAAAATTTGAAAACAAATACCGGATTAAGATTTCAGAGTTAGCACCGGGTTTCTATTTCATTAAGTATTCAGACCTCGTAACATATTTTATTAAGATTTAAGCCTTTTTTCTCTCAAAGAAAACTGAAATAATAATTGAATTTGCAATGATTTCTCAGGAACTTTGGATTTGTTTTCTCAATTTTCTGTTCTTTTTATTCTGTCTGCTTGACAGAGTTGTCTTGTTTATCAAACAAGAATGTTTGTAAAACAAGTAGATTAAAATCCTGTTTAAAGAAAATAAGAATAGAAAATAACTGTTAAATTATGAATTTTAGAAAGGAATACCGAAAATCAAGGAGAGGAAAATACCGCCAAAATTATGTATAGGTTTTCCCTCTATGCTTTCCAAGCCATCTCCACCGAAAGGAATGTAGTAATATCTAATATTAACTCCCGATCTGGATTTAGAAGTTATACCGAAGAAAGCACCGAGGTCAACAAAAAAATTAAATCTTGTATAAAAATTTGCATAGCCAAATGAATTAAAAAATTCACGTTCGTAGGGTGTAGACATTATAAAAGATGGTCCTAACCCAGCGGAGATAAATGGCTTAAAGTTATCTGATAATTCATCCTCGAAAAGAATTTTTCTAATACCAAGCGATAGAGGGAACATAAAAAGTCGGTTAATCTTTCCCGGAACTCTGTAAGAGCCGTCCGGATAGAGATATTCTATTTCGTCAGTATTTCTTGCTCCGGAAATATAAAGATTAGTAAATATCTGTGTGCTTTTGTCCAAAGCCCATTGAACAAAAAATCCAGCGCCAACTCCATTATCGGAGAATAATAAATTAAAGCCCCACATATCCCCAAAATTTGAGACTTCTCCATCGCCAACTTTTATCAAAGGTCGAGGAGATTCAAATATAAAAACAGTATCGGGATTAAATGGCTTAACAGGCTCTCCTTTTGTCTGGGCAAAGCCATTGGAAAATGAAATTAATCCAAAAATCAATATTATTATTAATCTAAACATTTTTTTTTCAATTGCCCTTTTAAAACGAATAATCATCTGATATAATTGCAGGTTAAAATAAATTTTGTATTTTAGTAATCTAAAAATTGAAATTTTTATTATTTAAGCAAAATCTGAAAGATGCAGAGCCGAAAATGCAATTAAATAATCTGCTTGATGAAATAAACGTCATTTTGCCGTGGGACTCGGCTTTAGAAAATGATAAAGTAGGATTGCAGATTAAGGTTAACGATGGAGAAGTTAGAAAAATACTTGTTACAATTGAAGTCAACGATGAAGTCGTTGATGAGGCTGTCATAAATAAATGTGATACCATAATAACTTTTCACCCCCTTATCTACTATCCTTTAGCTACGATTACAGAATCCGAAAGAGCTTCCAGAATTTGCATAAAATTAATACAGAATAATATAAATCTTATTTCTATTCACACAGCTTACGACGTTTACTCAAAAGGAACAAGCAGATTAATTTCTGATAGATTAGATTTAGTCTTCATTGATTACTTAGACAAAAATACAAAATACAATGACTGTGGTCTGGGAGTTATCTCCCGTTTCAAAAAACCCGTTAGCTCAGATTTTCTAATAGAGAAATTATCAGATTTATTTTCCTCTCCAGTCAGATTTTGCTATGGGAAAAAAAATTTGATTGAAACTGTGGGTATAATCGGTGGCAGCGGTTCTTCTTATCTCGATAAAGCTATTTCAAAGGATTTAGATGCTTTTATAACTGCTGATGTCTCGTATCATAAATTTCATCAGGCAAAGGATAAAATCTTACTGGCTGATATAGGGCATTACGAGATGGAGGTTTTCGTAGTTGAGGGATTAACAAATTTAATGACAGATATACTAAAAAGTTATGAGGATATTTCTGTGCTACCGTCTATGGTTCATACTAATCCAGTAAATTATTATCCAAAAGGAAATTTTATTGAAAATCAAAAAAAATTATTAGTTAAATATTAAGTGGAAAAATTATGGAGAATCAACTTCTATACCTTGCATCACTTTCAAAAATTGATCAAAAACTCGATGAATTAAATGATGAATACGGAGACCTCCCCGAAAAAGTTAGAGAACAAAAAGCTAAAGTTTCTGAAATTACATCAATGCTCGAAGAAACAAAACAAATTCTTGAAGATGTCCGAAATTTTATTGCAAATAGCAAAATAACTTTGACGGAGTTAAAAGACAAAGAGGAAAAACTATCCAAACAACAATTCAAAGTAAGAAACAATAAGGAATTCGATGCTATTACTAAGGAAATTGAGCACGCAAGATCGGAATTCAATAGAATTACTACAGAATTAAGAACTGTCAACGTTAAGGAAGAAAATCTTTTGCTGACACTCGAGCAACAGGAACGAGAGCTAAAAGAAGCACAAGCAGAATTGGATGAATTACTTGAAGAAGAGAATGAAATTTCTTCAAATCAAAACGATGAACTTAATGAGTTAAATAAATTAAAAAAATCAATAAAAGCTAAAATTTCAAAGAAAAATCTTGAGGAATACAAACGTATTCGTTTGCTTCACAAAGATGCAGTTGTATTAATTAAAAAGAATAGCTGTTCTGGTTGTTATAGCAATGTTCCTCCCCAAAAAATAGTTGAAATAAGAAATAATCTTGATCATCTTTTTTATTGCGAACATTGTGGCAGAATTCTTTATCCAGAAGAAATTCAAATTGATAAGAAAATTCTGACTATTACAACTTATTAATACATAAAACAAAACTGATAAGATTTTTTGCTTGGAAGATTTTTTTTAAGCTTCCTAAATATTAAATTTGCATTTGGAATACCATCAAGTTGGAATTCCTTTTTGTTTTATTATCGGAGAAAAAAATTAATGGATCCCGACTCAGTTCGGAAAATTTTATTCAAAATAAATATCACGCTGGGAATCTAATCAATAATTTTTCCCTCCGTGATATTTATCTTCCAATTGGAGGGAAAAATGTCAACAATCAAAACTTTTTATCTTAGTAGAGTTCTTGGAAGCAAAATATATTCCTATGAACTTGATGTCATTGGAAGGCTACAAGATATAATAGTTGATATTAGCTACGAAAGACCAAAAATTGTAGCCTTAAAATTAAAAACAAAAACTGGTTATGAAGAATATGACTCTGGTCCTTTCGACTTGATTAAACGTCGAGGTAAGTATTATTTGGTTTGTAAAGAGCTTAAACCTATTAATTTAAGTAAAATCAATTATGTTTATCTCGCTAAACAAATTCTTGACAGGCAAATAGTTGATGTTAACGGCAGGAAAGTCGTTCGCGTTAACGATTTAAGATTTGCTATGATACCCTCCGGAACTTTTCTTGTGGCTGTTGATGTTGGATTGGAAGGATTGCTAAGAAGATTAGGTCTGGCAAAGCCATTAAAATTTATTCTTAAACCCTTTGGGCTGACTATTCCTTCAAAATTTATGCCTTGGGATGAAGTTGAACATATCAATTTGCCAAATCTTTCCATAAAGATTTCATCTCCATATTCAAAACTTCTAACTCTTCACCCTTCGGACATAGCAGATATTATAGAAGATTTGGACCGCAATTCTCAGATTGATTTTATCAATACCATTGACGAAGAAAAAGCGGCTGACGTATTCGAAGAACTCGAGCAAGATGTTCAAATTTCATTGCTTGAAAATCTGCCGGTTCAAAAGGCGGCAGATGTTCTTGAAAAAATGCCAGCTGACGAAGCAGCCGACATTCTTGACGATTTGGACAAGGAAAAAGCAGAAGAATTATTAAACGAAATGGAAAAGGAAGCCTCAGATGAAGTTCGTGAACTTATGGAATATCCTGATAATACTGTTGGCAGCCTTATGACTACTGATTTTATTGCTTTTAAAAAAGAGTTTACAGTTCAACAAACAATTGATGAATTACGTAAGATTAAACCTGAATCAGACACCATTTATTATCTCTATGTTCTCGATGACGATGAAAAACTTCTTGGAACTGTCTCATTAAGAGATTTAATAGTTTCGGATCCTGATATCAAACTGATGGATATAATGAATCAAAGAGTAATTAAAATGCAGGATTACGATAAAATTGACGATCTTGCTGAAATCATCTCTAAATATAACCTTCTGGCTATTCCGGTGGTTGATAATTACTCCAAACTTCTTGGAATGATCTTGATTGATGATGTTGTTTTTACATTACTAAAGAGCAGAAAAAGGAAATTATAGTATTGAGTTTAAAATTTTATGAGTAAACAAAAGACTAATTTTTGGAGGAAAATATTAATATTTCTTGCTGTTTTAGGTCCGGGAATCATAACAGGTAGCGTTGATAACGATGCAGGCGGTATTACAACTTACTCTCTTGCAGGAGCAATGTATGGTTATAAACTAATTTGGACACTAATTCCGGCTTTTATCGCCCTTGTTGTCATTCAAGAAATGAATGCCCGAATGGGGATAGTAACAGGAAAAGGTCTTGCCGATTTGATTAGAGAAAACGCTGGCGTTAAAACTACATTTCTAATCTTTATTGGGGTTCTAATAGCTAATATAGGAAATACAGCAACAGAGTTTGCAGGAATCGCTGGAAGTCTTGAAGTTTTTGGAGTGAGCAAATATATATCAGTTCCTATCTCAGCGGTTATAGTATGGTTCATAGTTGTTCGTGGAACGTATAAGTCTGTCGAGAAAATTTTCCTTATTTTTAGCCTTTTTCTTTTTGTTTACGTTATTTCTGCCTTACTTGGAAAGCCACAGTGGGGAGAAATCGGGGAGTCAATAATCAAACCTCACATAGAATTTGAATTTAACTATGTTACAATGGTCATAGGTCTTGTTGGAACAACAATTTGTCCTTGGATGATGTTTTACCTTCAATCCTCAGTTATCGAAAAAGGATTAAAACCAGATAATTATAAATATTCGCTTTGGGACGTTGTTATTGGCAGTATTATCACCGTAGTTATAGCTTTTTTCATTATTGTAGCTTGTGCTGCCACACTTCACATCAATGGTATCGAAATCACTGAAGCAAAGGACGCTGCTCTTGCACTTGAACCACTTGCGGGTTCTTTTGCTGCTTTGCTCTTTGCATTTGGGTTATTCATTGCCTCTATTTTTTCTGCTTGTATTCTACCCATAGCAACAGCATTTAGCGTTTGCGAAGCTTTTGGATTTGAAGCAGGAGTAGATAAATCTCTGAAAGAAGCTCCTGAGTATTATACAATTTTTACAGCAATTCTTTTAATTGGAATGGCTATTATTTTAATACCCGATGCTCCTCTTATTCAAATAACTTTGTGGGCTCAGGTAGCTAATGGTATTCTGCTGCCTATTATACTATTCTATATTATGAGAATGATAAACAATAAGGAAATTATGGGAGATTTTACAAATAAGGCTTTTCATAATGTAGTTGGGTGGTCAACAGCGTTAGTTCTAATAGTTCTCTCGGTCGTTTTGGTTGTTTTGCCAATTATTGAATAGAGGGTATTACCTTCTAATATTTCCGTAAATGTTTGCGGCTCCTATTCCAATAATAGAGTCATATCCGCCAAATTCTGTTTCACGATAATAAATGAGTGATATAAAAGTGTGACCGGCTGTGCCTGTATTGCCTTCAAATTCATCATAGGCAAGATTTTCTATTGTTTCGTTGTCAATATTATATTTTGCAGTTGCATAAAGATAATTATGTCGAGCCCTTCGAACCCATTGTCTGAGTTTGTAGTATCTTTCTTCCTCGTCATAATACATTATCCAGTTTTTATCGGGTTTCCAGTTGTTAAAGGAACCTACAAGAATTACATCGTTGTTTGTTGTCCAACCATCCGGATCAAGCACAAATTCAACATAAACAAAATCATCGTAAGAAAAAGGAATAAAAGTAGTCATCATAGCACCGTCATCATCACGGTCGAGGAATGTCCCTCTTCGTCTCAAATCCGAAAGAGGTAGCCTTGTATATTCACCACCTGAGGGAAACTCTGCAATATTAGACATATTTAAAATACGATAGGCATTTTCGGCTGGAAGTCTGTCAATACGGAACTTCTTACCATAAGTAATAAAGCCACTGATATAGGTAGGGAATTTATACCTATATTGCTTTTGATTAAAGTTGATTTTCCTTTGTGTGCTTATGTAGTATGGCTCCCACCAGCGATGATTCCTATATATAACTGCTGTATGCACATTATTTTCAAGAAGGTTAGATGAACCGGTAACATTAGCTTCTAAAGTTAAAGCGGATGAACTAACAGGGTATTTAGGCGAGTAAAAGTCTCCAAAAATATTAATATCTACATTAGTTTTAGGTTGAACAACAAAAAATCTTCCTTCGGCAAAAGGTTTGCTTTCATCGTCATAATCAAAAATTTTTACTTTCCAATTGCCTGCATAATTAAATTTTATCTGATCATTAGGAACTTTTAACTTGCCACGATAATTATAGAACCTCGAAAGCATTGGTGCAGAGCTCCACTCGATATTGCTTGTTCTCAAGAGTGTAACATCGTTTAGGAAAACATTCTCGTCCTCAATCCAATCAAATGTGCAATGATAAAACCTTGCGTAGAGCGATGGTGGAACATTTGAAGAAATATCAAATTCAATAGTTATAAATTTTTCTCCGATTGAGGTGTTGAATTTGCTGTCTTCGCCTTTTATAAGAATAACTGGGGGTTTTGTTTCATTATCACCCCCATAGATTCTCATAAATCGTAATTGTGCCGGAATTTTTATTATATCTTCTTGTTGTGAATAGATATAATCAGAAAGAGGAAAAAAATATATTAAAAAAATCAGAAATAAAGATAATCTAATGGTTTTCTTTGCTCTATTTCGAATAATTGACATACTAATTCAATCATTATGCTCTTTTAGCTTGGTCTTTGATGCTATATAAAGGCTCTTCGCCATTTTCAACAACTCCGGCTGTGATTGTGCAACTGGAGATATTGGCTTTATCTGGCAGACTATACATAATTGGCAGCATAATTTCTTCGGTAATAGACCTCAATGCTCTTGCGCCAGTTTTTCTTTTCATAGCTTTTCGAACGAGGGCAAGAAGTGCCTCATCTTCGAATATTAGGTCAACACCTTCGAGTTTGAACAGTTTTTGATACTGTTTAACTATAGCATTTTTGGGTTCAGTTAATATATTTATCAAAGCTTTTTCGTCAAGAGCATGAAGCGGAGCTATCACAGGCAGCCTTCCGATTAATTCAGGAATAAAACCGAATTTCAGAAGGTCTTCAGGCTCGACGTATTTTAATAACTCAAATGAATCCTCAATAGCTTCTTTGCTCTCGGCTGTAAATCCAATAGTTGAAGGTCTTAATCTTCTTGCTATGTTTTTTTCCAAGCCTTCGAAAGCACCACCACAAATGAACAAAATATTAGTTGTATTAATGTATATCAATGATTGTTCAGGATGTTTTCTTCCACCTTTTGGAGGGACACCTGCAATTGTTCCTTCAAGGATTTTAAGAAGCGCTTGCTGAACTCCTTCGCCAGAGACATCCCTCGTTATTGAGGTTGATTCGCTTTTTCTTCCAATTTTATCTATTTCATCAATATAAATAATTCCTCTTTCAGCAAGATGAACATCATAATCTGCTTTTTGAAGTAAATGAACAAGAACTGTTTCAACATCATCTCCTACATAGCCCGCTTCAGTAATTGTAGTGGCGTCAGCAATAGCAAAAGGAACGTCTAAAATTTTTGCAAGGGTTCGGGCTAAAAGAGTTTTGCCGGTTCCAGTTGGACCAAGCAGCAATATATTGCTTTTTTCGATTTCAACCTCAGAATATTGCCCCGGAACAGTATCGGACATAATTCTTTTATAATGATTATAAACTGCAACGGATAAAACGGTTTTAGCGTAATCCTGCCCAATAACATATTCGTCTAATTTCTTCTTGATTTGGGAAGGTTTCAAGATTTTAAAACTGAGGTCTTTCTTTAATTTGTCGTATTTTCGTTCGTTTAGTATTTCATTGCAAATCTCAACACAACTTTCACAAATAAATACGTTGTCTAAGCCTTCAATCAGATTTTTTACTTCTCTGGAACTTCTACCACAAAACGAACAGGAAATTACTCTTGGTGAATATTCTTTATCTTTTGCCATTTTTATATTAAGTTATTAAATATTATTTATTCAGATTTATTCTCGTTTGATGTTTCTTGATTTTTGTTTTCTTCAACTTTTTTCACGGGACTGCGTTCCATTATTTTATCAATTATACCATAATTTAAGGCTTCTTCTGCAGACATATAATAGTCCCTATCGGCATCTTTTTTAATTTGTTCATATGTTTTGCCGGTGTGCTTTGCAGTTATGTTGTAAAGAGTATCCCTAATTCTAAGCATTTCTTTAGTGTAAATTTCAATGTCAGTTGATTGTCCTTGGGTGCCGCCAGATGGTTGATGCATCATAATTCTTGAATGAGGTAGAGCATATCTTTTGCCTTTAGTCCCGGCGCAAAGCAAAACCTGAGCCATCGATGCAGCCATTCCAATACAGATTGTAACAATATCGGGAGCAACAAATTGCATTGTATCATAAATAGCCAGTCCAGCAGTTACACTTCCTCCGGGTGAATTTATGTATAAATTTATATCTTTATTGGGGTCCTCGCTTGATAAAAATAAAAACTGAGCTATTACAAGATTTGCTACATAATCATCGATTGGCTGACCAATAAATATAATTCTTTCTTTCAAAAGTCTTGAGTAAATGTCATAAGACCTTTCGCCTCTACTTGTTTGTTCAATTACTATTGGCACTAATTGATTATTCATAAAAAAACCTTAATATTATTAAAACAATTAAGATTAAACGTTTTTTTTGGGTCTTTGTTTTGATTTACTTTTAAAATCAATCTCTCGATTCATTTTTGTAAAGCAGAGTGACTTCATTTAAAATTTCAATTTAAATAATTAAATAAGGTTATTGTTGTTCATCATCTCCAAGTATTTTTAATAATTAATTTTAAAAATTAGGATTTATAGATAAATTATCAAATAATTATTATTACTTACCTTTTTAAACTAAATTTTAATTTATTTTTTTTATATTACATTTTTTAAATTTCGTTTAAACTAAATTTTTTAATTATATAATGGATTATTATGAGTATTGAATTAGCTGTAATTGCTATAATTGTAGTGGGGATAGGAGTTTTTTTAATTAAGGTTTACAATGAACTGACCAAAGAGCGAATACTCGTTCAGGAGGGTTGGAGTGGAATCGGAACTTTTCTGCAACAAAGAAATGATGTAATTCCCAATCTTGTTGAAATTGTCAAAGGATATGCCGGTCACGAAAATAAAACCCTTACTGATGTTATTCGTGCAAGGAATGAATCAGCTTCTGCAAAAACACCTGATGAAAGTATCGAGGCAAATGCTCATTTAAATCAGGCTTTGCTAAACTTTAAATCATTAACTGAGCAATATCCCGATTTGAAGGCAAACCAGAATTTTTTGGATTTACAGAATAAGTTATCTGAAATTGAGGAAAAAATCAATAAGAGCAGAAGATATTATAATGGCACAGTTCGTGAATATAATCAAAGCATATCAGTTTTTCCTAAAAATCTTGTATCTGCTATGTTTGGTTTTAAATCTGCAACATTTTTTGCAGCTGACGAAGAAGCAGGAACCGCCCCCAAGATAAAATTTTAATAAATAGAAATCAAAAAACTTTCAATATGAAACAATTACTTTTAAGTATATCTTTATTTTGCCTTTTTTTCATTCTTTTTACAGAAGAAAATTTCCCAAGAGATATTTCAATCACAAAAAAAGCTGATCAAATGTTTTCGGACGATGAGTATCGTCTAATGATAAAAAGGGCTGCTCAAGATTATGCATTATCGAGAAGATTGCCAAAAACGGTTTTCGAAAATCAATATGAATTTATAGAATCGGAAGTAATCTCAAATTCGATTCCTAATCTTGAAAGAAATTTTATTTGGCTTGAATCTGGTTTTTCAACAGATGTTACTCCCGGCACTCGATCATATCTCAAGAGAAAGAGTTCTTATGCTCAACAGATTGCTAAAGCTGTTCGAGATGCAATAGAAGAAAACGATGACTTAAAAAGCAGATTGATTGTTGTTGATGAAAATGATAAAATACTTTCTTTTGATTCGGATATTAAGATTGAAAGAGATGGGAAAATCATAGTTACTGAAACCGTCGTTGTTTATAATGGTGAGGGTGCAAGTAATGATCAAATAAAGCGGGGGATTGTCCGAGACTTCCCAACAAAATATACAAGAAGTGACGGACTTCTTTCGAATGTTCCTTTCAAATTGATTGAAGTGCTCAAAAACGGCGAAAGAGAGCCTTATTCAACGGAAAGCCTTGATAATGGTGAAAGAATTTACATTGGGAGCAGTTCTTATTTCCTTGAAAGAGGTATCTTTACTTATAAAATAACTTATGAAACAGGAAAGCAAATAATATTTCACAATAACAAAGATGAATTTTACTGGAATGTTACAGGTAACGGTTGGTCTTTTCCAATAGGAAAAATAACTTGCAAGATAACTTTTCCGGAAAATTCAAAAATTTTTGAATATGACTGTTATACAGGTTTTCAGGGTTCCACCGAAAAGAATTGCAATTATCAATTGTTGTCAGATAACATAATTCTTTTCAATTCAACAATGGCGATGATGAGTTATCAGGGACTAACAGTTGCCGCTTCCATTAAAAAAGGAGTCTTGATTCCCCCTACGGATTTTGAGAATTTTTCTTCGCTGCTATTGGATAATATTATATTACCCGTTTTAATATTGATTTTCCTAATATATTTTTCAATTAATTTTTACGCTTGGTCAAAGTGGGGAAAAGATCCAGCGAAAGGAACTGTTATTCCTCAGTTCGATCCACCTGCTGGACTATCTCCGGCAGATGTTGGTTTTTTATTAAAACAAAAATATTCTCCAAATTTGTTTGCTGCATCTCTCATTGATTACGCTGTTCATAAATTAGTTGATATTGAAGTTAAGAAGGAAGGTGTTTTAATTAAATCACCTGTTTACTATTTTAATAAACCAAAAAATGAAATAAATGAAAACTCAAAAAGAGAGCTTTATCAACTCTATGATTACAACATAGAGCATTTTTACGGTGATCAAGCAAAGAAGGGAGAATATAATCCAATAATTAAAAATGCTTATGATTCGCTTAAAACACATTTAATCAATAGATTAACTGTCAGACGAGGAAAAAAGAATATTCATAAAGAGTATTTAAACTTAAATAATAATTTTACCGGTCTTGGTATTTTTTTCTTGTTGTTGCTTGGAATTGGTTCAGCAGTTTATCTTGCTATGAATCAATCTCTTGTGCTATTTATAGCAAGTGCTTCTATACTTCTTGCTACACTAATAGTCCAGATAGTATTCATAAAGATTATGCCAGCTTATACAAAGCAAGGCAGAGAGGTGGTTGACCACATATTAGGTTTTAAAATGTATCTTGAAGCAGCAGAAACCAAGATATTCGACACAATGAATCCACCGGAAAAAACCTTGGAACTGTTTGAAAAATATCTTCCTTATGCCATTGCACTCGAATGTGAAAACAGGTGGGCTGAGAAATTCAAGAGCATCATTGACAAAGCAATCGAAAACGGATACGAGCCTTCATATTACAGAGGGATTTCCTCGGGTGGGTTTGACTATTCCTCTTTTAGCTCAGGTATAACCACAGGATTATCAAGCACAATTTCCTCAGCTTCAACTCCTCCATCTTCCAGCAGCGGAGGTAGTGGTGGTGGTGGTTCCTCCGGTGGTGGCGGAGGTGGAGGCGGTGGCGGTGGCTGGTAAAAGCCATAACCAACAAATCATAATGTATTCTACCTAACTTCTTTTATCAGAATGATATTCAAATAACATATTTCATTTATTCAGTTTTATTTTTTGAATAATTGTGGTTAGTGGCTCTGCGGTCTTTGCGGATAGTCTAATTTTGTAATATACAAGGTATTATTCTCTGCGTCCTTTGCGTGAAACTCTTTTTTCTCGCAGAGACCGCAAAGGAAGAAATCAAGTTCACAGAATTTATCAAGAACTACGAACATACAATTACAAAATCACAGATTTTAAATCCGAATTAATCAATTGAAAAGAAAATATGGACAAATGTCATGCTGAACCGAAGGTGAAGCATCCACTTAAAATCATAATGTATTCTTCCAAACTTCTTTTGTCAGAATAACAGTCAAATATGATATTTCACATATTCAATTCTATGACTTTTGAGTAATTTGGAATAGTAATAATAATTGAGGTTTCTGGTTTTACTTTAATTTTGAGGTTAATTAACAATGCTTAGGGTGTTGATAGTATTTATCTCTGAATTTTTTACCTGAATCAAATAGATTCCATTTAATAAAAAATCATTATATATATAATAATTATTTATATACCCATATAAATTATATTTTCTAATCAATCTCCCTAACAAGTCGTATATATATATTTCATAATCAGTGAATTTATTATACTCTGAATTAAAACTGATTTGGCGATTTTTTTCATCATAAAAGATTGAAGTTGGATAAGGATTATCCTCCTTGTAATTGGGATTAATTTTTGGGCAATAATATGCTATGATTGTTAATGAATGAGGTGGGAAAGCATAATATCCGTTCGGTTCATATAAGATTTCAGCCTCTTTAATTTTATCTGGTTCATCAGCTGTTGTGTAGTCCATAAAATGGCTGCTATAAAGCTGATATACTTTTGCTGATTTTATTTCAGTGTTGATATTAATATAAGTAAGAATACTGTCATCAGCAGATCTATTAATTACTATTAAAAAAATTGAGTCTCTTCCCCCCGTAACTGATACATCTAAATATGGTACATTCGTAACCCAATGCATACCTTCCCTAAATTTTGGTGTATATCTTTCGACATCAAGCTCAAAATTATATAAATCCTTTCCGTGATGGTTGCTAATCATTTTAATAGCTTCATAAGGCAAAATACCGAAGATTTTTCTATTACCTAATTTATCGAAACCCTTTCTAATGAGTCCAATAGGGATGGTCCTATTAGCAAATTGAAAACTTTCGGATTGACGGATTAAAGTATTCATAATTCCAGCATTGACCAAAGCCATCATTAATGAGCTGTGAAATTTATTTGTGTCAACTAACCAATCATCCTTTTTCTTCGAGCTATAAGTTGTCCACCATTCGGTCGTGCCTTGCTTTAAATTAGGATAGTAGCCTGAATTAAGGATCCATTTATCAATTGTATCAATATATTTATCAAATTCATAGGGCATACCTACGATTGAAATATAGTTCTCATAGTCCGAAACTTCATAGTCAACGTTAATACCGCAAGCCGGGTGATAAGAATAATTTTCAACCTTTTCTTTTGCATAGGATATTAAAGTATCAAAATTCTTCTTGCCTATCCAATGATTCCCATTAATCAAACATATTAATGATTTATCAATAGCTTTGATTGCATCATAAAATTTAATGTATCCTTTTATATATTCAATTGTGTTATGCCATTGCTCATTGCCTATTTCCCAATATTTAATTTTAAAAGGTTTTTCTCTCCCATTCTGCTTTCTTAGTTTACCGAATTGTGTAGTTGTATCTCCCAAACAATACTCTACGTATTTAGCAGCTTCTTCAGGAGTAGAATTCTCAAAATTAAGAGTTATTTGTGGCTCACATCCTAAATTTTCACATAATTCAAGAAAATTATGCAGCCCAAAATCCATTCTCTGATATTGAAACCCATAAATAATATTTGGAGAGTATCTTTGATCTATCTCCCCAGTGCAATATTCCAACTTATTTCCCTTGGTATCAGCAAAGCATCCACCCGGATATCTTAGCATCCCAACTTTCATTTTTTTAAATAAATCATAATATTCTTTTCTAATGCCAAGCACGTTATCATCTGGGACACAAGATGTTTCGTCAATATCAACCTCACCTTTTCCATCGAGATATATATAAAAATTTAGCCTGTTTTTGCCTTTAACTTTTGGCAATTTTATAATTGTTTTTTGCCAATCAGAACTTGGTTTTCCTATCTCATAACTATTTATTTCTTCAGTGTTATCTTTATCATAAATACCAAGCATAAGCTTTCCGCTTTCAATTTTTCCTCTATGATATAGATAAAAAGTATAGCTAACTGTATCTGTTGCAACAATGGTTTGATATAAGCCTGTTTGAGAGTCGGGTTGCTTTCCGGTTAATCTGATAAAGTATTTCCCATTAACATTATAACCACCCACAAGCTTTTCAATTTTATCATCTGAATACTTTTTTCTTTCGAACCATACTTTCCCAATGTTTGTTTTGGTATAATCATAAATATCGAATCCCCTATCGAGAAATTCCTGAGCCCAAAGACCATTTTTACCATTTATGTTATCAAGAAGAAATTCCGAGAAAAGACCGAAAAGTTCATTATTAATAACATTTGATTTCTTATTATTTACATCAATGTCAATTTTCGCAATTTTTGGTGAGGATTTGGCAGAAAAAGGAACAATAAATAGTAAAAATAAAAAAAATATCCTATAGCATTTTACAGGATATTTATAAAAATTAATCATTGATTAACTTGATAAATAAAAAAATAAGACTAAAAACTTAATAACAATGTTACTTGTTTAATCTTTTTTTTCTTCTTTGTCTAAATCTTGTATGTCGTCATCAATCTCATTCTGAGATTCCAGCGATTCATCATCCTCAATCTCATCTTCATAGTCATCATAAAGGTCGTGATCGTGATGACCCTCTTCGAAAGGAACTTCTGTTGTTTCGGCAAAATCTATTATAAGATCGAATACTTTCTTTGAAAGAATGGCATCAACAAGCCTCGAGTTTTTCATTAAATTATTCTTAGTTGTTTCTAAGTCAATTTGAAGCCTATCAGATTCCATCTGAGCTATCGGTTCAATATCATAATCTTCGACTTTTAAACCTTCTTTTTTGATGATTTCTTCACGAATCATTGCCCATTTCACTTGATTTTTTGCAATAGGAATTAAATCATCCCTCATATCATCGAAGGTAACATCGGGTGGAAGGTTATTTCCATATTGTTTCTTGAAATTCTCGAATAAACTCTGAGCAACGTTTATAACAACGCTTGTTGGAGGATCAAAATCATTCATTTCTACTAATTTGTTCATAATTTGATTTTCCATTTCCTCCCGACTTTTCTGGTTCCAACGCTCCTGAATTTGAAAACCAATATCGTCTTTGAATTCATCAACAGTTTGAAGTTTCTCTCTTGTGTATTCCTTGACAAACTCATCTGTTAGCTCTTTTGGAACGATTTTATTAATTTTATCTACTGTAAATTCAAATACTTTATTTGGTGCATATTGGTCGAAATCACTTGGTTTAAATCGAAATGTATCCCCCACCCTTTTATTCATCATTAAATTTCTAAGTTCAGGAATGATGGTATGACTATGAAGAAAAATCTGTGTTTTTTCAGGTTTTGAGCCTAATAAATGAAGATTTGTTTCAGGATCGATTTCCCTTATTGTAACATCAACAAGGTGCAAATCGCTGAGAATTTCTTCATCTTCGACTATATCGCCATTATTAATCAAAATATGGTAAATTTCGTGCTCAATCTCTTCATCAGTAACTTTGTGGAAAGGTTCATTTATTTGCAATCCGTGATAATCTTTTATTTCAATTTCCTGAAAGACTTCAAAAACAATTGAAGCTTTTGTGTTTCCGTTTTCTTTGTCAATGGATTTAATGACTGGCTGTCCAACAACGTTCAAATTATCTTCTTTAATTATTTTAGAAAATTCTTCTGATAATAATTTTTCGATAGTATCGGCTTCGACGGAAGCACCGAATCTTTGTTTAATCACAGAAATTGGCACTTTTCCTTTTCTAAAGCCTTTGATTTCCAGATCTGGCTGGATATCCCTCAAAGCTTTTTCGAAATGAGGTAGAATTTCTTCGTCTGAGAGAGTAATTATCAATTCACGCTCATTGCCGGGGTGTTCAATATAATTTTTTTCCAATTTGAATTCCTTTCAATTTTATTTTGCCCAATATTGGAGCAGAAGTTTGTGCGGGCGGGGAGAGTCGAACTCCCACGAGTTTCCTCACTAGATCCTAAGTCTAGCGCGTCTGCCAGTTCCGCCACGTCCGCATTTAAAGAACTACAAAATTAAGCATAAATTTCTTTATTTCAATATCTTTTCATTGACTTTTCTGTGATAATTCTATAAAAAAGTATACAAATATTCTTCTTTGATCTGTGTGGTTCCTTGATGTGAGACTGTGCAAAAATATGTATTTCAAAGCCGAAGACAGAGAATCCATATTATAATAGTCATTGATAAATAATAGACTCTTCACTTCGTTCAGAGTGACCGATTCTAGTTTTTTATACTTTTTCACAACCTACCCTCTACAAGGAATTAAAAAATATTCTTAAAATTTAATTTTGATTTTTATAAATAGTTTATTAAATTTGTTGAGTCACTTTAATACAAATTTAATAAATAAATTTTTCTCATACTATTTAAGGAGAATTAGTTATGTCTAATAATTATTTTACCCCCCCCCCCCATATGTTGTCATAAGTAATATTAAAATTTCTAAGTTTTTTCAATTTTTGCTATTCTTTTTAATATTGTTTTTTTTATTCCAAAAAAATCTTTTAGTTTAGATTGCCCTGAAAGTTTTAGTTATCATTTTTTTACTATTAATTTAAACGATCAACGATGTAACTGTTTACCTCCTTGTAAAATATATGTTGAAGTATGTTGTAAGTGGGACCCAATCAATCATAGATTAATCATAGGTGATGTTGAATGGAGCATTGGTTCTCTTGATATTTGTTGCTTCTTATTAGATGTTGACAAATGGGATGCAGAATTTATTTCTTGGTTGATACATAGAAAACTTGAAAATATCTGTATAGGGCAATATCCACCCTGCGACCATCCAACATTAAATTATTATGAGGTTGAAATTAAAAGTGCTACATGTATTTATTATGAAAATAAGTATATACCTCCTTATCCTGGAGAAGATGCAATGTGGCTGTTGAGGGCAAAAAGTTGCGGAGCTGGAAAATGTGTTTCAACTTATAGGGTTTGTTTGGATTATCAATTTTCACCACCCAAAATCTCTACTGAGTTGATAAGCAGAACTATTGAAAATGCTTATTGTCCACCAAATGGACGTCCAAATTTACCCCCTGAAGGAAAATCGTAGGAAGAACAATGG
Organism: Candidatus Kapaibacterium sp.; assembly: GCA_026418625.1. GTDB lineage: Bacteria > Bacteroidota > Ignavibacteria > Kapaibacteriales > UBA2268 > CALHRB01. The sequence continues at coordinate 23,183 of JAOABA010000037.1, forward strand.
AGCACAGATTGCTTTTTATTATTTTGTAATTAAAAATATTTTATTGGAATTTTATCTTTCTCTTGAAAATTAAATTAAAAAAATTTGATAGAATATATTAATAGGAACAAGAAAATGAAAAATTTGTTGTTTTTTTTATTTATCCTATTAAATTCATTATTATTAAATGCTTCGATCTTGGATGATTTTCAACTTAGAAGAATTAGCACAAATTATAAAGGTGTTGTTTTCAATGACAAATCAGTCTTAGTTTATGGTGAATCTGGTGTAATTACTGGAACAACTGATATCGGAAAAAATTGGTTCAGAACTCAATTAAATGAAAATTATGACATAAATTCAATGATTACCTTAGATAATAGTTATATTGGTGTATTAAGTGAAAACTACATAGTTGTATCAAATGATAATGGTTTATCATTTTCTTATAAAGAGATAGGAAATCAATTAAAACTTTATAAAATTTTATTTTATGACAATAAGCTTTATATACTTTCAGATTCAAAGATAATAATCCTAAATAAAAGTTTTGAGACTATATCAGAAATTAACATTGAAATAAAAAGCGATAAACCAGATTTTATAATACTGAATAATAATATTTATTTCTCAAAGAATAAAGGCATAATTGGAAAAATAAATTTAAAAAATTATCAAAGCAGCGAACTAAATTTAAACAACTCCGGAATATGCACCGATTGTCCATATCCAACGAGCTTTGTTGTTTATGCAAATAAGTTATTTTTCTTATTAGATAAAAAACTTATATCCTTTGATGAAAAAAATTTTAATATAGTCATCAATCTTGCAAGTAGCGGACCAATAACAGCCAATGAATCTGGGATTTATCAAATCTACAGACAACCTGATTATTTCCTGAAAATTGATTCAGTATATTTTATACAGATTGATATTTTCTCCAAGCAAACTAAACAAATAAAAAGAAGAGTAAATGATAGATATATAAGTAATTTAAGCCTCAAATTCTTAACATTTATTAATAATGATATAATCTTTGCTGTTGGTAATGATAATCTTATTTATGTCTCATCAAATAAAGGAATCGATTGGGAGTTAAAATCATTATTAAGGTTTAGTAAAATATTCAGATTTAGCAAGTTAGAATCAGCAACCGTAGCAATGAATGCTCAATTTTTTAAATCGAACGACGGCGGAATAACCTGGCTCCCACAAAGAAATTTTCACCCAGCTTTTACAGAAAGTCTTAACGATCTTCCCAATTTTAATAACCCCTATGTATTTTTTTCTTCTCCTCAAAATGGATTTGCATTAAATGATAATAAATACGAAAATGAAATTAATATTGCTTATACTAAGGATGGCGGGGATTCTGTTTTTCCAAAATTTAACAATGGATTAAAAGGATATATTTTAAAAACAAAGATTAATTCAATTTCTTTAGGGGAGAGAACAATATTATTTTATCCAGCCTCACTTCAAGATTGGAATTTTACTTTGGTCTATTACCTTGATAAAAATATAGAAACTACTTATAGAACATATATTGATTCAACGATTATTTTTTTTGTTGAAAAATATAAAGATAATGAATTTATAGGGTTAGCTTGGAATTTAAAAAGATATGATAAATATTTCAGTTTAATCAAATCAGTTGATACAGCAAAAAGTTGGGAAGAAATTTTTAGGTTTGATCTAAAAGAACCTGAATATTTAGATTTTTCATTTAGTTCCATTATTATTGCCAGCGATAATATTTTAATGGCAACTAATTATTCTATTAATAAAAACTTAACTGCCTCTAATATTTATCATATTAGTATAGGGAACAAAACAATAAACAAGATATTTAATAGGACTGATAATTGGGTTGTTCCTTGTTTTTTAAAAAGCAAAAATAAAATTTACTATCAAACATATCATAATGACTATTCTGACCTTTCCCATCAATGGTTTGTAAATAATGATTTGGAAAATGAACCAACCAACTGGATTGATGTAAGCCCTGAAGATAAAACACCAGTATATTTTGGGTATAATAATAGTGACAGCCTTATGCATTTTATTGCGTTTGATTTAGAATCAAGAAAATTTTCTTTATGGTTTGCTGAGCCAGTTACGCAACTCAGCGTAGAGAAAAAAAATAATTATATTGATTATGTTTTTATTGATAATCCAATTCCAAATCCTTCAAATATCAAAGTCAAACTAAAAATTTGGTGGGATGCTTCATTTAATATTGAAAAAGATTTCATTAAAATATTTGATTTATATGGTAACAATCATAGTGAATTTTGTAAGGTAAATTTAGAAGTAATATCGCCTTATTCTGGTGAAATAACTATACACACAGAGCAATTAAGAACAGGTTTGTATTTTGTTAGTTTAAATATTGGAGGGAATTACAAAACTAAACCATTTTTTATTATCAAATAATACTTATAGCGTTCAAAATATTGTTTCTTGAAGTTTAACTTATCTTAAATTTCTGTTTTTTTCATCTTAATTGATAACAAACATTATTATCCTCTAAAAATATCTTTTCTTAAAAGCAGTTTATTATTGTTTTTAATTATGTTTTCTTATTTATGACAGTCAATAACGTAACAGTTTTTTGTGCCTCAAGCAACAGATGTGATAAATTTTACCTTGACGAAGCAGAAAAGCTTGGGGAGTTCCTTGCAAAAAGTGGCAGGACAATATTCTATGGTGGTGGTAAAGTTGGTTTAATGGGCAGACTTGCCGGTGGCTCGCTCAAATATAATGGTAAAGTAATAGGTATTATCACCGAACAACTAAAGAACTTAGAGCTTGGGAATACAGAAATAGCAGAATTGAGAATAGTTGGAACGATGCACGAAAGGGAGGAAGCCCTGATAATGAATGCTGATTGTATTGTTGCTCTACCCGGAGGTTGCGGAACAATAGAAGAATTGATGCAGGCAATAACTTGGAAAAGGCTTGGAATTATTCAAACACCAGTCATCATTGTCAATCTTCGCAATTTTTATGACCCCCTTGTGAAAATGCTGGAATTGACCGTCAAGGAAAAATTTATGAAAGAAGAATACCTCGACCACTGGATTGTTGTCAATTCAATCGAAGAATGTATGAATACAATCGAAAACATGAGATTGAAAAATCAAAACACAATTGACATACAAAATCCACCTTTTTTAACATAATTCAAGCAGGGCTTTGCAATAGAAATTTTAGATTCATTGACAAGCAAGGAATGATTTGAGTGACGAGAGCGTTACACCTGCGGTGGCTCTTTTCCCAATGATAAGTCGCTCCTGCGGAGGCAGGAGTCTTAGAGCAATGAAGAGATTCCTGTATGCGAGGCTGTGTAAATAGCCGTTATTCAGAGCCGAAGGCGAAGAATCCATGTCACATAAGTCATTGAATTATAATGGACTCTTCACTTCGTTCAGAATGCCAAAAAACTATTTTTCAGATGTCCTACACCTCTAAGGTGTAGGACATCTTTCTTTGCACTGACAGGGATGTCAGTTCTACCGGTCGGCACTATTTGAAATAATTTGTTCCACTACTTGAAAGTAGTGGCTATTCAATTTTGACAAAGCGTCCCACCCAATCGCCAAGACGGACATAGTAATTTCCTGATGGCAAATGTTCGATATTCATCCGATAACTCAGAGTTATCGGATGAATTTTCTCTGATAAGAACATTCGCCAAGGATAATGTAAAGCAGCCATTCTGAGCCGAAGGCGAAGAATCCATATAACATAAGTCATTGAATTATAATAGACTCTTCACTTCGTTCAGAGTGACAATAAAAAAATATAAATCAAATTACTTAGGAATTATTATAATTGTAGTTTATTAGCTATCTAAAAAATCCTATTTGAATAGTTCTTTTATCATACCCCAAGTTCTTCGGATTGAACTAACATTATGAAGAACATTAACGGTATTGCTGTAAGTAAAAGAATTGTCTTTGTGAATGACTTTTATTCGATATGTAAAATTGTTGTTTTTGAGGACTTTTTCTAAATCATCACCACGCAGGAAAGCTTCTTCGTCTGTATATCTATAATTGTTTGGATAGCCTTTTGCTTCAATAGAAGCAATTCTTGTAAAAGGTTGCTTGGAAGACGATCGCTCTATTTCGTAGAGGCTGATATTTGTTTCGCTTGTTGCTTTCCATTCAATAGTGATAACCTTGCCATTCGAAGTGGCTCTAAAATACTCAAATATCTCGGCTGCCAATAGGTAACCGATTGAAATAAAGAGTAATAACAATATTATCTTAATTTTCATCATTCAAATATAATTATAAATTCAATTAAATACAAGTTTTTATAACGATTTTATTGTTTTTGTATGTTTTTTTCTTCCACCCTTTTTACGACAACCAAAGTTCTATCGTCTGAATATTCAGATCCGGTGGTAAATTTTGAGACTTCTTCTAAAATATAATAAGCAATTTCCTTTGAGCTTTTTTTATGATATTTTTTAATTAATCCTTTCAATCTTTCAACTCCGAAAAGCTCTCTTTGTGCATTCAGTGCTTCGGTTATACCATCGGTATAAAGCACTAAAATATCACCAACTTGCATAGTCTTATTTTCAACTGCGAATTTTTGATTTTGCATTATGCCAAGGAGACCGCCAGTTGGTTGAAGCAGTGTAAATTCATCGGTGTTTGGACGGTAATGAATTGGTTCGCTATGTCCGGCATTGCAGTAAAGGACAAGTCGGTTTGAAGATAATGTCAACTCACAATAAAAGAGAGTTACAAACCTTTCGTAAGGAAAAGTATTATAAACCAAAGTATTTAATCTTGAAATCAGCTCAGACATACGTGGAGCAAAGCCCATCCCCATTTTGATTGCTCCGGAAACAAAAAGAGCTTGAATTGCCGCTGGTAATCCCTTGCTTGCGGCATCGCTAATAATGATTGAAAGTTTTTCTTCTTCTCTTTCTGTGCTTTCGATAAAGTCGAAATAATCCCCTCCAACTTCGCTATCAGGAATACAAACTCCAAAAATATCAAAATCGTGAAACTTGTAATGATGATCGGGGAGCAGATTCCTTTGAATTTCGGAAGCGGTTACAATATCTTTTCGTATTTTTTCGCTCTCAATCAACGAACTTAGATTCCTCAATGCTGCAGAAGTAACACTGCTGATGACATTAAGCTCATCAAAAAAAGATTGTTTTATTTCGGTAGCATTAAACGCAAGGACCCACTGGTAGAATTTCCCTGCTTGTGTTTTCCTGATTTGCCCAAGACCAGTCATTGAATAAAGCTGGATACCCTTTTCCTGAAGCAGAATATCGGTCTCTTTTTTAAGGACCACTCTTTTCTTTATTAACTCTGCCAATGCTGGTTGGTCGGAAATCGTAATTGTGTAATCATCGGGAATCTTTTCAAGGTTACCATATTGGAATTTAAGTGTATATGTTTTGTTATCCGGGTTTAATTCCCAGATTCTACCCCCGTTAATTTCAAAATCTTTTGTGTCAACTAATTCTTTAACTAAAGAAATTAGCAGGTCAAGCTCGGTTTTAAAGTTGCCGGAAACAAGTTTTTCGACTAACTTGTAATTCTGTCTTTGTTGAATATAATTTGAATACAATTTTCAACCTTTTGATGGTTAAAATTTTAAAGTAAATATAGAAGGGTTTGAGGGTTATATATTTTTTTATGATAGAATTTGTTATTATAAAGAATTTTTTTTTGGTGGAGGGAACAACAATTAAAGTTTTATAACATAACATTTAATCTTAAAAATTAAATAATTACTGAAATACAGCTTATTAATAATATTGTTATCCAAACGTCAATTTTTTATATTAAAGTGAGGATTTTTATGAATAATGATGATATATTAATTAAAGATTTATCCGTTGGAGAGCTTAAAAAAATTATTTCAACAACAATTGAGCAGTCATTGTTAGAATATTATGAAGATTTAATAGCCTTAAACAGTAAGAGCTTTGTAGAGTCGGTAAAAGAAGCAAGAGAAGAAAAAGAATTTATTAAGTTACAAAAAATATAAGAAAATTAAATTATGTATAAAGAGAAATTAAAGTCTTATAAACAGAAAATAAGTATCACTATTCCAAAGTCTTATGTGAATAAAGAGCTAGAAATTTCAATGTTGCCAGTTAAACCAAAGTTAAAAAATTTTAACAAATTTTTTGGAATTATGAAATATGAAATTTCTAACGAAAATATTCAATCCTTACGAAACGAATGGGTTAGATTATGAAATATAGAATTAAAATAATTAAAAGCGAAGAGGGCTATGCTGTATGGTGCCCTGATCTTCCCGGCTGTGCTTCTCAAGGAGCGACAGAAGAAGAAGCCATTAATAATATCAGAGAAGCTATTGAAGATTACTTGCAAGTTAGGGATGAACTCCTATCAAAAGAGAAAAATATTGAAATTGAAATATAATATAATATGCCAAAAATCTCGGGAGTAAATCATTTACAAGCTGTAAGAGCCTTTGAAAAAGCAGGTTTTTGGATAATTAGACAGAGCAAACATATTATTATGACCGATGGTGAGCATATTTTGACAATACCAAGAGCTAATCCCATTAATGCTTTTACTATGGGTGCTATTGTTAAAAGCTCCGGTTTAAGTATTGAGAAGTTTAAGGAATATTTAAGCTAAAATCCTTCCTTTTAAATTTGTTTTGTTAATGATAAATCATAAACTTATCACTTAAAATTTTTCTCGTAAATATCCTGCCAGTATTTCAATTTTTTTGAATTATTTTTTTCCAAAAATTGAATACATCTACCAATGTAATCCTCTGCATTAGTTTTGTTACCAAGCTGAAGTTCTATCAAAGCAAGTTCCCCATAGCACTCAGCTTGCATCTCAGAATATTTTAACTTTTCGAATGCGGTTGCAGACTGAATTAAAAGTGTTTTTGCTTCTTCGGTTTTTCCTTGCAGTTTTCCATAAATCTGCCCCAATCTCTTTTTCGTAACTGCAGTATTGAAGATATCATTACTCTTTTCAAAGTTTTCAAGATCTGCTTTTAATTTGTCAATCAGCTCTTGGTTAGTTAATATATTTTTTTCTTTTATTGAAAGAGTTATCTCATTTTTCTCTGAGCTTGTTATTAATGGTTCTTGGGTTTTTTCTTTTGTATTTGTTTCTTTTGTTGAAATTAAAATGTCATCCTTATTTGCTTTTAATTCATTGGTTACTGATTTCTCTTCGATAATTTTAGCTGTATTGTCTAAATTTAATGGTTTATAAGCAATCTGATGATGTATTTTTACTTCATTTGTATAAAAGTAAGATGCGATTGAGCCAATAAAGAATAATATACCGAAAGTTAAAATAAATGCATAATTATGAATTAATTCTTTCCAATTAACAGGCGAAAATTTTGAAGCTGGTTGATTTTTGATATTTTCAATAAGATTGGTTTTGAAGCCAGCAAGAAAAGCAATATCAGAATCTCTGAGGGTCATCTTTGATTCATTTAAGCTTTTTTCCATATCAATCAAATTATTCAATTCCTGCTTTAACTCAGAATCATTTTCGATTAAGGCAGAAAATTTTTTCTTGCCTGCCTCAGATAATTCATTATCAATATAATCTCTTAAAAAATCTTCTTTTTTCATAATATTGACTCCTTCAAAGGCATAAGAGCCTTCGTTAACATTTTTTTTGCTCTGAATATTTTAATTTTCACCTGAGCCATTGACCAATCCTTTATTTCCGCAATTTCTTTATATGAAAAATCATCATAATATCTCATTTTAATCAGCTCCTTATAATCCTCAGGTAGATTATCTATTTGCTTTCTAATATATTCATTCAACATAAAATCATTTTTTTCGGTCGAAGAGCCTACTAAATAATCATCTTTGACTTCTTCGTAATAAATTTTATTTCTTTTTTCCAAAAGGCAGTAGTTTCTTGTAATAATCATCAGCCAAGCAATGAAGCTGCCGCCTTTGAAAGTATCCTTTTTGTCAACCACACTTGTAAAAACTTTCTGAAAAACATCCTTTGCACGTTCCCTGTCATTGAAAGTTCTCAAACAATAAGCAAAGACTTTCTTGCTGTATTTCTCATAAAGAACCGAAAAAGCATCAATGTCTCTCTTGCTCTTGAATCTTTCAAATAGTTCTTCATCATCCATCAATTCTAATTTTCTACCTTCCATAACATAAGAAATACAAACAAGTTAATATTGTTACAAAAAATATTGAATAAGTAATAGGAATTAACGTCTAATAGTTTTTTTAAATTTAATCATCATAAATGGTATAGTTATGCTGGATTTAAAGTTTATCAGGGAAAACAAAGAACTCGTCAGCCAAAACATCATCAATAAGAATGAAAATGTTACAATTGATAATATTATCATACTTGATGAAAGAAGAAGAGCTATTATTCAAGAAGTCGAACAGCTTAAAAACCAAAGAAATATTGTTACTCAGGAAATTTCAAGATTAAAAAAAGAAAAGCTTGATGCTGAAGAAAAAATCGCCGCTATGAAAGAGGTTTCTGACACGATTAAATCTCTGGACGATGAATTGAAAGATGTTCAGGCTAAATTGGAATCCGAACTTCTAAAAATTCCTAATATGCTCGATAGCTCTGTGCCTGTTGGTAAATCTGCAGAAGAAAATCTTGTTGTTCGTTCTTGGGGTAACCCCTCAGAAAAACAAACAAAAAATCATCTGGAAATATCGAAATCTCTGGGAATTCTTGACTTCGAACGTGCCACCAAGGTAACCGGCTCAGGTTTTGCTTATTATGTTGGAAAAGGAGCAGCTCTGGAAAGAGCTTTAATTAATTTTATGCTCGATTACCACATCAATAATCATAATTACACTGAACTCATTCCACCATTGGTTGTCAATACTGAATCAATGATAGGAACCGGACAAATACCGAAATTAGCCGAAGATATGTATTATATCGAAAAAGATAGTCTTTATTTAATTCCAACTGCAGAAGTCCCAATAACAAATTATCATTCCGGTGAGGTTCTTAAAGGAGAAGAATTAACAAAGAACTTCGTTGGTTACACGCCTTGTTTCAGACGTGAAGCCGGAAGCTATGGGAAAGAAACCAGAGGATTTCTCCGTGTTCATCAATTCAATAAGGTAGAATTAGTAAAATTTACTAAACCCGAAGATTCTTTCAATGAGTTGGAGTTGCTTGTGGCAGATGTTGAAAAAATCCTTCAGATTCTGGAAATTCCATATCGAGTTGTTCTGCTTTGCTCAGGCGATACAAGCTTTTCAAGTGCTAAAACTTATGATTTGGAAGTATGGTCCCCCGGTGAGCAAAAATGGCTTGAAGCCTCGAGCTGTTCCAATTTTCTGGATTTTCAAGCTCGACGTGCAAATATTAGATTTAAAAGAACAACGAATGATAAACCGGAATTTGTTCATACTTTGAATGGTAGTGGTCTTGCAACTTCAAGATTAATTGTATCAATTATCGAACATTATTATACTGATGAAAATAAAATTAGGGTTCCCGAAGCATTGAAATCATACTGTAAATTTGATTATATTTAATATTCTTTTTTCTTTTTTAAATAAATCATCTTAATTAATAAGTATGTTAATATGTGGAAAATCTTTCTGTCATTCTCTTAAATGAATTAATTTAAAAGATTTAATAAAATTATAATAAAGATGAAAATTGTGGAAAAAGATATGAAAAATTAAGAGGATTGTTTGAAATTTAAAATTGTTAAGTTTTGATGTATTTTTTAACAAATTTTCATAAAATTATACATAAGCAGAAAAGTAAAATTTTCATTAATTGTTGAAAATAATTTTATAAGAAATCAAAAATTTTTATTATGAAAGAAAAAATAGCAGTAGCATCAGACCACGCCGGATATGATTTAAAACAAGAGCTTATAAAATTTCTGGAAATCGAGGGGTATAAAGTTGATGATTTTGGAACTAATGATAAATCTTCCTGCGATTATCCGGATTTTGCTTTTAAGGCATCAAAATCTGTGGCAGAGAAATTAAATGATTTTGGAATATTAATTTGCGGGACCGGAATTGGTATGAGCATTGTTGCTAACAAAGTGAAAGGAATTAGAGCGGCTAATTGCTGCTCGGTAGATATGGCGAAACTTTCAAGGGAACATAATGATGCAAATATATTAACATTAGGTGCAAGATTATTAAACTTGGAAGAGGCAAAAAGCATTGTTGTTGCTTTTTTAAATTCAAAATTTGAAGGAGACCGTCATTTAAGGCGAATCAATAAAATTAATGAACTAACCGGATTATAATCAATGAATGATATTAATAAATTTCAAGTGGATGTCCTTGCAATTGGAGCTCATCCTGATGACATTGAATTAGCATGCGGAGGAACTGTAGCTAAATTTACCGAAGAAGGTTATTCTGTTGCAATAGTTGACTGCACAAACGGAGAACTTGGTAGTCGAGGAAATGCTGAAATTAGAGCAATAGAGGCAAAAAATGGAGCTGAAATTTTAGGTGTTAAATTTAGAGAAAATCTTGGTTTGCCCGATGGAAAACTCACTGTCAACGACGAATCTGTTGAAAAAATGATAGTAATGATTAGGAAATACAGACCAAAAATTGTTCTTGTAAATCCCCCTTACGAAAGGCATCCGGACCACGAAGCAAGTCATTTTATTTTAAGAAAAGCAATGTTCAAAAGTGGGTTGATTAAGGTAGAAACAGAGTATGACGGTGTTCCGCAAACTCCGCTCAGGATAAGAAAAATGTTCTGCTATATGCAATCTTACGAATTTCCCCGAAAACCTGATTTTTATGTTGATATCACTTCAACTTTTGAAAAGAAAATGAATGCAATAAAGGCTTATACCTCTCAGGTGTGGGTTCCCGGACTATCAGATCCTAACGGACCGGTAACAAGGCTGTCAAGACCGGAATTTTTGGAAGAGCTTGAAGCAAGGGCTATTTACTTTGGCACTCAAATTGGGGTCCGTTTTGCTGAAGCATTTTACTCAATCGAACCTCTCGGATTCAAAAACCTCTCGGGGCTTTTTTAGTATAATTAATGAAGGTAAAAAATCTTAAAAAAGCTAAATAATAAAATCTGTTAAATTAAAACCTCAAAACCTCCTAAAAAAGTATTAGATTTGATAAAAAGAAGGCGGTAAAATCTAAAATTTTCAACTCGTTAATTTAAAATACATTTATTTTTTTAACGTATAAAATATTATTTAAAGAGAGGGTTTATGAAATACAGGATTTTAATTGAGGAAGACGAGGATGGTATTTTTGTTGCCGAATGTCCTTCCCTTCCGGGTTGTATTTCACAAGGAAAAACAAGAGAAGAGGTTTTGGCAAACATTAAAGACGCGATTAGCGGTTATCTTAGTAGCTTAAAAAAACATAATGAGCCTATACCACCTCCAATATACGAAGAAATCCTTGAGGTTAATTGATGGGTAAATTACCCGTTGTATCAGGAGAAAAATTATGCAAACTTTTACAAAAGTTTGGTTATTATACTGACCATCAAACAGGAAGTCATATAATTTTAAGAAATATTAATCCACCTCATAGGAGAGTAACCATACCAAACCATAAAGAAATTGCCAAAGGAACACTCAGAAAGATACTTCGTGAAACTGGAATAACACTTGAAGAACTTAATAAATTAGTTTAAAACAAAAATTTTACATATTTATTCAAGAGAAACAGAATTGATTAGTTATCATTTATTGTTTGACGGTCATCCTGACAAATGAAGATTCGAAGATAACATTGTGATTTGAAATGAATGCTTCATAATCTGTTCATAACAACAATCGTTCTATTGTATTTTTCACTTGAATAATTAGGGTTATTACTATTTTATTAGATTTGATTATTTTGAATATATAAATTTTATGATAATAAAATAATTTAGATAACGTTTAATTTTAAAAAATAATTAAAAGGAATAATATGAGTTCTGAAATACAAACTGTCTTGGATACAGTTGAAAATATGGATATAAATGAACAAAAAATGATAGTTGAGCTATTAACTAAAAGGCTCATAGAAAATCGTAGAAAGGAGATAAAAAACAACTACATTAATACCTTGAAAGCAATCAAATCAGGAAAAGCTAAAAAAGGTAACCTTAAAACATTACTGAACGACTTGGAGCAGTAATGTTTGAATTCCAATGGCATAATAGTTTCAGAAAAGCCTTCAAAAAACTTTCAATTAATAATGATCTTAAAGTCAGAATTATCCAAACGCTTGAATTACTCCAAATTAATCCTTTTGACAGAAGATTAAAAACACATAAACTTCACGGAGAGTTAAAAAATCTATATGCCTGTTCAATAGATTTTGATTACAGAATAGTCTTTTCATTCAGCAAAACAGAATCAAACACAATAATTCTTGTCGATATAGGCACCCACAACGAAGTATATTAAAAAATCTCAAATGATAAACATAGATTTATAAATAGAAATAGGAAAAAAAATTAAAAGATAATCCTTTTGTTTTTCTGGTCATTTTCTCAAAGTTATTTAAAAACCATTTAAACCGTTTGATAATATGCAAAACGAGATAAATTGAAAAGATAATAGCAATTTTATCGTGAATTTCGATAAACTCTTTTCGTTGAAATTGGTCGCCAATTAATAAATCTATAAACCAAGATGTCAGTCCTGTCGCTGCAACCACAATAAAAAGCAAAGAAAAAATCAAAACTTGCTGGTTTTTTGCGATGAGACCTTTTGTAATTACACCTTTATACCATTTCCAATGCCTATAAATATGGTAGATCATCAATAAAGATAGAACAACTATCGAAAATTTATGAATAACTGTCCAACCCTGATAATTTATTCCAAAAGCAAATTCATTAATATCAATACTTTCGTGATTACCCAAATGATACTTTATTTGAATAAGCATTCCGGAAAATGATGCCGCAGTCCCAAAAACAAGCAATCCAAGATTAATTATGAAGTGATTAATATTTTTTGTCATAATAACCTCCATTTTCTTTAAATATCTTACTTATTGCACCTGTTTTGCAAGATTTTACACATTTCATACATCCCTTACAGGCACTTGCTTTAATAAATTTGATATGTTTATGCCAAGGTAAATTTATCCGACCGATTACATCGTTGAAACACACATCCAAGCAATTCCAACAAGCTTGACAAAGTTTTGAGTCAAGCAAAACAAATGCTGTGCTACTATGATTATTATTGAACAATTCTTTTCTCATAATTAAATTTATTATGAGCAAAATTATTTAATGTTTGACATTAAAAACATTAACAATTGTTAAGAAATGAAACTTACTTTCGACTTCGAATTCGACTGAGAGAAATCGGAGTTATGCCAAGAAAAGAAGCTATATAATGTTGAGGAACACGTCTAATTATTTCTGGATGATTTTTGATTAAATCTTCGTAACGTTCTTGGGGAGTGTCTTTTATCCTTGAAAGAAATAATTGTCCATAAACTCTAAAGCGTTGAAAAATAAAATCATAAAAGCCATTTTTGAATTCAGGATAGGCATTCAGAAGTTTTTCAAAATCAGCTTTCCCAATCGAAATAATGGTAGTTGGTTCAATACTTTCAATATTAAAAAGACTTGGCTTTTGATTAATAAAACTGTCAATTTAAGCAACTGGTTGCCCCTCAAAAAAGAATTGAAAAGTAATATCTTTTCCATCTTTATTAAACCATTCTCTCAAACATTCCTTTTTTATAAAAAAGATGTTCTTAGATATTTCCCCTTCTTGCAAAAGAATTGTTTTAGATGGAATTTCTTTTTCGACAAAAATATCTTTAAACTTCAACCAATTCTCTTTGTCGGATTTTATGGTATTAATAATTATGTCAATCATTAATAATGTGCAAATTAGTTTTAATTAGAATTTTTTCTAATATGCATATCTTACTTTGAAATTAAGCGTCTGTTCTTTGTTTTTATCTACCTTTACTTTGAATATCACTGTTTGAGAATCTTTTTTCTCGTATGATATATTTGATGATAAGATGTCCCAGTTTCTACCGAGCGTTCTTTCGACTTCAACTTCAATATTTTCATCTTTACGGTTTTTGATTTTCACTTCGTAAGTGTATTCTTGAACTTTATCGGAAATACTTTGATGATCTACTTCTTTTTCTTCGGCGACTATGTCGAAAGCATCACCAACTTTCAGTTTGATTTTTTCATCTTTTGGAGTGTGGTCAATCATATCCTCTCCTATAAACTCAAGTGATTGCCCGTCTGATTTGTTAAGCCTTACCTTTCCTTTCGGGAATGGTATTCCAAGTCCATTTTTTTCTTTGTTTTCAAATTCGATTACGACAGCCACTTTATTAGTTTGGTCAGGGCTATAATACCTGTAATAACTGCCGCTGCGATATAAATATTTCTTTGTTACATTAATGTTTTTTGCTTCAAATAGGGATATTTGTTTTGTTTCATTTTGGTTGATTGTGGTAGGGTTTTTCAAATTATAAATATGGTATTCAAAAAAAGCTTTTTCCTCGAATAGCTGAGGAGCAGATTCAAAAGTTGCGGCATTTTTTTCCATATAATCTATATAGCCTCTGAATGGTTGAGGTTGAATAATATTAACATCCCCCGCTACAAGTTTCAGGACTGCTTCGGGATAAGTAGCACCGGAATTGTTTTCAATGCTTACCCAAGAATTCAAATCAATTTTTGTATCAGTTTTATCAAGGACAGCAACATACTCAGTGTGCCAACTCATTCCCTGAGTCTGGTAGGAAAGTTCAATCTCTTTATTTCCAGCATTTTTTGAATTAATTTTCCAAACAAGACTCGGTTTTGTTATAAGCCCTTCGGGCAAGGAGCCAACAGTAATCTGATATTTGCTTATATCCGGAATCATAAGCAAACCACCGCTTGATGTTCTGAGGACTATTTGAGAATTATTGATTGAAAGAAGTGTTCCTTCTATTGTCTTACCCTGCTCAGAAACCATAGAAACAGATTTGTCAATGTATTTTTCCAAAATTTTCATTAGGCTGACAAGGTCATAACGGTAGTTCTGTTCGAGAACCTGACCATCGAATTTGATGTTTACACTTGTTGGGTCAATCAGTTGGGCGACATCAGTCATATTAATTTCCGAAATTCCGGATTTGATATTAAAATTTCTTATATCGCGAATAACACCAAGATTATTATTATAAACTGTAACATACAAGGCTTTTCGCTCTATTGGCTGGCTTTGTGAAGCTGATAAAATAATAAGTAATAAAATAAAGGCACCGACCAAGGTTTTCATATTCATAAATTCTCCTAAAAGTATAATTTTAATTGATTTCAAATTTAATATCCTAAAACTAATTTATTGTTTCATTTTAGTTTACTTCTTCTGATATTTCCACATTAAGGATTTCTCTTCAGTAAGGTTTTCTATAGTTTTACTAATTCTTGCCAAGCGGGTTTCAGCTCTTTTAGCCTCACTAATCCACTCGATATATTCCCTTTGGTGAGAGGGACTCATCTTAAAGAAATTATCCTTAGCAATTTGATTTTTTTCAAGCTCAGCAATAAATTCAGCGGGGATTTCCAGTTCGACTTTTTCTTTCTTCTTTTGTGGAACCTTGATATTTTGGTCTATAAGCAACATAGATTCTTTTAGATATTCAATTAATTTTTTTTTTGGAGGCAAATCTTTGATTGACTGAATTCTGCCCAAGTGTCCCATAGCTTTCTCAGTTTTTGAATTCTCTACTAATGTCTTGTCAGACATTAATTCTGCCATCCAAAAAGCAATAGAGCAATGTCCTTTGAAAGCTGCCATAGAGCAAAGAATCTTCTTTTTATAGACAAAAGAAGGGAATCGCCATTTTACAGTTTCTTCAACTTCGGGGCAAACCTCTTGGACAAGTTTGCGGAAATAATTCAAGACGGGTTTAGCAAAATCGGCAGACATTTCGATGTATTCATCAATTCTGGGGTCGGTCTTTCCCATAATTTCAATAAATAAAGTTAAAAAAAGCTTGACAATGATATCAAAAAAATATTTTTATTTAAATGTAACTTATTATTTATTTATTTTGTCATTATAATATTGCAAAAATATTCTTGAGGTATTTTATGCTGAAAAAATTAACAATTTTAATTAGTATATTCTTTCTTACCTTTGTTTGCCTAAAATCGCAAGATTTGGCATCACTTTTAAAGAGAATCAATATTGATTCCTTAATCTATAATGTAGAGATTCTATCTGGGGAAAGAGAGGTCATAATTAATGACAAGCCTGTCAGGATAGATTCACGAAAATTCGATAGTGAAAAAAAGCATTTAGCTGCTTTATGGTTAAAATCGAAGCTTGAAAGCTTTGGCTATAATACTGAAATTATCGAATTAGCTAAAAACGAAGAGACGGTCGTGGCAAGAAAAATCGGCTCGAATCCAGATAATTTGGTTATAATTGGTGCTCATTATGATTCATTCAATTACGAGCCGGGACCGGCTCCGGGGGCTAATGATAATGCAAGTGGCTGTTCTGCCGTCCTCGAAATAGCAAGAATTTTAAAAGATGTTGAATTAAATTTTTCTCTTGAATTTATTTTCTGGGATGGCGAAGAAACAGGGATGGCAAGTAGCAAAAGTTATGTTGATAATTTAGTAAATAGCAATTATTTCTTGATTGGTTATTTAAATCTTGATATGTTAGCTTGGGATTCTAATAATGATGGCAAAGTTAGAGTGAAATATAAAAATTTTGGGAATTCTTATTCGCTTGCACAACAATCAATGGGTTGGGCGAGTAATTATAAGCTTAATCTTCAACCCGAATTAGTAACAAATAGTTGGTGGGGAGATGGGGATTGCGATTCCTTTTGGAAAAAAGGACTAACATCAATAGGAATTGCTGACTATTTAGATTATTTTGACTCTATGCATAATTCCTATGATTTAATTAAGAACTTTAATTATGATTATTTCCTTGAAAATTCAAAATTTGCCTTTATTATTACCTATAAATTAGCAGTTGGGGAGAATTTGTCAGTAAACCCAGAAGAAGTTCTCAAGAAAGAAAAGAACAATTTTATCAAAGCAACGAAAAATGAAATTATTGAATTAGTGAAACAAAAAAATATCACGGATTTTGAGATATTTAATGTCTTAGGGATTAAAATTAATCAAAATAATGTGAATGACTTGCCTGAAGGTATATATTTCATACGATAAGAAGGTTATTATTCCTTCAGCATTTAAAAATTCTATTTTATATTTAATTTTTTTCGTGCGGCAGCATTTAGTAATCATAAATATGCTTTTATCAGGATAGAATCTTTAGCTTAATGTGAAAAATCCAAGCTTAAGAGGATTTGTAAAAATAAAAAAAAAATAGCACTTTGTCACTCTTAACGAAGTGAAGAGTCTATTATTTATCAATGACTTATGTGATATGGATTCTTCGCTTTCGGCTCAGAATTGCTGCTTTACATTATCCTTGGCGAATGTTCTTATCAGAGAAAATTCATCCGATAACTCTAAGTTATCGGATGAATATCGAACATTTGCCATCAGGAATTTACTATGTCCGTCTTGGCGATTGGGTGGGACGCTTTGTTAAAATTGAATAGCCACTACTTTCAAGTAGTGGAACAAATTATTTCAAATAGTGCCTTCTGATAGAATAGACAACCCTTTCCGTGCAAAGAAAGATGTCCTACACCTTAGAAGTGTAGGACATCTGAAAATCAATATTGAAATAATTTATAATGTAGAGACAGGTCTTAGACCTGTCTCTACTGAGGAAATAAATATATAAACATCCTTGGGTAATGCGTTTTATCCACCCCGGCACTTCGTGCCACCCCTCAAGAGGGGAATTTTAGGATAGATATTTCAAATTTGCCATCAGGAATTTACTATGTCAGACTTGGTAATTGTACGAGTAGGTTTGTAAAGATTGAATAGCCACTACTTTCAAGTATTGAAAGAAAATCATTTTTAATAGTGCCTTCCGGTGGAACAGAAAACACTGCCTTTGCAACAAAAGATGTCACACACCTCTAAGGTGTCGGACATCTGAAAAAAATTTATTGTCACTCGGAACGAAGTGAAGAGTCAATTATTTATCAATGACTTAAATGATATGGATTCTTCACCTACTGCTTAGAATTTCAATTTTTCACAAAGTCTAAGGGCAGAAATCTAGTCCTTTCCTGTCATTCCTGTGCATACAGGAATCTTGTCAATCTACAGAGACTCCTGCCTCCGCAGGAGTGACAGTTAAAACAAATCATCCGATGACACTAAGTCATCGGATGATTATCTAAAAAGAACTTATAAAAATTTATTCTATATCTCTGCAGTGGAGACTAAAATTTATTGTTGTGCCGCTACCTTCGGAACTGTCAACTTTGAAGATGCCATCGTGAAGTTCAACAAGCTTCTTTGCTATTATTAAACCCATTCCGGCGCCTTGTTGTTCGTAGAATGCTCTTTCAAATTGAGCAAGAGCAGATATCTTGGAGATTTGTTCGGGATTCATACCTCTGCCTTTATCTTTAATTTCAACTACAGCCATATTGCCTTCTCTGAAAGAGCTTATATAAATTTTATCTCCTTTTTTTGAAAATTTGAAAGCATTATCCAAGATTTCATCGGCAATTTTATAAAAGCTTTCTGATGAAATCTCGAGGGAAACCATTTCGATATTATCACCAAAAACCAAATCTTCGTTTCTGTCGTATTGCAAGGCTTTTGAAGAGGCAATATCCAGAAAAATCGAAAAAGGTTCATCAGTTCTGAATTTTCTAAGTTGTTGTCTTTGTATGGGATCCGAAGCAATTGCTTCGATTCTCACAAAAAGCAAAAAGTTTTCGGTAATTTTCAGAAGTCTTTTCGAAGAAGAAATAATATCATTTGAAAATTCAATAATTTCCTGCTTGGTTAGGTTTTCAGCATCAGAATTCATATATTTAGCAGTTCCAATGACTTCATTTAAAACTGTCCTGAACTCGTGGGGAAGAACACAAGTAACACTTCTGCCTACCTCTTCGATTTTTTCATTTAATTTCTTTTCAAGTCTGGAACGTTTAGCCCATTGAGCCTCAATAGCCAAGATGAGTTCGTCGTGAGTATAGGGTTTGACAATGAAGTCGTCTGCGCCACGCTCCATACCTGCTCTCATTTTGGCTTTTTCGGAAAAAGCAGTAAGAAAAATGAAAGGAGTTGCTTCGGTTTCAGGATTTTTTCTGATTTCTTCTAAAACTTTGAAACCGTCAATCCCGGGCATAGCTATATCACAAATAATCATATCTGGTTTATTCTCAAAAGCAGTTTTGATGCCGATATGACCATTCGGAGCAGCAAAAACCTCATAACCCTCATATTTCAATAGCGTTGCAGTGCTGTCGAGGATGAAGTCTGCATCATCTATTATTAAGATTTTTTTCATATCCATCACTTTTTATTATCGGCAGCTTTAAAATTAAATTTATCAACAATTGTTTTCGTTATTAACATAGCAGGTTAAGAACTTGTTAAAAGAATTTATTAAAATTTCACTGAAAAAAGTGAAATCTTTGCTTCCCAATTTTTTGGAAAATAAATTAGACAAAAAACTATGAACAATATAAATACAAGTAGAAAGAAAAATAATGGCTCAAAAAGAGGCGCTGACACTGTCAGTATATTAGAAAATCCTAAGGTTAGTGAAATATTAGGCAGCAAGATACCACCGCACTCAGATGAAGCAGAAAAAGCTCTTTTGGGTGCTATGATTATTGATAAAACGGCTATTTCTAAATCACTTGAACTAATTGAAGCGGAAAGTTTTTATCACGAAAGGCATAGATTGATTTTTGATGCTATCATTAGCCTTTATGAAAGAGGAATTAGCGTAGATTTGCTAACTTTGTCCGAAGAATTGAACAAGAGAAAGATTTTAGATAAAATCGGTGGGACTTATTATTTAGCTGAATTGAATGATTCAACTCCAACATCAGCAAATGCTGAATTTCACGCAAGAATTGTTCAGGAAAAATTTATTAAAAGAAGCCTTATAAATGCAGCAGGAAACATTCTCGTAAATAATTATGATGAATCAACTGACGCACTCGAGGAGGTTGACAGAGCCGAAAGCCAAATTTTTGAAATTGCTGAGAAAAGATTTGCCCGTTCATTTGTTGATCTTAATACTTTAACACACCAGACGATAGAATACATAAATCAATTAGTTGAAAGAGATACTAAGTCTTACACGGGCGTCCCCTCTGGTTTTAAAGATTTGGACGAATTACTTGGTGGATTTCAGAACTCTGACTTTATAGTAATTGCGGCACGTCCTTCAATGGGAAAAACAGCTTTAGCTTTATCAATAGCAAGGAATGCCGCCGTAGATGCTAATATACCTGTGGCTTTCTTTTCGATAGAAATGTCCGATATGCAGTTGGTTATCAGGTTAATAAGCGCAGAAACTAAAATTAACTCCCATAGAATAAGAACAGGAAAAATTAATCAAAAAGATTTGTCTGTTATTGTTAAAAAGATTGGAAAACTGGCAAAGGCACCAATGTTTATTGACGACAGCCCCGCTCTTTCGATAACTGAGCTAAGGGCTAAATGCAGGAGACTGAAGGCAGAACATAATATCAGACTGATTTTAATAGATTATCTTCAGCTGATACATCCACCGAAAGCAGAAAGCCGCGAGCGGGAAATTTCGATTATATCAAGCTCGCTTAAGCAAATAGCTAAGGAATTAAATATTCCTGTTATTGCACTTGCTCAGCTAAACAGAGGCGTTGAAAGCCGTGGAGATAAAAGACCTATGCTATCGGATTTGAGAGAATCGGGCAGTATTGAGCAGGATGCTGACGTTGTTCTTTTTATATATAGACCTGATTACTATGGAATCAAAACTTACGAGGACCAAGTTCCCACTGAAAATACCGCTGAAGTAATTATCGGAAAGCAAAGGAATGGTCCTGTGGGCAGTGTCAGACTTTACTTTGATAAAGACTTGACAAGATTCGACAATCTTGATATTTCAAGACGCGACGATATACCTCCCGAAATAAATGACACATATTATTTCGACGAGGAAGTTGAAGAAGAACCGTTTTAAAAATTTATTTCTTAAGTCCTTCTTTTATTTTTCTTGAGATAATATCGACAGACTCGAAAATTTTTTCCTTCTTTTTGAAAATATCTCTTACTTGATAGTTCGGGTCAGGGAGCTTAGTTTCAACGTCATAGATGTAAGCGTTAATAAGGAAACGCTGTGCTTGGACGTTGAAGTTCCCCGTAACAACCTTCGAAACATTGAGCATAGAAATGGCTTTCCACATATCCGAAGGGTATTGTGGATTTGTCGGGTCTAAATTAAGGTCCGCCATAATTGTTTCAACTGAATCGAGGGGAACAATTTCGATATTTTTAGTTAGTTCCTCGTCCTCGAGAAGTTTTAAATTGAGAGAGTCGCTAAGTTGATAAGAGATAATGTTAAGATCGAGATTTCCATCCATATTCTGGAAAGGAAGAACAACTACTCTTGTCTTTGAAAAGCTTAATTGAAAAGATGCAATAAAGATAAAAATGCAGAAAAAAATTTTCATTCCATTGTTTTTCATAACTGCTCCATAGTTTTTGTTAAGAAGCAACAAATAATACAACGGAAAAATTAAGAAAATAAGTTAATAAAAAAAAATTCCTTTAATTTCTTATCGAATTATTTTGCAGAAAGTTCTTTTTTGATTTTATCGAATTCGTTTAGTAGCTTGCTTTCGAGCAATTTAGCCTGATCCCATTTTTTTTCTCTTGCATAGCCCATCAATTCGATACCCAAAGAAGCAATACTATCAAGCCCAAATTGAAGGCAGGAACCTTTGAGGGTGTGACCCATACGATATAAATCATCGCCGTTATTGCTTTCAATCAGAACATTCATTTGTGATGAGATATCCTCGAGCCAAGTATCAACGAACTCGGGAAGTAATTCGAGAATATAAGGGTCGTCAGAAAATTCCATTTTTATCCCTTTAAATAAAAAAACTCTACACAAATAAATATCGTTAAATAACTACAAATCTTGAACAAAGGATGAAAAAGAAAAGTATTTTGAAAGATAATATTTCTTTTTAATTTACATTTTTTTCATTCACTTTTAATATGAAACTCTACGAAACATTGGTGGAACAGTTAAAGAAAGAACCTGACTTCGTAGGGGACAAAATATTCTTTTGTTATTACTAAAAAATGAAAGATAAGTTCAATAAAATAACACAATTTTGACCACGTTTCTAAATTATAATATTATTTTGAGGGAAGTATGAATGGTATTCAATATATAGTTAATAAAAAAGGAGAAAAGACAGCCGTTCTTATTGATTTAAAGAAGTATAGACAAGAATGGGAAGATTTTTATGATTCTCTTATTGCTAAATCAAGAATAAATGAAAAACGAATCAGCTTAAGAGAAGTAAAAAAAAGCTTACTTAAAAAAGGTAAATTCAATGAGTGAATACGAAGTTTATTTTTCCAAATCAGCGGTAAAGGAAATTGAATCACTCGATACACAGATTATTTCAAGAATATCTGATAGAATGACAAACCAAAATAAAGAATTCTTTAATTTTTTGAACATTTCCTCAGAAATTTCCATATAAAAATCCTCATAATTTCCTGTAAAGTTCAATAGATAAGGCAAAGAGCACCTCATAGTTTTGCACCTGTGAATGTTTTTTGTTAATAATTTTTGGTTTTTATATGTGGATAGAAATTTTTAAAACAGGGACGCACACCGATTCTGCCGGAAGGGAGCGAAATTTTACCTCTGAGGATATCTCCGCAATAGCTGACAAATATAATCAATCGATTGCTGTGGATAAATCAGGCGAGGCACCCATTGTTATTGGTCATCCTAAGGATAATACTCCAGCTTATGGATGGGTGGAGCGTCTTGCCCGACGAGGGGAAATCCTTCTAGCCAAACTAAAAAATCTCTCACCTGAAATAATTGAACAAGTCAGGCAGGGTGCTTTTAGGAAAGTTTCCGTTTCTCTTTTTCCCGATTTGATGTTGAGGCATATTGGTTTGCTCGGAGCAGCGACTCCTGCCGTTAAAGGATTAAAAAATATTTCTTTTGCAGAAGGCGAAAACACTGAAATTATTTCCGATTTTAATTTTAATGATTTCTCTGATAAGGAAGGAACTAAGGATTCTGACTTAATCGAAAAAATTAATTTTCTCGAAAATGAAAATAAAAAAATACAGAAAAAACTGGAAGAAAAAGACCAACAAATTCATAAGCTTATTAAGGAAGCCAAAACCAAAGAATTCAGGGAATTTATTAACTCATCAGTTAAAGCACAAAATAGCTTAAAGCTAAGTCCTGCACAGAGCGAAAATTTGGTAGAGATTATGCAATTGGTTTACGAAAGGGGCTTGAAAAAAGAAGAAAACACTGATTGGAATGCATCGGACTTTTCGGAAAATGAAGACCTGCTCGAAAAAATCAAGAGTTTCATTTATGGGCTTTCTACACAAATAACTACCGAAGAATTTGCCGTAAGACAGAGTAAAAAGGATAATTCGGATTATTATTCATTTTCTGGCAGGAAAGTTCAGCCGGATAGAATGTTGCTGCATAACAGGGCTCTCGAAATAATGAATGAGAACCCAACGCTTTCCTACGAAGAAGCCATAATCGAAGCACAAAGCTAAATTTTTTTAATTTAAAAAGGATAATACTATGTCACAATCAAGAATTGATGAACTAAGAATGATTGACCCTGTGCTGACAACCGTTGCACAAGGTTACACAAACACTAATATGGTTGCCGAAGCACTCTTTCCCACAATACAGGTAAGCAAGCTGAAAGGGAAAATACCTGTTTTCGGGAAGGAAGCCTTTTTGATAAGAGATACTTATAGAGCCATTAAGGCTCAGTCCAACCGAATACCGCCATCGGATATTGATTTTATAACATTCGAGACCAAGGAAAGAGATATCGAGATTTCATTAGATTATATCGAAGAGGAGGAATCGCCCGATTTCAGCCGCTACGAACAAAGAATTACAAAAGAATTGGTTGATATTTTGCAGTTGGGTAGAGAAAAAGAAGCTGCCGATTTAGTTCAAAATCCTAATAATTTCAACGAAGAGCTAATTTACGAGGTTAATGCAAATCAGGCTTTTGATGATTACACCAAGAACGCCGATCCAATACTAATTATTCGAAATTCAGCGGCAAAATTGAGAAGTTTGATAGCAAGATACCCTAACACAATGGTTATCGGAGATAAATGCTATCAAGCTTTGATTAATCACCCGAAGCTGCTTGAAAGAGTAAAATACGCTGGTATTTCGAAGGTTAGCAGGAATATTTTGTCTGAACTAACTGATATTCCCAATGTATTTGTCGGTTCAGCGGTTTTTTCGAACGATGGAATTAATTTCAGCGATGTCTGGCTGGATAATATTATTCTGGCTTATGTTGATAGAAGCGATAGACAGTTACGCTCAGAATATAATCCAAGCTTTGGTTATACACTCCAAAGAGAGGGAAAGCCAGAAATTGACACTTATTACGAAAATGGAGGGAAAATCAAGGTCATTCGCAACACAGACAATTATGCTATTCAGATAACCGCTAAAGATGCAGGATTTTTAATCTATAACACAAATCATATTTATTAAGAGAGGTAAAAAATGACAAAAAATCAAATCACATATCAACCTGTCCAAGCAATAACGGTCAAAGCAAAAGAGGATTTATCCGCCTTCAGATTTGTATCACACCTTGGATCTCTCTGCGCAGAAAATGCGAAATCGTTGGGAGTAACGGAAAATGACTGGCTCAAAGATGAATTTGCTTCAGTTGTAACTCTTGGAACTATTGGAATAGAGATGACTACAGGAATTAATGCAGGGGAAAATATAACTTCAGCCGCAGACGGTAAGGGAACGAAAGCAGGGGAAAATTCAGAAATCAACGGCAGAGCACTCGATTCAATTTCAGGTGCCGGTTTTATCAGAATGATACTTGTTCCATAATTTTTTGAAAGAAGATTTTTATGGCTTACTCAACAGATGAAGACCTTTTTAAAGAGATGTCGGAATCTGAACTTGCAAAGCTGACAGGGGATCCGACTGGAACGGAAATTAATTCCGAGAGAACTTCTTATGCCCGCACGACAGCCGAAACGCTCATTGATGCCTATCTAAACGGTAGATACCACACCCCCATTTCCGAGCCGGTTGATCCCCTTATTAATAAATTATCAATAGACTTGACTTTTGTCAATCTCTATGAAATTTATTATCAGCGAAGTCAGATTTCGCAAACTGTCACTTTCAGGAAACTCAATGCTATCAGGTTGCTCAAAGATATCCGAGAAGGAATCGTAAAAATTAATGCAAAAGCTTTTTCGGACTCTGAGCCGCCAATCATAACTTCCAACAAGGTAGGGAAACCAAGAACATTCACTGAAGAATTACTAAACAATTTTAATAAATGATTAATTAAAAAAATTATGAAAACAATTTATTCTTTTGTCAGCAGGCATTCCTTATGGATTATACTTGCCATTCTATCTCTCTGGCTTTTAGGTTGGGGTTTGGCAGAGTTAAAAACAATCCTTTTTATTCTTTCTATAGAAAGCATCGCTCTTGCTCTTTCCGGTTTATGCCTTTATGCTTATACTAAAATTGACTTTGTCAAAGGTTTATATCAATCAAAAGAAATCGAAACCAGCAATAGCAATTACTTCTTAATTCAAGCAATTAGCTTTATTTTTCTTGGTGTTCATATTCTGGTAGGGCTTTCTGTCCTTGGTGTTTATATTGCTCAATTTTCAAATTAGGCTAAAGTTATGAGAAAGTTTCTGTTCATTCTATCTCTTTATTCAATAATCATTTCGGGAAGCCTTTTCTCTTATGAAAGATATGTATTGAAATGTTTTGAACCCCTGCTTCAAAAATCGAGAGACGTTTTGATTAAACAGGTTGGCACAATCGAACAGACAAATCAAAATGACGGCGATATGATAAAAAAATATCTAAAATCAGTTGGTTTGAGAGAAGGCTATCCTTACTGTGCAGCCGGTCAGTATTATTGCTTTAAGAAAGCTATTGAAATTTTAGGCTGCGAGGAAAATCGAATTCCAATAAAAAGAAGCGGTCTTGCAATTGAAATTTTCAACCATTCCAAAAAATTCGGAGAACGAACAGTTTACAAAGCGCAAGTTGATGATTTAATAATTTGGAGAAAGGGCAGCACTCCCTTTGGTCATATCGAGCGAATAATTATGGTTATGGAAAAGGGTTGGGTTAAAACAGTTGGTTTTAACACATCCAAAATCATTGATAATAAAAGATTTGAGGGTGTGTTCATTAAAAAAAGGAATATTTATCACAGGCTGACGGGTATGACAATCAGAGGGCTGACCGGATTTAAACCTAATAGTATTATAAAATTTCAGTAAAAGGAAAAAAAATGCTTGAAATACTTCGCGAACATAATATGGGACAAGAGACAGAATCAGATTGGATTATGATAGAAAAAGACGATTTCTTTGACTTTGAAAAAAAAGAGCAACGAACAAAATCCATTCAAATCCTGTGGGATAATGTGATCGGCGAGTTTAACGGCGAATTAATATTTCTGCTTTCGAATGATATGGAATTTTCTACCATATCGAAAGTAATGAAAATTAATAGCAGTTCAAATAAGAATGACGCTGATTTGCTTGTTTTCTATCCCTGCTTTAAATATCTGAAAATCCAATACAAAAAGAATGGCATAACAGATGGAATTCTCACAATTAATATGTCAAACAATTATTAAATTAGGTTAAAAATGCCGGTTAAATATCTTCTTCCTGCGGAAACAATTATCGTTGGCTCAAAATGGGGTAATATTGAGGGCGAGCTTAACGATCAAGAGGATTTAATTTCTGAATTAAGCAATAAGGCTGATGTTTCACATAATCATAATGATGATTACGAGCCAAAGGATGAGAATATTCAGCTTCACCTTGCTTCAGAGAATAATCCTCATAAAGTAACCAAACAGCAAATAGGACTTGGCAATGTGTTGAATGAAGAGCAAGTGAAGAAAAGCGATTTCGTTGCTAAAGGGGATTTGATTGTTGGGCTTGGAGAAAGTCAATATGGGGTTCAGACATTAGGAAACAATGGATTTTTCCTCGTATGCGACAGTTCTAAAGATAAGGGAATGGATTGGAAGCCTTTCTTTGGTCTGAACGCTGAAACATTGAGCGGTAACAAAACACTTACTAACGATGACCAACCTTATCAATTACTGAACCCAAACGGAACAAACAGAACTATAACCCTTCCAAGCTCAGGCAAGTTCGTAGGGCAATTTTTCATTATTCGCAATTCACAAGCCCATTCATCTTCGGGCTATCTAACAATTAAAGAGGGAAGCACAGACATTGAAGTAGCTTATTCACAAGGAATTAAAGGATTTATCTGGGATGGAACAAATTGGCAGCCATTTTATCCGGGAACTGGGGCTTTACAATCGCAAGAAAATGCGATATTTGGAAACAAAGCAGCGGGAGTGTCTTATGCCACAGCTTTTGGAAGCCTTGCGAACGGAACAAATGCTGGTTCTGCTCTTGGTCGTGCTGCTAATGGGAGCTATGACGGTGTAGCTATCGGTTACTCCTCCACTGGAAGCAGCCAAAGCGTTGCTCTGGGACGTCAGGCAAATACAAATTCAAAAGCAAATTCGGTGGCTCTCGGCTATTATTCAAAAGTGGAACGATATGGAGAAGTTGCGAAATCCGCTGATGGTAGTGGCTCTCCTAAATATCTGAAAAGCGAAGTTCAATGGTTCGGCGAAATAAGCGGCTCAGCTCAAACAGAAATTTTCTTGAACGGAGCTAACCAAAGATGTATCATTATTTCCCAAAGCAGTATGTCATTTCTGATACTAATTACAGCTCGAAACAACAGCCAGAATAAAACGAAATCTTGGAAAATCGAAGGAGCAATTCAGAGAAATTCATCAAATTCAACAAGCTTGATAGGTTCAATCAACAAAACAGTAGTTGCTGACAGTGGCGTCAACTGGGACGTTACCGCAGAAGCAGATGATACAAACGAAGCACTTGTAGTTAAAGTTACCGGTGAGCAGGATGCAACAATCCGATGGCACTCGGTAGGATTTCTTTCGGAAGTTAGATTTTAATTTTTTGGAGGTATATATGGCACTCAAAAACTCATCAGGCAATTACTTGAAAATCACAGGTTGCGACCTTGACACACGAATTTACTTCGAAATCTATAGAGATGAAAATTCCCGCAGGTCCCCTGATATTTTCGATGCAATCATAAGGGATAGCGAATATTTCCCTGAACTTAGTCAATTTCTGAAAAAGGGTTTCACTGGAACTGCATCAAACTCCTATAATGATATTATTTCAAAATGTTATGAATGTTTGAAAGAATTGCCCAGATTTTCGGACTGGAGCGATTGCTGATGAAAAAGACGTATTATTTTATACTATTTTTATCTATTTCTTTGGGATTTCTAATCGGTTATTTGCTGAAACCTGAAAAATTCAAAGAAAATAATGAGATTAGAAAAATTTTTATCAAGGATACTATTGAAAAGATAAAATATTCGGAACCAATTATTATTACAAGAGTTAAAACAAAAATTATTAAAACATCAGACAGTCAAATTGTAACAAACCCATTTATTTCAAAATTAGATACCATAATCAATCAGGACACTATCAGCGCAGTTTATGAATTTCCCGATAATTTACTCTCAATAAAGTTCAATACTGCTCCGGACACGATGTTACTTAGAAAAATTGAGATTGTAAAGAACAACCCTAAAGAAGAAAAATGGTGGGAAGTTCCTCTTTATATCGTTGGTGGAGTTGTTCTTGGTTTCCTGATTGGTTCTGCTGGAAAGTGAGGAATTATGAGCAAAAATAATTTGTTTAGCGAGTTGGTAAGCCGTGAAAATCAGGAATTTCTATTTAGAATAATGAACCATCTCCCAAATCCTGACAAGATTTTAAGAAAAACTGGCAAAACAATTGAGGCTTATCGGGATTTGAAGAACGATCCCCACGTTTGGAGTTGCATTCAATCCCGAAAGAGCGGACTTTTAGGGCTTGAATATACAATAGCACAAAATAATTCGAGGGCTGAAGTTGTAAAGTTCATCGAAGAAGTTTTCAATTCGCTAGATATCAATCAAATCCAAAGGGATATTCTCGAAGCACCGCTTTTCGGTTATCAGCCAATGGAAGTGATGTGGAGGCAAAGCGAAGGGCAAAGGCAGTATCTTGTTCCTACTGATATAATAGCAAAACCGCAGGAATGGTTCTTTTTTGATATTAAAGGAAATTTGAAGTTCAAGAAGTCTGGAGTGCCAGACGGAGTTAGCCCGCCACCAATGAAAATTTTGAATGTTCAATATGAGCCGAGCTACCTTAATCCTTATGGTCATTCGCTGCTTTCGAAGTGTTATTGGTCAGTTACATTCAAAAATGGAGGTATAAAGTTTTGGGTGAATTTCACAGAAAAATATGGAATGCCGCTCATTCTTGGTCATTACACTCGAGGAGCCTCTTCCGATGAAATTCAAAAGCTGGCTGACGTTCTTGCGGATATGGCTGAGGATTCCGTTATTGTGTCCCCTTCGGACATCAAAATTGAAATGCAGGAGGCAGTTAGGTATAGCTCAATCAGTTTGTATAAGGAACTGATAAAATTTTGCAATGCAGAAATTTCGAAAGCAATTCTTTCCCAAACACTCACTACAGAAATAGAGATGGGCTCTCTTGCCGCTTCGCAAACTCATTTCAAAGTAAGGAAAGAAGTTATCCTATCGGATATAAAGCTGGTCGAAAGAACATTGAACAAGTTAATTCAATGGATTGTAGAGCTTAATTTTGGCAATGTTCCAAGTCCTTCCTTTAAAATAATACTGAATGATTCGGATAATAGCCAGAAAATCGAGCGAGATTTGAAAATTTCGCAAACAGGAACAGTAAGGCTGTCAAAGAAATATTGGATGAATTCTTATGGCTTCAATGAAGATGAAGTTGTGGAGATATGAAATGTTATTGATTTTAAAATAATAAGGGTATGTTTATCCTTTCAAAAAAAATTCAAACAAGAGATAACGACTTCCGCAGGGGATACATAACAAGCTTTCCTGTCATTGCTGTGCTTGACCCTGTGTAAAAGTATAAAAAATTATAGTAAGTCACTCTGAACGAAGTGAAGAGTCCATTTTCTATTAGCTAATGAGAAAAAAATATTATATGGTTCCTTCCAAATTTCCTTTGTCAGAATAGCTATATTGTATTTGATTCTCGCAGAGACCGCAAAGAAAAAGGCAGAGTTCGCAGAGTTTTTCAAGCTCTTATTAATTTTTTCAAAAATGGATTTCAAATGAAAAAAATTTTGTTAGGCTCTGCGTTCTTTGTGAATAATTAATTTTTTTAACTTTCAAGAAATAATTCTCAGCGAGCTCTGCGTGAAATAAAAAAACATTGGTTAAGCTTAGTTGCATCCATTTAAAAACATATTGGTTCTTTCCAGACTTTCTTTATCAGTGTATTTGTTTCTCGCAGAGACCGCAAAGAAAAAAGCAGAGTTCGCTGAGTTTTTCAAGAACTATGCTGTTTAACCAAAATTAATATCAAATCGAATGGTTAATCTAATTCTTAATATTTATTTGGATTAAATAATGTTTTCAGGAATAGGCTTTCTACCTAAGTAACCGTCTTCAATTGAATGATAAAATGAGATATCATCTTCATCGCTTCTCCAGCAAAGAAGGATGGTTTTATTATCAAACTTAGCAGGAAAATCAACTAAACCATATTCGAAATTCCAATCCTTATAAAAGCAACCAAGAGATTCCAATTCATTAATGTAATTCAATAATCTGTTTTTCAATTCGATGAATAATTCATTGCTTTCAGCCCTATCCTGTAGTTTCATAGCAAGAAGTTTTAATTCCTGACCGGATTTTAAAATATCATTAACAATTTTTCGGATAAGGGGCAAAGTATTTCGTGCTTCAGTCAAAGTGAAATATTTCATTTAGTTGCTCTTTTTGTTTAAAATATAAGGATTTGCCTGATCTGTTGGCGTTATTAATATATCCTGAATCATAACATGCTGAGGTCTGCTAACTGCAAAAAGAACTATTTCTGCAATGTCCTTTCCAGTTAAAGGAGTATAACCTTCATAAATTTTCTTTGCTCTTTCTTTGTCGCCTCGAAATCTTACCTCAGAAAATTCAGTTTCAACCAAACCGGGATCAACATTTGTAACTTTTATACCAGTGCCATTTAAATCAATAATCATTCCTTCGGAAAGGGCTTTAACAGCAAATTTTGTTGCGCAGTAAACATTACCTCCGGGATAAACATATCGTCCAGCTAAGGAAGCAATATTGACAATATGTCCTTCGCCACGTTTTATCATATCAGGTAATAAAAGGCGAGTCATATAAAGCAATCCTTTTATGTTTGTGTCGATCATCTCTTCCCAGTTTTCAAGGACTCCATCCTGAATTTTTTCGATACCACGAGCCAACCCAGCATTATTTATCAAAACATCAATATTTTTCCATTCTTGAGGCAAGTTATTAATTACTTTTTCGACGGATTTAAAGTTTCTTACGTCGCACTCAATACTAAATGACTCAGTCCCAAATTTTTTTAATAAATCAGCAGATAGTTTAATAAGTTTTTCTCTTCTTCTTGCTAATAAAATAAGTCTTGCACCTGCTTCGGCAAAAATCTCGGCACAGGCTTGACCTATACCAGCAGATGCTCCAGTTATAAAAATAGTTTTGAATTTCATCCCTAATCTCAAAAATTTAAGAATTAAAAAATCAAAAATATAAAAATAGTATGATTGAATAAACAGAAAAAACCAGAGATCTTTTAATCTTTGATGAACATATCTTTCACTTTGTCAAAGAAATCTTTATCTTTGGTATTGGCTTTTCTTTTAGGAGAAATATTAGGAGATTGAGCAAGTTCTTTAATCAAGCCTTTTTCCTTTGAATTAATATTTTGTGGGATAAAGATATTAACGATGACAATTTGGTCTCCTTTACCATAGCTATTCAAATGGGGAATTCCCTTACCTTTGAGTTTAATTGCGTGACCGGGCTGGGTTCCGGGGTCTATTTTAATCTTCTCAGGACCGTATAGAGTTGGAATTTCTACTTCTGAGACAAGGACTGCTTCAGGGAAGCTAACAAGAAGTCTATATACCACATCGTTGTTATGGCGTTCGAAGTAAGGATGATCTTTTTCCTGAATAACAACAAGTAAATCACCGGGATCACCGCCTCTTTTTCCGGCATTGCCCTTACCTCTGATAGGCAAATAATTTCCTTCCTCAACGCCGGCTGGTATGTTGATTTTTTCGGTGTCTTCAGCCATAACTCTGCCTTCGCCAGAGCAATCTTTACAAGGATCGGTTATAATTTGACCGCTACCATTGCAGGTTGGGCAAGTTGAGATATTAACAAATTGTCCAAACATAGTTCGTGAAACCTGTCTTATTTGACCAGAGCCATTACAAGCAGAACAGCGTCGGTAGCCCTGAGAGCTACTTGCGCCTGTGCCTTTGCAGGTTTTGCAAGTAACCCAGTGTTTGTATTTGATTTGCTTTTCAACGCCATTAGCAATTTCTTCAAGTGTTAAAGGCATTTGGATTCGCAAGTCTGAGCCTCTCTCGGCAAGACCTCTGCCTGAAGAACTTCTTCTGTTACTGGAACCGAAAGATTCGAATCCAGAATTATTTCCAAAGAAATCATCGAAAATACTGCTTCCTCTGAAAACATCGTTGAAAGCAGAAAAGATATCTTCGAATCTCGAGTAGGAATGGAAATCGTAACCGGCTCTTAATCCATCGTGTCCATATCTATCATAGCGACTTCTTTTGTCATTATCAATAAGGACTTCGTAGGCTTCAGCAGCCTCTTTGAATTTTTCTTCGGCTTCTTTATCGTCAGGATTTCTGTCAGGGTGATATTTTAAAGCAAGTTTTCTGTAAGCTGACTTAATTTCTTCGGGTGTGGAGTTTCTACTAACTCCAAGGATCTCGTAATAGTCCCTTTTACTCATTATTTTGATCCCCCTTGTTTGCTTCTGGTTCACCTGAAGAAATAACTACTTTTGCGTGCCTTATAACCTTGTCTCTTAGCATATAACCGGGCTGAAATTCCTGCACAACATACCCTTCGGGAAATTCTGAGGGTATGGACATAAGAGCATCGTGGTAATCTACGTTGAAAGGCTTCCCGACAGAGCTATCCATTTGCTTAACGCCTGCTTCGGATAAAATTTTATTAGCATTGTTATATATCATTTCAATTCCCTGACGGAGTGAATCGAAATCTGCATTAGTCTTTGCAGCTTCAAGTGCTTTTGAGAAATCATCCATCAAAGGAAGCAAACTTGTAATCAATCTTTCGTTGGCATAATCAATCAGTTCCTGCTTTTCTTTAATTGTCCTTCTTCTAAGATTTTCAAATTCTGCAGCTTTTCTGATTAATTGATCTTTTAAATCGTCTCTTTCGGATTCTAATTGCTTGATTTTTTCCATAAGCTCTTCATAAAATTTTTCAGGAACTTCTTCAACTTGTGTTTCTTCAATCTCAACTTGTGTATTGTTGATTTCTTTATCTTCAACTATATCGTTATCTGATTTCTCTTGTTCCTGAGCTTTTGAGAAAGAAACAGGAATTCTTCTGCTTCCTTCATTTTTCAGGTAAGCATTATAAAGATCTTTAACTTTGTTTGAAGTCGGTCTTAATGGTTTCTTTTTATTGTCTTTATTGTCACTCATAAATATTTTCGTTTAATTTCACAACTTTTTAGAGACGAATAATGAATAATTTATCTTGTTTTTTTGAGAAGATAATTAAAAATCGAATTTCTTATTGCTTTTCAGATAATTCAGAGATAATATCTGTTACGTATTGAACCAAAGAAGTAATTTTTGAGTAGTTCATTCTTTTTGGTCCTATCAAACCAATAGAACCAGTGGCAGAACCGTATTTATAATTAGAAATTATAAGGCTGTAATCTTCAAAAAGTTCATTTTTTATTTCTTTTCCGATTAAAATCTGCGGAGATTTGTCACTAGTATCATAAGTATCAAAAATATGAATGATGATATCCTCGTTTTCAATGAGTTCAATCACGCTACGAACTTTTTCCAAATCACCAAATTCAGGATGTTTTAGTAAGTTCTGAGTTCCTGAAATGTGAATTCTATCAGATTGATAGGGGTTTTTAAAAAGCTTATCTATTGAATCAATAAAAAGACGAATCAGTGGAGCATCCACCTGATTAAAATCACTAATGATATCTTTGAAATTATCGCGTATGTATTTAAGCGGTTTTCCAGAAATTTTTTCGTTAATGAATCTTGACAATTCATCTAAATTTTTTTCATTAACCTCGAAATTTACTTCCAAAGTAACAGTTCTGACGATGTTCGAATCGAGAGCTATAACAACAAGAAGTCTGTTTGATGTTATATAAATTAATTCAATTTTAAAAACAATCAAATCAGTAATATGAGGTAGCTCGACAATACTTAGATATTTAGATAACATTCCAAGAAGTTTTGATGCATCTTTGAGGATATCCTCAGAAATATTAGGATTAAGAGAATTTCTTAAAGCTTCAATTTCCTTCTGGCTAAGAACCTCTCTTTTCATCAGGGAGTCAACATAGAATCTATAACCCTTATCAGTTGGGACTCTGCCAGCGGAAGTATGAGGGTGACTGATTAATTCCATTTCTTCTAAGTCTGCCATAACGTTTCGAATTGTAGCAGGGCTTAATTTATAATCGCCTTCAAGATATTTAGACAGACTTCGAGAACCCACCGGTGTAGCATTCAAAATATAAAGGTGGATAATAGTCCTTAAAATATCAATTTCCCTTTGGTTTAATTCCCTCAACATTTTACGATTTTTAAAAGTCAAGCAATTCTAAAGACGATTAAAAAAAATTTTTGATAGAAATATAATATTATTTGTTGATTATTTGATTATTATTATTATATTTAGTTATCTAATATAACAATTTATTAGATAGAATAATAAAAATAAAGTAAACGAAAAAAGAAAACTTAGTCCCTTGATATAAACAATAGTCCTTTCATTATTCACTATTTTAGGAGATTCTATGAAAAAGTTTACTTTTCTTCTTTCTTTTTGTTTTATTATTTTTTCATCAAGTTTGTCATTTTCCCAATGGACAAACGGGCAGAATGCAATGAATGTAATTGGGCAGCCAAATTTCACTTCGAATCAAGGCAATACAACACAAAATGGTTATGGTTCAGTTTTATCCCTTTGGTATCCTGGTAATTCGACAGCCATAGACGTTGTTAATGGAAAAATGTATGTTGCAGATCCTGCCGCTAATAGAGTTTTAAGATATAATTGGCCCATAACAGGAAATCAACCTTATGCTGATTTGGTTTTTGGACAAGCTGATTTTACATCAAATCAACCCAATCGAGGCAGTTCAGTCGCAGCAAATACTTTAAATAGACCAGTTGGTTTAGCTGTATCTTCTAATGGAACTTTATGGATATCAGATGCCGGTAACAATAGAATATTAAAATTCAATAATGCACATTCATTATCTTCTAATGGACCAAATGCTGATGTAGTTCTTGGGCAACCTAATATGACCTCAACATCTTGTATAACTACTCAATCTGGTTTATGTCAACCTTATGGTATCACATTAGATCAAACCGGAAATTTATGGGTTGCTGATTATTACAATAATAGAGTGTTGAAATACAATAATGCTGCTTCCAAAACAAATGGAGCTAATGCAGATGGGGTATTGGGACAGTCCAACTTTGTATCAAACCTTGAAGCTTTCGGACAAGATGGAATGTTTTATCCAAGTAGTGTAGCTATGAGCGGAGCTACACTATTTGTAGCTGATTATATGAATCATAGGGTTCTTAAGTTTGACAATGCTGCTTCAAAATCGAATGGAGCCAATGCTGACGGCGTTCTCGGACAAAATGATTTTGTCTCTAGAATACAAGGAGCAACCCAAAGCAATTTTTACGGTCCAAATGGAATTGAAGTTGATATTAATGGAAATTTATATGTTGCTGATGTTGATATTCACAGGGTAACTATCTTTCTTAATGCTGCTTCAAAATCGAACGGTGCAAATGCTGATTATGTTCTTGGACAATCGGATTTTACAAGTTTCCTAAATGGAACAACTCAAAATAAATTTTCTTATCCCGGAGGAGTTTCAGTTGATAATAATTTAGGGTGCATTTTAGTTCACGATAGTTATAATAATAGAGTATTAGTATTTCAATCAAATAGGTCATTCACAGCAGGCAGTGGATTTCCAAGCACACAGGCAAGCAATATAACACCCTCTGAGCTAAGAGCAACCTCTATGGGCTTAACTTGGAATAAAGGAAACGGTGCCGGTAGTTTCTTGGTAGTCAAAGCAAACGACCCATTAGCTGTTGCAGATCTTCCTCGATATGGAACATCATATAGTAGCTATAACACTAACTTTTCTTCTGCTCCA
>JAOABA010000041.1 GCA_026418625.1 Candidatus Kapaibacterium sp.
CCCGACACTCATTAGGAGAATACTATACACCTGACTGGCTTTGCGAAAGAATTGTTAGTCAATTTAATTTTAAAGAATCTGATAAGATACTCGATCCTGCTTGTGGCAGCGGTTCTTTCTTAAGAGCAATTGTTCACAGGATCAGAGATTTGCATCCTAATCTGTCAGCAGAAGAAATCAATCAGATGATTTTTGGTATAGATATTCATCCCTTATCGGTCCAAATTTCAAAAACTACTTTACTATTATCTTTAGGACAGGAGATAACAAAGGCTAAAAAGCCAATCCATTTAAATATTATACTTGCTAACACTTTACTCGCTCCCGAAGGAGTTACAGATTTATTTGGAACAGAATTTACACTGCAAATTGATAAAGAAAAATATCAAATTAATACTCAGGTTCTCGATGATATCGAAGAATTCGATTTAGTTCTTGACCTCTGCCAAGATTTAGCTGATCAGACATTTCTTAAAAAAAGTTTTGATATCTCTAATTTCGAATCAATATTAAAAAAACATTTAACAAATAATGGAATAAATTCCCAAATTGTTGATAGTTATTACAAAATTTACATTGGACTTAAAAACGTTAAAGAAAAAGGACGTGATTCGATCTGGAAGTTTATTATTTCTAATCTTTACAAACCATATTTTCTTTATGGCAAGTTTAGTTATGTTATAGGAAACCCACCTTGGTTCACTTATAGCTCAATAAAAAACGAAGAATATCAGATTATTCTTGATAAATTGGCTACAAAATACCTAGTCAAACCAAAAAAAATCGCAAATTACCCTCATCTTGAAATAGCAGCAATTTTTCAAGCTTATTGTAGCAGTTATTTTTTAAGGGAGCATGGTAAAATTGCTTTTGTTCTGCCACGATCTTTTTTAACTGCTGATCACCACGATAATTCAAGAAGTGGTTTTGCTAAAGGTTTTCAAATATCAGAAATTTGGGATTTAGGAGAAGTTAGCCCTTTATTTCGTATTCCAAGTTGTGTATTTTTTTCTGAAAAATCTGATAACGGAAAAAAAACAGCAAAAAATGAAATCAGGGGAATCAAAATTAAGGGTAAATTACCCTATCATAACTGTCATTACGATGTCGCAGTGAATTATCTTACTGAAAAGGCGGTTTCTTGGCATTACTCTGTCAAAGGAAATTCGAGTGCCTTGACAACAATGAAAACAAAAACTATCTCAAAGGTAAATCCTTATAAAAATAAATTCAAACAAGGTGCAACTATTGTTCCAAGAGCTTTTTATTTTGTTGACCTTGATCAAAATTACCCAGATGATTTTATAGACAGAATCTTAAGCATCAAAACATCAAAATTTGTCAAATCAGACGGTAAACCTCCTTGGAAAGGTTTAGATTTTGCTGGTAGAATAGAGAGTAAATTCTTATTCAGAACAGCTCTTTCGAAATCAATTTTACCTTTTCATTTATTTAAGCCAGATTTAGTAGTTCTACCTATAATAATTAACATTGATGAAAACGGGAAGAAAACAATCTGTGTTCATTCAGCTGAAGAATTATTGAGAATGGGCGAATTGAAGGCTTCTCGATGGTTCTCCAATGTAGAGAATATTTGGAATATCAAAAAGACACAAAAATCCAGAAATATGGGGGCTTATGATAGAATCAATTTTCACAGTGGTTTATCTTCGCAGGATTTAAATGCCCGATATCTTGTTTTGTATAATGCTTCAGCAAAAGATGCCAATGCTTTAGTGCTTGATAGGAAGGATTTAGATTTAGAATTCATAGTTGAAAGCAAAACTTATGTCTTTTATACTAATAATATTGCTGAAGGATATTATTTATCGAGTGTTCTTAATTCTTCGATAACAAATACATTAATCAAGGATTTTCAAACTAGAGGATTATTTGGTCCTCGTGATATCCATAAAAAAATCTTAGATGTCTATTTCCCAAAGTTTGATAAGAATAATAAGTCTCATAAAAAACTATCAGATTTAGCCAAAATCGGCCATTTAAAAGCAAAAGATTTTATTAAAAATAACCCTCCTCAAGAAGAATTAACACCTTTAAATCTCGGAAAGCTTCGATTACAGATTAAAAATCATTTGATTGATGAATTGAAGGAAATAGATAAAATTGTAAATAAACTCATTCAATAATATGCTGATATTTTGTAGCGCATACGGGACTCGAACCCGTGTTACCGGCGTGAGAGGCCGGCGTCCTAACCGCTAGACGAATGCGCCCTTTTTTGTAAAGAACCCATTATTCAAAATTAATAAGATTTTCTATACTAAAGAAAACCTTCTTTCTATTATTTTTAATCAACTTGCAGTTTTGATTAAAAATATTTTTTAATGAATCTATGAAGTTAATCAAAACAATTTTTTTGCTAATCTTTAATGGGTTTCTTTCTATTTCTCATCTTTTGGGGGAGGACAGGTTCTTAAGCCAAAAATAGCGTAAAGAGGACAGAATGAAATTAAGCTAGTAATGACAAAAATTATCCCTAGCACCAATAAAATAATTGCCAAAGTCCCTGACACAATTCCAGTGAAATAAAGAATAGCAAAAATGATTGCAAGGACTATTCTTATGATTTTATCTGTGGTTCCCATATTTTTTTTCATATAAACTCCTTTATTTATAAATTAGTTAATAATATCACAATTAAAGAAACAATTGCTATACAAGTTATACAAACCAATACAAATTTTAATACTCTGTTTTTCACTTTTTATTTTATTTTTCCAATCAGTAATATTTTTAATAAAATTTCATTAAAAAATTATTTTTTGATTTTTTCAAGTTCTATAATTCGCTTTAGACACTTTTTGTGAGTTTCAGAAAATTTTATATCTTCCATTTTCAAATTCGGGTCTGGCATATACCAGTCGAATTGACTGAAAAAGTCTTTATATTCCTTATTTTTAAAATCATAATTATACTGAGCATAAAGAAGATTTCGAAGGAGCTGTATCTCTTTTGGGTTCAATTGAATTTCTCTATAAAAATCATCATATTTAATATCAGAAAGAGCTAAAAGGAAATCCTCAGAAAACTTTCCCTTATTGAACATACGGCTTACAAACCAAGTATTATCAATTAAACCAAAGTAAACATTTCTTTCAGGTGATAAATTCTTTGCTTGAATTTTCAAAGAACCAGATATAATTCTGACAAGACGAATATCATAATCCTCGAAAACATCTTCTTTAATCTTTTCATTACAAATTCTGCCTGAACCAACTATTGCCCATTCTGCATCTTTACCAAAAATATCATCAATAAAAATTAATTGGTTATCGCCGCAATCAATTTCAAGAGTAAAATCTTTTATCTT
This sequence comes from Candidatus Kapaibacterium sp., assembly GCA_026418625.1. GTDB lineage: Bacteria > Bacteroidota > Ignavibacteria > Kapaibacteriales > UBA2268 > CALHRB01. The sequence continues at coordinate 3,332 of JAOABA010000041.1, forward strand.
GCCTCCAGCCCATTTTTTACCCGTTTCCAAAACGTAAGTATAGATTTCGTCAAGATAAACATAGCTGCTTGCACTGAATTCATAACTGTGTGATATGCGATTTATACCGGGTCTAAATTCAACTTCAAATAGGTGAATAATTTGCCCTGACATATCCTCTTCGTTCAACTGATTTGAAAAATCATTCAGTTGGCAAGTATCGCATTGGCTCCATTTTTTTGTATATGGCAAAATTTTGTCATTAACGACAACAAAGAATTTCCTTATTAGTTTTTCTGGTTTGTTGTTTTCAGGCAAATCGTAATTATAGAAAGGAGAAACAAATCCGACAAGGGATTTAATTGGATAATTTTCCGGATTATTAAATTCAAAATAAACATTAACGCTTGCAGTTCTATCCTTACATTTAAAGCTAAGAATTTCTTTCTCTAACGATATTTTCGTCTCGTTAATCGGATAAATCACACTTCCATTAGATAAGAAAGTCCCGTCATTTCCAAAGATGAAATGAACTGATAATAAAAAAACAAAGAATTTGATTAATGTTTTCATAAAATTATACTTACAAATTATTATAAAGTATAAATTATGAATTTATTTTCATTAATCAAATTCTCGATTTTATATAATATTTTTTTTGAAATACGTAATTCTAAATTTAAAATTAACTCAGGGATATAAAATGAAATTTATTCTATACATAACAATACTTTTTTTGATGATTTTGAAATCAAATGCAGAAATTAAAATCGAATCAATTGAATACTATGACGGAAAAGACCTTCTCGAGGGTCTTGTCTGCTATGATGATGCCAAAACGGGTCCCAGACCAGTTGTAATCGTAGTTCACGAATGGAATGGAATAAACGAGCATACTCGAATTCGATGCCGCCAATTGGCTTCGATGGGTAATATTGCTTTTGCCGCTGACATTTATGGGAAAGGCATCAGACCAAAAAACACAGAAGAGTCCGCAAAACAAGCTGGGATATACAAAAACAACATACCTCTTTTTCGCTCGAGAATGAACGCTGCTTTAAATCAAGCTAAAAAATTGAAGAATGCTGATTTATCTAAAATCGCCGCAATAGGTTACTGTTTTGGTGGAACCGCCGTCCTTGAATTAGCAAGAAGTGGCGCTAATATTAACGGGGTTGTAAGTTTTCATGGCAGCCTTAGCACACCAAATCCAAATGATGCCAAAAATATCAAATGTAAAGTATTGGTGCTTCACGGTGCTGACGATCCCTTTGTTAAAGATGATGAAGTCCTCGCTTTCGAAAAGGAAATGAGGGACGCCGGTGTGGATTGGTATCTTGCCAAATTTGGCGGTGCTGTTCATTCATTTACCAATCCTGCTGCAGGATTTGATAATTCTAAAGGTGCAGCTTATAACGAAAAAGCTGACTCACGCTCTTGGGAAATGATGAAGCAGTTTTTCAACGAAATTTTTAAATAGATTATAAATTTAAAACCTTGCCAACTTTTACGAAAACTGTTGGACCTGAAAAAGTTGATGGTTCTGTTTTAGCTTTGGATTTGCTTGATTTTTTCCCTTTAACTTCTTTTTCAGCTGGTGATGCTGGCTTTATATCAACTTCGAAGGTAATTTTTCTTTCGGCTATGTTTAATGATTTTAGGGCATTTTTCAAAGCATTAAGCCTATTTTCAGCAAGTTCCTGAAGTTGTTCTTCAGTGCTGACTTTTACTTTCTTGGTTTTTGTTTTATTTTTAGAGTCTTGATAAGTTACTTTTTTATCGTAAGGTTTTGGATTACAGTCGTGTGTATGAATAGTAATAATTGCATTCACCTTTGGGTTATTTTCCAAAAAGGATTTCAACTCATTGAGACATCCAAAGGAAGAACCAATTAAATCTGATTGGTTTGCTCTAAATGGATTGAAAGAACAGATTTCAAGACCGGTTTCGATTTTTTTAACTCGGAAATTTTTTTCAAGTTCATCGTATTTTCCTGATTTTGAAAGCTCAAGTTCAGGACTTTCGTTCATAAGAATATAGTCTTTGAATACTATATTATACTTTTCACCTGCTTGGAGAACCTGTTGATAAGAACCGTCAGTGGAGTTTGATTTTGCTTGAATTTGTTTTCCAGACTGACTATAAAAAATAATGGTTGCTCCAATTGGTTTATTTGTTTCAAAATCGGTAACTTTCCCTTGTATTAGGACTAAATCTTTGCCGTCAAATGACTTAGCATTGTTTGTAAATATTGAAATGAAAAGAATTAATAAAAAAACTATTTTTAAAATCTTCATCTTATCCTGAATTGTAATAAAAAAACTAAATTATCGAAAATAATAAAGAAAAATTGTAATCACTCCGTCCTGATTGCTTCAATAATCACCATATCAGCCGCTCTTTTAGCGGGATAGATTGTTGCAAGAAAGGAAATAATTACAGAAAAAGCAAAAATTAATAAAACATCTGAATAATATACTGATACAGGCAAAGTGGAAATCAAAAATTTTGTTGTGCTTAGTTTAATCCAACCGAAATTTATCTGCCCATAGCACATCACTAAACCTATAATAGTCCCAAGAATTGTGCTGAAAAGTCCAATTATTGAGCCAATATAAAGATAAATTTTTCTAATCATCGAAGGAGTGGCACCCATTGACATTAAGATACCTATGTCTTGCCTTTTCTCAACCACTGTCATAGCAAGAGAAGCTAAAACATTGAACACTGCAATAAGTATAATAAGACTGAGAACAACAAAAACCCCCAATTGCTCAAGTTTCATAATATTGTATAGTTCTTTGTGCAAATCATACCAAGTTTCAACTTTGAGATTTGGAAATAATTGCTCAATTTGCTTTTGAATCTCAGATGTTTTCTTCCCGTCAAAAAGTTCAATATCAACTACTGAAGCAGATTTAGGAGGAGGATTCAAAATATACTTGCCTGATTCAAAATCAATAAAGGCAAAATCATTATCATATTCAATATTATTTGATTGAAAAATTCCACTAATCTGAGCTTCGAGACCCGGTGAATAACTCAAAGACACCAAAGATCTCTCAATCATATTAAGAGACATTAATCGAACAGTATCATCTGGAAGTATTCTTAAATCATCGGCAACCATAGCTCCAACTAATAAATTAAGTTTTCTTCCTTGAGGGTGAATATTAAGTTTCCCGTAGATTTTAGCTTTTTTGAAGCCCTCCAGTTTGGCAAAATCCTTTAATTTTAGGCAATTAAGAGTAATTGATTTCAAACTTTTGTCTTTCGATATTATGACTCTGCCCTTAATAACCGGATATGAATGAGTGATTTCAGGAATTGTTTCGAGCTTACCCAAAACTTCTTCGTAATTTAACCAAACCCCACTTTTAGGAATAATCCTCAAATGAGGATCATAAGATTGTAGTTGGTTTTCAGTAAATTCTGCAAATCCATTGAATATTGAAATAACAATTATTAGAGCAGCAACTCCTATAACAATCCCAATGATTGAAATAATGGTAATATAAGTAATGAAATGATTAAATCGAAAGGTGGTGAGGTATTTGAGTGCTATTCTTAAAGTAATATTCATTATCTAACTTATTGTTACCATAAAAACAAATTTTGTTATTAAATTTGTTGAATAAAAATAACAAAAATATTAATGTCTGATAACAAGGAAAAAAATTATACATCTTTGCAATATCTTAAGGGTGTAGGTCCTAAAAGAGCCGAAGCACTTGCCTCAGCAGGAATACTAATTCCGGAAGATCTCCTATTTTATTTCCCAAGAGCATATATTGACAGGGCTGTTATCAGTTCCATTCGTCAATTATCTGTCAGTCTTCGCACTGAAAAAGACGTCTTTTTCAATAATATCCCTAATTTAAAAAGCGAAAACACATTAATAGCGAGAATCATAAATATTCAGGAAAAGCAATATGGAAAAAATCGAAAAATGTTGATTTGTAACATACAGGATGAGACTGCAGGTGCAAAAATCATTTTTTGGAATAGAATTGAGTATTACTCCCGCTCTTTTAAAGAGGGTGATTTGGTCGCCATCAGCGGCAAACCCGAGCTTGACATCAAGGGAACTATTACTTTCCATCACCCGGAACTAACAAAATTAGATGAGTCTGAAGAAGTTGACTTTTCAAAAGGCATTCTTCTTCCTATCTACCCGCTAACAGAGAAGATGAAGTCCAGCGGGATCAATAACAAGGCTCTCAGGACAATAATCAAATCAGTTCTTCCTTTATATTTAGATAATATTAAGGAAACTCTACCGGAATATATTTTAAAATCGAATAAATTACCTTCTATCAAAGATACTATCAGTTTGCTTCATTTCCCTGAAAACATCTCTCAAACTAATCTAGCAAATTACAGATTAAAATATGAGGAAATCTTTTTTTATGAGATGTTTGTTAATTTAATAAAAAGCAATTTTAAACAGAGGTATTCCGGCTTATCATTTAATGTTAAAAGTCAATTGGCAAGAAAATTGGTAGATAAATTACCGTTCAAATTAACTGATGACCAAAAGAAGGTAATAAGAGAAATTGCTGACGACTTAAGTAGCGGAAAACCAATGAATAGGTTGCTTCAAGGAGATGTTGGTTCAGGCAAAACAATTGTTTCTTTGATAATAATGCTGATTGCTATTGAAAATGGTTATCAGGTTGCTCTGATGGCACCGACTGAGGTTCTGGCAGAGCAGCATTTCAGAACAATTAGTAAATTTATTGATCTTATTTCTACTGATTTAAAGATTATTTTATTAACAAGCGGTTTGAAAGCATCGAGTAAAAAGCAAAATATTTCGGAAATTGAAGCTGGTAAGGCTAATATTGTAATTGGCACCCATTCTTTGTTTGAAAATGAAATAAAATATAAAAATTTGGGATTTATAGTGATTGACGAGCAACAAAGATTCGGAGTTGCTCAAAGAGCAAATTTAATAAATATGGCATCAGATTCACTCTCAGACTCAAATACTATCCCCCATATTTTAGTTATGACCGCTACTCCAATACCAAGAACACTTACTATGACTCTTTATGGAGACCTTGATGTTTCCATTATTAGGGAAATGCCAAAAAACAGGAAACCAGTTATTACAAAAATAATTTTCGAAAGCCAGATTAATTCAGTTTATGATTTCCTCAGGGAGCAAGTTAACAATGGAGAGCAAGCTTTCATTGTGTATCCCTTGGTTGAGAAATCAGAAAAATTAGAATTGAAAGCTGCCACAGAACATTTTAAATATCTGTCTGAGAAAATATTCCCCGAACTTTCCATTGGTCTAATTCACGGGCAAATGAGCTGGACAGAAAAAGAAAGTATTATGCTGGACTTTTTAGAGAAAAAATATCAGATATTAGTTTCGACAACTGTCATCGAAGTTGGCATTGACATTCCCGATTCAAATATTATGGTTATCGAAAATGCAGAGCGGTTCGGACTTTCCCAGCTTCATCAATTGAGAGGTAGAATTGGCAGAGGCGACCGCCAAGGATATTGCTTTTTGGTTACTAAAGATAATTTCAAATACCAAATGGCACGAAAAGGAATTAAAGAGGATGATCAATTAGCCGCAATTATCAGGCTTAAAACAATGGAAAGAACGACTGATGGTTTCGAAATCTCGGAAGTAGATATGAAATTAAGAGGACCCGGTGATATTCTCGGCTTGAAACAGTCTGGTGTCCCAGATTTTAAATACATCAATATCGTTCAGGATGGAGACATAATAAGCAAAGCCAAAAATCAGGCAATATCTATTTTGGGAGGGGATCCGCATTTAAGATTCACTGAAAATAATATTATCAAAGATAAAATATTGAAAATGTTTAAAAATTCTGAAAATTATTTAAGAATTGGGTGAAACTTTTTGCTTGTTAATGGTATATATAATTGATTGAATTGATTAAATTAAGTTAAGTTTTTTTATTATATTTGCTTGTTTATTAATTTTAATTTATAAATAGTTTTAGAAATTAAGTCTTTACTAAATAGTTTAATTATTTTTTAACAATTTTAAGGGATTAACTATGAACAAAATTCTCACAAAATCTGCCAGAAATCTTAAAATGAAGATTTTGCTGGCTGTTTCATTCTTCGTTGTGTTCCTGCTTGGCGCAGTCCAATCAGAAGCACAATGGTGCACCCCCTATTTCTATTATCCGATGGGAACAAATCAGTTCATCATCAGAAATACGGCGGGGACGACATTATTTAATTATTATGGATATACAGGAACAGGAACTTACGTAAGCACAACTTGTAACTTACAGGCAAACACCACTTATAACTTTTACTGGATGGGTGGTGATTATTATGGTTACTATTACTACTATGGCTATTCATACTACCTGTATCCCCAACAATTAGCTCTATGGTGCGACGCTAATAATAATTACACATTTGACTCAAACGAAAGAATGTATTATACTGGTAGTGGAACATATTCCACTAGTTTTTCAGGTTCATTCACATTGCCCTCAGTTGGAACTACTGGTAGTAGAAGGTTTAGGGTTATACATACTTATTACTATTACTGCCAATATTACAATGCCTGTCCTGATAATGCCTGCCCAAGTGGTGGTTACTATTACTATGGGAGTTATCTTGATTTCTATGTTAACGCAACTTACGTTATTCAAAACGATGCAGGTATTACTGGTTTTACTTCACCTGTAAATCTCTTTAACTCAGATAACAACCAACCAATTAAAGTTATTTTAAAGAATTTCAGCAAAAATACATTAACTAGCGTTACAATCAATTGGACCATCAATGGTGTTACTCAAACAGCATATAACTGGACAGGTAGC
>JAOABA010000011.1 GCA_026418625.1 Candidatus Kapaibacterium sp.
CGGAGATGTGTATAAGAGACAGGTCATATTACCCTGAAGGATTGAATCCGTTAAAAATTCTTATTGCTGATGAATATGTCCGAGCTGTTCGTGGGGGTTTGGGCTCGGCAAAAACTGCAGCAAATTATGCAGCATCGCTCCTTGCAGGTCAGAAGGCGAAAGACGGCGGATATTCACAAGTCCTATGGCTAGATGGAATAACTCATGAATTCGTTGATGAAGTCGGTGCAATGAATATTATGTTTGTTATTGATGATGAGCTTGTTACACCTCCTTTAGACCAAGGCACCATTCTTGCAGGAGTAACCCGAGATTCAGTTCTTAAATTAGGTAGGGAATGGGGTTTGAAAGTTTCTGAAAGACCACTTAAGGTTCACGAAATATTCGAAGCAAATGCTCAAGGAAGGCTTAAGGAAGTCTTTGGAACTGGAACTGCAGCTGTAATATCTCCAGTCGGGCTCTTAGCATTCAAGGGACAGTCAATAATAATCAATGATATGAAAATTGGCGAAATCGCCCAGAAAATGTATGACACAATCACAGGAATTCAGCACGGCGAAATCGAAGATAAGTATGGGTGGATTGTAAAAGTGGAAGTGTAAATAATTAAAAAAATTATTTGAATTTTTAAAAACTGCCCCGAAAGGGCAGTTTTTTTTTATTAATTATTTTGATAATATAAATAAAATTTTTATATTACTAAATAAATTTTTAAGTAATCCTAATTTTATTAATATTATGGAAAATTATCCTTGATATATTTGTTTTTTTCTACAAATAATGATTGTAGTCGTTTATTGGACACTTTACTGAATTCAAAAGCTTACTGCTGATGTGAAGAATTATTAATAATATTACATTCTTTTTTTTAATTTTTTAGGAGAACTTATGAAAATAACTATTAAAATACTATTGTTCTTGATAATATCAAATTTTTCATACACTCAATGGGTGCAATTACCAAATGGTTTGGGTGAAACTAGAATTTATTCTATAGCTGTAAACGACAATAAAATAATTGCAGGAACAGAAGGAAAAGGGGTTTTTTTAACAACCGATAATGGAAATAATTGGGAACCTATTGGGTTATCTCCACAAAGTATTGGTTGTGTAGCTTTTAGTGGGAACAACATTTTAGCCGGGACAGAATCATCAGGTGTATTTCTCACATCAGATAATGGAAAAAACTGGTTCAATACATTAAAATATGATATGATAACAACAATAACCTCAAGTAGCAATATCATTTTTGCTGGTGGCTTTTCAGGGATTTATATATCTACTGATAATGGAAACAGCTGGACTAAAAATGAAAGTATTAATTCTTCAATAGGTAATATAGTAAACATAGGAAATACTGTCATTGCTAGTTCCCCTGTAGGTATATATAAATCTACCGACAATGGTGATAACTGGGTTATGAGCACTACTGGACTGGAGCCAGGGGAATATTTTGCTTTGGGATTAAGTGATAAATATTTGTATACTTCTTCTGGTGGGACAATTTATTTATCAACTGACTTTGGTACTAATTGGACAAAGAAAACTAATGTTAAAGCAGATATTATCTTTACTCTTGCAGTGCTAGGTAATAATGTTTTCGCTGGAACTCTTAGAGAAAACATTTTTTTATCTACAGATAATGGCACTAGTTGGGCTAAAAAAGATAAAGGTTTGATTGGTAGAACTGTCAAGACATTAGTAATAAGTAATGAAAATATTTTTGCTGCTACTGATGCTGGGGTTTTTAGAGCGAAAATATCGGATTTAATAACAACTTATGTAACAGAAGATTTTGAAAATAGGAATATTTTCTTAATTAGTCCTAACCCTGCTAGGAAATATATAGATATATCAGCGATCAGCAAAGATCTTAACTTTTCAAGTGAAAACACCAAAGTCGAATTATTCAATTCTCTTGGTGATATTGTTCTATCGCAATCAATTAATTTGATTTCCGATAAAGTTAGATTGTGGATTGATTTTTTACCTGCTGGTCATTATTATTTGAAGTTTGGTAATCATTTTGAAAAATTTGTTATATTTTAAAAATCTAATAAACATTACAAAGGTTTCAATGATTTGTGAAGGTATGTTCCTTTTATTTTAAAATATAAAATTTATGAAAAAAACGATAATATCTACGATTATTCTATTAATATTTATCTTATTAAACAGTTGCGGCACTGTCGAGCCAACTTCAAATAATAATATAAGCATTTTAGAGGGATTAAATATACTTGATACCCTTAATTCAAAATTCCGTGAATTAGCCGAAAAGACTGGTAGTGGTCCGATAAATACATTAATGAAAACTAAGGAATGGCTGGCAGAATTGCCTAATGTCAGCGGAGCATCTATCCTTGATGATTATTTTATGATTATTCAACTTAAATCTGGTCTTTCTGTTACCTTCAATTTAGTTCTTGTTGATGCTGAAGGATACTCAATATTTCGTGGTGGCGGAGGAGAAGCTGAGTCTATAGCTATGGAAAAATTTAACGAATTACAAAAAAGAGAAATCCCAAACAAGAAAGTACTCTTTTATTCTGCTGCTTATTCTGAATTTTATAAGAAGGGAGAGTTGGAGAAAACTTTGTCTCATTTTGAGAAATCTAAAGAGAAATATGAAGTAACAGTTTTAAAAGATCAAGATTGTAAGCCAGAAATTATTGAAACATTTGGAAATTATGGATTGGTAATTATTGACACTCATGGTGAACCAGATGCTTTTATGACTGGTGGAAAAATAACCTTACTTTCTCAAGCAAAGTCTGAAGAGGACATCAAAGCAGTTTTCAAAAAAAATTTTGGTTCTGAGGAGAATTATTATAAAATTCTCAATAAAGAGTTGAGGTTGGGTGCGAGTATAAGATGGGAAATAGACACAACAAAACCAGGATGGCTTAAAGACTTTTCAAGTGGAGAACTTTATGCCACTTCAAAATTAATTATAAATCTCCCTAAATTATCGAATACTATAATTTTTGGCAACTGCTGCTATAGCGGTTATGGTGTAAAACCTCCCGATAAATACTCAGAATTATCTATTAGAACTGCTTTTCTTAAGACAGATCCAATAAGTTATTATGGATATAGCTTAAATAATGACCGTTCTACAGTTGTTACTGATCAATTCTCAAAATCAATGGAGGATAGTTTAGTGAAATCATTTGTTGTTGATCTTGATACTACAAAACAGGCAAATCTCACTTATGATAATTTAGAGTTTTACGATCAGCATCTTTACCAATATGATTTAGATCGTGGTAATAAGAATCCGGATAAATTATGGTTCCGCCATTACAATCATAATGATTACTGGTTTGGAGGATGCATTACAGAATTCACAGACGAACGTGATGGACAAAAATACAAAGCAGTATGTATCGGTAAACAAAACTGGATGGCTGAAAACCTTCGTTATAATGCTCAGGGTAGTGTTATCTACAATAATAATAATGCCTTTCTTCCTCTTTATGGAAGATTATATGACTGGAACACAATGATGAACGGTGAATCCGGCTCCTCATCAAACCCAAGCGGACGCAAAGGAATTTGCCCAAAAGGATGGCATATTCCCAGTAAAGCAGAATGGGAAGAACTACTTAAATTCGTTGGATATGATACCGGAAAACTCAAGGATACAATTCGATGGAAAACTCCAAACTCCGGTCATACAAACCTATACAGATTCACTGCATTACCGGGTGGTATTCAAACACCGCCTCCAACTTCCGCTTTCAGTTGGTTTAGCAATGCAGGATTTTGGTGGTCAACTGATGTTAGCACTACTCTAGCTGAAACTCATCGGATTATTTTCAATATAGTTGCAGATAATAATGTGGGTAGTTTAGAAGATGCTCAAATGCAATCTAAAGCTTCATGCAGATGTGTAAAGGATTAAAAAAAATATTTATTTAGGTTTTTTATGAAAAGTATTTTTATATTATGTTTTTTAACATTTACATTAGTTCTGGTATTTAGTGGCTGCGGCACTGTCGAGCCAACTTCAAATAGTAATATTAAAGTTCTGGAGGGTTTGCAAGTTCTGGATACAGTTAGTGTAAAATATATTGAATTTGCAGATATTGAAAATGGAAGTATATCAAAAGCTCTTGAAAAAACAGCAAACTGGGCAAAAAATCTTCCGAATGTCAGTCTTGTAAACTCTTTGGATGGTCTTAATATGAGAATTGTCCTCAAATCCGGTCAATTACTTGACTTTAATTTAGTCCCTGTTGATAATGAAGTTTATTCAATTTTTCGTGGGGGTGGAACCGGATTATTAAATGATGATAAAACTGATGAGCTATTAAAGAGAACAATTCCAAGCAACAAAATATTAATTTTTGCTGCTGCATACAGCGAATTCTATAAACCCGGTGAATTGGAAAAAATTACTTCACATTTTTCTAAATCTAAACTAAAATTTGATGTAAGAATTTTAAGAGATGAACAATGCACCCCTGACGTTTTAAGTAATATCAACAATTACGGTCTGGTTATAATTGATACTCATGGTAACCCTGATGGCTTTTTAATTGGGAAAAAGTTAGAATTTAAGACTAAACCTAAAACTGAAGAAGATGTAATTAATTTGTTTAAAAGCGATTTCGGTTCGGATTACAGCTATAAAAAAATTCTAAATAATGAATTAATTGTCGGATTCTCTATTCAAATGGACTCAACAAAACCGAACTGGCAGAAAACACCTATTTTAACAAAAAATAAGTATAAAATTTCCGCTACTTCAAAGTTCATAACCAATTTACCAAAATCTTCCGGAACAATCATTTTTGGAAATTGTTGCTATAGTGGATGGGGAGCTAAGTTATCTTCTGGTTATATGGACCCCCCATTAAGAACTGCATTCCTTAGTCTAAATCCGATAAGTTATTATGGATATACTCACAATGATGAAACTTCAACTACTGTAACTGATAATTTTGCGAAGAAAATGGAAGATAGCTTAATAAAATCACTTGTGATTGATTTTGACACAACAAAAAATGCCAACCTTACTTATGATAACAAAGAATTTAATGAACCAATTTACACTAATAATAAATTATGGTTCAGACATTATAACCACGATGATTATTGCTTCAATGATTGTATAACCGAATTTATTGATGAACGTGACGGTCAAGTTTATAAGGCTGTATGTATCGGTAAACAAAACTGGATGGCTGAGAATCTCAGATATAACTCACCCGGTAGTATGTGCTATGATTCCTCTGATGCTAATTGTGGTATCTTTGGAAAATTATATCCTTGGATAATTGCTTTAGCTGGAAGTAATGCTTCTATGACTAATCCAAGCGGTGTTAGGGGTATTTGTCCGAAAGGTTGGCATATTCCGAGTAAGGCAGAATGGGAACAGCTTTTTGCAAATTTCGGAACAGATACAGTTGCTCGAGCATTAAAAATGAAATCTGATTTATGGAAGAATTGGGTTGGCGAGACTAACAGCAGCGGCTTTTCTGCAATTCCCGGCGGCTTTTTTACTTGGACATTCGACATTTCGACCGGAAATGTCAGAAAATTTCAATTTAAAGGTGAACACGCTTTGTTTTTAAGCACATCAACAGATGGGCAGGGAAAAGTTTATGTGGTTAGTCTACAGTCTCAATCATCAAAGATTGTCCCATTCACAATCACAAATGATTTAGACCCAAACCAACCCCCTGCAAATGCTTCTTGCAGGTGTGTGAAGGATTGATTCCTAAAAATTATTTTTTTACTTTTTTTTTTGGAGCATTTATGAAAAAATTAATATACTTCCTTGTGTTTGTATTAACAACAAATTTTGCTTTCTCAAAGTGGTCGCAACTCACTAATGGTTTAGGGTATGGTTTGGTTTACTCCGTAGCTGTAAGTGGTAATAATGCTTTTGTTGGAACATTTAACAAAGGTGTCTATTCATCTACAGATTTGGGAAATAATTGGAACCCAACCAATTTGAATTCTAATAATGTAATTTCTCTTACAATCAGCGGGAATTCATTAATTGCTGGAACCGATGAAAATGGTATTTTCATTTCCACAAACAATGGACAAAGTTGGAGTAATACTTTGACTACTGGCTCCATAAACTCATTTGCTATAAGTGGGAATAAGATATATGCAGGGGGGCACAAAGAAGTTTATGTCTCCACCAATAATGGAAGTTCTTGGACTGAGATAAATACTGAGTATGACTTAACAATAAGTGATATTAAAGTGAAAGGGAATTTAATAATTATCAGCAGTTCTATTGGTGTTCTTATATCTTCAGATAACGGAAATAGCTGGGAGCAATATAATGATGGATTTGATGATTTAAATGTTTCAACTTTAGCTGTTAATCAGAATAAAATCTTTGCGGGAACTTCAGGTGGAGGCATTTATTTATCAACAGATGATGGTAATAGTTGGACAAAGAAAACTGAAATAAACACACTAAATATTACTACACTTCTTGCTTACGGAAATAATGTTTTTGCTGGCACTTTTAACAATAATGTGTATTTTTCCTCAGACAATGGAAATAGCTGGACAAAGAAAGATAATGGGTTGAACAATCCTTCCACCAGATTTTTGACTATTGGCGGAGATTATATATTTGCTGCTACTGATGGCGGTGTCTATAGATCTAAACTATCAGATTTGACTTCAACTGATGTAAATGATGAAATAAAAAAAAATGATATTTTCTTAATTAATCCAAATCCAGCAAGTGATTTTATAGAAATTTCAGGGTTTGAAGATAGATCCGACTTTTTGAAAGATGATTTTTCAATTAAAATTTATAATACAATTGGAGAGTGTGTATTATTTGACAAACAAAATCAAAATGCTGGAACAATTAGATTGAATATTGATTTTTTAGCTAAAGGTTTTTATTATTTAAAAATTGGAAATCTAATTGAAAAATTCATAAAATTATAATTTTCTAATAGCCTTCCGAAAGTTTTGAACTTTCGGAAGGTTGAATTTATGTAATCCCGGAACTACTAACCAGAAATTACCCTTTCTATCAATCTTTTAAATACCTTATATATCATAATCACTATGACAGGTAAAATTAAAAAAAATACCAGATTTGAAATTTTTGTGCTATGTAAATAATTAGCGAGAAAAAAAGAGAAAAGGTTTTCTTGATTGTTTGTTAAAATTAAGATTGCTATAATCTGTAATATTATGAAAATAGGTAAAGATATTATTGTCAAAAGACTGATAGTTTTCAGCTCATCAATATTTTTTAGCTTGAATGTCTCATAAGTTTGGAGTAAATAATAAAAAGCAAACCAAAGAAATAAAAAGTAGATAAATTTAAATAGCAAAGGATTGTGTAATGTTGTAAAAAATATAAAATTTGTAAATCCAATATAGAGATAAGATATTGTCCCGGCTGTAAAGAAAGTTGTTAAGGGGTATCTAAGATGAAATTTATTAATTGATTTTCCTTTCCTGAATTTTATTAAATAATAACAAAGGACTGCCCCAAAACCCCCAAAAATAATATCATTGACCTGATCTTTAATGATTTCAGGCTTGAATAAATTCAATGCAAAAATCCTAAAAAGAATTTCAATTATTTCATAAGCTAAGAGAATAAGAATTAGAACAAACCATTTCCTCTTAACTTTATATGCAGAAAGTAATATAAATATGAAGGCACCAGACCAGATATGGTTAAATGTCCAGAAATCAATAAAGAAAATTGGATTGGAATAAATTACCTTATAAAGCCAGAGTGTGTTTGTATAGACTGTCTTAATTATCCAATCCATTATGAACAAGCTTAGTTGAAGTAATGCTCTTCCTTGCTTTAAAAACTGATATTTTGAATATCAGTATATATAAAAACAAGAATGAAAATAAATTTATAGTAAGAATATATAAAGCACTAAAGCCATAAAAAAAGGCTAATCCGAAAAGCAAAAAAGCACTATTGATAATTAAAGCCAAAGAAAAAGCTTTTAACCTAATTATGTTAATCTCATCTGACTCCTGTTTTTCTTTCGAAAGGGCAATTAATGTCATACCAATGATAAGAGAGAAGGCAAATAATTCTTCACTGATATTAGAATGCATCCAAAAGAAATATTTAGTTTCAAAAAATGATGAAACTATTGCAAAGACTGGAATATAGAAATTCAAGGTCTAATTTAAAAATATTTTTTGCTATAAAAAGCAAAATAGCTGGAATTAGACATAAATAGCCCACAATTCGGGTTTTATGGCTAAATAATATCATATTTTATTATTAATAATTTCCTGTATAAACATAGGATTTAACAATTGAACCGTCATCCATATGTGCTTCTACGTGAACAAGCCCAAATTTATGATTTGTTCGGAAGACAAATTTTTTAATTCCTGCTATTCTTGAATCTTGTTCTGTTGTGATTGTCTTAATGTAAAATAAGCCATAAGGAAAGTCATCAACGTCAGAACGTGCAATTACTTTTCTTGTTATCGTCTTTCCGTCTGACTTTGTGAGTTTATATTCATCACCTACCTTTGCATTATATTTGACAATAGTATGAGGTTTACCATCTTTATTGAAATAGTCCTGTAAACCTTCGTTAGTGATTTTGAATTTTAGTTGTGTTTTAATTCTTCCGTTACTTATCATACTCGATGGAATTCGGTCAATATAGGTCTTTAGCTCGGGAATGTTTGGGACGTCGCATTCAACATCCATTGTAACAACGCCATTTTCATTCTTGATGATTTTAATTTTTTCATTTAGATCAATAACTTTGTTGCCAATTATTGGAACAACATCGAAAGTATTACCAACCTGAGCCATTGGGATATTACCAGAACCGCCAAGCTGATTGGGATCTTCCTTACTATTGAAAATATTATTGATTTCATCGCAAGAAGCAAAAAATACTAGCGAGAAGACTAAAAACAGACTAATTATCGTTGATTTCATAATTATACCTTAAAAAAATGTGACAATGCAATTTATAAAATAATCTATTCTTATCAAAGCATAAAAACAACAAGCTTGATACAAAAGTTTTATTAAAAAATTATTATAAATTGCTAATCAATACACCTCTGGGACCATATTCAACTCTTCTCTTGGGGGTCTGATATAATTATCTACTATCTTTCTTGGAGGTAGTTCCATTGGCGGAGGTAATACATCCTCGTAAGGTATCATTTTCAAAATGTGAGCAATACAATTTAGACGAGCTTTCTTTTTGTCATCAGCGTTAACGTCATACCAAGGGGATTGCTTAGTGTCGGTATATTTGAACATTTCATCTTTAGCCATAGAAAATTCAACCCACTTGTTATATGATTCCAAATCCATAGGAGAAAGTTTCCAGCGTTTGGTTGGGTCTGTAGCTCTGTCCCGAAATCTTTTTTCCTGCTCTTCATCGCTTACTGAGAACCAATATTTTAAGAGTATAATGCCGGAACGAATCAACATTTTTTCAAATTCTGGGCAGGAACGTAAGAATTCCATATATTCATCTTCTGTGCAAAAGCCCATAACTCGCTCGACGCCGGCTCGGTTATACCAACTTCTATCAAAAATGACTATTTCGCCGGCTGCAGGAAGGTGGGCAACATAACGCTGAAAATACCACTGAGTTCTTTCGACATCTGAGGGTTTCTCGAGGGCAACGACACGGCAACCACGAGGATTCAATGGCTCGGTGAGGCGTTTAATCATACCACCTTTACCAGCAGCATCTCTGCCTTCGAAGATAATAACTACGCGTAATCCTTTAGCTTTAATCCAGTATTGAAGTTTGACAAGTTCGGCTTGAAGTTTTGCTAATTCGGCTTCGTAATATTCATTACTGATTTTTCCCTTTTTGTTGTATTTTTCGATGACTTTCTCCTCTTTATGAGAATTATGCTTATCTCCCATATTACCTCCTTGTAATTAAATTTACAAGAAAATTATCGTAAAACTTAACAAATACTTTAAAAAAAACAAAATGAAGGGAAAAAAAGATTTTATAATTTCTTAATGTGTTATTAAGAAAAGATATCCAATTTTATTTTGCTTTGAGTAAATTATTCAATAATTTTAAAATTCTTTATTTTGAATTAATTATTTTATAATATAAAGGTTTTTCTATGAGGCATCTGATAGTTTTATTAATGTGCATTTCTTTATTCTTTTCAAATGAACTTATCTCGAAACCGAAAGAGAAAGAAGAAAAGAAAGATACCACTGATAAATTTGTTTCATCAACTTTTTCAGGCTTGAATTTCAGGTTAATAGGACCTGCAGCAACTTCTGGCAGGGTGGGTGATTTTGCTATTAATCCCAAAAACAAAAGTGAATTTTATGTTGCCATAAGCAGTGGCAATGTTTGGAAAACAACGAACAAAGGAGTTAGTTTTACACCAATTTTTGATTCCTATGGCTCCTATTCAATTGGTTGTCTTGCCTTGGATCCGAATAATCCGTTTGTTGTTTGGGTTGGAACTGGAGAAAATAACAGCCAGCGAAGTGTGGGATATGGCGATGGAATTTATAAATCTACTGACGGGGGCAAAAGCTTTACAAATATGGGTTTGAAAAAATCCGAGCATATTGGAAAGATTCTAATTGATCCTCGAAATTCTGATGTAATCTATGTTGCAGCACAAGGTCCGCTTTGGGGTCCGGGTGGCGATAGAGGTTTATATAAATCCACAGACGGAGGAAAAACTTGGGAACAGTCCCTTAAAATAAGCGAAAATACAGGGGTTACAGATGCTGTTTTCGATCCTCGAAATCCTGATGTTATTTTTTGTGCTTCTTATCAAAGGAGAAGGCACGTATGGACATTAATAAATGGAGGACCTGAATCAGCAATATATAAATCAACGGATGCAGGAAAAACTTGGAATAAATTGACAAGTGGTCTTCCGTCTGTTGATATGGGAAAAATCGGTCTTGCAATTCCTCCAACAAATCCAGACATAGTCTATGCAACTATTGAAGCTGCTTCGGGACAGGGTGGATTTTACAAATCAACTGATAGGGGGGCAAGTTGGAACAAAGTTAATAGCTTTGTTTCAGGGAGTGCTCAGTATTATCAGGAAATAGTATGCGATCCAATGGACGAAAATGTAGTTTATAATTTGGATACTTATACTCACGTAACTTATGATGGTGGCAAAACATTTGTCAGGCTTAGCAATAAATATCGTCACGTTGATGACCACGCCCTTTGGATTGATCCAGATAATAACAAATATCTCCTTATGGGAGGCGATGGGGGTATTTATGAAAGTTACGATAGAGGTGAAACTTGGAGATTTTTCCCAAATTTACCTACAACACAATATTATAGAGTTACACCTGATAATTCAGAGCCATTTTATTATGTTTATGGTGGCACACAAGATAATAATACTTGGGGCGGACCTTCAAGAACTACAAATTCCGGCGGTATAACTAATGAAGATTGGTTTATGGTTGTTGGTGGAGATGGTTATAAAGCTCAAATTGACCCCAAAGACCCGAATATTGTTTATGGACAGTGGCAGTATGGTAATCTTGTTCGATTTGACCGCAAGAGTGGGGAAGTTTTTTATATTCAACCTCAAGCCGAAAAGGGTGAAGAATTGCGTTGGAACTGGGACACCCCATTAATTCTCAGTCATCATTCAAATACAAGGCTATATATAGCTGCTAACAGAGTCTTCCGAAGTGATGACAGGGCACAATCTTGGAAGGCAATCAGTCCTGATCTAACAAGAAGAATTGACAGAAACCAACTTCCTGTTATGGGAAAGATATGGGGACCAGATGCGGTTGCAAAGAGTGCTTCGACTTCTCTTTATGGAAATATCATTGCTTTGGTGGAATCACCTTTGAATGAAAATCTTATTTTAGTTGGAACTGATGATGGTTTGCTTCAAATTACAGAAGATGGAGGGAAAAACTGGAGAAAGATTGATAAATTTCCGGGAGTGCCAGAGACAACTTATGTTAGTGATGTTTTTACTTCTCAATTTAACGAAAATGTAATTTATGTTACATTTAATAATCACAAGAATAATGATTTCAAGCCTTACGTTATAAAAAGCACAGATAAAGGAGCAACTTGGAAATCAATATCATCAAATCTGCCGGAAAATGGACCGGTTTGGACAATCAACGAAGATCATAAAAATCCTGATTTACTATTTGTAGGGACAGAGTTTGGAGCTTTTTTTACGATAAACGGAGGCGAGAAATGGATTCAATTCAAATCGGGACTTCCTACAATAGCAGTAAGAGATATTGAAATTCAAAGAAGAGAAAATGATTTGATACTGGGAACATTCGGTAGGGGTATTTATATTCTGGATGATTATACCCCATTACGAACTGTCTCAAAAGAATTGTTCGATAAACCTTATCATATTTTCCCAATTAAAGATGCTCTGATGTATAACGAAGATGACTCAAGAAGCAAGAATGATCACGGCGAGACTTTTTATAGAGCAAAAAATCCACCATTTGGAGCTACATTTACATTTTATGTTAAAGATAAAATAAAAACTTTAAAAGAAAAAAGAATTGAAGAAGAGAAAAAGCTCGAAAAAGAAGGAAAGCCAATTAACTACCCGACCCCTGCTCAGTTAAAAGCTGAAGATGAAGAATTAAAGCCTTTTCTTATAGCGAAAATTATGGATGAGGAAGGTAATACAATCAGGTTGCTAACAACATCAATGTCGCCCGGAATCAATAGACTTACTTGGGATTTGAGATATCCAGATACATCTCCAGTTGATGATAAAACTGATATTAACAAAAGTTCTGGAATGGCTGTTATGCCCGGCAAATACAAGATTGTGCTTGCTCAAAGTGTAGATGGAGTTATTACTGTTGTTTCTGATACGGTTGAATTCATAGCAAAAGTTTTAGAAAATACTACATTACCACCAAAAGATAGAAAATCAAGGGTAGAATTTCAGAAAAAAGTTGCAAGAATGCAGAACGCAGTCTTTGGAGCAAACAATTCAATTTCGGCTCTCAAGACTCAATTAGGCTCAATGAAGAACGCCTTTATGCTTTCTCCAAATGTTAAAAAAGAAGCTATAATGAAAGTAACCAATTTAGAAAGAGAACTTGAGAAACTAAACGAGAAGATAAATGGGGATAAGTCGCTTTCGAAAAGAAATGAAAACCAGCCACCTTCAATAAATGATAGATTAATGTATATTCTTTGGGGCATTTGGGGAACATCATCAGAACAAACTAAAACACAGATTGATGCTTATAACATTGCCGGAGATGAGCTTGAAAAAGTTCTTACTTCATTAAGGAATATTGCTGAAAAAGAAATCATAGAGCTTAATAAAGAACTTGATAATTTGGGCTCACCTTGGACACCCGGCAGAATTCCAAATTGGAAGAAGGAGTAAAGAAAATTTATTAATTCAAAAAACCTTAAAAATAAATAAATATTAATGATAAATGGCTATAACACAAGAAGATATAGACAAAGCAACAGAGCTGACCAAAGAATATGGGGCAACTAAGTTGCTCCTCTTTGGCAGTGCTTTGTATGACCCAGAAAACTCAAAATATTTGGACTTGTAAGTGGAGGGGATTCCCGGAATCAATTTCTTTGAATACGCTGGTATATTAGAAACCAAAATAAATATACAAGTTGATATTGTTGATTTAGCAATTGATGATAGGTTTGTCAATCACATTACGAAAACAGGTAAATATTTTTAAGTCAGTTGAAAAGATGATTGAAGAAGTTAAAACTGAATTTTTCTATCTTGAAAGAACAAAAAATGAGGTTAATGAGTTACTTAAATTGATGCTCAATAAAAATCCAACCAACCTGATTATTGCAGCTGCATCACAATATGTTTCGCAATTTTATAATGGAATAGAGAATATTCTCAAGAGGATTCTTAAAAATTCGAAAATTACTTTACAAAAATTTGAAAACTGGCACACTGTTTCATTAAATGCTTTTGGTTTAAAAATTAATTTCAAAATAACTCGTTAAAAATTTATAATAATATAAGGGAAAACAATATGGCAAGGGAATTTCAAGTTATAATAGAACAAGACAGCCAAGGATGGCTAATTGCTGATGTTCCAGCTTTGAAAGGATGTCATACTCAAGCAAAGTCCTACGATGAATTAATCGAAAGAATTAAAGAAGCTATTGAACTGTGTCTCGAAGTCGAAAATGATGCACCGGTTAATAGGTTCATTGGCATACAAAATGTCTTGGTAGAAAAATGAGTAACTTAAAATCTTATTCAGGTAAGGAGTTAATTACTATTTTACAAAGATATGGCTTTGAAGTTATTAGAATAAAGGGTAGCCATCATTATTTACGACATAAGGATGGTAGGTCAACCGTGATACCAGTTCATTCGAACGAAAGTATAGGAATAGGTTTGTTTTTAAAAATCCTTAAAGATGTTGATATTCCTAAAGACGAATTTGACAAATAGTCTTTAATTTTACCATTTAATACTTCTTAATAATTGAAGCCTTTATAAAAATCTCATTAAAATCAATAGTTTATCATCATTTTCATTTTTGACAAAAAAAACTAATAATTTTGATTTATGTGAATTTTCTTTATAAATCAAGGGGCTTTATCAGCCCCTTGATTAAGTAGTTAAGTTTCTAATTATATTACTATTTCTTGCAGTATTTGTCAAGGAATTCGAAAAGTTCTTTATACCAAAGGATTTGATTTTGAGGTTTAAGAATCCAGTGGTTTTCCTTTTCCCAGAAGATAAGTTTTGAAGGCACTCCAAGAGATTGAGCCGCTGTGAAAGCTTCCAAACCTTGTGTATATGGTATTCTGTAATCTTTTTCTCCAACACTGATAAGAATTGGAGTGTCCCACTTTTTCACATATTCGTGTGGTGAGAATTTAGTGTATTGTGATTTATATTTATCATCCCAATAAGGACCGCCGAATTCCCAATTTGGAAACCACAGCTCTTCGGTTGAACCGTATTTACTAACTAAATTGAAAGCACCATTGTGAGAGACAAATGCAGAAAATCTTTTGTTGTGATTTCCTGCTAACCAGAAAACAGCATAACCACCGGCACTTGCACCAACCGCAGCAATACCTTTTTTGTCAATAAATGGTTCTTTAGCTATTGAGTCAGTTGCGGCGAGAATGTCTTGCATTGGTAAACCGCCCCAATCTTTGCTGATAGCATCGTTCCAAGCCTGACCGAAGCCGGGAACTCCACGCCTGTTAGGTGCAACAACGACATACCCTTTTGAAGCCATTAGGAAAAGGTTCCAGCGTAAGCTGAAATACTGACTAATGGTTGATTGTGGACCTCCCTGACAATATGTTATCATCGGATATTTTTTGTTTGGGTCGAAAAATGGCGGATAAATGACCCAAGTATGAATTAGTTTACCATCTTTGGCTTTAATTTTACGCTCTGTTATGGTTGCTTCAACAATTGTATTATATTCAATATCATTTTCGAAAGTCAGTTTGGTAAGTTGGGAATTATCAATGTTTAGAGAATAAAGCTCATAAGGGCGAAGCATAGTTCTCAATGGTGCAATTATTTTCTTGCCGTCAGGTGTTATGTCAAGGCCGCCATCAAGATTATGTCTGCCGTTTGTAAGAACTTTCCATTTTCCGTCCGCAACCTGTATCTGGTAAATTTGAACTGTCGGACCATCTTCTGCTGAGAAGTAAATATAACGACTATCAGGAGACCAAACAAAATGCCCAACCCATTGGTCTAATGTTTTGGATAATTCGGTAATAGTTCCAGTCTGGCGGTTATATAACATAAGCCTGATTCTATCGGATTCAAAACCGGGTCTTTGTTGGCTGGTGAAAGCAATCCATTTCCCATCTGGAGAATATTGAGGTGATTTGTCATAACCCATCATACCCTTAGTAATATTTTTTGTGCTTTTATCAGTTAAGGAATAAATAAAAATGTCAGTGTTAGTGCTAAATGCGTAGTCTTCAACTTTTTTTGATGAGTAAGCAATTTCTTTTCCGTCAGGAGACCAAGCAATTTGTTCAGCGTCATCAAAAGGTTTATCGGGAACATCATAAAGCTCACCGGGATTTAAGTCGATTGCGTTGCCACCATTTGAAGGCATAATGAAAAGATGACTATATTTCTCATCAATCCATTCGTCCCAATGTCTAACGGGCAATTTATCATAAATCTTGACTGAAGATTTATCTAAATAAGGATATTTTTCTTGAACAGTCATTTTGAGCTTAACTTCTGAAGAAAAAGAGAAATACTTACCATCAGGCGACCATTTCAAATTACTAACTCCTTCGGGTAAGTCAGTTAATTTCTCAGTTTTTTCTGTTTCTAAGTTATATATATATATTTGCGGAGCTCCATCACGAGTGGAGATATATGCAATTCTTTTACTATCGGGTGACCAGCAAGGATCAAAATCCTGAGCGGGATTGTCAGATATATTAAACTTGTTCGAACCGTCAATGTTCATTATAAAGAGGTCTTTATTTTTCTTATTTTCTTTGATGTCTGTTGTAGTAATTGAAAAGACAAGTTTTTTTCCATCAGGAGAAATTTTTGCTCCGCCAACCATTTTAAGTGACATCATAATTTCTTCGGTAAATAATCTGGGACCTGGAGAACCAATGTGTGATTCCAGTATTTTATCAAAATGAGCACCTGAATCCCTTAGGAAGCTCTCGAATTGTCTATCGAACAAATCATCGACTTCAGCATCAGACATTTTAGTAAGTTGCTCGGGAGTATATCTGGTTAGGAAAATTGGTAGATGTTTAGCTTTATCTGGGGTTAATTTTTTGAATCTCTCTAACATATGCTTAGTAGCAGGAAAGGGAGATATGAAATCCTGTTCTTGACTATAAGATATGTTCAAGGTAAAAACTAAAAAAAATATTAATAATGATAGTTGTTTCATTTTTTGAATTCCGAAAAAATTAAAAAAATAAAATTAATAAAAAATCAGCAAAACTGTTTAGATTTTGCTGATTTATAAGTTTTGTTAACTGAATAAAATCAATCTAAATTATTTAATTTTCAGTTGAATTATTATTGTATTTAAGTCTTAATCTATGTTGTCTTAAGTTTCTCCATCTTGTGAATTTAACAGTGAATGCATATTGAATAAAATACATACACGGAACAACAACAAGTGTTAAAAAGGTTGAGAAAGTTAAACCATAGATAATTGCCCAAGCAAGGGGTGCCCAAAAGGCAACGCTATCCCCACCAAGGAAGATATTTGGGTTAAACTCCGAAAGAAAAGTCTCGAAATTAATATTAAAACCTATTGCAAGAGGAATTAATCCAAGCGAGGTTGAAGCAGCTGTCAATGCAACAGGATTAAATCTGATAGCACCTCCGTTAACGATATTATCTTTAATTCTACCACCTTTTTTCCTCAATTCCTCAATGAAATCAATAAGAATAATTCCGTTTTTAACCACAATTCCAGCTAAAGCTACAACTCCTATACCTGTTACAACAATAGAAAAAGTCTGCTTAAATATGACAAATCCAAGGAAAACACCTATTGTGCTTAAAATTACCTGTGTTAATATTATTAGCGGCTTTATAGCAGAGTTGAATTGAGTAACAAGAATCAGAAGAATTAATATAATCGAGATTAAAAAAGCTAATGAAAGGAATCCGGACGCTTCTTGTTGGTCTTCCCGTTCACCTGTCAGTTTGATTGAATATCCGAGTGGAATGTTTAGAGTGTTTACAACCGACGCTATTTCCTTATTGATTTGATTAGCGTTGTAGCCTCCAATTACATTTGAGGAAAGTGTTATTGTTCTTTTTTGATTTTTTCTATTAATGCTTTCAAATGTGTTAATATATGATACTTTAGTAAAGGCAGAAATTGGAACTTGCTTGAATTGGTTTGTATTCATATCCCTGAAAGTGATTGGCATATTAAGGATAGCATCGAGATTATTTCTGTAATTATTATCAATTCTGATTTGAACAGGATACTCATCTTTGTCGTCTCTGAATTTTGTAGCCTCGCTGCCAAAAATCGCCGTTCTTAAAGCTATACCAACCTGAGCGCTGGATATGCCTTCAGAATTTGCCTTGATTCTATCAATTTCGATTAGAATTTCAGGTTTATTTTCTACCAAATCAGAGTTCAATTTTTCAATCCCCTCGATTTTGGCATCTTTAATTGCTTGTCTGAGTTGGCGTTCAAGTGATTGAAGCGTTTTAATATCGTCACCGCTTATTTCTATGTTGATTGGCTTTCCAACCGGAGGACCGTTATTTTCCATAGAAACTAAGATTTCTGCACCGGGGAAGTTTTTTATCTTGTTACGTATTTCATCAAGATAAACTTGAGTTGATTTTCCCCCTCTTTTAGCGTATTCGACAAAGGCAACGGTTATTTTTCCTTTGTGCGGTGTTATTGTTCTGTCAGGATTTGAAGGGTCCCCAGCTCCAACACCTACGTTTGAAATCACCGATTTAACAATTGGATTATTATTTCCTAAGATATTTTGAACTTTGCCCTCGATAATTTTTGTGACTGAGTCAGTAACCCTTGCATCTGTCCCAATTGGAAGTTTAATGTAAACATAAACAAAATTTGGCTCTGACTGTGGAAAAAATACAACTTTTGGAGGGAACATTGCAAAAATCACTATTGAAAGAATGAAAATTACAAACATCCCAGCAACAGCAACATAAGGCATTTTTCCTTTTAAAAAGAATCTTAAAGTGCCTTTGTAAAGGTTCATAAACCAAGGCAATACCTTTTCCTGAAATCCTTTGATTAATATTGGAGTTAGTATATATTGATTGAAATATCCAAGCACTACTAAGATGATTAAAATATTTCCAGCCATTGGGACAGAAATCAGATGGAAAAAGATAGCAAAAACAATCATCACAGCAGCGACAATATGAACTCTTTTCGGGTTAATTGGTTTGTTTGGGTCTTTGTGCATATAATCAGCGGCAAGGACTGGGTTAATAACAAAAGCAACAAAAAGTGATGCAACGAGGGTTAAAATCATAATGACGGGCAAATAAAACATAAATTTACCTGCGATGCCCGGGAAAAACAGCAAGGGAAAAAATGGTGCTATAGTGGTCAATGTTCCTGCTATAACAGGTTTAATGACTTCTGTAGCGGCATATTTTGTTGCAGTTCGGATTTCCATTCCTTCTTTTGTGTAAAGTCTATGAGTGTTTTCAACGACTACTATGGCATCATCAACAATTATTCCCAACGCCAGAAGGAATGTGAATGTTACAACTAAATTGAAAGAAAACCCAAGTGAAGGCATAAGTAAGAATGCCAAAAATGAGGAAATAGGCACTGCCAAACCCACAAAGACAGAATCTCTTACACCCATAAAGAACATTAGAACAAGAACAACTAAAATAAAACCAATGATAACACTATTAATCAAATCATCAAGGTTAACTCTTGTTGGGATTGACCTATCACCAGTGATTGTAATTTTAACATCTTTGGGTAATTTTGTTTTGGAAAAGTCATCAACGATTTTGTAAATTTTTTCGGCTGCGTCAATAAGATTCTGTCCGCTTCTCTTGATAACACTTAATGTGATAACCGGTTCTCCGTTCAATCTGGCAAAGCTTTGTTGCTCTTTGATATCGTCCCTGACAGTTGCAATATCCCTTAGATAAAGAATTGAGCCTCTACCACTTTTCACAATGATATTTTTAATATCCTCGACGTCCTTAAACTGGGATAAAATTCTAATGTTTCTTCTTGTTCCATTGTTTAGAATTTCTCCGGCAGAGATATTTACGTTTTCGCTTCTGATAGCATTCTGAACATCATTAAATGTTATGGTAGCCGACTGCATTTTGAATAAGTCTAAATCAACTTGGAATTCTCGCTCAGGTGCACCAATGATGTCCACTCTTGTTATTTCTTTTAAGGATTCAATAGCATCCTGAATGTCTTCTGCATAGGTTTTTAATTTTCTTGATTCAATTTTTCCTGAAATATTTACAAACATAATTGGAAATTCAGAAAAATCTACTTCCTGAATAACAGGGTCTCTATCAAGGTCATCAGGTAAGAAGTTTTTAGATTTATCAACAGCGTCGCTCACCCTTTGTTTTGCTACAGAAGGTTCGACATCAGTTGTAAATTCAACAGTAATAACAGAAACATCAGGTAAAGACTGGCTTCTAACCCTTTTAATTCCAGTTACAGCTTTTAACTGTTTTTCAATTGGCTTTGTAATCAAATTTTCTATGTCCGAAGGAGATGTCCCCGGATAGACAGTCTGAACAATGATTGTCGGGATTACGATATCAGGGAACTGTTCTTTTGGAAGATTAATATAAGCTATAATACCAAGGATGATTATAGCAATAGTAAACATATATACCGGGATTTTGTTGTCAACAGCCCACGATGTTAATTTAAAATATCCGTTGTTTTTCATTATGTCCTTTTGATTAATATCAATCTCTTAATTAATTTTTTGAAGCAATTTGAATTGTCTGACCCTCATTGACTTCCGAGGAACCATCAGTAATGATTAAATCATTTTTATTCAAACCCTCAGTAATGACTATGTTTCCATTATAGCTCAAACCTGTTTTCACAAATTTTCTTGTTACAATTGTTTTTCCATTGTTTTCAGAGGCAACATATATATATTCCTTGTTGTTTTCATCGCGTCTGATAAGATTTATAGGAACAACAATTGAATTTTCCAAAGTTATATCATTAATCTTGACTGCACATAATTGGTTTGGTTTGATTGAATTCAAACCTGAAGGAATTTTAATCTCAACCCTGAAGGTTCTGTTAATCGGATTAATTGCTTTAGAAACTACAGAAATCTTATCGTCAAGTGATTTATCAAGCTCGGAGAAATTAATTGTTACATTGGTGCCTTGTTTGATTGTTGTTAAATAAGCCTCTGAAACATCGGCAACCACTTTGAGGTCAGACATAGCGGTTAATTTAACAACCGGTAAACCGGGGCTAACAAGCTCTCCGATTTTTGGTATGACTTCATCTACTACACCTGAAAATGGTGCATAGATTTTGCAGTTTTCAATTTGTTCCTTTAATGACTGAAGCCTTTTTTCTAAAGATTCTTTATTGTTTTTTGCTTGAAGGTATTGAACTTCGGAACCGGCTTTTTGTTCCCAAAGTCTCTTTTGCTTTTCATACATCAAATTTGCAAATTCCAAAGATGTGAGCAGTTCTTGCTGTGATTTTTGCAGTAACGCATCATCAAGCTGGATTAAAAGCTGACCTCTGTTAACTGATGAACCGTTTGAAACAAATATTTGGATTATTTGTCCGGGAACTTTAGAGCTAAGACTGACAGCTTTTGAAGATTCAACTTTTCCTTGAATTTCGATAAATCGTCTAAAAGTTTGGGGTTGAATGCTTTGAACATTCACATTAAGGTATTCACCATTATTTGTTGGTGATTTTTCTAATTCTTTTTCAAGGATATCAATTTTTGATTGAATCACCTTCATCTGTTCTTTAAGTTTTTTTAGTTCAGTTCTTTTAGTGTCCTGAGTTCCTTCAATTTTTTGGCAGGATTGGATAACAAAAAAAGAAACAGTCATTGCGAGTATGATTAATATTATTTTTTTCATTTTAACCCTCATAATAGTTATATTAATTTTCTGATTTAATTTGGTGAAGCTCATCAACAAGATGAGTTGGAGCCTGCTTCCTTGAATTATTAAATATATCTTTTCTATATTGATTGATAAGTGTTTTTGAATTGGTATAAGCCATAATAAATACTTTGGTTAAATCTGAAACAACGTCTTCAGGATTTAAATTTTTGAACATTTCAGATTTGTGAATACTTAATAGTAGTTGAATGGTGCCTGTAAGAGCAAGCCAAAGCTGTGTGATAGCATAGCAGGTGCTGAAATCATCATTAAAAATACCCGTTTCTATACCTTTTTGAAAAGTCAATAATTTCTCTTTGAAAATATCTTCTTCGATTTTTCTGAGGCTTTCAAGTGTTTCGGGTTTGATGTTTGATAGATTTAAAGTTCCTTCAGAATGCAATTCGTTTATCATATTGAAAAATTCGGGATAACTGACTGCAAAGCGATAATATGCTAAAGAGAAGCTTAATATCTTGTCTTCTATCGAATTAGCTTTTGAGTCTGCTTCGTTTAGAAATTTAATCAGGGTTGGAAAACCTTTTTCGAGCAATACAGAAGCATATAAATCATCTTTTGTCTTATAGTAAAGATAGAGTGTTCCTTTAGAAAGTTGGGCT
Source organism: Candidatus Kapaibacterium sp. (assembly GCA_026418625.1). Lineage (GTDB taxonomy): Bacteria > Bacteroidota > Ignavibacteria > Kapaibacteriales > UBA2268 > CALHRB01. The sequence goes on from JAOABA010000011.1 coordinate 22,221, forward strand.
TCTTCGGCAATCAAGTCCATTGAAGTGTTGTTATAACCAACTCTGAGGAATACTTTCAAAGCGGCTTTTAATATATCGAGCCGTCTTTTTTCTTTTTCTTTTTGTTTTCGTTCTAAGATGCCCATATTAACCTCAGATTAATTTTTTTCAACAATTTCAAAATAGCGTTTGTCAACATCTCCAATTAAATTTTCATAATCAGATTTTGCGATAAGGAAATCATAAATAGCCTGTGTCTTATTCAAACGAGCTTGACGAAGGGCTGTGTCTGCATCATTAATTTCTACCTGACTGCCGGTTCCTTCCCTATATCGGATTGTTGCAATATTGTAACCAAGTTCAGCTTGTTTTACGGTATTTTGTTGAACTTTTATTCTGTTTAAAGCTATTTCCATTTGATTTAGGGCATTATCAAACTGCATCTTAATTATTTCGTAAAGCTGTTTATATCTTTCATCTACAATCAAGTAGTCAATTTTAGCTTGTTGAGTTCTTGCGTCAGTCTGAAAACCTTTAAAAATTGACAAGGATACATTAAGACCAACTGCAAGACTTTTTGCCGTGAGGAAATCAAAAGTATTTGATTGTCCCTGAATAATATAATTTCCGAATAGTGCAACAGTAGGATAGAAATCTGATTTCTCAATCTCGATGATATCTTCGCTAACTTTTTTTTGGAGTTGAAATGCTTTCAAATCAAAATTGTAATTTGCTAAGTCATCGGGGGAGATTTTTTTAATATTTATTTCGCTGTCCTCTGGGATTTTTAGTTCCCCATCCAAGTCAATTTTATCATTTATATTCAATCCCATTTCGAGCTTTAAAGCGTTTAAAGCATTATTATAAGCATTTTCAGCCTGAAGAATGGCAGGTCGAATATTTTCAACAGCCACTTCTGCTCTGATTTTATCGTATTCCGGTATGAAGCCTTCACGAAACATAGCATCAACAGATTTTAGGTTTTCCTCAGCATTGTTTAGGCTCATTTTCAGGACTTCAAGGTATTCTTTTGCGAGTAGAGCGCCATAGAAGGCTTTTTTAACATTGCTGACAGTTTTGGAAATTGTTGACTTATATTGCTCACGTGAAGCAGCAGAATAGATTTTTGCAGTTCCGAGACCAGTAAAAACAGCAGAATTAAAAACTATCTGATTTAAACTTGCTACTGTTTGAAATGAATTATCAGCCCCGACTTTGATTGGAGTTAATTTACCACTGCTCGGATTCTGAAAATCGGGTAGAAAGAAAACAGGGGACTGAAGATTTCTTGTGTAATTTGCATTTACTGATAGACTTGGAAGGGCATTTCCAATAGCTTCACGAACAGCTTGGTCAGCCTTTTCAATTGAATATTTAGCAGTTCTTGCTTCGTAATTATATTTTACGGCAGTTGTGATTGCTTTATCCAAATTTATCTTATCAGGTGCCGAAAACAAATTCGAATACCCAATTATTAGTATGATAAATAACGTTTTTCTAAGCATACATCAATCCTTAACAAAAAATGACTATAAATTAAAAAAATGACTAACAGTCATTTACTAAATAAAAGTCATTTAACGAAGAAAAAATTTAAAAATTTTATAAACAAATAATTTTTTAAAAAAAAAGCTTATTCTGCCGAAATTACTATTGAATGGTTTTATAATTTGATTTTAAATAAAGTTTAGTAAGTATGTCTTTGTTCATAGAAAGAGAAGAACTTGAAATATTAAGGAAAAAGCTCGATGACGCAGTCAAAAATGGAATTGGGTCAGTGGTTTTTATTTCGGGTGAACCCGGTTCAGGAAAAACCACACTAATCGAGCAATTTCTGAAAGAGTGCGATAGTTACTATGAGCAAAACATACTAACAGCATCGAGCAGATGCCTCGATATGGATGGTGTTTCTCGTGGTTTTCTTCCTTGGAAGGAAATCCTGATTGAACTCGATGCTGACAAAGCAGCCGGAAAAGATGAAGAGAAAAAGAATAATTTCAAAAAAGTAATTAAAGTAATTTTTGATGATGCTGGTCCTGAGTGGATTCAAAGTATAGATGTTATTGGGGATATAGCAGCAGCTGCTTTAACTACAGCCAAAGCAATATCAAAAACTGACACCATTGATGTAGCAACCGGAGAAGTGAAAAAGCTCTCATTTGCTGAAAGACTCAAGAATGCATTCGATTACAGCGCAGGTGCTTGGCTTGGTGCAATACCTATGGTTGGTGGATTATTTGAGGCAATTTTTAAAACTTCTCAAAAATTAGCTGAAAACGAGCAACAGACCTTCTTGAAAAGCCAGGAAGACTTTTTCTGGCTTGTTTCAAAAAAATTGAGAGATATGGCAAAAGAAAACCCGATTGTAATTTTTCTTGACGATTTACAGTGGGCAGACTTATCCTCAATTAATTTGTTGTTCTATCTGGCAAGGAATATCAAGGACAGAACATATCCTTTAATCATAATAGGTTCATATCGCTATGAGTGCCTCAAAGAAGGGCGTTTTAATCCAATCAAAGGAACAATTGAACAGCATCCATTACTGGAAAAAATCAACAACCTGATTCGTTATTCAGCACTTGAAGAAATACAATTAAGCCTTTTCAACAAGGCACAAATCAGAGACTTAATTAATATTACTTTTAAGAATAATGATTTTACTGAAAGCTTTGCAGCAGATTTATACAATTTAACAAAAGGGAATCCTCTTTTCGTAGATGAAACTCTTAAAAATTTACAGGAGAATTTCTTCATTTATCAAGATTCAAATAAGGTTTTTAAATTAAGAAGGAAATTCACAATAAATGAAATACCTAAAACAATTGCGGCGGTTCTAAATGACAGATTTTTGAGGCTAAACGATGATATGCAGTTATTTTTGCAGGTAGCTTCAGTGCAAGGGGAGAGGTTTTCACTTGAAATAATCTCTAAAATTCTTGGGGAAAATTTGGTTAAAATTGAGAAAACTAACGCAAATCTAAGTGATATTCATAAAATGGTCCAAAAATCAGATGTGATTGATGAAAGTTTTCGTGAATATTATGAGTTTTCAAATAATTTGCTACAGAAATATGTATATGAATCTCTTAATGCTGATTTCAGGCTTTCTCTCCACAGAAAAGTAGCCAATGCCTACAGAGAATATCAAACAGAGGACGGATTAAAAAATTATGCATACCATCTGGGGGTCGCCACCAAAATTTTTGACCAGAACGGACAAATAACTGATAAAATAGCTAATATTAGCACGGATGATGTAAATGAAATTATTAATGCCTATAAAAAGCTATCAAATAATTATATCAAGTCTTTCAGGTTAGAAGAAGCAAATATTATTTGTCATAATATTGTTAGGTTGTCAGGGTTAATAAATGATATAGAAGCTGAAATTGAATATACAAATGTTATTGGGAAAGGTTTAAAATTATCAGGAAAGTGGAATGATGCTGAAAAATACTACAAGTCAGCTTATGAAAAATCTAATCTTATAAAAAATAGTGAATTATCTCAACAAGTAACAGAAAATTACATCAGTTTTCTTGAGCTAAAAGCAAGGTCTTTTGAAAAATCAAATAAATTAAATGAATCAATAAATATTTATTCTGATGCTTTAAAAATTCTGAATCCCTTACCGTTTGGTTTAATGGAAGCAAGATTGACAAAACAATTGCTGTGGCTTTTTATGATTACAGGCAAAGCGAATCAAATCAAAAAGCTGATTGATGAGACTTTGAATAAAGCAAAATCAACAGATCTCTATGATGAATTTTATGAACAGATTTTATCACTCATCAGTAAAGGAATTGATTTCAATTCTACAATTGGCGATGGAAGAAATAACCTTAAATTAAATCAAATCTTATCAACACTTCGAAATACCTATAAATAATATTTATTTTTAATAGTTATAATCTAATTATTTATCCGAAAACTGAATTAAAACGGTGAAAAAAATTTAGACAGTCATTCTGACAAACAAAATTTGGAAGAATCCATTACAATTTTAAATGGATGCTTCGCCTTCGGCTCAGCAAGACGTTGTGGTTTTATTAATTTATTACATATTTCTAATTTTAATAATAAATTAGCTTTTTTTTCGTAAAACCTTTGTTTATTAATATTTATTTGCAGGAAAATGGCTGATTATCCTTTTAGAGAAATTGAACCAAAATGGCAGCGTTATTGGGAAGAGAATCAAGTTTACAAAACAAGTGATGACACAACAAAACCAAAATTCTATGTCCTTGATATGTTCCCCTATCCAAGTGGTGCGGGACTGCATATTGGACATCCCGAAGGATATACAGCCACGGATATTGTATCAAGATACAAGAGGATGAGAGGGTTTAATGTTCTTCATCCAATGGGTTTCGATGCTTTTGGGCTTCCAACCGAAAGATATTCGATGCAAACTGGAATTCATCCTAATGAAGCAACAAAAAAGAATATTGAAGTCTTCAAAAAGCAACTTAAAATGCTCGGACTTGACTATGATTGGAGCAGGGAAATCAATACAACTGATCCATCATATTATAAATGGACTCAATGGATGTTTTTGTTGATATATAATTCTTGGTATGACGAAGAGCTAAACAAAGCAAGACCTATCTCAGAACTTCCAATACCAGATTATATTACTGATGAAAAGCAAAAGAACGAATACATTGATAGTCAGCGATTAGCATATATAGCAATGATTCCGGTGAATTGGTGCGAACAGCTTGGAACTGTCCTTGCTAATGAAGAGGTAGATGAGTGGCGAGAGAAAGGTTATAAGGTGGAACGCAGACCAATGAGGCAATGGATGATAAGAATTACCAAATATGCGAATCGATTGCTTGATGATCTTGCTCTTGTTGACTGGCCACCCTCAACTCTTGAAATGCAGAAAAACTGGATAGGGAAAAGTTATGGAGCAGAAATAAATTTTCAAATCGAGGGCACTGAAAAATTTATCAGAGTCTTTACAACAAGACCGGATACTATCTTTGGGGCTACATATATGGTTCTTGCTCCTGAACATCCTTACGTTAAGGAGATTACAACTGCAGAAAGAAAAGAAGAAGTTGAAAATTATATCAAACAAACCTCCGTTAAGACAGACCTTGAAAGAACTGAACTAAGCAAAGAGAAAACAGGAGTTTTTACTGGTGCTTTTGCTATAAATCCTGCTACCAAGAAAGAAATACCAATCTGGATTGCTGATTATGTTTTGCTTGGGTATGGAACTGGGGCTATTATGGCTGTTCCCGGACACGATGAGAGGGATTTCGATTTTGCAAAGAAATTTGGTTTACCAATCGTTGAAGTCGTTTCTCCGACTAATGAACCATCAGCTGAGCTTAAATCAGCATTTGTTGAAGATGGATTTAATGTCAATTCAGCTAATGATGAGGTTTCACTTGATGGACTAAGCACAAAAGAAGCATTCAAAAAAATAATTGATTGGCTCGAGCAAAAAGGAATTGGAAATTATAAAGTCCAATTCAAGCTGAGGGATTGGCTATTTTCAAGGCAGCGTTATTGGGGAGAACCAATTCCAATTATATTTTTTGAAGATGGAACTAAAAGGGCTCTCGAATTTGATGAATTGCCGCTTAAATTGCCCGATGTCCAAGATTTTAAACCGGCTGGAACGGGAGAATCTCCATTAGCAAAGATTGATAGTTGGATAAAACATTTTGACGAAAAAACAGGAAAATGGGGGCGGTTCGAAACTAATACAATGCCACAGTGGGCTGGCTCTTGCTGGTATTATCTTAGATATATTGACCCGAATAATAATGAATTTTTCTGCGATCCTGTTAAAGAAAGATATTGGATGTCTCCAAATGGAGTTGACCTTTATGTTGGAGGGGCTGAGCACGCAGTGCTACATCTACTTTATGCAAGATTTTGGCACAAAGTGCTTTATGATTATGGTTATGTTTCAACTCCTGAGCCATTTAAGAAACTCTTTCATCAAGGTTTGATTCTTGGTGAAGATGGAAGGAAAATGTCAAAGTCTTTGGGAAATGTTAAGAATCCGGATGAAGTTGTAAGAGATTTCGGAGCTGACTCATTAAGACTTTTTGAAATGTTCTTGGGACCATTACAGGATTCAAAACCTTGGTCAGAGAAAGGTATCGAGGGAGTCTTTAGATTTTTGAACAGGGTTTGGAGGATGATTGTTGATGACAAAGGTAACTTGTCATCAGCAGTTCAGGAAATTGAACCAACACAGGAACAAGATTACGTACTTAATTACACAATTAAAAAAATAGCTGATGATATTGAAAGCCTTCATTTTAATACGTCAATTTCACAAATGATGATTTTTGTAAATGAGTTTACAAAATCCGAATTTAGACCAAGAAAAGCTATGGAAAAATTCGTAATAGTTCTTTCACTATTTGCACCACATCTTGGTGAAGAGCTATGGCGAATTTTGGGACATTCAAACTCAGTTTTCTTCGAGAAATATCCAGATTATGATGAAAGCAAAATAGTTTTAAAGCAAATTGAATTTGTTTTTCAGGTTAATAGTAAAATTAGAAGTAAGATGATGTTGAATTCGGATATGACTCAGGATGAAATAGAGAAAATTGCTTTGAAAGATAGTAATGTTCTAAAACATATCAACAATCAGCCAATCAAGAAGACTATTTTCGTTAAGAATAAACTGATTAATTTTATTGTTGGTTGATAATATTTAAATCTATTTATTCTATTGTTGAAGTAAATATTTTTGGCTATAATACAGAAAACAGAAATGGTTAGATACTGAGTAGTAATTCTTTCCAATAGTTTTCATCTTTATTATCTGCACTTTGAGTATTTTTTAGTAAACTTTCAACATATTTTCCAATTACATCAAATTCTAAATTAACTTTATCACCAACTTTTAATAGATTAAGAGTTGTATTATTCCAAGTGTGAGGAATAATCGAAACTAAGAACCAGTCATTTTCTGCTTTTGCAGTTGTTAAGCTTACACCATCCATACAAATTGAACCAGTATTGATTACATATTTACTAAATTCTTGTGGATAATTAATTTCAATTAATATCCCAGTTCTTTCTGGTTGAATAGATTTAACAATACCAACACAATCAATATGACCGAGAACGATATGCCCACCCAGTCTTTTATTTAAAGTCAATGCTCTTTCGAGGTTAACTTTCTTACCATTTCTAAAGCTGCCAAGAGTTGTTTTTCTTAATGTTTCCTCAACTGCTTCTACCTCGAAAATATTTCCTTTAACCTGAACAACAGTTTGACAAGCACCATTGATTGAGACAGAATCATCTACGGCTAAGTCATTAATCATATGATTAGCTTTAACAGAAATTTTATAACCACCACCAATGGAAGTTATACTATTAATGATACCTATTTCTTCAATTAAACCAGTAAACATATTCACTCAAAATAAAAAGCCCTCGCTCATAAACGAGCGAAGGGCTTTATTATTAGTTTGCCAGTAAGATATTATCTTACTAATGTCATCTTGCTTGTTCTAACTTGATCGCCAGCTGTTAATCTGGTTATGTAAGTTCCGCTAGCAACAAATGAACCTGCTTCATTTCTACCATCCCAAATATAATTATGCTGTTTGGCAGATAGATTACCATTGAATAATGTCTTAACCACATTTCCAAATACATCAAGAATCTCAAGTTTAACATTGTCTTCTGTTGGCAGATAGAATGTTATTTGAGTATTTGTTGTGAATGGATTTGGTGAGTTTGGAGCTAAAGTAAGCTCTTCGACATTATCATAAGTTAAGGTAATTATCTTGGAGAAGGTTTCGCAATTTTCGATACCATCTCTATCAACTTGCCTTAAGCGATATTGGTAGGTAGTAAATGGAACGACTTCTTTATCGAAGTAGTTGTAACGGTTTACAACTGCAGAGTTGCCAACACCTTTAACGAAACCGATTGAATTCCAATCAGCATCTTCTTTTGTTCCAACTCTTCTTTCAACATAGAAGCCATAGTTATTATGCTCGGAAGCAGTCTCCCAGAATAAATCAATACCACCGCTTCTTACCTGACCATCAAAATTGGTAAGCTCAACAGGAATATCCGGACAGATTTCATATTCGGGATTTGTGCTGTGAGTTCTGTTACCAAAGTATGGTCTTATCATTGGTATCCAAGTTCCTCTGGAAAGCGTAGCTGTGTAATTATCAGCAGGTGAAATACCAAAGTGGTGCAAGTGAGCATAAGCGGGGTTACCAATAGTTGGCATAAACTGTATCCACTGTCCGCTCTTTCTTGTATTTTCAAAGGCAAAGAAGTTATTATTGATTAAGTTACCACTTGGGTTAGTTCTTCTAAAGTCTTTTTCTATAACAAGGTGGTAACCACTACCTCCTACAGGACCAACTGAAGTAACAGGTGGTGGAATGTAAATACTAGTGGTTCTCATACCAACTCTTGACTTAGAAGCACCGAGCTCAAGACCAGTTTCACCCATTTGACCGATAACCATCCAATAGTTGCCAGCGTTAAGAACAACAGGTCTTGGTAAGTTGAATTGGACATATTCACCGAAGAAGAATTCTCTTCTATCTTCATCATAACCACGTTGTCTGTAAATCAAGGTGCCGGGGACAGGAGTTCCGGGTTGTCCCTGATCAGTATAGACTTCGAATGATATATCGTCACCAGCTTGGTTTAATTCACCAAAGTATGCTTTGTAGCCTTTAATAGTGTCTGGTCTTGTCAATGTAAATTTAACTGCAATTTGACCAGAACCGCTACCACCAACATAACCAGCACCTAAAGTGTTATTATCATAACCGCCGGATGGACCATATATTGAACCATTACCACCTGCAGCGAATCCATAGAGGTTCAAACCACGTCCAGCAACACCTGTGAATGCATTGTCAGGAACATCATTTCTTGGATTTTGTGCTGGATCGTAAGCAAATACATCACCGAATCTCAATTCAAAGAAAGTGAATGTTGTATCATTTAGTGGTTCAATATCACCGCCGGGAACGATTAAATTAGCAAGCATAAAGTATCTTCCGGGACCAGTTTTTCTTGCATTCCAATCAGGCATAGCGTATTCAAGAACGGTTCCGGGAGCAAGACCGGGCAGAGGTTGAACACGACAGTATATTGGATAAGGATCACCGGCATTACGATAAATCATAACTTTAACTAAGAATGAAGGAGCATAAACACTTGTGTTATTACTCATTTTTACTCTAATTGGAATCTTGTCAGCTTGTGAAGCTGGAGCAATTGTATAGGGCCATTGTGCTTTCACAACTGAAATTTCGAGGTCTGTAATTTCTGATGGGAAGAGAATTCTTACGTTATCAACAAAGAATGGGTCATCGTCATCAGGAATACAGGAGATACATTTCTTATTACCACCATAACCTTGATTTCTTGAATATAGTTTTAGTCTGAACCTGAAGTTCTTAGCTCCGTCTTTTTCTGCAGAGATGAAGGTGTCTGGTATTGGAATGAATATTTTCTTATATTCGTAATCAATACCGTCATCATAGATATCAGGTCTCAATCCATTGAGGAAACCAGCAGTTGGTGGAGAGAGAGCAGAGTCTTTATCACCTTCGAGGAATCCTCTCATTGCACCACCGGCACCATAAAGGATGTAGGCAGCCATATTTGTTACAGGCTTAGCGCCACCACGTCTTGGATGATATCTCCAGCGTTTATCTTCAACATTTGTAATAAACTGAATACCGTTTGGACTTGGTTGCATTAATTCTACAGCAAATTGATCAGGAACTGATGCAGCAGATCCAGCATAATTTGTCCAAACTGTAAATGGATCACCATTAACAACTGTTCGTGGTTCACAAGCGATTAGCTGTTGGTCACTCCATCCACGGGGCCAGTCAGGTTGATATAATGAACGTTGAACTGAAAGTGAAAGAACTGAATTATAACGTCCCATCATATTAATCGGGAATGAACGCAATTCATCACCACCATCGGCATTTGCTGGTGGTTCTGGATCTCTATTCATTCTAATGACTGGTGACTGCAATTTAAATGTTGAAAAGTCTGGATCTAAGAATGTAAAGTCTCTATTATTAGTAGCAGCATATTCACCTCTTGGAGGTAATGGGTATTTCGAAACTTCATCACCAGCTTGAACTTCGGCGTTAATATTAACCCATTTCAAAGTTGAAGGCATTGGGACTCTATTGACGATATGGAATGATGTTACATCATCACTAAAGTCATCCAATCTTTTCATAACGAATAATCTGACGAATGTTGTATCGTCAAAGGGCCATTCATCGCCTAAACCTTCATTTGTGATGGGGTTTGTCGGATCGGCTATAATATATGCTCTCATTCGCCCAATTTGATTAGCAACGAACTCATTAGCTTCAAATGGTGGGAATAGAATTTGAACGAAACCATAAGGTGGAATACCGTTAAATCTTGATGTTCCCGGGAATGCTAATGGTGAAGCACTATAGTTTGAGCCAGATTTTGTAACATTGACATATCTAACTCTTACGAATGGATCTCCGGTGCATTCTTGAGCTAATGAATCTGGAAGAGCCAAGCAGGTACTATCAATTGGAACCAAACGGTTATATATGATTCTACCGGATGCTTCATTGATAATTCTGAATCGGGCTCTAAATCTTAATTGTTGTGGTTGATAGTTCTTTCCTTGAGGACCTTGAATATTGTTTGTTAAGTTTTGAATTAAAGCAACTGGTTGAATTGCACCAATTCTTTCTTCACCAGCAAGTAACTCATAATTATTAACTTGTGAAGATGGAACTTGTTCAGTAAATTCAAGATCGGCATTGGGGTCAGATTTTCTGACACGATATTGAATGTCAACAACACGGACTGTGTTTTTCCATTGTTTGAATTTTACAGCTAAGTAGTTATGAGGATAAGTGGCTTGGGCATTTTGAAATCTCATAAAATAGTGAGTTGATTGATAATATTCATTTGCCCATGGATAAACAGGAGCAGAGCCCTGTCCAAAGTTAACGTGTCGGGCAAAGCCAAATACACCAGCAGATGTATTATATCTAAATACTGTATTAGCTGGAACACCTCTACCACTAACAACTGCAACACCTTCAAATCTTTCATAAATGATGGTAACACTACTATCTTTTCTGTTAAGGACAACTTGAGCAGAACCAGAAATATATTGTGGAATACCGGGTCTGGCATCAGTTGGTCCTGTATAATTACCAAACGGAGTTGCTAATGTTCTGTGAGGTGCAATGTTAATGAAATAAATTATCAGTTTATCAGCTGAATTAGATCTTTTGAAGTAAACTTTTCCAAAATCTTCGGCTTGATTATTATCTGGATTAAATTGAGACAAATGCATATCCCCAAAGAATGGAGCAATCAAAGCTGATCTATATGTTTGGAATGTTGCTTGATCGAGTGCTCCGCCTCTGGTTCTGATACCAGCTTGAGGTGAAGTTGGTGAATTGGCTAACACTGAGAACTGATAACCCCAGTTATCAGGTGTGTTGTCAGTTAAACCATTGCCTACTCTACCACGAGTAAACCAATCCATAGACATTGGGTCATAACAGTCAGTGGCACCGGGTAAGATAGCTCTTTGACCAGTTGCATCATAAGTATATCTTCTATTAGTCAAAGCAATCAAACCATTTGTTGATACATAAAAACTGTCATATCTCAAACCGTTGAAAATAAAGCTGAAACCAATTGGAATTGGACCAGCAATAGCATCATCAGTTGAGTCTGTGGGACCAGTGAAAAAATTCCCGTCTGATGCTGGATAGGCAGGGTTCCTAAAGAACCTTAATCCTTCCTGTGGATTGTCAATCCAGTATTGTGGGTCAATAAGTCTTGGACCCGGTAAAATCCTTCGCCACAAGTTTGGTTCGAATGTTGTATCAACGATTTCAGGAATGGGTCTCCAGTAATCTGGAGCTTCGTCATCGCTGTCAACAAAATAGTAACCTGTGGAGACAGGGGGTTGGGTTACAGGGTTTCCAATTTCCTGAAAAGGCATTGGATAGCTTGTTCCCTGATAGAAGCCCGGAACTTCAAAAAGAAGACTTCTTCTTTGAAGTTCGTCGCCTACTTGCTTGCTATCGTTTGCAAATGTTGTGCTTGTATAGAACAACAACCCGCAAAGTGCAGCAATAAGTAGTAATGTCTTTTTCATAAGCACTCCTTGTGTTAATAAAACCAATTAATTGGACATAATGTTAATTAAAAAAATATTTATTTCAAAATAATGAGTTTTTATCTTTTGAATCTCCAACCTTTATCTTCGAATTCAAAAATCCAACCAACAACTTTACCTTCATCAATATCTTCAAAATTATCCCAGTAATCAATATTATATGTGAATCGAGAACTTGTTTCATCAGCAGAAATACTGTCAGCTTGTGCTATAATTTTTTTAAATCTATCAATCCAAACTTGCATATTAGAGGGTCTCAGATCAATCCAACCTTTTTTACACCAGTAATTAATTAATTCATCATTTAATTCAATAATTTCATCGGACCCAATGTTTGGAACAATCAGGTTTTTGCCTCTTAAATATTTTTTCCCGTCAGGTAATAGAATACCAAGACCGATTGATAGCATTTCACTTCTGAGAACATTATTTTTGCTAACTTCATTAAATGCTTCATTTGATAACTGCTCTGGCGTATAATTAACTATATTTTTGATTTTTCCAACAATCAAGTTAATTATATGAGCTTCATAGAGGAGTTTGGATAACCTTGGTGGTCCTAAAGCTTCAAAAGCGATACTATGAATATTATATTTCTTCTCTAATTCGTTTAATTTCTTAATTGCTTGATTATGAAGCATACCACCTCTGTATGTAGGTCCTAATGAAAAGCTGTCGAGCCCTTGAATTACGTCGTGTCCTGTATTTCCGCCAAGTATTTCGAATATAGTGTAAACAGCTATATCTTCGGGTGTAACAACTTCCATTTGACCTAATGAGCTAATAGCCTGAAATTCACCTTTCGAAAAAATGCCATTTTCACCTGTATCAATAAAAACAGACTCATAATCTTTATTCAAATCCTGAACCCCAGTTAAATCATCTTTGCGGAATGGCTCAGTGATGGGTTTAGCATCTTGAATATTCATATCTACTAATCTAATTGGCTGTCCTTTACGATAAACCTTATCAAAAGCAATTTTTTTCCAAGCTATAGCAGCGGTGGGTTTAATTTCTTTAACCAAAGGTGCATTGGGTGTTCGAGCCATTAAAAACAATAGTAAGGTTTGTGCACCAGCTACACCAGATTTAGCTAATAAAACTCTTGAAGGACTTTCCTCGCTGTGAGTATAGGGTATGTTCAATCCCATTCCGCCTGTTCCACTGGTTCCAATTTTCATATACATTTTAACGCTGTTGTCAAGTAAGCTCCTATAAACCAGTTGAACGTGTCTTATTAACTGAGGCATATAAATACTTGCTAATAAGCGTTCTACGGTATCTTCGTTGATCTCATTTTTTGCCAAACCGACGCGAACAGCTCTTGTTGTGGAATAGACATCTTGATAAGCAATTGCAGTCGCAGTGTTAATGCAGTCAATTACAATATCAGGTTTGGTTTCAGTAACGAGGTCGTAAATTGCTGAACTTTTTAAAATATTATCATCAAGTTCATCATAGATATCGCTAATAACAAGCTTACGCCAATCCTTGTTAGCAAGAACATCTGCCCAGTTGAGATCTTTGAATTCGGTTCGAGTAAAAATGTTACCCCATTTTGGGATAAACATTTCGGGATTTTTGTCTTTATACTCTTTACGAAGTGCTTCTACCGCTTCTTTAGCTTCGTTTTCTCTTAACGATGAAATGATAATAGCTGATGGATTATGCTCCATAAGTTTGTGACAAATAGCTGAACCTACAAGCCCCCATCCACCAAGTACCAAAATCTTCTTATCTCTGATTTCCATAAATTAATTTTTAATAAATATTTACAACATATAAATTAACAAGTTCATAATTTACTAAATTCTTCAAATATAGCCAACAAAATTCGTTTATTTTTTTCTGCTGATTTGTTCTCCCAATTTTCAAATAACTTTTTTAATTTTTGTCATTCACAATATATTAAACACATAAAAAGCAAAAAGGTCTCAAAATTTTATCAATTTTTTTTATTTTTTTTAATTTTTTTGGAATTTAAAAATTGTAATAGAGTCGTAAGTGCCATATAATACAAGTAAATATAAGCCTTTGGGCAAGTTTTCAACATTTATGATTTTTTTTTCGGATAATTCACTTATGATTTTAACTTTTTCACCTAATAAATTAAAAATTTCTGCTTTGTTAAAACTAACTTGATCATTTAATTCAATTTTTATGTAATTATTTACTGGATTCGGGTAAATTATTAAGTTAGAATTAATCTGCTTAACATCTGTAGTTTTTGAAAATTTCAAAATCGTTCCATCGTTACCGAAAGCGTATGCAATCGGTTCTTCATTTTGTTTATGGACTCTGAAACCTTTTAAATCTTTAAATGTAGGGGACTGTAATGGTATCCAATTAATTCCACCATCATTGGTCTGAAGTATTACACCATTTCTTTTAGCAGCGAATCCAAGTTTATCGTCCAAAAATAAACCGTCAGATAACATATTACCAATGTCTCCTTGGTAGATTCTCACCCAACTTTTCCCCTTATCTGAAGTTTTTAATATTGCTTCCTGGCCCTGAGAGATGCCAAAAATATAACCATCGTAAGGGGTAAAAAAGTGAAATCCGCTGATTAAGATTTGTTCTTCTGAAAAATCAGTGTAAACTTCCCAATCTTTTCCAGCATTGCTCGAATAATATATTTTATCAGAGACATTTGAGTTTTTTCCAGCTAATGAAAAACAATTGAATTCATCAATAAATTTTATATCACGGAATATATCAGTTGTGTTGTTTGTGTTTGAATAAAACCATTTTTCTTCATCATCATCAAAATAAACTACAAATCCATTAAATCCTGTTATAAAAAAAATATTATTAAAATTTTTTCTGACTTTCATTGCTCCAAATGTAAGTGGGTTTTTCTCACCATCAAATTCGTAAAAGTTCCAAGATGAACCGTGATCTATAGAAAAAAACAGAACTCCACACATACATCTTGAGGAATAACCAACAATAAGAATTTGATTAAAGGTTGCTTCAACAGAAAAAAAGTAATAGCCTGTGAATTCTTTTAATTGCCAGTCGTTTCCAGCATTTGTTGTCTTTAAAATTATTGATCGGGCAGAACTCCATCCTACAGCATAAGCTGTATCGCTATCTAAAAAGCTGACATCGTAGATTGTTTCTTTTAGGTTTAATGACTTTGGTGAAACATCAATCCATTCTGACATTAGATTTAATTTGTTACCCAAAAAAATGATTAAGCAAATTAAAATATAAGAAATATAGTGATTAAAAGCCATCATAAACATTCAAATTTAAAAACTTTTTCGTTAAAACAATTTAATAAGAGTTGATTGAATTTTAAAGCAGATTTAGATTTAAATTTTTGTTGAAATCCATTTTCTTTTGTAAAGTATTCTAAGACTTAGTAAAGCAAAAACTATCTGACTTACCAGAATTCCATACCATATACCTAAGTAACTTAATGGTGTATATATTGACAAAACATAACACAGAGGTAGTTGCACTCCAAAAAAAATAAAAAGAACGATGCGCAAACTTCTATTATAATCACCTGAGCCACTAATAACCCGAAGAGAGACAATTCCAATAGCAAAAGGTACATAAGTAAAAACAGTTATTCTTAGATAGATTACAATTTCTTTGATCAAAGCTGGGTCACTAATAAATATCGAAGTAAAATGTTCACCTGCAAGGAAAACTAAAATAATTAATACAACCATCAGAAATGAAAGTTGTTTAATTGAAGATTTATGATATTGAAAAACCCTATCAATCTTATTTGCACCAAGATTTTGACCTGTTATTATTTCAATAGCCGCTCCAACAGCGAAAATTGACATAAAAACAAATAAATCCACACCTAAACCAAACATATAGGTTGTCAAAATTATAACGCCAAACATATTTGCAATTGAAGTTAGCATAATTCTGTTCACACTGACTGCGATTAGCTGGAGAGTAGCTGGAACACCGATTTTGAAAATTTTTTTGAAAATTTCATAATCAATTTTTAAAGACTTAAGCTCTAATTCAATCGGAGCGAACTTTTTTAAGATAAAAAATAGTGCAATAAAAAAGCCTAAATTTTGTGCGATTGCTGTAGCAAGTCCTGCCCCATAGATTTCCATTCTTGGAAAAGGTCCTAAACCAAAAATTAAAAAAGGGGCGATAATAGCATTAAGAATATTAGCTGTTATTAATATGGTCATTGGGAAAACGGAATTTCCAGCAGCTCTTACTATTGCATTTATGTGAAATATTAAAAAATTAGCGGGAATACCAAATACAATCATTGATAAATATTGAATTGATAGTATTAATACCTCACCTTTGATGTTCATTAAATTTAGAATAAAAGGAGAAAAGAAATAAAAAGCTATTGCTAAAGCGATGGCAATAAACAACATTAGCAACAAAGATTGGGTAGCCGTATGATTAGCTTTGCTTTTATTACCTTCTCCTATTCTTCTTGCAACAACAACACCAGAGCCAACAGCAAAACCACTAGCTATTGAAAACAGAAAAAAAATCAATTGCTCACAGACTTTTAGAGCAGCTATGGCAGTTGGGCTAAGACGACTGACATAATACATATCAACCCAAGTATAGAGATTTTGTATTAAAAAGCTAAAAGCTAAGGGTAATGCAAACTTTCTAAGAGATGAATCTATCGGTCCAGATATTAAATTTACGCTTTTACTCACTTCATTAAATTTGAAATTTGCTCAAATGAATTATTTAAAAATACTTTTTTTGTTTATTTTAGCAAACTAATATAAAAATTTAATTAAAACATTTTAGTTATATTAGTTTTATAAAGAATTTAGATGATGATTGTTGATGTAATAATAATAACCTCTATAATTATTTTAGTTACCCGCACAGTCTTATTTTCCGTAGGAGCATACAAAGAGAGGAATAAAAAAATTGAATTTTATGATGAGAGAGAGTTTCCTTCGGTTTCGGTTGTGGTTCCTGCGAGGAATGAAGAAGAAAACATAGAAAATTGTATTAAATCAATTGCTAAAAGTAATTATCCTACTAATAAATACGAAATTATTGCTGTTAATGACCGTTCCACCGATAATACTGGAGAAATATTATCAAATCTGAGCAAAGAGATATCAAATTTAAAAATTGTCAATATTGATGAGGTACATCAGCATATTAATTTGAAGGGAAAGCCCGGTGCAGTTCAATCAGGTATTGATGAAGCAAAAGGAGATATTGTTTTAATGACTGATGCTGATTGTAAAGTTGGAGAGAAATGGATAAAAAAAATTACATCCTGCTATAAAGATCCTAAAATTGGTTTTGTTGCATCATTTACAAATGTTGAAGGAAAAGGTCTATTTAATAAAATTCAAGCTATAGAGTGGATATATATGCACACATTGGGTTGTGCGGGGATTGGTTTAGGGCATCCACTTGGTTGCTTTGGAAATAATATTTCCGTCCGAAAGTCAGATTTCGATGAAATAGGTGGCTTTGAAAAAATTCGCTTTTCTGTTACGGAAGATTTAGCACTTATTACAGAATTCCATAAACAAGGCAAAGGGATCATTTACCTTGTAGATGAGGATGCTGATATTGATACTTTGCCTTGCAAAACATTAAGGGAGTATATCAGACAACATCACAGATGGGCAGTTGGAGGAATGGAACTTGGCTGGAAGGCTGTTTTTTTTGTGATTTCATCAATAGCTTTATGGGTTGGATTGATTACATCAATAATAATCGGTAATTATTTTTTGGCATTGTTGTTTCTTTTAATTAGAGTTATTGGTGATTATGCTGTAATACTACCATCAATTCTTAGATTAAAAAAGATGGAGTTAATTCCTTGGATAATTCCATCAGTTATGTTTTTCATAATATTAGAAATTTTTGTTCCTTTCCTTCTTTTGAAAAAAACAATAACTTGGAAAGATCAATCTTTCAGAAGATTAAAGACTTAAACTTATGAACACATTAGAAATTCGTAAACAGAATAGTCCGTTATTGCAAGACGTTCTGAAATTAATGTATATAATCAGAGATATTCATAATTCTGCTTCATTGCTTGGTTGGGACCAAGAAACTTATATGCCAACAGGTTCAGTTAATGCACGTGCAAGTCAGTTAGTTACGTTGGAAACAATTGCTCATAGACTATTAACATCAAAAAAAGCAAGAATTTTAGCAGAAAAAATTGAGCAGTATAATGGGGGGTCGAATTCATTTGAAAAGGGTATATATCGAACATTTCTTAAGGAATATAATCTTGCGGTAAAGCTGCCTCAAAAATTTGTCGAGAAATTTACAAAGGCAAGGACTTATGCAATTGAAAGCTGGAAAAAAGCCCGACAAATGAATGATTACAATATCTTTGAAAAGGATTTTGATTATTTAACTAAACTTAAAATAGAGCAAGCTAATTATTATGGCTTTTCTGAAAATCCATACGATGCACTCATTGATCTATACGAACCCGGAATGACCTATTCATTTTTATTGCCATATTTTGAAGAGATAAAAGAGGAAACAAGAAATATTCTTGATGATGCACTTAGAGTAAGTTCATTGATAAATGATAAATTCCTGTATGATTATTATGATAATGATATTCAATTTACAATGGCAAGACAAATTTGCGAGAAAATGGGTTTTGATTTTTATTACGGAAGGTTGGATAAATCTATACATCCATTCACAACTTCATTTTCACGTAAGGATGTAAGGCTAACGGTTAGAGTGATAGAAAGGGATTTAAGGAGTAGCATTTTTTCAGCGATTCACGAAGCTGGTCACGGTCTGTATGAACAAAATATTAGTCACGAATATTATAGAACATTTCTTGAAGAGGGTTCATCTTATGGTATTCACGAATCCCAATCTCTTCTCTGGGAAAAAATCATTGCTCGGACGTTAGAATTTTCTAATTGGTTTTTGCCAATTCTCAAAGAATATTTTCCATCTCTTTTAAAAAATGTTACCTCAATAGATTTTTTCAAAGCAATTAATAAAATATCCAAATCCTTTATGCGAACTGAAGCAGATGAACTTACTTACAATCTACATATAATAATGAGATTTGAAATAGAAAATGATTTACTAAATCAAAAAATAAGGGTCAGAGATATTCCTGAAATCTGGAATCAGAAGTTTTATGATTATTTTAGTTTGAGACCAGTTAGTTTGCGGGAAGGGTGTCTACAGGATATACATTGGGCTCAAGGTAGCTTTGGTTATTTCCCAACTTACACTCTTGGCAAGATTTATTCTGCAATGATTTGGAAAAAATTACAAGAGGATATTCCTGATGTATTAAACAACATTGAAAATGGAAATTTTATATTAATAAAGAACTGGCTTAGGGAGAATATCCATCAGTATGGGAAATTGTATGAACCACAAGTTCTTATGAAAATGATCACCGGTAAAAATTTTGATGTTGGGGATTATAATCAATATATAAGAAAAAAAATTTCAATGTTAAGCATTTGAAAATTTAACCTTATCAGTTGTAACTTTTTTCATAAATAAAGGTTAATATAGTTTGATCTAATAAATATTTAAGTGAATTTTGTTTAATGAATATAAAACTAACAATATTAATTGTTTCCTCTCTATTTACGGTATTATTAGCTCAAAGACCTACTAAAGAGAACCCCTCTCAACCAATCATATTAAGGAATGCTGACAGTCTTATCGGAACAAAGACTGAATTTGGTAATATTAGGGAATTCATTGGTAATGTGATTTTTGAGCATAGCAATGTTATTGTTAGGGGAGATAGAGCTATTCATTATATTGATGACAACAAAGCAGAACTAAATGGCAATGTTGAAATAGTTCAGGATGATATGATATTGCAATCCGATCAAATTTTTTATGATGGCTCCACTGGAATAGCTCAGTCACCAAAAGGAGTGAAAATTAAAGACAAGAATGCCAACTTAAAAGCAGATTTCGGAGAGTATAACACAAAAACACAAATTGCAGATTTTAAAAATAATGTTACTATCACAGATGACACAGTCTCTATCAGAAGTGATGCAGCAAAATATTTTAAGAAGACAAGAATGAGTTATGCTTCCGGCAACGTGCGTATAGAGGATGATTCGACAGTTATTTTGGCTGATTTTATTGAATACAATCGGAATGATCGTCAGAGCAATGCTTATGGGAATGTTTTTATTAAAGCTAAATTACAACAAATTTATCTAACTGGTGATACTGTTCTTAATTATCCATCAGAGAAATATACAATTGCTTATGGAAATCCAACTCTCATTCAGATAGACACTGTTGATAAACGAAATGAAGAATTATCTTTGCCAGAAATCAATTCAAAAAGTAATGACCAACCAGTTTTATTTAATGGCAGATATTACGCATTAAAAGAGGATAGAAAAACTTTCAGTTTTAGACTTGATACGATTATCATCTCAGCCGATACAATGGAAGCTTTCCGCTCAGCCGATAGAGAACTTTATTATTTTAAATCTAATGTTCAAATCGTCGGAACGAATATCAAGGGAAAATCGGATTTGGTTATTTATGATAGGATTCAGGAACAAGTAGATTTGTTTGGTCTGCCAATTGTTTGGTATGATTCAACTCAAATAAATGGAGATACTTTAAAAGTCAAGCTTAAAGATAAAAAAATAAGAGAAATTTCTGCTTTGGGAAATGCTTTTACAGCCTCAAGAGATGACACTTTAAATCCTACAAGAATAAATCAGATTTTTGGTCAAAGGATAGTAATAAAATTTGAAAATGATACTATCAATGGTGTTTTCAGCTATGGAGATGCTAAAAGTCTTTATTTTTTGAGAAGTGAAGATTCGGAAGAGGGGGTATCTCGCTATGGATGTGACTCATTGTTTGTCGAGTTTAAGGAAGGCAAGGCAATCAAAATTCATTGGCTCGGTTCAGTCGTTGGAGAATATATTCCTGAAAATATTCTCTCGGTTTCATCAGAATATTATTTTCTTCCAAATTTCAAATGGAATGAGAAAAAACCTCAAAGAAAACAAATAAAATTAAAATATATTTAATAATTGATTGAAATATCATAAATTAATTTGCATTTGATTAGATAAAACATTAAATTAACAGCAACTAAAATTGGAAAATTATTGAAAAAAATCATACTAATATTAACTTATATTTTTCTCTTAGCGGTTGTTAATGCAACTGCCCAAAAGACATCCGCATACGAAGGAACTTATTTCATAGTAGGTTTTATGCAAAATGAAACCTCAATTGATAACCGTTATGGCGGATTATTTTTAAGACTTTTTATAACTTCCACTCAAAATGCCAAAGTAAAAATTGCTATTCCAAGGTCAACACAAATTTATGATACTGTAGATTTTAATATAACAAAAAACAAAGTTTTGGTTTATGACTTACCGACGAGATTAGAAAACAGAGAATCTGAAATTATCCAAAGGAAATGCGCAGAAATTTTTTCTGATGTTCCAGTTACTGTTTATGCATTCAATACTCAATATTTAACCGGTGATAGCTATTCAGTTATACCTGTTAGTCATTGGGGAAAAGAATATATCTCATTAAATTATCCTAATGACCAATATAATTTACCTAATGACCCAATTGGACCACTTGACAGCCTTTCCTTGCTCGAAGCAAGAAAGAATCAATTTATGATAATGGGGGCTTATAACGAAACCGAAGTAGAAATAATACCGAAAGCCATTACAACAAGGGGTAAGCAAATAAATCGTTCCTACAAAGTATTGATAAATAAAGGTGATTGTTATCTCGTCCAATCTTTAGGTTCTCAAAAAGGAACCTCTGATCTTACAGGCTCAATAATTAGATCAAATAAACCTATTGGAGTTTTATCTGGTCACGTGAGAACTTCCATTCCACAGAATATTTCACGAGACTCAAAAAATCATTTATGTGAAATGTTAATGCCAACTGATTCTTGGGGACGAAAATTTATTACAGTTCCTTTTGGTGTTAATGAATATGGCGATTTAATCAGGGTTACGAATGTAAAACCAAACACAAATGTTACGATTAAATACGGGAATACAATCAAGAATGCATATCTTTCTGAGATTGGCTCCTTTGCTGATTTTGCCCCAATCGGTGAACCTGCAATAATTACATCAGACCATCCAATTCAAGTTGGTCAATTTATGATGCATATTGACGATCCTGACGACTCGCCTTATTATGATCCCTGTTTTGTAGTTATTCCGCCATTGGAGCAATATGTTTCTAACATAGTTTTCGAAACACCGGGGAATATTGTTGCTATTTCACCACCTTCACGTGGTGAGCAATTTTCCGGGCATTCACTAGCTATTATAGCTGATAAAATAGCTCTCCAGACACTTACACTCGACGATCAATACGTAAAAAACTCGACACTCATCGAAAGTAATCCCATAGGAGATTATTTTTGGACAAGGGTAAGATTAAAACAAGGAACTCATCAGTTGAAAGCAGACTCAGGAAGTTTTTCAGGAATTATTTACGGTTACGGTATGGCTGATGCTTATGCAATGGTATTAGGGTCCTCGCTTTCAAATCCGTATAAAAAGGATACTATAGCTCCAACAATATCAATAACGGAAGAATGTGGTCAAATAAATGGTTTAGTGCGTGAATATCTCGATTCTAATGCTTCAGGTATTGATATATTCTACGTAATAACAGATTTAACTTATAATTATAAATGGAAAATTGATGAATTTAATCGTGGCACAGATCAATTTGAAATAAAATTTGAGGCTAAACCCACTGATATGCTAAAAGATGGAAGGTTTGCTATTGAAGTAAGAGACAAAAATGGGAACGGAACGAAATACATTTTTAATTATCAAGCTTTAAAACTCAATTTTCCAAGAGATATTCATTTCGGTGAAGTTGACTTAAATGATTCAGTCTGTTATAAATTTAAAATTATTAATACCGGCGATTCTATTGAAATTCTTTCTGCTAATATATTAAATGATGAAAGAGTTCGATTCCAGATTTTAGAATCAACTCCACGATTGCTGAGGAAAAATGATACAATTAATGTTATTGTTTGCTTTGAACCTCGTGGCGACACAACTTCACTAAATTCAATGCTTAGAATTAACATTAACTGCGATCGGATAATACAAATTCCAATAAAAGCTATAATTTCCTCGAAGTCACTTCTTACGATAGGATATGATTTTGGAAAAATTAGGGTAGGCGATAGTGTATGTTCTTATATTTATGCGATAAATGATGGGAACAGGGTATTAAGATTAGATTCACTTGATTTTGAAATTGAAAAATATTTGATATATGACACAACTGGTATTTTCCCGAAAACTTTAAATCCGGGGGACACTCTAAAAATAGAAGTATGTTTTAAGCCCCTTGAAAGAGGTATTTTCAGCAGTAAATTTGAATTTAAAAATCAATCAAATATTAATAATTTTGATTATGTTAGAGGTCAGGGAATAGCTCCGGAAATTAACTCTTTAGTTGTTGACTGGGAAAAAAGAAGAGTTGGAACTATAAACGATACTACCATAACAATAACCAATAAAGGAGAAATAGAAGCAAGATTAAAATTTGATAGTTTTACTATTTCAAATACTAATTTTATTACTGATGAAATAATTTCGATTGATACTCTTTTGCTTCCCGATTCTTCAATTTCAATAAAAACAAGTTTCATTCCTGCGAAAGAAGGAAAACATAGTTCAATAGCAAATCTGATTATTGATTGGAAATTCCATCAACCTATAAATATTGAATTAATAGGCGAAGGAACTTTACCGATTATCGAAGTAAAGGATATTTATTTAGGGAAAATACCAGTTTTCAGCACGATAGACACTACTGCAACGATTCTTTGGTCTCAAGGTAGTGAAAAACTAACAATAGATTCTATTGTTATTAAAAATCCATTACAATCCATTGATATTAGTTTAATAGACTCTAAAGATCTAATATTAGATATCAATGACAGTCTAAGGTCAAAAATTAATTTCGCTCCAAAATATGCAGGATTGCATCAAGTTTTTCTTGATGTAACAAGCGATGCAGCTCCGAATTTCAGGAGAGTCCAACACAGTATTCGCATTTGGGGCGAGGCTTTTCCATTGGACACTCCCGATGCGGAAGTGAAAATTTTTATACCTAATAAAATTATTTATTGCCAAAAGTCAAGAATAAATATTATTTTGCAAAACACTGGAAATGTTAAGTTAAAATTAACAAATTTGATTTTGAATAAAGGAAATAATTTTGCTGAATGGAGTCAACCTATCAATCTGCCGATTGATATTATGCCTGATTCCATATTGAGTTTTGATATTGATATTTTGCCTGAACAAGGATATGACGGCAAAATCAATATTCAGGCAATCTTTAATGATACTATTGTTAAAACAGCAGATATAATAATTCAACCTATTTATCAAAACTTGTTAGTTTTAAATCCTGAAGAGATAAAAGCCAATCCCGGAGACACTGTAAAGGTAAAATTATCAGGGAAATTTCCTAATAGAACCGATTTACCAGTTGATTTTTCATTGAATTTTAGTATCTGGAGAGAAGCTTTCTTACTGCTTAATTGCTCAGAGCTGAGAATTTATTCTGGTGTTGATATATCAAAATCAATTAATCTTAGTTTTTCTCAATTGTATGATAATATATCAGTAAAAAGTTCAGAGAAATTTCTTGTTGATTCAGATTTAGCTGATTGGGAATTAGAATTCACATTTCTAACTTTACTTTCTGAGAAAAATAAACAGGAGGTAAGGATTGAGGCAAGTTCTGATGAGTGTTACAAAAAAGGGTGGAAAAATATTTTTGCGAACGTAACCGATGTGTGTGCATATACTGTTAGGTCAATCGAATTATTAAAGGATATTCCCAGTATTGAAATATACCCAAATCCCGCTTCAGATGTCCTTACAATTAATATAAATTTACATAAAAAAGATAGGTTTGAGATTGAATTATTTGACGCTTCAGGAAAAAAATGTTACGAAAATAAAATTTTTGATTTGGAAAAAGGTTTATATTCAATTAATTTTGAAATAAGTCATCTTAACGATGGCTTATATTTATTAATTATATCGAATAATGATTTTATAAAAAGAAAATTATTTATTATTTCAAAGTAAAGAAGGATTATAATATGAAGATTCGATTACTTCTATTAGCAATAATGTTTTTTCTGTTTTCAAATCTAAACTCTCTGCTTTCTCAGTTAGAATCTGAAACAAACCCACTGGAACCTGGATTTACGACATCAAGAATTTATCTTGGACCAGTAGCGGGTTACAATAGGTCGTTACACACTGTTGACCTCTCATCTTTTGCCGAAGATCCACTCTGTCCTTTCTTTACAAATGGAAGTGGTAATGGCTTTTTCGTCGGTTTCTTCTATGAGCAGTTCATTGGTGGATTAATGTCTAAGCACTCAATAGTAGCAAGAGTTCTTTATAATGTTCTTCCCGCTTCGTTAACTAAAGAAGGAGATACCTATCCTTCACAGGTCGAAGATCCAAATGACCCACAAAAAACGACAATTGTTTATTCATCAACAAGACACTCAGTCAATGTTGATTATAATCTTTTATCGCTTGACATTATGTATAAATTTAGAGTCGCTGGCGGTCTTGTGTTAACAGTTGGACCAACATTTGATGTGCCAATGACAAAAAATCTTCAACAAAAATATGAATTGATTGAGCCAAACTATGTGAAATTCAAGAGAGATGAAGAAGCTATTAGAACTAAAGGGTATCAGTATATAAATAATGATAGAACAATTATTGTTTATGATGGTGATATAGCACGTAATTATCCCGGAAAAGCAACTCAGGAAACATCAGCTGGATTCAGATTTGGCTTGAAAGGCGGTATTCAATATGAAATAGTTACAGGTAATATCTTTGATATTATTCCAGGTGTATTTTATAACTTGGGATTGACAAATGCTACCGATGCTCAAAGCTGGAAAGTTAATGCTCTTCAAATTGGTGTAGATATAAGATTTGCTCTGTAATATTTTATAATTAACATCAAAAATTTTTAAGCTGCCTTTTTTTCAAGGCAGCTTTTTTTATTTAAACCCAGATTATTATTCTAGAACCGCTTAGTTGGACCATCTTATTTTGCTGTCATTTAGGCAAATGTAAATTGGAATAATCCATTATTATTTGAAATGGATGCTTCACCTAAGGATCAGTCTAACATTTGTTCAAATTTATATACTCTTTGACTAAATGAGGTTTAATTGACAGTTTTCTGAGAAAACAGCTTAGATTTAATTTTTATGTTTAAATTATATATTAAACTTCTGAAGACAATAACTACTTGCTTAATGCTGTAAATCTCAGTTGAATGATTTAATTAATAAAAAAATTATCTACCCCTGATTGTAGTAATATTCTCTTCTTCTCTGTCTGTTACTATTTGTAGATCTTTCAAATTTCTTTGAAGGGAGAGCAAATAATCGCAGTCAATAAAATTGCCACGAATGAAAATTGTTTTTAAGCATTTCAGATTCTTCAAACTTACGGGCAACCTTGTCAAATCATTGCCGTCGAGATTTATTCGCTGGAGGTATTGCAAATTCCCCAAAGCCTCCGGTAAGTCAGTCAAACCCAAATTTGTAAGTACTAGTTCTTTCAGATTTGTATATCTTAGAATATCCTTTGGGAAGTCAGTCAACTCCTGACCAGTTAAATCGAGTATTTCAACATTTTCTGGTTCTGCATTTGCTTCTCTCAATGACTGATAAACAATAAACTTAGTAATTTCAGGGCAGTCAGAATCTTTAGAGGTAATGCTTGCCTTATTTTTGTCAGTTGTCTCTTGTTTTGGTGGGTTATTTTCAAAATTATCAGAAATATTATCCTCATTAAAGTTAAAACCGGTTCGCATTTGTTCCCTGATGGAATTTTTTAGCGAATTGACAGCCATCGGGCTTCCGTCCCTTTGTTTGACAACTTTATCAAAGCTGTTGAAAGCCATTTCAAAGTAGTTTTGAGCGGTTCTTAGGAGGTCTTTGTTACCTGTTTTTTTTGCTAAATCCCTGTAATAATAACCGAAAAATTCATTAGCAACACCTTGCCAGTAAAAATCATTGCTCGAAGTGACTATCCTAAAACCTTTATCGAGAAAATCAAAAGCAAGATTGAAATTACCAGCCTCTCGATAAGTATTTCCAAGCTTTAAATATCTTTTACCAAGCTCAAGACCTGATTGACTGTAAGTTTCATTTCCAGAAATTATCAGTAATAAAATTAAGAATAATATTATTTTTTTCATTGTTCCCTCGTTTGATTAATTATTTTGATTTAACCCAAGGTGAAATTCTGATTCCAACTGAAACAGCGCCATAAGGTGAGTTCTTTAAATTTCTGATTCTAATTCCATCTTGAAATTGCATATCATCCCAAGGGTCATAAATTGAGTATGAAATAAATATACCCATTGGAATGCTGCTAACGTGAACGATATTTCCTTCGACATAACCTAAAAATCCACTGAGAGTAGACTTTTGATTTAAATCGCTTAATGCATTCAAATCACAACCATAGAATCCAAAACCTAAAGCACAACCTAAAGAAACAGGTCCAGCTTTGAATCGAGGGGGTTTTAAAGCAACACCTCCGGCATATACAAGGTCGGTTAATTTTGCCTGACTTGATTTTAATCTCAATTTAGGAACGTAAACATCAAAAAATACATCAAAATAATCACCAATATCAATTATAGTAGCTAAGCTTAACTCAACTCTGCCACCAAAGCCCAATCCAGATTCGACTTCAAAATCAAGATTGGTTTCTCCTCTTAGAAAACCAGCTAAAGAAAATATAGGTTGAACTTTTTTCTGTGAAGTTGGTAAGCCTTGTCCGCCCAACATCGCACAAAAAGTTGAATCCAAAGTCCATATTCTACTGGCAAATCTTACTAATTCACTTCTTCGCATTCTTTGGAAGTTATCGGGAAAATTCGGAAGACGCCTTGGAGGTTCTAACCCCATTCTAATAAGCTCTTTTTCGAGGAAAACTCCATCATTATATATTTCTGTAATCTCAGTATAGAGCATTGTGGATGTCATTTGCGAAAATTCGGGCATTTTTCCGGAATAATAGTTGCAACTGTATCCAAAGCTTTTCTCTGAGAGTAAGGATATCAGTAAAACTATTGAAATTAATAAAGCAATCCTTTTCATTAACCAACTCCTTTTGTTAAATTTTCTCTTTATTTACAATGCAATAAGTGGCATCTTGCCGAATAGAAATGTCCTTTAAATCAATACAAACATAATAAAAAATAAACCAAAATTTAAAATAAATAAAGGCTAAAACTTAATTGTTGAAAACTTGTGGAAAAGTGCGAAGGTATTTTTTGTCACTCTTTAAGATTATTGGCATAAATCTTAATTTTGTTAAAATGAAATAAAATGTAGAGACACAGAATTCTGTCTCTACAGCTCTCAAACTTCCGAAGTTTTCAAAACTTCGGATGTTTTGAAAATCAAGAATCGCACAGTTTTATGCGAATTTTTATTTTTTTAAAGATAAAAAGTATTTTATTTAGATAGGTCTAAGACCTGTCTCTATGATATTCATTATGCACTGCAAATGATTTGGCATAATTATAAATTGATCTAACTGTAAATTATTATAATGTGTTGGCAGGTCCAACCAACATTTTTCCACAATTTTCCCCAATTCGTTCAATTGCATTTTTCCATCTGATATTTCGCCGAAAAAATGCAATTTGTTGTAAGAGCAAATTGTTATGAAATATGCTCCGATTTGAGAATAATCATAATTGTGTAATCGTACGGATTCAATTCTATATTTGTTTTGGAATTTTGAGATATTTATAAATTTTTAGTTGTGAGGACAGGTATAATAAGACCAGTCTCTATTGAGCTTTACAGAATAGCTAAATTTTCATTTCAAAACCATTTTTTTCGTTTAAAATAAATTAACATTGATAATCCAATTGAAAACATAATAAACATAATCAAGGGATAACCCCATTTCCAAGTCAATTCGGGCATAAAATGAAAATTCATCCCGTAAATACTGGATATAAACGTTAGAGGAATGAAAATTGTTGAAATGATTGTTAATACTTTTATAATGTCATTCAATTTGAAACTGACGCTTGAAAGATAAATATCCATCATTTCTGCGACAAGTTCACGCTGGGTTTCAATCGTATCAATAACTTGAATGATATGATCATAGAGGTCTTTGTAATAAATACCCAAAGGGTTTGTGTCATTTCGGACATCCATTTCAAGTTTTCGGATAATCTCCCTGAGGGGCCAGACAGCCTTCCTGATAAATATTATATTCCTTTTCAAATTATGAATGATATCCATTGTTTTTGGTTCAGGACCTTTTAGCATTTCGTCTTCGAGTTCTTCAATTTTCTCTCCGATTTCCCCAAGAATGTAATAATACTTATCTACAATAGAATCTATTAAAGAATAACTTATGAACTCAACACTGTAGTTTGTTAACTTGGTGTGTTTACCTCTTATTCTATCCTTTACAAAATTGAAAATATCTGTTTCTCTTTCCAGAAAAGTAAAAAGAATTTTTTCTCCAATTAAGAACGCAACCTGTTCAGAAGTGATGCTGTTCTCTGTCAGGGAATAATCAATAAGTTTTAATTCGATGAAGTTGAATCCATCAGTAATATCAAGCTTTGGATAATGCTCTGTATTTGCAATATCAGCGAGAATTAAAGGGTGAATTTTGAATCTTTCGCCAATTTTTTCGAGAACACTCGTGTCGTGAAGTCCAATTATTTCAACCCAATAGTGTGTGTCGTCTTTTTTTATTTTTAGCTGATCAATACTTTCTAATGAATATTCTTTGTGACTTTCTGAATTTATCTCAAAAACATTTATAATTGTTTTTTCAGTCTTTTTTTCACCTATAAAAACAATAGATTCAGGTGGTAACCCATACGATTTTTTCTTCATATTGTTTATTTAATTTTTAAAAGAACAACAGGATTAATTTATCAAAAATTGTTTAAAAAAAAAGAGGCTGTAATATTAACAGCCTCAGAAATAAAAAATAGATAGAGAAACTCTTATTTTAGACGAGCTATTTTTATAGCTTCAGGGAATAATTCAATAGCTTTCTTGATTTGTGGATCAATTGTATAAAAAACCTCAAGGAATTTATTCCTGTCCCAAATCATTCTTGCAATAGCGGATTTGATAGAAATTTTAATAAATTCTTCATCAATTTTGTAAGCTTCGTTGTCCCATTCAATTTCTTTAGAAACAGCTAATTTTTTGAAATCTTCAAGCATAGCATCAGTTATCTGATAATTCTTAAGAAAAGATGTAAAATCGGATGCATACTTAGATTTGATGGAGCTTCCCTGAGATTGCATAATACCTGTGGCAAACTCGAAAAAGAGATTTTTCCTTCTAATTTCAGCAGAAAATCTTGTTATTGTGTCTTGTTTAATGATATAATCAGGAGTTATTCCGCCACCACCAAAAACAGTTCTTCCTCTTTTAGTTTTGTAAATTGGAAGATTATTGATATCAATTTTTTCATCGTCTTTTTTGGCTTTTTTATTGATTTCATTTACTTGCTGAATAATTTTTTCTTTTGCATTTTCAAGATAGGAGCCTTCTTCGAGCTCTAACCTTCCGACCAGATGTCTATATTTATCTTTGTCTTTATATGGTCTTTGAATGCTTCTACCAGATGGGGTGTAATATTTGGAAATAGTCAATCTAAAAGCAGAACCATCTCCTATTTCATATTGCCTTTGAACTAATCCTTTTCCATAAGAAGTTTCACCGACTATTAAACCCCTATCAAGATCTTGAATAGCACCAGATACAATTTCACTTGCTGAAGCAGAACCAGCATTAATTAACACAATTAAAGGAAGGTTCTTGAATTTACTTCCGCCGGTTGAAATATAGCTTTCATCGAATCTATTTTTTCGTCCGATAGTGTAAACAATTGTATCACCTTTGTTCAAGAATTCGTCTGCCATTAAAACAGCCTGATTGAGAAATCCGCCGGGATTGCCTCTGAGGTCTAAAATTAGTTTTTTCATTCCTTGGGCAGATAAGTTGTTTAAGGCATCGACTAATTCGTCGTGTGTGGTAGCAGCAAACCTATTAACTACGATAACACCAATATCAGTATTATCAATAATATAAGCAGCATCAACTGTGTTGATTGGAATTTTATCACGAGTTATAGTAAACTTCAGTGTTTCTTTTTGGTTCGGTCTGACGATTTCGACTTTCACTTTTGTCCCTTTTGGACCCTTAAGTTTTTTCGGAACTTCGGACCTACTGAGACCGACGGCATTTTCATCGTCAATTTTAATAATTTTGTCACCAGACATTAAACCAAGCATTTCGCTTGGACCGCCGGGAATTGGGGTAACAATTGTGATTGTATCATTAATAATATCGAATTCAATTCCTATTCCCTCGAAACTTCCTTGAAAGTCTTCGTTGACTCTTTTCATTTCTTCGGCTGGAATATAAACCGAATGAACATCAAGCTCGTTCAATGCAGCTTTGATAGCCGCTTCGGTCAACTTTTGAGTATCAACTTCTTCGACGTAATTTTTAGCTGCAGTGTTAAGGACATAATCGAATTTTCTAACCTGATCAAAAATTGAGTCGCCCGAAACGAGGGGTTGAATGAAAAATCCAATTAGAACACCTAAAATTATTGCACCTGTAACAATCAGATACTTTTTCATTTAAATTAGCTCCAAGCTATGGTTTATAAAAATAAATGTAATATAAGATAAATATTATCAAAAGAAATGACAAAGGAATAATTAAAATATTTTAACTAAACCTAAAAATCACCTTTTAATATTAAATTTTAGTAATTATCTATTTGTGCTCTTTGAAGTCTGTCCGAGAAATCAACATAAACAGTTTTCCACTCAGTAAATATATCGAACACGGTCCAACCACCTTCTCTATGTCCATTTCCGGTTCCTTTGACTCCACCGAAAGGCATATGTGCTTCAGCTCCAATTGTAGGTGCATTTATATAAGTAATTCCAGCTTCAATATCTCTAATAGCATTAAAGGCATAATTGACATTTGTTGTATAAATCGAAGAGGAAAGACCAAATTCACAATCATTAGCTAATTCAATTGCATCTTCAAATGATTCAGCTTTTGTTACAGAAAGTATTGGACCAAAAATTTCCTCTTTAAATAGTCTCATATTTCTTGTTACATCAGCAAAAATAGTTGGTTCGAAGAAGTAACCTTTAGCGAGATCCCCATCAGTGGCTCTTTTGCCTCCGAGAACTAATCTAGCACCTTCTTCAAGACCAATTTTTACATATTCTTCGCAGGTGTCAAGTTGTTGTTTATGAATGACAGGACCAACCTGAGTCTGTGGATCTAATCCACTACCAAGTCGTAATTTTGATGCTTTTTCTACTAATAAGTCAATGAATTTTTCATATATATCTTTGTGAATGATGAGTCTTGATGTAGCAGTGCATCTTTGACCTGTAGTTCCAAAAGCACCCCATAAAACACCTTCGAGAGCCAGTTCAAGGTTTGCATCTGGCATAACAATTTGCGGATTTTTCCCACCCATTTCGAGTGAAACTTTTTTGTTTAATCTACCACAAATTTCACCTATTTGGCAGCCAATTGTTGTTGAGCCGGTGAATCCTATTAGATTAACATCAGGATGTTCAACAATCATATTACCCATATATCCTTTTCCAAAGATAACATTGAAAACACCCGGGGGTATTCCTGCTTCGTCCATTATTTCAGCAAAAATAAATCCCGAATGAGGAACATCTTTGGAAGGTTTATAAACAACTGTATTTCCTGCTGCTATTGCAGGTAAAATTTTCCAAGATGGAACTGCAATAGGGAAATTAAATGCCGTAATTACGCCACAGACGCCGACGGGAACACGAAAAGACATATTCATTTTATTGGGCATTTCACTCGGTGCATTATATCCAAAAAGCCTTCGGGTTTCGGAGGCTGCGTAATAAGCCGTATCTATTGCTTCTTGGATATCACCGCTTGTCTCAAAAACTGGCTTTCCCATTTCACGAGTCATTATTCTTGCAAGTTCTTCTTTTCTTCTTGTAAAAATATCCCCAACTTTTCTTAAAATGTCTCCTCTTTTTGGGGCTGGAATTAGTCTCCATTTTTTGAAAGCATCTTTTGCAGCTTTAACAGCCAAATTAACATCTTCGAAACCCGATTCAGGAAACTCACCTATAATATCTTCTGTGTTTGCGGGGTTGATATTTTGATAGAACTTACCAGAAATTGGCTCAAGCCACTGACCATTAATATAATTTTTAAATTTTTCCATAAAATCCTCTGTTTTTTTAATAA
Source organism: Candidatus Kapaibacterium sp. (assembly GCA_026418625.1). GTDB lineage: Bacteria > Bacteroidota > Ignavibacteria > Kapaibacteriales > UBA2268 > CALHRB01. The sequence continues at coordinate 55,730 of JAOABA010000011.1, forward strand.
ACGTTTGACAATTCATACAAAATTAGATATTTTTCAAGGAAAGACAATTAGATTTCATTGTATTAAAATCATTTTATTTAAGGATTTTGATGACTTCAGCTAATATGTTCATAATTCAATTTTTTGTATTTTCGATAATTATTTAATTTTAGTTTATTTGATTAATATTTTTAGAAAATGTCTCTCAGTTGGAATGAAATAAAAGCAAGAGCACAAGAATTCATTAACGAATGGGCGAAAGAGACTTCTGAGGAGGGGGAAGCTAAGACATTTTGGGATGAATTTTTTCAGGTTTTTGGCTTGAATAGACGCAGAGTTGCATCTTTTGAGGTTAAAGTAACCAAAGGCTTAAGACAAAATGGGTATATTGACCTTCTTTGGAAAGGACAACTACTCGTTGAACATAAATCAGCCGGGAAAGATCTCGATCTTGCTTACCAACAAGCAATTGATTATTTCCCAGGATTAAAAGATTACGAACTTCCAAAATATATTTGTGTATGTAATTTCCAAAAGTTCAGACTTATTGACCTTGATGAAAGAACAGAAGTAGAATTTGAATTAAAAGATTTAGTAGATAATATTTATCACTTTGCATTTATTGCGGGTTATAAGAAAAGGACTTATCAGGATCAAGATCCAATAAACATTGAGGCTGCTTATAGGATAGGTAAGTTTCACGATGAAATTAAATTAAGTGGTTATAATGGACATCCTCTTGAGGTTTATCTTATTCGAATCTTATTTTGCCTTTTTGCAGAAGATACAACAATTTTTGAGAAAGATTCCTTCAGATATTTAATTGAGAATAAAACAAGAGAAGATGGAAGTGATTTGGGAACCAATTTAGCACAATTGTTTCAGGTTCTTAATACTCCATTAGATAAAAGATTAAGCACTTTGGATGAGGATTTTAATAGTTTTCCTTATATCAATGGAAATTTGTTTAGCGAGACTTTACCAATTGCTTCATTTAATAAAAAAATGAGAGATGCTCTTCTTGAGTGCACCGACCTTGATTGGTCGAAAATTTCACCAGCAATTTTTGGCTCTTTGTTTCAGTCTGTCAAAAATCCTGAAGAAAGAAGAAATCTTGGAGCTCACTATACTTCTGAAAAAAATATTTTAAAAGTTATTAAACCTTTATTTCTTGATGATTTATATGATGAGTTCGAAAAGATTAAAGGAAACAAAGGTAAATTAAGGGAGTTTCACCAGAAAATTTCTAATCTAAGATTTTTGGATCCTGCTTGTGGATGTGGTAACTTTTTAGTTGTTTCTTATAGAGAACTTCGAAAATTAGAATTGAAGATATTGAAAGAGCTTTATAACAGTGGTCAGCAGATAACTGACATAAGCACAATTTCAAGTGTTAGTTTGGAGCAATTCTATGGTATTGAAATAGATGAGTGGCCCGCCAGAATATCTGAAGTTGCAATGTGGCTAGTTGATCATCAAATGAATATGCTGCTGTCAGAAGAATTTGGACAATATTTTATTAGACTACCTTTAACACAATCAGCTCACATTCATATTGGGAATGCTTTGAGAATGGAATGGGAATCATTACTTGATATTGATAGAACCGTTGACATTCATTCCCTGAAAGCCAATATAATTAAAATAGCTGAGCCTGAGATTCAATATGGGACTGTAAATCTTTATACCAAGGAATTTCAAATAATTGATAAAGCACCCGAAAGAGAGAAAACAGATTTAAGATTTGATTATATTATGGGCAATCCTCCATTTGGTGGGGCTCGAATTATGAATAAAACACAGAAGGAAGAATTAATTAAAATTTTCGAGGGTGTTAAAGGTTCTGGGAATTTAGATTACGTTACCGGCTGGTATTTGAAAGCAGCAAAATATATTCAGAATACTAAGATTAGAGTTGCTTTTGTTTCAACAAATTCGATAACTCAGGGAGAACAGGTAGGAATCCTTTGGGGGGAATTATTTAAATTAGGCATAAAGATTCATTTTGCTCATCAAACTTTCCGATGGAATAATGAAGGAAAAGGGATTGCAGCTGTTCACGTAGTTATTATTGGTTTTGGAAATTTTGATATTGAAAGAAAAAAAATTTACATTTACGAAGACAAAAAAGGCGAACCAAATGAAAGGATAGTAAAAAATATTAATTCATATCTTGTGGAAGGAAATGAATTTATACTACCAAGAAGAAACAAACCAATATGTGATGTTCCTGAAATGATTTTTGGTAATATGCCTAATGATGGAGGATATCTTCTATTATCTGATGAAGAAAAAAAACAATTTATTAAAAAGGAACCTGATTCCGAGAAATTTATAAAACCTTTGATAAGTGCTTTTGAATTTCTGAATGGAATAAAAAGATGGTGTTTATGGTTGAAAAACATTGAACCAAGCGAATTAAAGAGATTAAAGCACGTATTAGAAAGGGTTAAAAAAGTAAGAGAACATAGATTAAAGAGCAAAAGAAAAACAACAAATTTATTAGCGGATTATCCTTATTTATTTGGTGAAATTAGGCAACCAAAGACTAATTTTGTTGTTTTACCAAGGGTTTCATCAGAAAATAGGTATTACATTCCTATGGGGATTTTTGATCCAAATTTTATTGTTAGTGATAGTTGTTTAGCTATTCCCAATGCAAATCTTTATCATTTTGGAGTTCTTACCTCAGAAATGCATATGACTTGGGTTAAATATACCTGTGGAAGACTGAAAAGCGATATAAGATATTCCAAAGATTTGGTTTATAACAATTTTCCTTGGCCAACTTCACCTGATGAGCAAAGTATAGAAAGAGTAAAAACTTTAGCACAAAATATTTTAGATATTAGAAATAAATACCCTGATTCTTCATTGGCTGACTTATATAATCCATTGACTATGCCAAAAGATTTATTAAAGGCACACAAAGAACTCGACAAAGCAGTTGATCTATGCTATCGCCCACAACCTTTCACATCTGAAACTGAAAGACTTGAATTCCTGTTTGATTTGTATATGAAATATACTCAAAACAGCACCAAATAAAAAATCAGCAATAGAAACCAAATTATCTCTTTAAAATTTATGCATAATTAATTATTTTGTTAGTCTGTAAAAAGCTTTAACAAATTTTTTCTTAAATAAATGATTAATAGAAAAGGACCGAGAAGTATAATTCAAAATTTAGGTTTGATATCAGGAATTTTATTGTTCTTTATTTTCATCAATATAAATTTAATTCCGGATAACATTCCTGCTTCGAGGATGGCTGCTGTTGCATTTATTATGGCTATTTGGTGGATGACAGAGGCTGTGCCACTTGCTGTAACAGCACTATTGCCGATAATCATTTTTCCATTTCTTGGGATTTTGGACTCGAAATTAGTAGCAACTCAATATTTCAACAGCACGATAATACTTTTTTTAGGGGGCATCATTATAGCCGTAGCCATAGAGAGTTGGGGGCTTCACAAAAGGATTTCTCTACATATAATTAAAATTATCGGTGGGGGACAGAAAGCTCTTATTTTCGGCTTTATGTTAGCCTCGGCACTTGTGTCAATGTTCATCAATAATACTGCAACTGCAGTTATGATGTTCCCGATTGGTTATGCAATTATTCTTCAACTCGAAGAGAAATATGATAAAGACTTGGTCAAAGGGTTTAGCGTAGCTCTAATGTTGGGAATTGGCTATTCTTGCTCAATTGGTGGGGTTGGAACTCTTGTTGGAACTGCACCAAATTTGATATTCCAAAGAATTTTTCAGATGAATTTTCCAAATGGACCCCAGATTACCTTCAGTAACTGGCTTCCGATAGGTTTTTCAATTTCAATATTAATGCTAATTGCATCTTGGTTTATTTTAACAAAGCTATTTATTAAAAAAGGTAGTAAATTACAAATTGACAAGAATTTCGTAAAAGAGGAATATTTAAAATTGGGTAAATCAATTTTCGAGGAAAAAGTTCTTCTCATAATATTGTTAATTACGGGCTTTTTATGGATTTTCAGACTTGAACTCAATCTTGGATTTGTAATTATTCCGGGATGGTCAAATTTTTTTGGCATCGAAAAACTCGTTGATGATGGGACGGTTGTGATTTTTATGGTTTTATTACTCTTTATAATTCCGTCAAAGACAAAACCAAACTCAACAATATTAGACAACAAGTTGTTTAAAAAAATTCCTTGGGATATAGTTTTGCTTTTTGGAGGTGGATTTGCACTTGCTGAAGGCTTTCAACAAACAGGATTATCAAAAGTAGTTGGGGAGCAATTATCAGTAATTGGGAATATTCATCCTTTAATAATGATAATTATTATTTGCACAATTTTAACATTTCTCACAGAGTTGACATCCAATACAGCTACTGCTCAAACTCTTTTACCGATTATTGCGGCATTATCTGTAACATTGGAAATTAATCCACTCTTGCTAATGATACCTGCTACTATATCAGCTTCCTTTGCGTTTATGCTACCAGTTGCAACACCACCTAATGCGATTATTTTCAGTTCAGGAAAAGTAACCATCAAAGAGATGATGAAAGCAGGGATTTTCCTTAACCTAACGGGAATAATTATAGTTAGTTTAATAATGTATTTCATTGGAAGTTCGATTTTTGGATTTGACCCAAATATTTTTCCAAAATGGGAAAAATAAATGCGAAATGTAACAGAATAAAAAAAGCCATTGATTAATTGTTCTTGATTTACTCTCGATTAATTAAATTGTTATTTTCGTTTTTACAAAAATTGATTTTATATTGAATTATGAAAACAGCAATTGAACCATTTAAGATTAAAACAGTCGAAGAAATTCCCATAACAACCAGAGAAGAGCGTGAAATTTATATCAAAGAAGCTTTTTATAACACTTTCTATCTAAAGTCTGACACGGTTACTATTGATTTACTGACAGACAGCGGAACAACAGCAATGAGCTCCAAACAATGGGCACATATGCTTGACGGTGATGAAGCCTATGCCGGTTCAAGAAGTTATTTTAAATTTGAAAGTATATTAAGAGAAATAACCGGTTTCAAGCATATTATACCAACACATCAGGGGAGAGCAGCCGAAAGAATTTTATTTTCCGTTATTAGCAGACCGGGTTTAATAATTCCTAATAACACACATTTTGATACAACCCGAGGAAATGTTGAATTTTCAGGAGCTACAGCTATTGATTTACCTACCGAAATCGGAACTAAACCTGAAATTCCGGGCGATTTCAAAGGTAATATGAATATTCCAGCTCTGAAAAATTTGATTGAAACTTATGGCAAGGAAAATATCCCATTATGTTTTATTACAGTTACTAATAACACAGGGGGTGGTCAGCCTGTTTCGATGGAAAATATACGAGAAACAAAAAAACTTCTTAGTGAATATGGAATCCCTCTTTTTCTTGATTGTTGCCGTTTTGCTGAAAATGCTTACTTTATCAAAATGAGAGAGCCGGGTTATCAGGATAAGACCATTCAGGAAATAGCTCAAGAAATGTTTTCCTATGCTGATGGTTGCACGATGAGCGCCAAAAAAGACGGTCTAGCAAATACCGGAGGGTTTATTGGGACAAATGATACTGATTTAGCAGAGAAGTTAAAAGTTAATTTGATTGTTACAGAAGGCTTTCCCACTTATGGCGGCTTAGCTCGAAGAGATTTAGAAGCTCTTGCAATAGGTTTCAGGGAAGTATTGAACGTGAATTATCTTGCTTATAGGGTTGGTCAGGTTAAATACCTTGGCGATAAGTTGTTGGAGGCTGGTGTCCCAATTTTAGTTCCTACTGGTGGACACGCTGTTTATCTTGACGGAGCTCGCTTTGCACCACATATTCCTCGTCATCAGTTCCCCGGACAAAGCATTGCCTGTGAAATTTATCGGGTTGGAGGCATTAGAGTTGTTGAAATTGGCTCAGTCATGTTTGGAAAGACCGATGAATCTGGTAATTTTATTCCGGCATCTATGGAACTTGTCAGACTTGCTATTCCTCGTAGGGTATATACAAAAAGTCATATTGATTATGTTGCAGAAGCAGTAATTGAAGTTTACCAGAACAGAGATAAACTAAGAGGAATGAGATTAACTTACGAGGCACCATTACTGAGGCACTTCACGGCAAAGTTTGAGTACGTTTAATATTTCATTTTTAAATGGGATACAAGGATGTTTAATCTACTTTTTTGTGATTTGTAGTTTAAACATCCTTGATTTATTAATTAATCCATTGATACAATTGGGATAACAATTCTATTTCCCTTTTGCCTTGCAATAAGGTAATAAAGACCTTGACCTAAATCAATATCCCATTTAAAAGAGCCATTACCGGCTGATATTAACTTTTCGGTGCAATAAAGTTTATTACCCAATAAATCGAAAACTGAAAATTCAGTCATTTCTGTAAAATTATCTTTAGCCGAATAATTGATATTTAGTGATTTACTGAAAGGATTCGGATAAGTCCAAATTTCAAGAAGACCATCTTCGCTTGAAAATTTCCAGTTATCAACGGACAAGCTTGGTATGATTTCACCTTCAAGCTCAACAAAAAAATCTTTAGCATTAAATGCGTCGCTTGAGATTTTAATTAAACCTTTATAAATTCTTTCCTGTGGGCGATAGGAAAATCTGACAATTACTTTAACAGAATCTTTTGGTTTAATTGAAATTGGAACCTTCACAACCTGATGGAAATTGAATGCATCGTCATCGTTTTCTTCAATTTTTAAATAATTTATGTTAAGCTCCATATCTCCGTCATTTCGGATATAAAGATCAATATCTTTCTTCATATCAGTTTGTTTGAGTTGTCCGAAATTAATCTTCGTTCCGTAATTAGTGGCGATAATTGGACCTTGGTTACCTTTTCCAGCGGTTCCAACAACGTCAATATATCTATAATCAGGGATTGAATTGGTATAAACTGAAAGTTGAGCAGAATGTGATTTTTTATCTACTTTTGGCGAGAAACGAATGACTAATTTATGAGATTGTCCCTTTTTTAACGTAACAGGCTTATTTGTTTTTACTTCACCAGAAACAATACTGAAAGCGGGATCTTCCTCCCACCAAGAGGTTTCCTTGATTATTAAGTTTTCTGTTCCAATGCTTTTCAGTTCCAGTTCAATATCACGAGTTGAGTCAACAGGAACGTGACCAAAATCAATTCTCAAGGGTTCAATTGAAAGAACAGGACCGTCAGGTGGAATATTCCCTAAAAGCCAAACCATAGCACGATAGAGCAATGAACCTCTTGGAATATCACCAGCAAAACCCTCGAATCCCATACTCCAAGCAGCTATTCTTGATTTACCCCACTCGGCTTTAATTCCAACTAAAGTATCAGTTGCGTAAGCATTATTTTTGCGAATTACGTGATCGACAGGTGAAAATTTGTTTCTATCAAGAGTTTGAAAAACATTGACACTTAAATAGTTAGCGAGGGGCCACCAAACTTCGTTACCAGCATTGAAGCCGATATTACACCATTTTACAATGTTTTTACCGATAGGGCATTCTAAATCTCCACGAATCCAAAAAGACCACCACATAAGAGTGCTGCCTTGTTGTTGATGGAAAGGAAGAACTCCGACATAACGAATTCCAAGTGTATCAGTCAAGAACTTTTGAACCTCTGTGCTTTTATTACTGCTTCCCGGGTCGAAAGCGTAGTATAAGAATTTTCTGCCGGTGATCATAACATTCTTTCCAGCTTCTATCATTTCCCTGATTTTCTGCAGAATGCTGAGTCCACCAACATTAGCGTTCAAAGGAAGATCTCCAAGTGGAAAAATTGCTAAATCATAGTCTGTTATTTTATACTGGCTAAATGTTGAGGTTGAAAAACTTGCTACTTTAGCGTATTTTGCATAAGTATCAGTATAAGCCTCGTCGGTAAAATATTTACCATAAGCTGCATCAGCGAACTCCGTATCAAAATTATTAAAAAGAATGTATTTATACGGATTAGCCTGAATTTTGTCATTATTATCTTCGCTTTTTGCAATAAATAGCGGGCTAACTAAAAGAATACCAATAAAAAGAAATAATAACTTTTTCATTTTGTCCTCATCATTATTAATTAATTATAATTACCGGTTTTGTATATCTTTTATTTTTGATTTCTAACATAATAAAGTAAAGACCACTGCTCAAGTCTGTTTCGATTTCAAAAAAATTTTCATTTGCAGAGAAAGTTTCTTTTTGGGAGGAATAAACGATTTTACCATCAGATGAAACCACATTAATTTTTGCAGGAGAATTTGATAAATCAAATAAATTAAGATAAACCTGAATTTTGTTATTAGAAGGATTAGTAATTACATCAAATAATAGTTCATTGTTAATGTTACTATAGACTTCGCTTGGTGCTAATCCTTCTCCAACAAGTTGAATATCAATAACTGGCAGGTTTAAAGCATCTGAATAAATTCTCAGAGTGCCATTATAAATTTTTTCTTCTTTTGGCTGGAAGTAAACTTCTTTTACTTTTTTGCCACCCGGAGGGATCCTTGCACTAGTAATGCCGTCGCCAAAAAAGATTGTTTCAGCATCACGATTTGAAATTACTATACTATCAATATTGAGAGATAAATTTCCACTATTAATTATATCAAATGATCTTGTAACTTTTTCTCCCGCAGGGATTTTTCCGAAATCGAGTTTATTTTCAGCTAAACTCACTGATATAAAACCACCCGATACTATATCTCCGTTTCCAGTTAAGTTAACAGCTTTTTCAGATTCTGTTTGTGAATTTGATTTAATTATTAAAAAGTCTGTGTAATAACCTTTTTCTTTTGGTTTAAATTTAATCGTAACAGTATGGACTTCACCAGATTGTAAAGTAACTGGGTTTCCGCCGTCAATAATCGAAAACGCATTTTTACCACTAAAATTTTCTATTTCTATCGATGAAACAATGAGCGGTTCGCTACCGATGTTACGGAAACTAACAGTTGATTGTGAGCTGTCTCCAACGTAGACATAACCAAAGTCAACGTTTTCATCAAGGGATTCAATTTGAGCGCCGGGTTGAGGAGCTCCTTCCGTAAGCCACTTCAAAGCTCTTTCGATTAGAGAATATACATATTGATTACCAGCAATATTTTCAAAGCCATAGCTCCAAAAAACAATCCTTGCTTTCCCGATTTGAGTTCTTATGCCGAGTAAAGTGTCAGTCAATGGTGCAGGGTGGGACCTAGTAAAAATATCAACCGGAAAATATTTATTTGGATCTTTGGTTTTGAAAACATCAACATATAAGATTGTATCGAGGGGCCAATAAGTTGTTGCTCCCTGAGTATATCCCTGATTGCAGAATCTAACATCTGCCTTACCTATAGGATCTTTTGGTGCGCCTCGGACAACATAACCCTGATAATAAATCGTATTTCCACTAACATAATGGACAGGCATTCTTTTGATGAAATTAATTCCAAGAGTATTAGTGAGAAAATTGTTGACATCAGGATGTTTAACTTGAGAATTAGGATCGAATTCTCCCCAGAGTGCATTTTTTGCAACAATCATTACACTTTTACCTGAATCAATCATTGTTTTAATTTTGTCAATGACGAAATGCTTACTCGAAGCGGTTCTCACGCTTAATGGATATTCGCCAAGAGTGAAGATAGCAACTTTATAATCAGTTATTTTAATTTTATCCAAGACTTCGTCTTCAAATGAAACAGATTCAAGCTCTGGTCCGCAATACTGTCTGAAGTTATTTTCATAGACTTTTCCACCGAATTTCGGGTCTAAGTTATTGAAATAAATAAAATCAGAGGATTTTGCTTTTAGAAATGGAATAAAGAGTAAGATAACTGAAAAAAGAATAAATTTGATTTTCATTTTTGTCTCCTCTAATTATATGAGACTGAAATATTTAGAAGTAAAAATAAAATTTTTAGTGTTAAAAAAGGGTAAAAATCCACCTGCTAATTGCAGGTGGATTAAAACCCAAATTCCTAATAATAGCGATTAATTCAAATAATCTTACTTGTTAATAATAATTGGCAAATTAACCCTTATCCCTTCAATATTTGCAATAATGAAATAGATTCCGGAGCTTAATTTTTCTGTATTAAAATCAATTCTATAATTTCCGGGAACTGAATTTTGCTCGAAAAGGGAATTAATTAATTTACCACTCATATCAATCAGTTGAACATTAATATTTTTGGGTGTATTACCACCGAGCGAGAAATCAATTGTTCCACTGACTGATATTGGATTTGGAGTTGCTTTAATTTTAAATAATCCATCCTCAGAAATTGCTTCACTGACAGAGGAGGCAATGTCGGATTCACCTACTAATTGAATGTCAAAAGTTGGGAAGTTTTTAGCATTCGATGTTATTGTAACAGTGCCTTCATATTTAGTGTTCTCTTCAGTAGGACTGAATTTAATTGTTATTGTTCGGCTATCATCTTTTGGAACTGTTCCGGGATCATTTCCATCAACAAATGAGAACACATTATTATCATTTTTAGTGAACTTAATCTCGCTAATAACTAAATCATCACTTCCAGTATTGAAAATGACAACATCTTTATTCATTGATTTTCCGGGTTTTACCTTAGGAGAAGTCCACTCGATTTTTTGTTTGTTAGCTGTAATTTGAGCACCAGCACCCGGAGCACCTTCTGCTATGAGATTAACAACTTCATCTTTAGCATTTTCTGCATTTGAACTAATGAATATTGAACCGTCATATTTCTTAGCAGCTTTTGGGGTGAATTTTACTGTTACAGCAATTTGATTTCCGGGTTTAATTGTAACTGGAGTTGTTCCACCTTCAGTAATTTGGAAAACACCGTCTGGATCATAATCGGGGTCATTATAAAGTTGCGAAATAATTAAATCTTTATCTCCATCATTTTTGATTGAGAAGGACATTTCTTTTGAACTACCAACTTGAACTTTATCGAAATTCAAAGTGGAATTAGATAATGTAATTTTTGGTCCACCAGAGGAAGTTGTTGAGGTGAGCCATTTCATTGCTTGTTGGAGTAATTTGATTCTTGCTCCCTGATCATCAAAAGCACCTAAATCAAAACCACAATAAATTAATTTTGAGAATCCATTATCAACCCTGAAACCAGCAATATCTCTGGCTTGATTGTTATAAACAAAACAGGCTTTTGCATTGCTATTTGTTGGAATTGAGAAAACATCCGAGAAGAAATTATAACCTTGATTAGGATTTGCATTACTTGGTGCGATGACGTTCATTCCAACAGGGTCATTGTCAATACCATTTACATTATAGCGATTGATTGATATTTGATTTCCACTAACAGTATATCTTTGATCGGCACGAGTCCAGTTAACACCCAACTGATCAGTAAAGAATGATTTATATTGAGCAGGGGCATTAAACTGTGCAGTATAAGTATAAAATCCGGTGCAATCTGTGAAAATCAGAACATTTTTGCGCATACTAATCATTGAACTGATAGTATTAAGCATTGAAACCGAAAGTGGATTAACTATTATGTTTCCTCCAAAATAAGATGAAGTGCTAAAAATAGCAACATCAAAATTAGTGGGAGGATAAGCTTGAATTGTTTCATTAGCGTAAGGTATAACTGCTAAATCTTTATTATAAGTAGTCAATTGAGCAAAAGCATTGACATAGTGGCTTATCCAAGGATTATAACCTGAGTAGAGAGCATATTTTGTATCTTCTGTTAGAATATAGAAATCAGCAGTTGTTGGTGAACTTGCTACTGTTGCAACAGGTGTTGCTTTAACAATAATAGCAGCAAAACCGGCATTGTCTTTTGTTTTAACTGTTACTGTAACTTCGGTAGAGGCTCCGGCAGCCAGTGTAGTGGAAGCTGGGCTAACAGATGCTGTCCAACCAGTTGGTAAAAAGCTTGTTTGGTCAATAACTACATCAAATTTATAGCTTGATTTATTAGGATTTGTCAAAGTGATTTTTTTGGTCAAAGTATTATTTCTTGCTGAAGTAAGGAATCTATCGGCAATTGTTTCGAACTTGCCGGTAATCATACTTTGAGCAGCCTGAAGAACTTCCTTTGTCCCATCGTCTTGAATAAAAGCAACAATATAAACTTTTGATTTATCCCAACTGGATTGTAAGGTGAAATTTTGTGTGAATTTCTTTGTTTCATTTGCTGCAAGTGTTATTGTTGTGCCATTATGATCTGGAAGCATTCTACGGACGACCCATGGAAATTCTTTTTCTCCATTAGATCCGGGAGGTGTTGAATAAACAACAAGTTGTTCTACTACGCAAATTCTTAATTTTTTATTAGAGAGTGCTTGGGAAGTGTGAACCTCAACTTCAACAGTTGAATTGGAACCGGTTCTTGATTCTGTAATATTTATTGTTATTGGGGACATTTGGGTTCTTAAAGCGGCAATAGATGAGCCAATATTAGCAATATTTCCCGGATGTCCTCGAACAGTTCCAAGAAATACAAAATGAGGAACACCGCTAACAGAATAATAATCTGTCCTTCCATTATGCATTGTTGGATTTTCAGCATTGAATGGGTCGGTTCCCGGGAAATTTGGATGAAAAACAATTGGAATTAATACATCCATATTGTTGTTGACATAACTTTTAAAACTCGGATTGGAAGCAGCGCAGGGTCCACAGGAAGCGTTAGTAAATTCTTCAAGTAGCCCTTTTTTGGGGGAGTCAGCAAAGCTTAATTGTGCACATAAAAAGAAACTAAATGCAATCAATAATAAGCTTTTAAATAGTTTTAAATTTTTCATAAAAACCCTTCTATAAAATCAAAAAAATATTGATTATTTTTTCTATAACACAAATATAGCATTTAAAGTTACAAGATTTTTAGTTTTTTTCAAAAATAAAATTAATTTTTGTTTAAGATTTAAATTTATGGCAATGCAATCACGCCTAAAATCGCTCTACGCATTGCACCAGTAGCGGTAGGTATGTTGCCGTGAAGTAAACCCAGAGTTCTCCAAGCTAAATATGCAAAACATAAAGCTTCTTTTGCGTCGTAAGGAATACCGAAATAATCTGTTAAAAAAAGTTCAACTTTGGGTAGATAAGCTTTTAACCTATCAATAATGAATAAATTTTGAGAGCCACCCCCTGAAACAATAAGTTTTCCTTTTGGATTCGTGAATTTAATTATGTTTTCGGCAATACTCCAAGCTGTAAATTCAGATAAAGTGCAAACAAAGTCATTATAGTCAAATTTTTCAAGACCGCTCCAGTTTATTAAAGAAGAAATATAATCCTCATTGAAAAGCTCTCTTCCTGTTGATTTAGGGGGACTTTGATGAATAAAATCATTCTTTTTCAAAATTTCAAAAAGTTGAGGAATTATCTTTCCACTTCTTGCGTGAAAACCTAAATCATCATAAGGTTTATTAAAATATTTTTGCATAAATGTGTCAATCAAAACATTACCCGGACCAGTGTCGAATGCTATAACATCATCTTCAGTTGCATTGGCAGGTATGTGGGTGAGATTAGACATACCTCCTATATTAAGCATAATAATATCTTCAGTTTTACTCAGAAAGAAATTATAATCGAAAATTGGAACCAAGGGAGCTCCCTGCCCACCTAAAGCAATATCGGCTGCTCTGAAATCACCAACAACAGGAATATTAAGTAGATTAGCAAGATATGATGCAGAGCCTAATTGTAAAGTATGACCTAAATGTTGATTAATATTATCATCATTTTTTTTTGGCTCGTGCCATACAGTTTGTCCGTGAATTCCAATTGCATCTACTTCTGAAAGTAATAGATTTGAAGTTTTCAAAATTGAATGGACAGATAAAGAATATAATCTTGATAGTTCTGAATTTACAAAAGAAAGTTCAGATATACTTGAGTCTGACTTGATAATTTTGTGAATCAGATTTTTGATTTTGTCTGGAATTTCAGATTTGTGCTGTTCAATTATTTCAAATTGATGTCTGCCAAAAATATCAACTGAGAATGAAGCTAAAACCGAATCAATTGAGTCGAGCGAGGTTCCGGTCATTAATCCGCATATAACTCTTGGTTTCGAGAACCAATTTTTTGCATTTATATAATTATAACGTGTCATTATCTTAAATTGAGAACAAGGGGTTAAAGAACCCCTTGTTTATTTTTTATGATATTTAAAGCAATATGAATTATCAAACCATAGCTGCTGGTGGAGCAGGTTCATCTGGGCTTCCGGCATTTTTAACGGGTATCCTAACTAAAATCCAACCAACTATGAGAAATACAAGCAAGCTGACAAAGAAAGTAGGATTATCAAATATTGTAGGTATCTTCCATTCCAAAACTGCGAACAAGGCAAAGAGTAGTCCAATGAGAGCTTCACCTGCTATTAAGCCAGCAGCGAGTAGAACACCTGTATTGCCAACTCTTGCTTGTTGTGCTTCGTTGAATTTTTTCTTTTCAGCTACTTTATCAAGAATACCTTTGATTAAACCACCGATAAATATTGCAAATGATGTTTCGAGTGGTAGATACATACCAACACAAACTAACATAGGGCTTTTTACTTTAACCAAAATAAATCCGATAGCCATAAGAATTCCAACAATAATTAAACCCCATTCCATACTCCCTCCAAGAATTCCTTGGGAAAGGATTGCCATTAATGAGGCTTGTGGAGCAGGATATTCTTTACCACCAAGACCAGTAACACCGGGAGTATATGTTCCATTGCCATTTTCCTGAATGTCACCCTGATGAAGAACTAAAAGCGGGAAAAACATTACAGCAGCAGCCAATATTATTCCAAGGATGTCGCCAAATTGCATTTTCCAAGGTGTTCCACCTATGATGTGTCCGACTTTCAAATCTTGAAGCATTTCTCCAGCAACTGCCGCAGCTACGCAAACAACAGCAGCGACTCCAAGGACTGCAGGAACACCAGCTTCGCCTCGTGTGCCAAGAATAACCATTAAAACAGCCGCTATCAAAAGAGTTGAAATCGTTAAACCACTTATTGGATTGTTACTCGAACCTATTAATCCAACCAAATAGCCTGAAACTGCAGCAAAAAAGAATCCTGCGATAACCATAACCACTGTTGCTATGAGTGCTGGAATGACAGTTCCAGAAAACCAGTAATAAATGAAAAATGTTGCTACTGAGGCTAATAAAATAAGAATAAATACCCATTTGAAATTCATATCCTGTTGAGTTCTATCCTCAGCTACAGTTCCACCGGCTGCTTTTTTGGTATCTCTAACGGCTCTTCCAATACCCTGAATAAGGCTTTTTCTCATTCTCCAGAGAGTGAAAGCAGCACTCATCAACATTCCACCAATAGCTATTTTTCTGACAACATTTTTCCAAGTCGATTCACCAACAGAAACCCAAGATTCATTATTAATTTCATAATATTTATTAGCCAAATCTGAATTAGTTCCTTTTTCGTATTCTGATTTAGCTTTTAGGAAGCGATTTTCTGCTTCTACCTGAGCAGATGAATAAATCATCTTTTCTTCTTCTGTAGCCTTATTACTTTCCAAGTGAACCAAAATTTTGTTTTTCTCCTTTTGGGCTAAATCATATAATTGACTTTCAGAAAGTGAGGGATTTTTGGCTTTCTGATTTTCAACTATTTTTTCAATGAAAATTGAATTAAAATATTTATCTTTATTGATGTTATCAATATTTATGCTTGGTGCAATGAAAAACATAAGAACTGGAACAAATAAACCCCAAGCAAGCAAACCACCAGTAAAGTTAAGAGCAGCAAGGTTAGGACCGATTATGTAACCGACGCCCATATAAGCAGGACTTACACCGGGAGTGCTAATAATTGAGCCACCACCGGTTGTAATAGTTGTTCCACCAATTTTGATATTACCTAATGCAAACGGGAAATAATGAGACCAACTCGAAGCAAAAAGTTTAATTTGTTTAAGAACCTGAATTAAAGCACCAACACCCATAGCTGAAAATAGGAATTTTGCACCGCTTGAACCAGTTCTGCCAGCTTTATGGATTTCAGCTGCGGCAACTGATTCTGGGAATGGCAATTCTCTATCCTCAACCATTACTCTTCTGATTATAGTTATAAATAAAATACCAAACAAACCACCAACAAGGAGAACTGCAGAGGTTTGCAAATAGTTAGAAACAGACCAGAAGTTTTGTCCGTCCCATACACCAGCAATAATAAATGCAGGAATGGTAAATATTGCTCCAGCGGCAACGGATTCACCGATTGATCCAACAGTTCTTGCAATATTTTCCTCGAGTATTGAGCCTTTGAAAATTTTAAGAAAAGCCATACCGATTACTGCTGCCGGGTAAGTGGCAGCTATTGTCATTCCTGCTTTTAAACCAAGATAAGCATTTGCTGCACCAAGGACGACAGACATAATTAATCCAATGATTAAAGCACGAACTGTCATTTCCGCCATTGGCATGTCAGGGGGAACAAATGGGACGTATTTTTTTTCTTCCATAATCTCTCCTTTGTTAACTACTAATTAAAAACAAAATCAAAACACATTATTAATTATTTGCTGAATTCATCAAGAAAGAAAGCTGAAACTTTAATACCACCAAAGAAATTTTCGAGATTAAAACTTTCATTTGGAGAATGTATATTATCACCCGGTAAACCCATACCCATTAAAACTGATGGAGCATTTAGAACTTCAAGGAATGTTGATACTATTGGAATTGAACCACCCTCCCTTGTAAATAGAACTTCCTTGCCAAAAGCATTTTCGAAAGCTTTAACAGCTGATTTAATTCCCTTGCTGTCTAAAGGAACTAACACGGGATTTCCACCGTGTAGCCTTTGTATTTCTATTTTTACAGTTGGGGGGGCAATATTTTTGAGATGTCTTTCAACTTTATTTATTATATCATCTGGTTTTTGATCAGGGACAAGTCTCATAGAAATTTTTGCAGTAGCTTTCGATGGAATAATAGTTTTTGCACCTTCACCAGTGTAACCCCCATAAATTCCATTGAGATCAAGTGTCGGTCTTGCTGAAACTCTTTCTAAAGTAGTGAAGCCAATTTCACCATTAACCATAGGAACATCTAAGTCCTTACAATATTCTTCTTCATCAAATGGAAGCTTTTTGAAGTTGTCTCTTTCCTCTTTGGATAAGGGTCTAACATCATCATAAAAACCGGGAATAGCAATTCTTCCATAATCATCTTTTAATTTTGATATCATCCAACAAAGAACATTCAAAGGGTTATCAATTCCACCACCATAAGAACCTGAATGTAAATCTCTATTTGGACCAATAACAGTAAGTTCAACAAATGCAATTCCACGAAGTGAATAGCAAATTGAGGGCATACCATCAGCAAACCATTCAGTATCTGAAATTAGGACAGTGTCGCATTTTAATAAATCACGATTGTTCTCAATAAATTCATCAAGATGGTTGCTTCCAGCTTCTTCCTCTCCTTCAATCAAGAATTTGATGTTTACGGGGAGTTTTCCTATTGTTTTTAGATATGATTCTACAGCCTTGATGTGAATAAATAATTGTCCTTTGTCGTCAGCACTTCCTCGAGCAAAGATTTTCCCATTTTTAATAACTGGGTCGAATGGAGGTGAATCCCATAGATTTAGTGGGTCAACAGGTTGAACATCGTAATGACCATAAACAAGAACGGTTGGAGCATTGTCTCCAGCATTAAGCCATTCACCATAAACAATTGAATGTCCAGCAGTAGGAATAATTCTGACATTATTTAAGCCACTGGATTTCATATTTTCAGAAAGCCATTCAGCAGCTTGAGTCATATAATCTTTATATGTTGAGATACTGCTGATACTCGGAATCCTTAAAAAGTCAATTAATTCTTGTAGAAATTTTTCTTTATTATTCGAAATGTAGTTTAATATATTATCCATAACCATTTGAGTAAATATTAAAAGATTAAAAATATAAAAAAATTATGAATTATTATTAATACAAATTTTTATAAATAAAAAAAGTGAAAAGACAATATTGTCTTTTCACTTTTATATGATTGTTAGCCAATCAATTAATGATTATGGTTCGGGTTGAATTGGCTTACCGGTTCTTGCAATACTAACTATTCCACTAACAATAACCCACTTTCCACCTTCTTTTTTCAAAGTCCTGTTGACTCTGAAAAAGTAACTTTCAGGTGCGTTAGACCCAACCATTTTGTAAGTTGTTGGAACTCCATAGATAATCGAAGCGAATGTGCCACGACTGTCCATTTGAATGGATATATCACTCATTTCTCCATAAGAAAGGGATTCAACGGCATTAAATTGTTCGGTAATTGCTTTTTTGAAATCACTAAGAGACTTAATAATTTCGCTTGAGTCAGTTCCGAAGAAAATAACATCCTCTGACAAATACGGCACTAAACCTTCGAATCTTTCTTCCTCCATTGCTTTATTGAAAGCTTTGATTGTGGCGATAATATCTTCCTTCTCTTTCGCCATTTCTGCTGTTGTGAGTTCGTCAGGTCGGGGTCCGCAGCTATAAACTAAAATAAATGATATAGAAATAAAGAGTAAATATTTAAGCATAAGCTCACCTATAATTATTATAAATTCATATTTTAATAAATTATTTAATAAAGTTATGCTTAATTTAAACATTTTTATCAAAAAACAATAATTTTTTTTTAAAAATTATCATTTTATATTTATAAAGTTGGTATGTTAATTGTAAAATATTCATATGAATTATTATATTTTCTAAGAGATAAATAATATGAAAGTCCAAAAAATAACAAATACCATAATAAATGATGTTGATTTTCAAAATCCTGCTAAAGAAAAGCCCAATAAAATTAAAAAGTTAGAAGAATTAGATTCTAAAAAACAAGTCAATAATGTTTCACCATCGGCTTTACTTAAGACTCTTGAAAATCTGGAGAATAATAAACAAATGGATAATAGTCATCCGTTGAAAAAAACTGAAAATTTACCCATTGAATCCTTTGAGGAAGCTTTGATAGAATTGAGTTATTTTAAAACACCATTTTTTAAGGTTAATGCCTCAGCGGCTCAGGCTAATTTGAGAAATGAAGATGTGCTTTATTTATTCAAATAAATTTTTTTTATTTAAAAATAATTGCTATTTTTGTAATCCTAAATTTTTAAGGATTAAATATGGCAAAGAAAGAAACAAGAATAATAATAACGCTTGAATGCACAGAGGCTAAAAAAGAAGGTAAGCCAGCCTCTCGCTACACAACAACTAAGAATAAAAATAACACACAAGAAAGATTGGAACTAAAAAAATACAATCCTTTTCTAAGAAGGCATACTATTCATAAAGAAGTTAGATAATTTTAATTTAACATAAATTTTTTTGAAATGAGAGTCCAGAAATCAGGACTCTTTTTTTTTAATAATCTAATCCTTCTTGCTTACGACTCAACCTTATATCTTCGATTTTCTGAAGTTTTTTTGTTAAAGCATCTGCTAAATTAATATTTCGAGAATTACAATAGTTAAAAAGAGCAATAAAGACATCTGCAGCTTCATCAGCAAAATCTTCTGTATTGATTTCTCTGCCTTTCCATTGCTTTTTTTCTAAATTAGCTAACTCACCAGCCTCACCGTTTAATTCAAGGCAAAAAAATTCAGGTGGCTTTTTAGTAAAAAATTCATTCTGGTAATTATCAAAATTTTTTTGAATGACAGGAATCTTATCATCAATTTCGTTAATTAGGGACTGAAAGATGTTCATATTAGATGTCCACGGTTGATTCGTCGTCCTGTGGAAGGTCTCTCATTCTATAGCCAACGCCTCTAATACTTTGTATCAAAGGTTTTGTTCCATCCTCCCGTTCAATTTTTGCTCTTAATCTTTTAATATAAACATCAATAATGTTCGACTCGGGATCAAAATTATGCTTCCAAACGTGCTGAGTAATAGTGCTTCGACTAAGTATTCTGTTTTTGTTTCTAATTAAATATTCGAGCAGGGCATATTCTTTTGTGGTAAGTTCAATTTCTTTTCCAAAGCGATATGCAACGTGAGAAATTGTATCCAAAACGAGATCACCGCATTTAAGTTTAGTTGATTTTTCAGTGCTTGAACGTCTCAATATTGAACGGAGGCGAGCTGCAAGTTCCTCAAAGCTGAATGGTTTTGGTAAATAGTCATCTGCACCAAGATCCAGACCCTGAACTCTATCTTCGGTTGTTCCTCTTGCGGTGAGCATCATAATAGGTGTTGAAATACCGGCATTTCTTAACTCGTTCAGCACTTTGAATCCATCCATTCCGGGAAGCATAACATCAAGCAGAATAGCATCAAATTGATTGTTCATAGCCATTTCGAGCCCTGTTTTGCCATCAGAAGCTGTTTCAACAATATATCTCTCTTCTTCGAGCCCGTTTTTTATAAAACTGGCTACTTTTCTTTCATCTTCAACAACTAAAATTCTCATAATTATTTTCTCCCAGATGGAATAAAAATAAAAGTTAAATATAATAATTAATTGTTAATTAATCAATGTTAATTTTTTTTTATTTTTACTTTCCAATGAAAACGGGATGTATTTCTCTTGTTCCGTCTGATAATTCAAGGCTGATATAATATAATCCATTAGCAACCAAAGATCCGTTGTGATTTTCTCCGTTCCATTTTTCGCAGTAAGCTATATTTGGGGATCTAAAGGTATTTTTCACTGGTTCGGCAACCAGTCTGTTATTTTGGTCGTAAATTTTGATTGAAACGTTACTTTCTTTTTTAAGAATATATACTATTTCCAATTCCTCTGCTGGTGGTTTAAATGGATTTGGAGCCACAAGAGTGATAAATTTTGGTTTTGAATTTAATATTGTAGTATCTTTTTGCATACAAGAGTTTTCGCAACAAAATCTGAAGATTAAATCATCAGGGTAATCTGTTCTGGCTTGCCAGACATATTCCTGAACTGATAATTCAATTTTTGCAACTCTTTTAAAGTTAGCTCCATAATCATCTGAAACTAAAATTGTAAGACTGTCGCAAGGGAAATTAATAAAACTTTTATCCCACGTGAATTTAAAATCGCAGCAAACAGTATTATTTTGCTCAAGTCTTATTGGTAACTGTGTGGGTAAAAGAATTGATTTAACTGTGTCAGAGATTAATGTAAATTTATAACTATTAGCTTTGATTCTAATATGAATATAATTTGATTTATTATTCCCAGAACAGTCAAAAATATTTAAGCAGGGAATAGTTATGGAATTCTGGAATAAACCATCTGATTTCAGCATTAATCTTTGCAACTCAAACCAACTAACACCATCGATTGAATATTCAATTTTTGCTGAATCAAGACATTTATGTGTCCCAGTTAGAACCAATGTTTGTCCTGATATCAATGGTTTCGTTCCTAAATTATTTAATGTTATAAAAGGTTTTGAAAATCTTAACAAAGAAGTAGAATCATTAACTATCGAGGGGTGATCTTTCCTGAAGACAACAAATTTTCCTTCTTTCCCAATAACTTTCTCATCAATGATATATGAAAAATTATTAAAGTCACCTGAATTATCAATATTTTCAGCGATCATAATCAAGTTATTAATTGGTTGCATATTTTTATATTCTTGAAAACCAATAGAAACTTCACCAAAATTTCTGAAAATATTTTTCCATTTAATTTCAATAGTTTCACCCGGACAGTATTCCTTAGGAGGATCGGATGGATTTTTGGGATCAATTACTTCAATAGTATTATAATTGATTGAACCGATTAAATAAATTTTATTAAATGTTGTAACGATTAAATCATTCAATCCATCTCCTTCAATATCAGCAACCGCTACATCTGATATGGTTTCATTAGTAAATGTGTAAGAAGAAATTGTTGAAAATGGCTTTCCAGAGCGAAAATCATTACTAAAATAATCATTCATTCTTAAAATTTTCAGATTAGAACCATCAACAATGATTATCTCATCTTTTTGGTCAGGAGCACCATCTAAGTCATTTACAACTGCTACCCATCCATTAATTCTTTGCGTGGCAATTGTATCAAACGGTAACAAATACGAATCAGGAGGTGTTGTTTTTGGGATTTTATTTTGACTGTTGTATCTCAAAACCATAAGTTTATTTCCAGCGACTGAAAGTTTTGGAGAACTGTGGGTTATAATTAACTCATTACCAAGATTATTGGGGTAGTAAGGTAACCAGCTATTATTCGAATTTCCGTCAACATTTCCAGTAGCAATTGACCAGAAATGATTCTCAAAGCCTTTAAATGGAGGATTCAAATTTTGGGGTAAATAAGAATTTGTGATAATGTTTCCTTGAATGTCGCAGAGGTAAATTTTTGCAGTTCCTTTTGACCCGTCAAGTCCTGTATATTCTTCTGCTAACAAAATGAAACTGCTATCATTAGTTTTTCCTTGATCTTTAATATTGAGGTAATATGTTCTTATTTGAGGTCTTGATGATAACGTGTCTATCAAAAAACTAATGTCCTTTGGACCTATATCCCTTCCAATTTTTGCACTGGAAATATCAGCTGATATTAAATAAGGTTTATTTGTTAAAGTAGAGTCATTTAACAAAATTCTATTTCCAACTTTTTCACTTATATCTATAGAGGGAAAATTAGGAAATAAAATTGAAGTTTTTATATTTCCAATATTCGACATTGAGGGCTGTTCAAAATTTATTTCAGGTCCGAGAAGAAAACGAGTGGTTGTTTCATCACCTACATCTGGCATTGGGTAATTATATAATTCTAAACCTGTATTGAATTGCAACAAACCTCTAAGAAATTTGTTTTCTGCTAATGGGGTGATATTAATATTTGGTTTTGACATATTGATAATGGAATAAATCAAAAGATTTGAACCCGATTTCTTTCCGAATATTGGCTTCAAACTTGCAAATGTATTTGGTTTATATTTTCTCAAATCCACTGCAAGTCGTCTTATGATTTTAATTGAATCTGCAAATTGGTCAAAACCAGCTATATAACAGTAAACAAGAGAATCTCTAATATTTTCGAACTCCATTGTTTCTATACCAAGAACCAACGGAGATGTTACGCTATAATTCAACCCGAAAGATAATGTATCAAAAAGGACAGATATATCTTTGATAAAAGGTATTGGAAAAGAATTTTCGGTTCGTTCACGTCCCATAGCATCAATGACTAATATTTTGCCTGAAACAACTGCAGTAATCTCATTTGGAGCATAAGAAAAATCAGAAAGTAATTTTGGATTATTAATAATATTACCAATTAAAGGTTTAAGATTACCATGAATTTTTGAATTTGCCCACTTAATTTTGAATTGACTAATATCTTGATTTTTTGATGGATAAATTTGTTGCTTTGTGGCTTGTGAATTATGATCCGGATAAAGCCTATTGACAGGACTTGAATGAAAAACCTGTGCAAGGCTGCTTGAAGTAATAATTAAATAAAAAATTCCACAAAAAATCAGTAAGTATAGATTTATTTTATTAGTCATTTTCAAAAAAACATTGTTATGAATAAATTCAACTCTTTAGATTAGCATAAATTATACCAAATTGGAGAATTAAATTATTTTTAAGGTTGTTTTTTTTCTAAAATTAAGATAGATAATTGAGAAGTGATAGATTAAAGAATAATTTAAATTGATAAATAAATTTGGCGATATAATAAATACTAAAAAATTGTAATTTAGAAGATAAAATCTATTAATATCAAAAGAAAGAATTATGAAAAGAATTGCTGTATTAACAAGCGGTGGTGATGCACCGGGTATGAATGCAAACATCAGAGCAGTTGTAAGAACTGGAAGACATTTAGGTTTAGAGGTTTTAGGGGTAGTTGGAGGTTATTCAGGTTTGATTGAAGGGGAATTTATTAAATTGGATACGCCACAAACTGCTAATATTATAGCAAGAGGTGGCACTATACTAAAAACAAGTCGTTCAAAAGAATTTATGCAACCCGGTGGAAGAATGGCAGCAATGAATAAACTTAAAAATGCAGGGATTGAGGGTCTGGTTGTTTGTGGTGGCGATGGTTCTTTTCGTGGTGCTCATGCTTTATGGGTTGAGCATAAACTTCCGGTGGTAGGAACCCCCGGAACAATAGACAATGATCTTTTTGGAACAGATTATACAATTGGATACGATACAGCTATAAATACTTGTGCAGAGGCAATCGACAAAATAAGAGATACCGCTGAATCACACGGGAGGGTTTTTATAATCGAAGTTATGGGACGCCACGCAGGTTTTATTGCTATGGATGTTGGAGTTTCTTGTGGAGCTGAATTTATTGCTGTTCCTGAAACAGTAACTAATACAGATATTTTATATCAGAGAATATTAGAAAATGGTAAAAATAAAAGAACAATAGTTATCGTTGGAGAGGGAGATGAACTTGGAGACGCTCACCAATTGAGTATAATACTAAAAGAAAAATACGATATAGCCTCTCATGTTACGATTTTAGGGCATATTCAGCGTGGAGGTAGCCCTACAGTAAGAGACAGAGTTCTTGCAAGCAGGTTAGGAGTAGAAGCTGTAAAAGCTCTTTTAGATGGAAAAACTGATGTGATGGTTGGTGAAATTAATCACCAAATTGTTTATACACCATTCGAAGAAACTTGGATGCGAAGAAAACAATTGAAAGATTATCTGATTGAACTATCAGAAATACTGGTTTGATTTTTTAAAATGACTCATCTAATCATCCAGTTGAATTAGTTTAAAGTTCAAAAATTATAATACTAAAATTAACATAATTATTAGTCTATGTGATTAAAAAATACATTCCTTTTTAATACCACCCTTTTTTTCATAAGAAAAAATTTTTTAGATTAATACAAAACATTTTTGATTTTTATTGCGAGGCATTTTATGAAAAATGCTATATTAATTTTAATATTATTAGTGGGTTTAATTTTTAATAACTCAATTTTTGCGCAAACATTTACATTAAAACAATTAGTAGATAGTGCAAAATTTTATCAGGAAAAAAAGGACTATCAACCAGCTCTAAATTGGGCACTCAAAGCAGAGGAAAAGGCTAAAATAGAATTAGGAGAATTGGACACCAATAATATTTTTATTTTATCTGTTATTTATTATTCTTATTATTATTTGGATAAATATGACAAAGTAATCGAATATTGCGAGAAAGCAAAACCAATCTTAAAGCAATTAAAAGGGGAAGAAAGCCAAGAATATGCTGACTTACTCAATTTTTTAGCGTTGGCATACTATTCTTTGATGCGTTATTCTGAAGCTGAGGAATTATTCCAGAAAGTGCAGCCAGTTTATAAGAAACTTTTAGGAGAAAAGCATTTAGATTATGCTGTTTTATTGGGTAATATTGCAAAATTATATTCTGCCATAGGGCGATACTCAGATGCAGAACCACTTCTGAAGGAAGGATTGCAAATATATTTGGATTTATTTGGAGAAAACCATCCTTATTACTATACTATGATGGATCAATTAGGAAGTTTATATAAATTAATGGGTAAATATCAAAAAGCTGAGCAATTATTCAATAAATCAATGTCAATAATCAAAACTAATCTTGGAACTAATTGTTTGGAATACTCAACCTCGTTAAACAATTTAGCAGGTTTATATCGCATAATGGGAAAATATTCAGAGGCTGAAAAATATTATCAAGAGTCCATAAAAATTAAAAAGGAAAAATTAGGTGAAACACATCTTGATTATGCCACATCTTTAAATAATCTTGCTTTATTATATAGATCAATGGGAAGATTTTATGAAGCAGAAAAATTATATAAGGAATCCCTGAATATTAAAAAATCAAAATTGGGGGAGAAACATCCAGATTATTTAACATCATTAGATAATTTAGCAGTTTTGTATAGAGCAATGGGGAAATACAAAGAGGCTGAACCTCTTTACTTGGTTTCTTTGAAAACCAGAAAAGAAATACTCGGAGTAAAACATCCAGATTATGCATTATCGCTAAATAATTTAGCAGTCTTCTATAGAATTATGGGAAGATTTTCTGAAGCAGAACCTTTATTAATCGAAGCAATAAACATTAGAAAAGAGGTTCTGGGCGAAAATCATCCTGATTATGCAAAAACCCTAAATAATTTAGCCAACCTTTATATATCAATGGGTCGTTATTCAGATGCTGAAGCTTTACATCAAAAATGCTTGAAAATAACAAAAGAACAATTAGGAGAAAAACATCCCGATTATGCACAAACATTGAATAATCTTGCTTATGTTTATGATTTAATGTATGATTATTCAAAAGCTGAAAAATTATGTTTGGAGGCTACCGAAATAAAAAAGCAGCTTTTAGGTGAGAAACATCCTGATTATATCTTGTCTTTAAATAATCTTGGTTTGTTATATAAAAAAATGGGGGTTTATGATAAATCAGAATCATTGTTTGTTTTGGTAAAAAAAATCTACAAAGAGAACTATGGAGAGAATAATTCAGATTATCCTACATTTGTAGACAATCTTGGTGGTTTATATAGGGTTATGGGACGCTATTCTGAAGCTGAGCCATTGTTTCTTGAATCAATAAAAATTCGTAAAGAGCTTTATGGAGAGTATCATCCTGAATATATCCTTTCATTAAACAATTTAGCAGGATTATATAGAATATTAAATCGTTTTTCTGATGCAGAGTCATTATTTGTTAATGTTGCAGATTTATACAAGAAAATGTTCTCAAAACAATCAATTTTTCTATCAGAAACTGAAAAAGAAAAATTTTGGAATACAATAAAATATAAATTTCAGGTGTTTAATTCATTTTCAGAAAATAGATATATTGAAAGCCCCGAAATATCTGGTAATTTTTATGATAATCTACTTTTTACAAAAGGATTGCTTTTATCTGCTAATATGAAAGTAAAAAATACAATAATGAATTCAGGAGATGTTAGTTTAATAGAAAAATATGAGAATTGGCTCTGGCAAAAGCAAAATCTTGCAAAATTTTATTCACTTACAAAAGATGCATTAGAAAAAAAGAAAATAAATATAGACTCTTTGGAACAGGACTTAAACAATACCGAAAAAGAATTATCTAAATTGTCTTCTGATTTCGCTAAAATGACAGAAAGAAGAGGATATAAATGGCAGGAAATTCAAAAGTCATTAAGAAAAAGTGAGGCTGCTATTGAGTTAACCCGTTACCAATATCATAATGGTAAGCGATGGACTGATACAATTCACTATGCTGCAGTAATAGTCAAACCAGACTCAAAATTTCCTGAGTTTGTATTAATTGAAAATGGTAATGATTTAGAGGGTAAATTTATTAATTTATATCACAAACAAATTGAGAAGCAGAAAAAGCCAACCTATGACCCCGATATGATTTCTTCAACCCTTAAAGAATTATACACACAATATTGGCAACCAATTTCAGCAAAGTTAGACGGAATAAGCAAAGTATATATCTCATTAGACGGAGTCTATAATCAATTCAATTTGAATACACTTGTTAATCCGAAGACTGGTAAATACAACCTTGAAGAAATGGATATAGTTCAGCTTACAAGCACAAGGGAATTGATAGATAGGCAATATTTAACAACAACTCAGCCATCAACAAAAAAGACGGCAGTATTATTTGGCGACCCGAAATATGATTTAGGAACAGATGAGTATGCTCAATTAGCAGCAGCATTTAATATAACAAGTGAGTATTATGATATTAATCGGGCTATGGATGGAGCCGAACAAAGTAGTATCATACCATTACCCGGGACACGTGTAGAGGTGGATAAAATCACAAATGAATTAACGAAATCAGGTTGGGAAGTAAAGAAATATTTGGGTAAGGAAGCATTAGAAGAAGCAGTAAAAACAATATCAAGTCCAACAGTATTACATATAGCAACGCATGGCAAGTTTTTGAAAGATGTAGAGACGAGCAGAGAAGAGCGAATGTTAGGAATGGAGACACAGAGATTTACCGAAAATCCGCTACTTAAATCATTTTTATTATTTGCAGGAGCAGAGAATACAATCAAGGGGACAAGGGCAAGCAACACCGATGATGGCCTATTGACAGCATTCGAAGCACAGGGCTTGAATTTGGACAATACTGAGCTTGTTGTTCTAAGTGCCTGTGAGACGGGATTAGGAGAAGTAAAGAACGGTGAGGGAGTATATGGCTTACAGCGAGCATTTATACAGGCAGGAGCAAAATCACTTATAATGAGCTTATGGACAGTGAACGACCAGACAACGCAGGAGTTAATGATAGATTTTTATCGCAATTGGCTTAGTGGTAAAAGCAAACGAGAAGCATTTAATCAAGCCCAACAGAACCTGAAGCGAAAATATCCGGGCTATTACTATTGGGGAGCTTTTGTGATGGTGGGTGAGTAAGATTGGATGTAAAATTATAAGATTAATTATAATAATCATAAAATATAGTATAAACTGAACTATCGATATATTAAAATATATACAGATGGACCTGCCAAATGAAGCAAAGTCCATCTGTTAATTTTATGCGTTACTTCTTTCCATAATTTGAGCAATCAACGGGGATGCTTTTCAAACCAAAGCCATAAAATTCAGTTTTTCCATAGGATTTACCTTTGTATGGTTGTCTGAAAGATATATCATTTGCCCTGCAATTTCCGTTATTGTCTTTAAGAATCACATAAGTATTGATTTCTCTATTTAATATTACACCAAATGGGTTTTTATTAATCCGCCAATCTGATTCAAGAATAATAACGTCAATAGGATATTCATTTTTCCAACCTTGATTTTTAACGGCTTCTATCATTTCTTTAACGAGTGACGGATTGTTCATTGCGGATTTTGGAAGTGATTCTCCTGCTGTTACTTTTTTGGAAGTTATTTTGTTATAAACAAAAGAGCCTTCGGCATATTTTTTTCTCTCGCAGCCGGGTTTTCCAGCCCAGAATTCAATAGTAATATGATGCTTTCCTTTATCTAAATTATTAACAATTGAAGCCCACTTCAGAGGTAATCCTTTGTTAATTCTATCCTCACTGTCATTAGCATCAAGTTTCGGTGTAATTTGAAAAGTTGTCCAGTCCTGATCAGGGAAATAATTTGTATATAGAACACCCTTATCAACACCATTTACTTTTAACCTAAGTTCATACTCGTTGTTTGGATTCAGACAATCATCTCCCTCTTCTATAGATAGATTATATAAACATTTCGGAAGGTATCCTCTGCCGTAAATAGATTCATCTTGAGAAAATTCAGAAACGAAATTAACATTATCTTGTGAGTCGAATTTTATTCTTTTTGTTGCCCAAACTATTTTTCCGATATTATTTCTATGAGTCTGGCTTGTTATACCCTGATCTTGAATTGGAAATGTTTTGGAATAAGAGATATTGTTTGAACTTAAAATTATAATAGCAAAAAATACAAGTAAAAAGGTTTTCATATCATACCTATGAAATATTAAAAAAATTTGAGAACAAATATAGTCATTTAACAATGTAATGACAAAGTAATTCGTATAAAACAAAATTTTAATTATGATGATTATAGTAAAAAAATTCTATTATCTCTTTATGATTTGATTACTTAACTTAATTTTAAAATCAATAAAAAAATATAAGTTGAATATAAATTGTTTTTGAATTAATTTTATGTTACTTAAAATGAAACAATTGTGATATAGATGGATATTAATACTGTAAATAATAAAATTAATAAGGAATTTCCTGAGGATAAATTGTTCAACGAGTATTTAAAGACAAATGATGAAAAAAAGTTGCTTGAATTGGTAGCTTTGATTAAACCTTGGCTTAGCGCTATGATTTTTACTTTTGTTCAGAATGAGCAAATTACTGTCAATATAATTAAAGAGACTTTTAAAATATTTATTATTGAAAGAAATAAATTCGACACAAAAAAAAGAAGTATCATTTATGAAATATTCTTGATTGCTAAAAGCAATAGATTTTTTTGGTCTTAAACAAATGAGAAATAGAGAAAATAATAATGATTTTAATGATTTGTTTGAAAAATATTTATTAACTGAAAAAAGTGAGCTATTCACCGAATTAGTTGAAGCACTAAGCCCTTGGATTAAAGGGATTATTTCACGTTACGTAAAAGATGAGGACGACAGAGAAGATATTTTTCAGGAAACTTGGATAAGGGTTGAGCAGAATAAAAACGATTTTGACAAATCAAAATCGAATGTAAAATCTTGGATTTATAGCCGATATTTGAAAGGGTTAATCTTGCATTATCTTCGGGATAGTAAAAGAAGTAAAGAACGAAGAGCATCGAATAAATTAATTTTGGATGAAAATGAAGAGATTGATTTTATTGAGTCGCTTCCTGCGGATTTTGCGGATCCTGAAAAAAATTTATTGAGGCTCGAAAGAACTTTTTGGTTAAAAAAAAGCCTAAGGAAGCTTGAGTCAAAGCAGCAGGATGTTGTATTGCTTCATCATTTTGGAGGAAAGCAACTTGATGAAATCTCAGCTATGATGAAAGTTGAATATGCAACGGTTAGGACTTGGCACTATAGAGCATTACAAAAATTGGAAATTGAATTGAAGAAAAGACTGAAATGAACGAAAAATTTTTCAAAGTGAAAAAAAACGATGATGAGGATATTAATTTTATCCTCAATGACATTAATTTACTAAATAATGAATTCAAATTGTCAAAAGAACAATCTGATGAAATAGATAATTACATCCTTCAAATTCATAAGGAATATGTTTTAGATAAAAAGAAAAAAAGATTTTTCTTACCATTTATTGAATTTATCTCTAATTTTGTCTCAAATATAAAAAATATTGGATATCTGAAACCTGCTATAGCAATGGGTGTTTTAATAATTGCTGCTACAATTTTCATTTATTTTTTAAATCTTAACAAGAAAGTAGAAATTGCTACAAATGTAAATGAAGTCCAACCTGAAAAAATTCTTGAAGCACCCTCACCCTTAAAGACCGACTCTGAAACTTCAGTTACTCCTTTGCAGGAAGAAAAATCAAAAATTGAAAAAAATGACAAGAAAGAAGATATTGCTGTAAATACTCAAAAAGATTTCAATGAAAAGGATGAGTTAGAAAAAGAGCATTTTAGCCTTTTTAGAGCTAATGAGGTAAATACTACACAAAACGAAGGTGTTGGGCAAGGAAAGGGTTCAGAACAAATTCTTTCAAGAGGTTTTGAAATCAAATTAGACACTATGATAGCTGATTATAATACAAAAAAGGATATAATTGCAATAGAACCAAAGCAGGTCATAACAGAAAATAAGGACTTAAATGAATTAATTAAGTCTGATATACCTCTTCAAAAAATGTATTCTCAAGTTGATCTTGGAAAAAACCTTGTTTTCGATGGAAAATTCTATAAATCTCCTTGGAGACAATTAACATTCCAAAATAAACCTATTAATTTTAAAATAAGAAGTGTTTATCAAAAGGACAAGTTTGATAATCTTATTTTTGTAAAATATGATTTTGAAAAATTGGACAAAATCGATAAATCACTGGAAACTTTCCAACTTGAGGCTACAGGAATAAATCTCGACTCACTATTAAAAATGCAAGAATATTAATTGATTTTAGTCTTTCACCATTTATTAAAATTTAACTTTTCCATTTTATGGTAAGAGAAGACGAACTAATTAAAATACTGAAAAATATAGCTAAACTGCTTGAATTAAAAGGGGAAAATCCCTTTAAGGCAAGGGCTTATGTCAATGCAGCTGATATCATTAAATCAGAAAATATCAATATTGAAGATGCTGTAAAAAATGGAACATTAGCTAATATAAAGGGTTTTGGTGAGGCTCTGCAAAAGAAAATTACAGAGTTTGTTAAAACAGGGAAAATGAGTTATTATGAAAAATTGAAAGAAGAGGTTCCAGAGGGGCTTTTTGAGCTCAGCACCATTGCAAATATAGGTCCTGCCAAAGCCAAGAAATTATTTTATGAAAATGGTATTACTTCAATTGATATGCTCGAAAGAGCCTGTGAAGAGGATAAATTAAGAAACTTAAAAGGATTTGGACCGAAATTACAGGAATTAATTCTTGTCAGTATTCATCATAAAAAAGCTTCAAAAGGAAGATTTTTGCAAGAAAAAATTACTAAAGAAGCTGAAAAATTGTTTAATGATATTAAACAAATAAAAGGTGTGCGAAGAATTGAAATTACAGGAGATTATAGGAGATTCAGTGAAACTTTGAATAATATTGATTTTTTGATTTCCACTGATAATGACTCGGTTCAGGAAGAAATAAAATCGCTTATAAAAAGTTCTGATTCAGAAATACCAATAAATATTAACTTTATTAATGATGAACAATTTATCTGGAGATTAAACCAAACCTCATCATCAGATAATTTTTTTGCAGAATTTGAAAAATATGCTGAGTCACTTGGTATGACGACAAAAGGTGATTCAATCTGTTTAAATAATGAAAAAATGACTCTCGATAGTGAGGAACAATTATATCAAATTTTAAAATTACAATATATTCCACCAGAGCTGAGGGAAGAAGCAAAAGCAATAGAAAAAGCCAAAGAATTTAAGATTCCTTCGTTGATTAAGAATAAAGATTTGAAAGGGGTTGTTCATATTCATTCCAACTGGTCAGATGGTAAAAATTCAATTTCCGAAATAGCAACAAGAGCTAAAGAATTGGGATTTGGATATGTTGTGATAAGCGACCATAGCCAGTCAGCTGCATATGCTGGAGGTTTGAGTATTGAGTCCGTAATTGAGCAACACAAAGAGATAGACAGATTAAATGAGATGAACCCAAATTTTAAAATTTTCAAAGGCATTGAGTCAGACATTTTAAAAGATGGTTCATTAGATTATCCGGATGAGATACTTGAAAGATTTGATGTTGTCATTGCATCAGTTCACTCTTCATTTAATATGAGTAAATCTGAGATGACAAAAAGGATTATTTATGCTTTGATGAGTCCTTTCACTCATATACTTGGACATCCAACAGGAAGACTATTATTAGCAAGACCACCGTATGAAGTAGATATCAAAGATGTAATTCAAGCTGCCGCAGATTACGGAAAGGTAATAGAAATAAATTGTAACCCTTATAGATTGGATTTGTCTTGGGAAAATGTGATTTATGCAAAAGAAAAAGGTGTAAAAATATCCATCAATCCAGACTCTCACAATTCTGGCACAATTACTGATATTTTCTTGGGTGTTAAAGTTGCTCGAAAAGGTTGGCTTGAGTCAAGTGATGTTATTAACTGTTTGAATAGCAATGATTTTTATGAGTTTATTAAATCTATCAAATAATATAAAAAACCAATGAATATAAAACCAATGATAGTGAAAATGTTAAATAGTCATAAAATAAAGATTTTGATTCTCATCTTCTTATCTTTTTTTATTTCTTTTACATCTGAAAGTGAAGCACAAAAAAAGAAAAAAAATGATTTAGATTCAAACTCAAGAATATTAGTATTGCTTGGGAATGTTGAACTTGGACCTGAAGTTCACGATCTGGAAGCTTCTAAAATCGAAGCAGGTTTACATCTTGCTTGTGAATTAAGTAAAAAATTCAGATTAATTCCAATAACAGTTAGGGACTCTGTTATAAATTTAATGTTAGAACAGAAAAAAGATCCTACAGCGGAGAATTTAGCCAAAGAGTTACAAGCTGACAAGGTCTATTTTGCTGTAATCAATAGGTTGCATAATATGTTAAGAATTGACCTTACTGCATTTGATACAAAAGCTTCAAAGAAAAAATATAAAGGCAAAGGTTATGCTAATCTAAGATATCGTGAGGAAAAAACGAATAAAATAATTTATGATCCAGCATTATTGAAAGCTTTTCAAAGAGCAATGGCTGATGCGGAGAACGACAGTCTATTATTTGGTTTTCTCGAAGATAACTTGAAAGTATATCCTGCAGCTTCATTAATCATAGGTGGTATTGATTTTCAGGAAGATAAAACTTTGCCAAGTTGGAAATTGTATGAAAAAAAGGTTGTTACTTCGTTTGATGCAACTGAAATAATATTTAATGAAATAAAAGACCATCCAAAATTTGCTGTTTATGATAATCCCTCGAGGGATTCATTATATAGTTTATTTCATATGCATATTGTTGAGAATTACCGCCCACCAACTTCTTTCGAAATTCTTGCTCTGAATGCAATGGAAGTTGATTATTATATTACTGGATTATTGAAAAGAGTAAATGAGGGTGCGTTGCTCGAAATTGTTTTATGCAAAGTCAACAAAAAGAATTTAGAAGTTGTCAAATCAGAAAAAGAAATGATATATGAAGATAGTATTGAGGAATTTCGAGCAGCGGTTAAAAAAAGTATTAGAAGAATCTTCTATCCAGAATAAAATAAAATCAAAAAGTTTGTAATCATTATGTTGATAAAAAATTATGTCTCTTTATTTCTTCATTTTAGACTATTACAATAAAATTTAAAAAATAAATAAAAAAATACAATTCAAGAACTTACCTACAAATAGTCCAGAAGCCCTTCACAAGAGATTCAATTTAAAAATCAAAAATCAAGAATTTTACAAAAAATAAGTTGTAAATAATTAAGGCTATCCTAATATAATTATTGCACTTACCAAATAACACATATAGAATACAAAAGGACAAATAGGGTTGGTAATATTTTTTAGAGAAAGTATTATTGCACTACATTAAATGTTTGAAAATTAAATGCATTAATTTTATAGGAGGTTAAATGGCAAAATTAATAAGTCCGCACGGTAGCCCGGAATTAATAACTTTACTTCTTCAAGGAGAAGAATTAGAGAATGAAAAAAAGAAAGCTGCCACTCTCAAGAAAATCAACATAACAAGTCGTGAAACTGGTGATTTAATTATGCTTGGTATTGGAGGATTTACTCCACTTACTGGTTTTATGGGATACGATGACTGGAAAAGTGTTTGTGGCGAAATGAAAATGCCAAGCAAGAATGGATTATTCTGGCCTATTCCTATTACTCTTTCAACTGATCTTGCCACCGCTGATAGCATTGCTATCGGAGAAGAAATAGCACTCTATTCTGATGAATATGATGAGATTATGGCTACAATGAAAGTTGAAGAAAAATACAAGATAGACAAAGAATATGAGTGCAAGTGTGTTTTTAAAACAAATGATCCTGAACACCCAGGCGTTAAAATGGTTATGGAGCAAGCTGATGTGAACTTAGCAGGACCGGTTAAA
Source organism: Candidatus Kapaibacterium sp. (assembly GCA_026418625.1). Lineage (GTDB taxonomy): Bacteria > Bacteroidota > Ignavibacteria > Kapaibacteriales > UBA2268 > CALHRB01. Next base: position 90,861 of record JAOABA010000011.1, read on the forward strand.
GTATTATCAGAAGCTACATTTCCAACAGAATTCAAGGGGGTTTATCAAAGACCTGCTGAATCTAGAAAAATGTTCGAAGAAAGAGGCTGGAAAACAATAGCAGCTTTGCAGCTAAGAAATCCAATGCACAGATCTCACGAATATTTAGCAAAAATTGCACTGGAAGTTTCAGATGGTTTATACATCCATCAATTAGTAGGAAAATTAAAACCCGGAGACATACCCGCAGATGTAAGAGTCAAATGTATTGATGTATTGGTTGAACATTACTTTGTAAAAAATACTGTAATTCAGGGTGGTTATCCGCTCGATATGAGATATGCAGGACCAAGAGAAGCCTTGCTACATGCTTTATTCAGACAGAATTTTGGTTGCACTCATATGATTATCGGAAGAGACCATGCTGGAGTTGGAAACTATTATGGTCCATTCGAAGCTCAGGATATATTTGATGAATTATGGGACGGAGCATTACTCTGCAAGCCATTGAAGATTGATTGGACATTCTGGTGCTATAAGTGCGGAGGAATGGCTTCGATGAAGACTTGCCCACATACAAAAGAAGATAGATTACTATTAAGCGGAACTATGCTAAGAAAAGCACTTTCCGAAGGTGGTGAGGTTCCTGCAGAATTTAGTAGGCCCGAAGTATTAGCAATATTACGAGAATATTATTCTGCTCTTGAAGAAAAAGTAGAAATAAAGCTTCACAGAGCTGCAACTGGTGGTTAATCAAGAATTTAATATGTTTTTTAACAATTTATACAATTAATTAAAATTTCCATAATATTATAAGGAGATAAAATAATGCCAAGTTTTGTATTAGTAGAAAAATGTGATGGATGCAAGGCTCTCGACAAAACAGCCTGCCAATACATCTGCCCAAATGATTTAATGGTTCTTAATAAGGATGTTATGAAAGCTTATAACAGAGAACCAGAAATGTGCTGGGAATGTTACAATTGCGTAAAAATCTGCCCAACTCAGGCTATTGAGATTAGGGGTTATGCTGATTTTGTTCCACTGGGTGGTCAAGTTACTCCAATGAGAAGTACTGATTCAATTATGTGGACAGTTAAGTTTAGAAATGGCGAATTGAAGCGTTTCAAATTCCCAATCAGAACAACACCTGAAGGTTCAGCTGTTCCCGATGGAGGTTGGGAAACTTCAAATGACGATATTTCGAGCCCATATCTGTTTACAGAACCGGCTTCGCTAAAAATGGATGACATTTTCAAGAAATAATTATTAAACGAGAAAAAAAATTCAAATTAAATAAGAATTAATTAATAAAAGGAGTAAAACAAATGACAAATTTTGAAACTGTAGAAGTCAATACCGATCTGCTAATTGTTGGCGGTGGTATGTCTGCTTGCGGTGCAGCTGTTGAAGCAGCCTATTGGGCAAAAAAGCATAATCTAAAAGTTACATTGGTGGATAAAGCAGCTGTCGACAGAAGTGGTGCTGTTGCAATGGGTCTTTCCGCCATTAATCAATATGTTGATTTGGTTTCCGGTAAAAATACTGTAAAAGATTACGTTGACTATGTTAGAAATGACTTGATGGGAGTAACTCGTGAAGATTTAGTTGCTAATATTGCACGACACGTTGATTCCACAGTCCACCTTTTTGAAAAATGGGGTTTGCCAATTTGGAAAGACGAAGAAGGAAACTATGTTCACGAAGGTCGTTGGCAGCTTATGATTAATGGTGAGTCATATAAAGTTGTCGTTGCTGAAGCAGCAAAAAATGCTCTTGGTATGGAAAACATTTATGAAAGAGTTTTCATCGTTGAACCATTGATGGATGGCGATGTTTGCGCTGGTGCAGTAGGTTTCAGCGTCAGAGAAAATAAATTTTATGTTTTCAAAGCAAAAGCAACATTAGTTGCACTTGGTGGTGCGGTTCACGTATTCAAGCCCCGTTCATCTGGTGAAGGTTTGGGTAGAGCATGGTATCCACCTTGGAATTCAGGTTCAAGTGCTTATCTAACACTAAAAGCCGGTGCCGAAATGACCTGCCAAGAAGTAAGATTTATTCCCGTAAGATTTAAAGATGCTTATGGTCCAGTTGGTGCTTGGTTCTTGCTATTCAAATCACGAGCAACAAGTGCTCTTGGTGGTGAATATATGGCAGAAAGAAAAGATGAATTAGAAAACTGGCTACCTTACGGAAAAGTAAAACCAATTCCAGCAAACTTAAGAAACTGGCTCGGTATGATGGATGTTATGGACGGTAAAGGACCAATCTATATGAGAACCGAAGAAGCCATTCAAAAAATTGCCGATGAATATAAAGATGATCCTAAAGCTTACAAGAAGAAAATGAAACACCTCGAAGAAGAAGCTTGGGAAGACTTCCTTGATATGACAATTTCTCAGGCATTGTTATGGGCATCAACAAATGTGTTCCCAGAGCAAGAACCATCAGAAATCGCTGCAGCCGAACCATACTTTATTGGATCACACTCTGGCGCATCCGGTGCTTGGGTAAGCGGACCAAGAGATTTAGCTCCTGCTGAATATTTCTGGGGCTATGTCAATATGTCAACTGTCAAGGGTATGTTCTGTGCTGGTGATGCTTCTGGTGCTTCAAGCCATAAATTCTCATCAGGATCACATGCTGAAGGTAGAATAGCAGCAAAAGGAGCCTTGGAATATATAGTAAAAGAAAATCCACAACTAAAATATGACAATGCTGCTATCGAAGAGATGAAAGCAAGAATTTTGAAGCCCTTAGAAATTTATGAAGCTCACTATAAAGAAACAAGCGATCCTAATATTAATCCGAACTACATCAGACCAAAGATGTTTATGTTCAGATTACAAAAAATTATGGATGAATATGCTGGTGGTGTTTCAGCTCAATTCAAAACAAATAAACCCTTGCTCGAAAAAGGATTACAGCTTTTGAATTTCTTGAAAGAAGATTCCGAAAAATTAGCAGCCGAAGATTTGCACGAACTAATGAGATGCTGGGAAAACATCCATAGAATGTGGCAAGCTGAAGCTCACGTAAGGACAATTCTTTTCAGAGAAGAAACAAGATGGCCCGGCTACTACTATAGAGCCGATACCCCAAAAATTGATAATGACAAATGGCTTAAGTTTGCCAATATCAAATGGGATCCGAAGACAGGGGAATGGTCAACATTCACCAGAGACATTATTCATATTTTCTAATTTAATGCTTAGTCCCCTTGAAAAAGGGGACTAAGCTTTGTTATTTGAAAGAAGAAAGCAATGGAACATAGCATTCAGATGCATTATATTTAGTTGCAGCTGAATCCTGTGCTTCAACTTTCTTTTATTCTAACAAAAATTAATTTTTTTATTAATGAGGATAAAAGAATGGAATATTGTAAATATTGTAATTCAAAATTGAAGAAGGTTGCATTACCTGCTGATAATGATTGGGGAGTAGATTTTTTAATGGTATGTATGAATGATGAATGTGGTTACTATAAGCGTGGATGGGATTGGATGTGGAATAATTATCAAGTTAAATCATCTTATAGGTTTCACTTCAATACTTTCACCGGCTACGAAGGACCGCTTCACGTTGCTAAACCTGATGACTATAAGAACCAAATTATTATCAGTCCTAATGAGTTGGAGGCACAGATATGAAAACTAATACAATCAGCAAATTGAATGAAACAATAATCAAGGATTATCCGAGGATGCATCAGGACGACAAATTCGTTTTTGAATGTCATCCGGGAGTATCCTGCTTTAATAAATGTTGTAATGATGTAAATATTTTCCTCACACCTTATGACATTATTCGATTAAAGAATAGATTAGGTATAACATCATCTGAATTTCTGGATAAATATACACTTCTACCAATTGATGAAAATTTGAGACACCCTATTGTTATGCTCAGAATGAATGATGACAATATGAATTGTCCCTTTGTTACTGAAAAAGGTTGCAGTGTTTATGAGGACAGACCTTGGTCTTGCAGAATGTATCCAGTGGGTGTTGCATCACCAAACGAAGCAGCTCAATCTGATGGTAACGAGTTTTATTTCTTGCTAAAAGAGGAGGTTTGTAAAGGTTTCGAAAAAGGGACTGAATGGACCATACAGTCTTGGATGGAAAATCAGGGAGTGGAAGAGTATAATTACTATGGAGATCTGTTCAAAGAAATATCATTGCATGAAAAACTTTTGAAATTAAAAGCTATTGAACCTGTAAAGTTAGAGATGTTTTATATGGTGTGCTATGATATAGATAAATTCAGGGAATTTTTATTTGAAAGCTCATTTTTCAAAAGGTTTGACATAGATAATGAAAAGAAAGAAAAAATGAGAACTGATGATTTGGAATTGCTGAAATTTGGTTTGGAATGGCTTAGGTTTAGCTTATTTGGTGAAAAAACGATTAAAGTTAGAGAAGAATATTTACAACCTGTTTAAAAAATAGATAACTAACAATGAGTGAAGTAATAACAAACGGCAGAACAAAAGTCAAAAGTGATATAGAGTTCATTCGACATCTAAAAACTCATGGCGGCGATACGATGAAGAAATGCTACCAATGCTCAACTTGCACAGTAGTATGTTCTTTATCACCTGAGGAATATGCTTTTCCCAGAAAAGAAATGATTAATGCAGGCTGGGGGCTAAAAGATAAATTGGTTAGTGATCCAGATGTCTGGCTTTGCCACGGTTGTATGGATTGTAGCTATCAGTGTCCACGTGGTGCGAGACCGGCTGATTTATTAGGAGCTGTCAGGTCATACATATACAAAAATTTTGCTGTTCCGGGATTTATGGGTAAAGCCTTTGATTCCCCAAAATATCTATTTTGGCTATTTCTGATACCAATAATTTTCATAACAGGATTGATTTTAGCATCCCATAATTGGTCTTTTGAAGGATTATTCCCTATACCTGAAGGAGCTTTTAGATACAAGCAAATGGTTGCTCATGGACCATTAGAAATGCTATTTATAGCAGGTAACATTTTTGTTTTTGCTATGGCTTATGCAGGTTATAAGCGGTATTGGGAGTCAATGAGAGTAAATTTGCAGGGCGAACCAAAGAAGAACTTTCTCAAAGCTGCAATTGAAGTATTTATTGAATTTTTAAAGCATAAGAAATTCAATAAATGTAAAACAAATACAAGCAGATATTACGGTCATTTATTTGTATTTTATGGTTTCCTTGGTGCAATGATAGCCACAGGGATAGTTGTTCTGGATGTTATGGGAATATTAGGCGGAAAATTTTTACCCGAAGATATGAATATGCCCATACATTTATTTGCAACTTTTAATATTAATAACCCAAATGATGTTACTGAAATGATAGGACTATTAACAAAGACATTTGGATTATTTGCCGGAAGCTTGCTTGTTATTGGTGGTTTAATGATGTTAATCAAAAGAATGCAAACCCAAAAAAGAGATGGCAAATCGAGTTACTATGACCTTTTATTTTTATGGGTTTTATGGGGAGTTGCAGTTACTGGAATGTTGCTTGTGCTTTTCAGGTTATCGCAAACAGCAATATTAGGATATCCGACATATTTTGTTCATTTAGTGCTTGTTTTCTTTTTGTTATGGTATATGCCATATTCAAAATTTGCTCATATGATATATAGATTTTTAGGACTGACCTTTTTAAAAATGTATGGAAGAGAAAATAAGCCTGAGATTTTTATTAAAAATTAGGAAAACTTATACTCAAATAAATGAAGTTATTGCTTCAGATTGTTAATTAATTTAGGAGCTAAAATGCCAGTAGAAAAAAAATACGAAACCCCGTTATTAGACCAATTGGAGACAGGGGAGTGGCCAAGTTTTGTTAAGGAGATTAAAGCAGCTGCCGAAAACAACGCTATGGCTAACGACCTTTTAGGGCTATTGGAGCAATCATATCGAGAAAAAATTGGTCACTGGAAGCACGGTGGTATAGTCGGTGTTATGGGGTATGGTGGTGGAGTAATCGGAAGATATACCGATTTACCGGATAAATACCCAGCAATTTCCCATTTTCATACTATGAGAGTAAATCAACCGGCTGGTTGGTTCTACACTTCAGAAGCATTAAGAACACTATGCGATATTTGGGATGCTCACGGTTCAGGTCTTACAAATATGCATGGTTCGACAGGTGATATAATATTCCTTGGGACAAGGACCGAAGAATTGGAAAATGTTTTTTCAAAATTAACTGCTGCAGGATTTGATTTAGGTGGTTCTGGTTCTGACGTTAGAACACCAAGCTGTTGCTGTGGTAAAGCAAGATGTGAATGGGCTTGCTACGATACAATGGGTTTGACCTACTATATAACCAATCGTTATCAGGATGAATTACATAGACCGGCATTTCCTTACAAAATGAAATTCAAAATGTCTGGCTGTCCTAATGATTGTGTTGCTTCGGTAGCAAGGGCAGATATTTCGATTATTGGAACTTGGAGAGATGAAATTCAGGTTAATCAAGAAGAAGTAAGAAATTATGCTAAATCAGGACTTGACATAACCAAAGAAATTGCTATGCTATGCCCCGGAAAGTGCATTGAATGGGATGGAAATGAAATTCAGATTGACAACAGCAATTGCAGACACTGTATGCACTGCATAAATCTAATGCCGAAGGCACTTGCACCCGGCAAAGACAGAGGAGCAGCAATTCTTGTTGGATCGAAGGCACCTATTGTTGAGGGAGCTTTATTATCTTCAGTCTTAGTGCCTTTTATAAAACTGGAAGAGCCTTATGATGATTTAGAAATCTGGGAAGTAATTGAAAATATGTGGGATATATGGTGCGAGGAAGGTAAGAATCGTGAAAGAATTGGTGAATTTATTCAGAGAGTTGGTTTAGGTAACTTCCTTGATGCTATTGGTTTGGAACCACAACCAGAAATGGTTGCCTTCCCAAGAGATAATCCTTATGTCTTCTACGAAGAATATTTCGAAGAAGAAGAAGATCAATAAAAGTTTGAAAAATTAAATAAGTATAAAAAATATAAGGAATAGAAAAATGTCAGATGCTCAACCAAAAAGATTAACAGATATTGGACCACCGCATTATCAAAAATTTTTACCACCGATAATTAAGGAAAATTATGGGAAGTGGAAATATCACGAAATTTTAAAACCCGGTGTTATGGTCCATTATTCCGAGACGGGTGCTAAACTTTTCACAGTTCGCGCAGGTTCACCAAGACTTTTAAGCACTAAAAAAATAAGAATATATGCAGATTTAGCTGATAAATATTGCGATGGACATCTAAGATTTACTTCGAGGCATAATGTTGAATTTTTATTAACAAAAGAAGAAAATATTGAACCTTTGATAGCTGATCTTGAAGCACTCGGTCATCCTGTTGGTGGAACGGGGAATGCAATTTCGAGCTTGGTTCACACTCAAGGATGGATTCACTGCCATTCAGCTGCAACTGATGCTTCTGGAATTGTTAAGGCGGTTATGGATGAATTGTTACCTTATTTCAAGACAATTGATTTACCTGCTAAAATCCGTGTAGCACTTGCTTGTTGCTTGAATATGTGTGGTGCTGTCCACTGTTCGGACATAGCAATTCTTGGAATTCATAGAAGACCACCAAGAATTGACAAAGAAAATCTACCAAAAATGTGTGAAATACCAAATTTGATAGCATCCTGTCCGACAGCTGCTATAAGACCCTCACAATATCAAGGGAAACCTTCAGTAGAAATTGATGAGGATAAATGTATGTTCTGTGCTAACTGTTATACAGTTTGCCCAGCTTTACCATTGAATAATCCATTGAATGATGGTGTTTCTATTTGGGTTGGTGGAAAGGTTTCAAATGCAAGACACGAGCCAATGTTCTCGAAATTAGCAATACCTTTCTTGCCAAATAATCCCCCAAGATGGCCAGAGGTAACTAATGCGGTTAAGCACATTGTTGAATTATGGTTAAAGAATGCGAAAAAGCACGAAAGAATCGGCGAATGGATTGAAAGAATCGGCTGGCCTAAGTTCTTCAGATTAGCAGATATTCCTTTCCAAAAGGAACATATTGATGACTTTAAGCATGCAGGATTATCATATAAACGTTCGGTTCATTTAACTTATATGTAGAAATTTAATCAGGGAGGAGAAAAAATCCCTCCCTGAGTTTTTTTATTTGTTTTGGAGGTTTAAAATGGCATTAGATATAGAAAAAGTTAAAGAGGCTATGTATAAACTTGTCAAAGATTCAGCCGGAATGAAGAAGTGGAAGGCTACTGATCTTCATAAAGCCTGTGAAGAGCTTTTCGGCGATGAATATGATAAAAGAGGAATTGGCAAAGATGCAATAAAGGAATTAGTCGAAGAAGGTAAGCTTGTTTATACATATTTTGGTGGAAGTTATCTGGAAATACCCCACAAAGAGGGTGCAGCTAACGATTAAATTTGGGGTTTTTTCTAAATCAACCTCGAAATTTAAATGTTAGTGAATATTCCAAGGATTGTTATCGCCGGTTTATCCGGCGATTCGGGAAAAACTACAATCAGTTGTGGTTTAATGGCTCAGTTTAGTTATTTGAAATATAAGGTGGCGGCATTTAAGAAAGGACCCGATTATATCGATCCATCTTGGCATATGCTTGCGTCTGGCAACAATTCGAGGAATTTAGATTTATTTCTAATGGATAGGAAAAGTGTCCTTAAATCTTTTATCTCTAATAGCAATGGGATGGATATTGCCATAATTGAAGGTAATAGAGGATTATATGACGGATTGGACGATATGGGGACTTATAGCACTGCAGAACTTTCAAAAGTAATAAAAGCTCCGGTTATAATAGTATTAAATATTAATAAAATGACAAAAACTGCTTCTGCTATAATTAAAGGTTGCCAAGTCTTAGATAAAAAAGTGAGAATTTCCGGAGTCATTTTGAATCAATCAGCAGGAAAAAGACATTCAGAAGTCGCAAAAAAATCAATTGAAAATGATTGTGGAATTCCTGTGTTAGGTGTTATTCCGAGAAAGGGCGAAGCTGATATCTTACCATCAAGACACCTTGGTTTGGTTACTCCTTTTGAAAATAAGCAATCAGAGATTGCCATCGAAACAATGAGAAGGATTATTGAGGATAATGTTGATGTTAGTAAGATTTACCAAATAGCTAAAGAAACAGAGGCTCTTAATGATTACTGGGGTAAAGAAAAGAAAAAGCAAATAGGAAAAGGATTAAAAATTGCCTATTTCTACGATAAAGCTTTTTGTTTTTATTACCCTGAAAACTTAGAAGCTTTGAGGTCTACTGGTTTAGAATTAATACCAGTATCATCTTTTGAAACAAAGAGTTTGGATGGATTTGATGGTCTTTATATTGGTGGCGGCTTCCCAGAGACAAATATTAGAGAATTGGTTCATAACAAAGAATTAATGAGAGATTTAAAACTAAAAGTAGAAGATGGTTTTCCTGTTTATGCAGAATGTGGCGGTTTAATGTATTTAGCTCGAAAAATTGAAATTGATGGGATTAGCTTTGAGATGTCTGATATATTACCTATTGGTATAAAAATGCACAAAAAGCCTCAGGGTCACGGATATGTCGAAGCTTTAATAGATACTGATAATAAATTTTTTAGTAAGGAAAGTATTTTAAGGGGTCACGAATTTCATTATTCAGGTATAGAAAATCAAAATGAATTGTTGCCAACAATAATGAAGATAAATAAGGGTAGCGGAGCAATAGGTGGTAGAGATGGGTTCATTTATAAAAATGTGTTTGCATCTTATGTTCATATACATTCGCTAAGTATAAAAGAATGGAGCATAAATTTAGTAAAAATTATAAAAAACTATAAAAACAAGAAATTATCAAATATTTCATAAACTTAATAAAAGGGGAAAATTATGGCAAAGCAGAAAGAAGTTATCGAAAATATGATTGATTTAATGCACAGATGGCAGAAAATCGAGGATGCCTCAATTAAAAACACAACTGAAATTATTAAAAAGACTGATAACCCAATAGTTCATCTTGTAATGGAAATCATTAGACAAGATTCGGTTATGCATAGAAGGGTTCAGCAATTGATAATAGATCATTTTCAGAAAAAGCCAATAACAATGGATCCGGAAGAATTAGCAAGCTTTTGGGATTTAGTAAATGAACACGATGAAGTTGAGAAAAAAACAATTGCATTAGCAGAAGAAGCAATAAAGGATTCAAAATCACCAATAGTGAATTATCTTTTAGATTATTTATTAACAGATGAAAGAAAGCACGACAAACTGCTTGAAGAGATGGATAAAATAAAGAAGGGGATGTATCCTTACGCTGGTTATTAGTCGATGCTGACATTGAAAATTAATTTATTTTGTCAATTATTAATCGGGAAAACCCGAGAGGAGAGATAAATTGTCTTTAATTGTAAAAAAGAAAAAGCCATTGGGCGGAAGGTCTCTTTCGTCGAGCGGAGGTTCAGGTGTTGAAACATCACCTTTAAGGCCCGAACACGTTCAGAAAGATGCACCCTGCCATGCTAACTGTCCAAATGGAACGAAAATCAGGGAAATAATCACTACAATAGCTCAAACAGAAGATGCCGGAAGGAGTTATCCTGAGTCTTATAGAATAGCATTTGATTTATTAATGGAAAAAAATCCATTTCCAGCTGTATGCGGCAGAGTTTGTCCACATCCATGTGAATCAGCTTGTAACCGTCAATATAAGGATGGGTCCGTTGCAATTAATAATATAGAAAGATTTATTGGAGATTATGCTCTTGAACATAATTTCGAGGTTAAGAAATTAACCGATGAAACATATTCAGAAAAGATTGCTGTAATTGGTGCAGGTCCGGCAGGGTTATCCTGTGCTTATCAATTAGCCTTGCAGGGTTATAAAGTTAAGGTATTTGAAGCATTCAGCAGACCCGGTGGAATGATGCGTTATGGAATTCCAGATTACAGATTACCAGTAGAAGTTCTGGATAAAGAAATTGATAGAATTGAAAAACTGGGTGTTGAAATAGTGTGTAATACTGTCATTGGCAAGGATATTCCTTACGAGAAACTTCAAGAAGAATATGATGCAATTTTTGTTGGGATTGGAGCACACAAAGGAAAAACCCTTGGAATACCCGGCGAAGATGCTGTTAATGTATTTACTGGGACTGAGTTTTTAAATAGAATTAACTCAGGACAGAAAATTGATGTCGGCAATAAAGTTTTAGTAGTTGGAGGTGGCGATACAGCAATAGATGCAGCAAGAATCTCAAGAAGACTTGGTGCCGATGTTACAATCGTTTATCGAAGAACAAGACACGAAATGCCTGCAATCGAAGAAGAAATAGTGGGTGCTGAAGAAGAAAATGTTCATTTTGAATTCTTGCTTGCACCACACGAACTGATTAAAGAAGGCGACAGAGCAGTTGCTATGGTATGCCAAAAAATGGAACTTGGTGAACCAGATTCATCTGGAAGAAGGCGACCTGTGCCTATACCAGATGCTTTCATAACACTTGAAGCTTCAACAGTTATTTCTGCAATTAGTCAAGAACCGGATTTTGTTGAAGGCTTGAATAATCTCAGGGAAGGGAAAGACTGGATTAAAATTGATGAATTTGGTCGAACTAAACAAGAAAAAGTATTTGCCGGTGGTGATGATGTTGATTTGGGTTTGGTTACTATTGCAATTTATCAGGGTAGGATGGCAGCCAAAACAATTCATAGCCAATTCAGAGGTTTACCGATTGAGAAGGAAGAGGATCTTCCAATAGTTGGTAAAGATAGGATTGTATTTAGCTACTACACTGAAAAATTAAGAAATGAGATGCTCAAGCTTCCACCAGATGAACGTCTCGCAGAAATGGAGAAAGAAATAACCTGCACTTACACCGAAGAGCAGTTGATAGATGAAGCAAAACGATGTATGAGTTGCGGTATGTGTTTTGATTGCGGGACTTGCTGGAGTTTGTGCCAAGATCAAGTAATACAGAAACCTTTGACTAAATTTCAACCCTACATTTTTAAATTGGATTTATGCAAAGGCTGTAATAAATGCGCCGAAGCCTGTCCTTGTGGATATATTGAAATGAAGAATCCATTAACAGGACAATTTGCAGAGCGCGATCCAGAAACAGGAAAAGTTATTTACTAATTATATATTTTGTTCATTTTTATCGGAGAAATAAAATGCCACTTTTTGAATGGGAAGAAGTAAAAATTATGGTTGACGAAGATGGGTTTATGGAAAATCCAGAAGAATGGAATGAAAGAGTTGCTCTTGCTCTTGCTTCAACCGAGGATATTTCAGAATTGACCGAAGATCATTGGAAAATCATTAATTATTTAAGAGATTATTTCAAACAATATGGAATAGCTCCAATGATTCGTAAATTATGCAAAGAGACAGGATACTCTCTTAAGCAAATTTATGAATTATTCCCTTCAGGACCTGCCAAAGGAGCTTGTAAGGTTGCTGGGCTTGCCAAGCCAACAGGTTGCGTCTAAAAACTGAATTATATTGGTTGTCCCTTTGTCAAAGTTTTATGATGAAGGAACTGTTCTGAGAAAATTGATTTTGTCTAATGATTTTTATTTTCAAAGGGACAACCTAAACATTTTAAGAAAAGTTATTATAGACTATCAAGCAATCTTTTGTTTGATTTTTTATATAAAATTTATTTCAAAATTAAAGGAATGATATGATCCTTATCTATATTTTAACCATTCTAACTGTAATTACATTTTTTGTGGCTGTTATTTCAAAAATTATTAGAATATCAAGTGCACCTGTCCATTTAAGATGGGAATTATATCCTGTCCCACACGAAGGAGGTGGCAAAGCTAAATACGGTGGTTCAAGACTTGAGGAACCTGATTGGTGGGAGAAAAAAATTCATAAAGACAGTCTTGGCGAGCTAAAGGTAATGATACCTGAAATTGTTTTTTTGAAAGGTGTTTGGGAGCATAATAAACAATTATGGATTGGTTCCTATCCATTTCATTTTTCTCTATATTTATTTATTGTCAATATTGCCTTGTTTAGTATAGTAACAATTTTAAAACTTTTAGGAAATGATGTTTTATTTTCTGGGAATATTATTGGTCAGATTATTTATTATGCTATATTAATTTTTGCTTGGACAGGCTCAGTTTTAGGTATAATAGGGACAATCAGATTGCTTTTCTCAAGAATTGTTGATCCTAATTTATCAAAATATAGTTCTGCAAGTCATTATTTTAATATAATTTTCATAGGTTCATTATACTTTACGGTTTTTTTATGGTTGATTTCTGGAAGAGATTTCGTTGCAGATGTATCTAACTTTTACTATGGTTTTATTACATTTTCAACAGCCGTAGAAATACCAACAATAGGCTATTGGCATATCATTTTATCATTACTATTCATTGCTTATCTTCCCTTTACGCATATGTCCCATTTTTTTACTAAGTATTTTACTTATCATAAAGTTCGATGGGAAGACGAACCTAATCTGCCATCAAGTAAGTTAAGCAAGAAATTAATGGAACAATTGAATTATCCTGTTTCTTGGGCAGCACCACATATAGGGGCTGACGGAACAAAAACGTGGTTAGCAATTGCAACTGAAATACCCAAAAAGGAGAAATAATATGTCTTCAAAAAAGATTGATATAAAAGTAACTGACATTAGCAAGGGGCAAGGTATCTTAGTTCCTATAGAACCCGTTGACGAAATAAAATTACCTCCTCCTTATGACAAGTTAGAGGAATTGCCCGGTTTCAAAAAACTGACTCAACAAGCTCTTGATAAATACGATGGTTATGTTGACGGGGTTATTGCCGTTGGTGTTCCTAAACCTCAAAATGAAGAGGAAGAGCAAAAGTTAGTTGAAAGCTTTCTTTCTGGTTTAATGAAATTATTTAGCAATGAAAATAATTGGACATTTTTGCAACCACTTGTTCTTTCTATGGAACATTGTGCTAAATGTCAAACTTGTAATCATGACTGTCCTGTTTATGAAGCAAGCGGTGAAGAGGAAATCTATCGTCCAACCTATAGAGCCGAAATTTTAAGAAGATTATACTTTAAATATGTTAAACCCGGTAGCCCATTGCTCAAAAAATTTCAATATGGAGATATTGAACTTAATTGGACCCTGATTTCACGATTGGTTGAATTAAGCTATCGCTGCACCCTTTGCAGACGCTGTGCTCAAAGTTGTCCGATTGGGGTAGATAATGGATTAATAACTCACGAGTTGAGAAAATTATTTAGTCAGGAAATGGGGATTGCTCCAAAAGAGCTTCACGAAAAGGGAACAGTTCAACAGTTAGAAGTTGGTTCAAGCACAGGAATGAATGCTCTGGTTGTCAAGGATAATATCGAGTTTATTGACGAGGATATGAGCGAGAAGGTTGGCTTCAAGGTTGAAACAAAGTGGGACGTTGAAGGGGCTGATGTTCTATTGATACATAATGCAGGTGAAATACTTTCTTGGCCCGAGAATCCCGGAGCCTTTGCTATTTTGTGTGAATTAGCAGGTATTAAGTGGACTCTTTCGAGCGAAGCTGTTGGTTATGATGGTGTTAATTATGGTTTGTTTTACGATGATGTTCAATTAGCAAGAATAGTAGTCAAACACGCTGAAATTGCAAAAAAATTAGGTGTTAAAAAGATTGTTATGGGTGAATGTGGGCACGAAAGTAAAGTTTTAGGAATAATAGGGGAAAGAATCATAGGTGGCGATGTTCATACCGAAAATGCACTCACATTTATGGAAAATATTATTAATAGTGGAAAATTGAATTTGAACCCCGATAGAAACTATTTCCCTGTTACTTTGCACGACCCTTGCAATCTTGTTCGAATTATGGGGGTTGTAGAGCCACAGAGAAGAATTTTAAGAAAAATTGCACCTAAATTCAGAGAGATGCACCCTCACGGTGTCAGAAATTACTGTTGTGGTGGTGGGTCGGGTTTTGCTGTTATGTCTGGTAATAATTTTGCTGATTGGAGAATGCATTTCAGTGGTAAAATGAAATTTAAGCAAATTCTCGATGCTTTTGCTGACGAAGATTTAAATTCTAACTCTCCAAAATATGTGTGCGCTCCCTGTTCGAATTGCAAAGGTCAGATAAGAGACATTCTTGATTTTTACGGGGCAAAGGAAAAATCGGGTATTTACTACGGTGGCTTAGTCGAATTAATTATTAATGCTGTTGATGACCTTAAGGAACCATTTATAGATTTCGATATGATGTAATAATTAATAATTAATAATCTGTTATAGCCGTTCGGGGTAAACTCGAGCGGCTTTTTTTTATCCGAAAGTTTATATAAGTTTTTTTATTAAACAACCCAGATTCTTCTTTTTAAATTTATTAATAAACAAATTTATTAATGAACCAGACAGAGGAAGATGAATAACTTCAACTAGATTATTAATTCTTGGATATTTCGTTTAAAAGAATGATAGCCCTAAATATATCCATCTCATAAGTTTTACTTCTGTTGATGTTTTTTAGATTTAGTCCCTCAAGATTTGTTTGTTTAAATAAATTTAAGAAATAAAAAAAGCCGGAACTCATATTAAGTCCCGGCTTTTGATAATAATTCTAATTTGAATTACTTGACAATAACCATTCTCTTTGATAATGAGGTTCCATTTACATAGAGAATGTAGTTATAAATACCGCTTGCAAGATTCAAGTCAGTAGCATTGATTTCAACATTATGCATACCGGCTGAAACCACATTATTCATAAGAACTGCAACTTCTCTTCCAAAACTGTCAGTGATAACCAATCTGACATTTTCTGAATTTGGAACATAGAAGCTGATTGTTGACTTCTCACCGAATGGGTTTGGTTTGTTAGCATAAAGAATTATGTCGCCATTTTCTGTTTCTTCAGCACCCATAATGATGAATGTTGTAATGGCTACAGTAAATTCTTTGCTCCAAACTTCGCCACAAGGATTTGTAACTTTGCACTTGTAAACACCTGCATCGGGATCATCTGCATTAGCTTTAACAAATGTTGCATTAGTTTCGCCTGCAATTTCAGCGTCGTCTTTATACCATTGGTAAGCTAATTGACCTCCATTGGCGGTGATTTCAAGCTTCAATTCATCACCTTTTTTAACGCTGACAGTTTCATTTGGTTGAGTTAAGATAACAGGTTGTGTCATAACCATTAACTCAGCATCATTTGTAGTTGCAGTTTTGTTGCTGTATTGAGCAGTTACTTTGCAGGTATATTTACCAGCGTCTTGAACCTGAACATTTGTGATTTTGAGTGTATTGGTTTTTGCTCCGCTGAGTCTGCCATCATCTTTTAATGGAGCACCATCTTTCATCCATTGATAATAAACCATAACATTTGGTAATGATGCTTGAGCATCAACAGAAAATGTTGCATCTTCACCAGTGCAAACGCTAACATTGCTTGGTTGAGTATTAATGACAACGTTTGGTAATTCAACGATTGAAATCTTATTGGAGCTGGCTTCACCACAGAGACCAGTTATTTTCACCCAGTAATCATCACCATAGTCGCTTGGTTTTAGATCTCGAATTGATAAGATTGATGATTTTGAACCTGCGATTCTATCGTTGTCTCTTAACATTGTTGTTCCACGATACCATTGGATTTGTGGTTGATACATAACAGGGTCATTTTCATAAATATGCATATCCAAAGTAAAGTTTACAACTCCACCAAGATCAGACATTTGAGTTTCGGGTTGAGTTGTGATTTCGGTTGTTCTTAATGTGTAGAGAAGAACTCTTTCTGTAGTAACATCATCAGCACCACCGGTTCCTTTGATATCGCAATAGTAAACACCGCCCATTTCGTGTGTTAATGCTGGTAAAGTAAGAATAGGATCGGTTGCTTTATCAATTGCAACACCATCTTTATACCATTGATATGTTAAAGTGGCACCAAAATCAATGTCGGCAACAACAATAAACATTTGATTTGTTGTTCCTAAGCAATTAACAATTCCTTTTGGCTGCTCAAGAATTGTAATGGTTGTAATAATATTATCAGCACCAGCATAGTAAATGTTTTTAGCTCTTTCTTCATTTGTGAAATCAAATTTTTCAATTTCATCTCTTAAAGCTGCAGCGTCTGGCAATGGATAATTATAAACTACTGCTGGATTTATTTTTGTAAGTCTGAAATCTGTTGGTCCCATAAAGAATAATTCTGAGTTAGCAGAAGTTAATTCTTTACCTGTGAGATTTCTTAGTGTAGTCATATTAGCAACAAGTGTTCCATTAACGTTGCCAATATTTGCACCGGTGGAGAAGAAGTTATTTTCATTTGATTGATAGTTATAAGGTGCTGTTCCAGTCAATTGGAATGCAACACCACCACCATTGTTGTAGAATATATTTCTCTTCATATTCAAGCCGGTGCCTACATTAGAAATATTAACTGCAGGTAGTGAACCGGTTGCAACAATAGTATTATAGAAAATGTTAGCTGTATTTGGGCTATTAATTAAAAGACCAGTAGCAGTGTTAGCTCCAATCATATTGTTAGCAATCCAGCCACCAGAACCACCACTGATTTCCATTCCGGTTTTGCTTCCTCCGGAAATCATAACTTTGTTAAAGTATACTTTGGCGAAAGAGTTGGAATTAAGGAAAATACCGTGTAGATTTGTTCCTTTGATATCATTGTTTTTAATCATAGCAGGTGTAGTTGAATTAGCAACTCCTGTTAATAAAACACCAGCTCTGTTAATTCCGGTAGAAGTTAATGAAACATTAACAATATTGTTCTGTAAATTCAAGTTTGACATACCTTGGAGATAGAAACCATGACCGTTGGAACCTGCTACACTATTTCCAGTAATTTCAACTGGACCGGCAGATGGATCAGTATGAATATCAATAATTCCACCAACTAAAGTTCCAAGTGCAGTTGTAGTATTACCAGTGAAACCATTAATTCTGTTGTTTTTAATAGTTGTGGCATTCATAGTGTAGATAGCAACTTCATAACCGGGTAAGGAGAAGAAGTTGTTATCAGTAATCTGGACATTATTAGTTTGTTCAATATGAACACCCTGCCAAGTGAAGTTTCCAAAGCTGTTTTCCTTAATTAGGAAGTTGGAAGACCAAACACCTGTTGGAGAAGTATGCCACAAAGGAGCAGAACCATTATTGAAAACGTTGTTCAATAAAGTTAAATTAGTTACAGGATTATTTAATGATTTGATCAGAACAAAATCAGCTGTTTTAGGAGCATTAGCTCTACCATTGAAAACACAATTGGTGAATGTAATATTATTATTACCACCGGTCAGCTCAATGATAGTGGCAAAGTTTGTTCCATTAGCATTGAAGGTAATATTGTCAAACGCTATTGAGTTATAGCCTTGGAATTTAAACAAGAAGTTATTTGCAGTTGAAGTGGCACTATATTCTATAATAACGTCATAATTATTGCCTGAAATTGATTTAAATGTAATTGGATATTGTCTTGTTCCTCTGGGAAGAACTGTAATACCGGCTTGATATGTTCCCGGTCTAACTAAGAATGTAACAGGACCTGCGAGACCCCAATAAGAGATAAAGTCCATTGCATCTCTGACTGATTTATAATCAGAGCCAATTGGTCCTATTGTATAAGTTCCGCCTGAGAGTGCTTTATATACTTCGAATTGACCTCTGTCGTTATCTGGAACTTCATCTGGAACGCCATTTGGCAATGATGTCCAAGCTTCAATTAAATATGGTCGAATACCAGTGCCGAAATAATAAGTTCCACAGTCAACAATCATTTCTTGATTTCTAGCTAAATTTATTCCACTGACATAAGTTGGGGTTTGTGTAACACCGTCAATTGAGTAATTGACAACTACGCTTGTTAGGGGTTTTGGAGCATAGTTTTTAATTTTCAACAATACTCGCTGATAACCCACATCCAAGGGTAGCATTGCTTCAGCATCGACGAAACCTGCATCGTTAAGTATTGGGCTAACATTAACAGTGGCTCTGTCATTTCCTGAATTAGCATCTGGATAATTGTTTGCTTCAGCATTTGTTCCTCTTGGGTTTGTTGTCCAAGCTGAAAGAGTGTATGGTCCCCAAGGTGCAGCGGGGGTGAATTTGTAACCTGAATGTAAAGTAATTTCCTGAGTTTGGTTTTCAGCTAAGCTACCTGTCCAGTTATATGC